>JAUNSO010000107.1 GCA_030539165.1 bacterium
AGATGGTCGGAGAGCTGAGCAGGGAAGAAGCAACTCAGGAAGTCATCATGTCCCACATATTAAATAATGGAAGAGGAGAAGGAGAAGCATAATGGGAAAATTAGTTGAGGGAATCAGAAAGTACGCAATGACAATTGTATTGGTGCTGGTTGTCATATTCTTTACCATCATGTCAGGCGGTAAGATATTACAGGCATCTAACATTAACAACCTGATTGCACAGAATGCATATGTGTTCGTATTAGCAACCGGTATGCTGTATTGTATTCTGACAGGAGGAAATATCGATCTGTCGCCCGGTAGTATCGTCTGCTTTATCGGAGCAGTCGGAGGAACCATGCTGGTTACATGGGGTTGGCCAATCTGGCTGTCCATGCTGTGCATGATATTAATCGGTATTATCATTGGTGTATGGCAAGGCTTTTGGATTGCATATATGAATATTCCTCCATGGATCACGACTCTGGCAGGTATGCTGATGTTCAGAGGACTTGGAAATGTTGTTTTAAAAGGACTGACGATTTCAAACTTCCCGCCTGCATTTTCCAATCTGTTCAACGGATATTTACCTGATATTCTGGGATTTATTAATATTACAATCGGTAAGACCAAGTTAAATATCCTATGTCTCTTGATCGGTTTGATTGTATGTGCAATGATTATTTTTGTAGAACTTAAGAATCGCGCAAACAGAAAGAAAAAGGGATATGAATTGGATGCGCTTTCTAAGTCAATCATTAAGACGGTTCTGATCTGTGCAGTTGTTCTCTTTGTAGTAATCAAACTGGCTATGTATAAGGGTATTCCGTTTATTCTGATTTGGATTGCTGCTATTATGTTGATTTATAACTTTATAGCATCCAAGACAATCCTGGGAAGACATTTCTACACAGTTGGCGGCAATGTTGAGGCGGCTAAGATGTCAGGTGTTGATACCAGAAAAATATTCTTTATAGCCTATATTAACATGGCGTTCCTGTCAGCGGTCACAACGATGATTACGATGGCTCGTCTTTCGTCAGCAACACCAACTGCAGGTACGAACTATGAAATGGATGCGATCAGTTCCTGTTTCGTCGGCGGAGCATCTGCATACGGCGGTTCCGGTACCATTCCGGGCATGATCATTGGTGCGACTTTGATCGGTGTCATCAATCAGGGCATGAGTATCATGGGCGTGGATACAGACTGGCAGAAGATCGTTAAGGGTCTTGTACTGCTCGTAGCAGTTATCTTTGAGGTTATCAATAAGAAACAGAAGAAGGCATAATCACAGAGCCTGTTCTATCTGCATATCACAAAAAGAGTATGGCATTTGTCATACTCTTTTTATATAATATAGTTATTCAAAGGGGGCAGTAAAATGTTCAACAGACACGATTTATCAAGAAACCAATATATGCTCAACAGAAGTCTTAATATCAAAGGATATGACTGGTGGTGGCATTCATTTACAGCATATCATGAGAAAACCGGAGAAGAAAGATCATTTTTTATAGAATATTATCTGTGCAATCCCGCATACGGCAGGAGCACTCCGGTATTTGGGCAGCTGCCGGAGAATCAGAAGGACGGAGACAAACCTTCTTATTTGATGGTCAAAGCAGGCTGCTGGGGAAGAGAACACAAACAGCTGCATCGGTTCTTTGCATGGAAGCATGTCCGGATAGCCCACGGTACTCCATATGCCATAGAAGCGGAGGACTGCTATGCATCTGAGAACCTCCTGAAAGGAAATGTGGAGATGCAGGAGGCAGAAGTTGCTGCACATCCGGAATACATGAGCGATGCAGGAAGCATGGAATGGGATCTGAGGCTCGACAAGCAGATCACGTTCAATGTCGGATATGGTGCCGGTCAATTTTTTAGGGCAATGAAAGCCTTTGAAATGTATTGGCATGCAGAGGGAATGAAGACACAGTATAGCGGATATGTGATACTGGATGGAGAACGCTATCTTGTCAAACCTGAAACATCATATGGATATGCAGACAAGAACTGGGGCAGAGACTTTACTTCTCCATGGGTATGGTTGTCCTCCAATGATCTTGTGAGCAGAAAAACAGGCAAGAGACTGGAAAACAGTGTGTTTGATATTGGTGGTGGAAGACCTAAGATCTATAGTTGGGCGCTTGATAGAAAATTACTTGGAGCATTTTATTATGAAGGTGCAGAGTATGAGTTTAATTTCTCGAAATTCTGGATGTTGTCCAAAACGAAGTTTTCATGCAAAGAAACGGAGCATGAAATTCAATGGGATGTAGTGCAGCAGACATGGAAAGCTGTTTTGCATACAGAGGTTAAATGCCGGAAGGAAGATATGCTATGGATCAATTATGAAGCACCGGACGGTATGAAACGGCATAATCGCCTGTGGAATGGCGGAAACGGAGTCGGCAGAGTCAGACTGTATCGTAAGGTATGGGGCAGAAAGATATTGGTCGACGATATGGATGCCGGTCATGTTGGCTGTGAGTACGGTGAATACGAAGACAGCTGAGAAACAGAGCTATTTGTGACTGCTATGATTGTACACAAATAAAAACATAAAAAGGTATAGACAAATTTATATGATGATGGTATATTATAAACAGAAACAGTAATCATTACTAATATTAAATAAAACAATCATATAAAGGAGGAATTACTATGATGGCAAATGAAGCTCAGGTAAACAACTTAGTAACAATGTTAGATGGATACGCAACAGAAGGCGGACATCATTTAAATGTAAATGTACTGAACAGAGACACTCTGTTAGATGCACAGAAGCACCCGGAGAATTATCCGCAGTTGACGATCAGGGTATCAGGATACGCAGTGAATTTTATCAAGCTGACACCCGAACAGCAGAATGATGTAATATCCAGAACATTTCACGGATCAATTTAGAAACGGCTCAGATGAGACATCAGATTTGATAGAGACTGATAGAAACTTGTTGAAAATGAATGGAAATAAATATGTAAATATGATATGGTTAAATAACAGATAATAAACGGAATCATATAAAATTATGCGACAATTAAATGGAGAAAGCGAGGAACAGAGTATGAAGTATGTATGTCAGGTATGTGGTTATGTTCATGAAGGAGATGCAGCACCGGAGTTCTGCCCGCAGTGCAAGGCACCGGCATCAAAGTTTACGGCACAGAGTGGTGAGATGCAGTGGGCTGCAGAGCATGTAGTAGGTGTTGCACAGGGAGTCAGCGAGGATATACTGGAGGATCTGAGAGCAAACTTTAATGGAGAGTGCTCAGAAGTTGGTATGTATCTTGCGATGGCAAGAGTGGCTCACAGAGAAGGATATCCGGAGATCGGAATGTACTGGGAAAAGGCAGCTTACGAAGAAGCAGAGCATGCAGCAAAGTTTGCAGAGCTGCTGGGAGAGGTCGTAACAGACTCTACCAAGAAAAACCTTCAGATGAGAGTAGAAGCAGAGAATGGTGCTACAGCAGGCAAGTTTGATCTTGCAAAACGTGCAAAGGCAGCAAATCTGGATGCAATCCATGACACCGTGCATGAGATGGCACGCGATGAAGCAAGACATGGTAAGGCTTTCGAGGGTCTGCTGAAGAGATACTTTGGCTAATCAAACTTTTAATCCGCAGGACACCATCAGGTATCCTGCGGATTTTTAATTTCTATTCATATACCCACCCTTGGT
>JAUNSO010000063.1 GCA_030539165.1 bacterium
CGTCTTGCATTCAGACAGATGTTTGGTGCAGAAGGATATGAAGTAGTAGCAATCAATGATTTAACAAGTCCTGCAATGTTAGCACACCTGTTAAAGTATGATTCATCACAGGGTAAGTATGCAAAAGCTGATACAGTAGTTGCAGGTGATGATTCCATTACTGTTGACGGTAAGAAGATCACAATTTACAAAGAGGCAGATGCAAACAATCTTCCTTGGGGTGAGTTAAAGGTTGACGTAGTTCTTGAGTGTACAGGTTTCTACACATCAAAAGAGAAGGCAATGGCTCATGTAAATGCCGGCGCTCGTAAGGTTGTTATTTCTGCTCCTGCAGGAAACGATCTTCCTACAATCGTTTACAATGTAAACCACAAAGAGTTAAAGGCTTCTGATCAGGTTATCTCAGCAGCTTCATGTACAACAAACTGCTTAGCACCTATGGCTAAGGCTCTGAATGATCTCGCTGGCATCAAGTCAGGTATCATGAGCACAATTCACGCTTACACAGGTGATCAGATGATCCTTGATGGTCCTCAGAGAAAGGGTGACCTCAGAAGATCTCGCGCAGGCGCAGTAAACATCGTTCCTAACTCAACAGGCGCAGCTAAGGCTATCGGTCTTGTTATCCCTGAGTTAAACGGCAAGCTGATCGGTTCTGCACAGCGTGTACCGACCCCTACAGGTTCAACAACAATCCTTGTTGCAACAGTAGAGAAGTCAGTTACTAAGGATGAGATCAATGCAGCTATGAAGGCAGCAGCTACAGAGTCATTTGCATACAACACAGACGAAATCGTATCTTCTGATATCGTTGGAAGCACCTATGGTTCTATCTTCGATGCAACACAGACAATGGTTGGTCAGGATAATCTGGTACAGGTTGTTTCATGGTATGACAATGAGAATTCTTACACATCACAGATGGTAAGAACAATCAAATACTTCTCAGAGCTGAAATAGTTCGATTGAACATTTGAGAAAAAGATCTTAACGGGTCCGGCCTAATGGGCCGGACCTTATTTATATCATAGAGAAGTACTTCTATGATATAAATATGAAGATGCGCACTTCGGTGAGTGGAAGATGTCACTAAAGTGACCACCTCGGGCGCAGAAGTTTCGTAAACGAAACTTCATTAGATAAATCAATCATAGGAGGATAATAACATGGGATTAAATAAGAAATCAGTTGATGATTTTAATGCAAACGGAAAACGCGTTCTTGTAAGATGCGATTTCAACGTACCGTTAAAAGACGGCAAGATTACAGATGAGACACGTATTGTAGCAGCACTTCCTACAATCAATAAGTTATTAAAGGATGGCGGCAAGGTAATCCTCTGTTCACATCTTGGTAAAGTAAAGAATGGCCCGAACGAAGGTGAGTCACTGGCTCCTGTAGCTGAGAGACTTTCAGAGAAGCTTGGCAAGAAGGTAAACTTCGTAGCTGATTACAATGTAACAGGCGATGCAGCAACTAAGGCTGTAGCTGATATGAAGGATGGCGATGTAGTTCTTCTTCAGAATACACGTTTCCGTGGCGCAGAAGAGACAAAGAACGGCGAAGCATTCAGCAAAGAGCTTGCTGATCTGTGTGATGATTATGTATGTGATGCATTTGGTTCTTCTCACAGAGCACATGCATCTGTTGCAGGTGTTACAGAGTTCGTTCGCAAGAAGGGCGGCAACTGTGCAGTTGGCTACTTAATGCAGAAGGAAATCGACTTCCTTGGCAATGCAGTAGAGACTCCGGTAAGACCTTTCGTAGCAATTCTTGGTGGTGCTAAGGTTGCTGATAAGTTAAATGTTATCTCTAACCTGCTTGAGAAGTGCGATACACTGATCATCGGCGGTGGTATGGCATTTACATTCTTAAAGGCTCAGGGCTATGAGGTTGGTAATTCACTCGTTGATCTTGAGAAGTTAGATTACTGTAAGGAAATGATGGCGAAGGCTGAGAAGCTCGGCAAGAAGCTGTTACTTCCTGTTGATACAACAGTAGCTGCATCTTTCCCGAACCCGATTGATGCTGAAATCGAAGTTAAGGTCGTAGATGCTGACAAGATTCCAGCAGATATGGAAGGTCTTGATATCGGAACAAAGACAGCAGTTCTCTATGCAGATGCAGTCAAGAGTGCTAAGACAGTTGTATGGAACGGACCTATGGGTGTATTCGAGAATCCGATCCTTGCAAAGGGAACCATCGCAGTTGCAAAGGCTCTTGCAGATACAGATGCAACAACAATCATCGGCGGCGGCGACAGTGCAGCAGCAGTTAACCAGTTAGGCTTTGCAGACAAGATGAGCCACATCTCAACAGGTGGTGGAGCAAGCTTAGAGTTTTTGGAAGGAAAAGAACTGCCGGGCGTAATGGCTGCAGATAACAAATAAAATGAATGCGTAAAAGCATTTGTAAATCTGCCTACCCACAACCCACGATAGGACGCGGAAGCGAAGCGAGAAAATGCAAAGCATTTTTGAGCGTTGAAAAGTAAAAAAGAAAAGAGGATAATAATATGTCAAGAAGAAGAATTATTGCCGGCAACTGGAAGATGAACATGACTCCCAGCCAGGCTGCTGAGCTTTGCGCAACATTAAAGGATTTAGTAAAGAACGATAACGTAGACGTAGTATACTGTGTACCTGCAATCGACATCGTACCTGTAGCAGAAGCTGTTAAGGGTACAAATGTAAAGGTTGGTGCTGAGAACTTCTACATTGAAGATAAGGGCGCTTACACAGGTGAGATTTCTGCTCCGATGTTAAAGGATGCAGGTGTTGAGTATGTCATCATCGGTCATTCAGAGAGACGTGAGTACTTCAAAGAGGACGATGCATTCTTAAATGCAAAGGTAAAGAAGGCTTTTGAAGCAGGTCTTACACCGATTCTCTGCTGTGGTGAAAGCTTAGAGCTTAGAGAGATGGACGCATATCTTGACTGGATTCGTCTTCAGATCAAGTCTGATCTTGTAGGAATTACAGCTGATCAGGTGAAGACACTTGTCATTGCTTACGAGCCGATCTGGGCAATCGGAACAGGTAAAACAGCATCTGCTGATCAGGCACAGGAAGTATGTAAAGCAATCCGTGACTGCATCGCTGAAATGTATGATGCACCGACTGCAGAAGCAGTTCGTATCCAGTACGGCGGATCTATGAATGCAGGTAATGCAGCAGAGCTTCTTTCCAAGCCTGACATCGACGGCGGATTAATCGGTGGAGCAGCATTGAAGCCGGACTTTGGTCAGATCGTTAATGCTTAGAATTTAAGAAAATAATAGAAAGAAGGAGAATCGTTCAAGTCCTATAGGACAGACGATTCTCCTTTTTTATATCTTCGGATATACTAGTAAAGCTGAAAATATGCAGATACGAATGTGGAAATACATAGGTTGAAGATTTTGAAGCTATGATTTATAATGATTCAGTAACATGTCATCAGGGTGGTGCAGTATTGCTGCCTTTCGTTCAAGAGAGGATATCTGATGAAGTTTAAATGGCTCTATTTGGCAGAACTGATCATTGGGCTTGGACTTTTGTTCTATATGGGAGTCCGTTTCCCGATTAACCAAAATCCACTCAGTACAAGTGCTGTTTATACATATGATACAGAGTGGACATTAAAGTGCGGTGACGAACTGCTGCAGCCGGAGGAACTTCCGAAACAGATCAATAATCCGGACGGAACCACCATCTGTCTGAACCGTACGCTGCCCCAAAAGGCAACTTTGGATGGTAGCAGCATTGCTTTTTTTACTTCTCATATGCAAGTAAAAGCATATGTAGATGACATGTTGATTTATTCTCTTACAAAACCGGAGAACAGTCCGAGCAAAACGACCGGAAGTGCTTGGAATATTGTGGATCTGAAGAATCAATATCAGGGAAAAGAACTCAGTATTGAGTTAACGCCTGCATATCAGAATGTCTCAGACAGAATTCCAGAGTTCATGTGGGGTACGAAAGCGGACTTATTAAGAGTGATCATCAGTTCCGCAGGCTTTTCTCTTTTTCTTTGTATCATTATGCTGTTCATAGGCTTGGGCATTGTCATAGCCTTGTTGTTTTTACGAAAGAAGTTGCATTTCACACGATATGTAATCTGGCTGGGATTTTTTTCGGTTATGCTGTCATTGTGGTCGGGTTGTGAAACGCAGATTTTTATTTTGTTGTTTGGACGGAATCTTTTCTTCAATTACCTGACCTTTATCAGTTTGAAACTGATCTTTATCCCGATTATGGTATTTGTCCGTTATCTCTATAATACTTCCGGTAATAAGCTGGTAGATATCCTGTGTATCTTGAGTGTATCAGATTTTTTGATAACCACAGCACTACAGGTATTTGGAATCGCTGATTACAGAGAAACCCTGTTCATCACACATATTATTTATTGTGCTGGTGCTGTATGGGTGATGTTCCTGACGGTCAGAATCCTGCTCACCGGAACAGCAGAAGCACGCAGGAAAGTATTATTTCATGCATTATGTATTATATTTGTGGCGGTTACGGTACTTTTGGACGCGGCACTTTATTATCAAAATCCGACGATTGACTCAGCCAAATGTTCTAGACTGGGACTGTTGATTTATATTATCGTGCTGGCATATATGGTATTGAGGGATTCTATAACACTGATTGGTGTCGGAAGACAGGCTACCATGATTCGTGAGGACGCGAGACGGGACGGACTGACAGAGACCTATAACAGAAAGGCGTATGAGGAGGCTTTGGCATCGCTGACGGCAGAAGAGATGAAGAAGTATTCTGTGGCTATGTTTGATTTGAATAATCTGAAAAATGTCAATGATCTCTATGGGCATAGCATGGGTGACCTTTACATCAGGACGGTGAGTCGAATTTTACTGAAGGTTTTTGAAAAGTGTGGAAAGATTTATCGAATCGGTGGAGATGAGTTTTGTATGCTCTCAAAAGATATGTCTGAAGAACTGTTTTTACAGTTGAATCGTCAGATAGAAGAACATATGCGGCAGGCAAATGAGCAGTATCTGGATCAAAGGATGTCAGTTGCCTGCGGATATGCATATTTTGATGTAACAAGGGATCAAAGTCTGCGGGATGTGATCTCACGTGCAGACCAGATTATGTATCAGAACAAACATCGAATGAAGAAGTCCGGAGGAATCTCATGATTCCGGCTGTTCAACAGCTGCTAAAAAGTCACGATATGCATCTGACAGTTGTTGATAAACAGATTCCAGATCTGTGTAGTCCTTCGCTCTTAGCTTTTCAGTCAATACGCTGGAAGCACTGTAAAGAGGAGTCAGACCAAGGTTGCCTGCTGCACCTTTAATATTGTGAACACAGTCAAACGCATCCTGATACTGTTTCTGATTTAACAATTCACCTAATTCAGCAACGCGAAAGGTTTTTTTGTACTTTTCCAAGAAAGTCAGGTAAGTCGCTTCATTGCCTAACAAACGATTGATTGCGCTCTTTGTATCACAGCCAAGATCATTGAGTTGTTGTATGATTTGATGCATGATGAACCCTCCTTATTAACTCTCCCCTGATTGTAACACAACACATGGAGTGTTGGCAATGAATCTTGAAAGGAAAAAGTGATTTATGAAGTATAAAGTTTTACTGGTTGAGGATGATAGAGTGATTGCAGAGGAAATCCGTAAGTATTTGCAGTCATGGGACTTTGAAGTTGGTCTGATTGCAGATTTTACTGCGGTTATGGAGGAGTTCACTTCCTTTTCTCCGCATCTTGTACTGATGGATGTGTCACTGCCGTTTTTTAATGGGTATCACTGGTGTACACAGATTCGTCAGGTATCACAGATTCCAATTATTTTTGTCTCCTCTGCAAATGATAATATGAATATTGTCATGGCAATGAATATGGGAGCAGATGATTTCATTGCAAAACCATTTGATTTTCAGGTGTTGTCGGCCAAGGTACAGGCAATGTTACGCAGAAGTTATTCCTATCAAGGAAAAAGTGAACTTCTGGAATGCAAGGGAGTACTCTTAAATACCTCCAACGGTACTATGGATGTGAATGGGCAGAGGGTGGAACTGACAAAAAATGAATTTCGTATGCTGCAGATTCTATTTACGCACAGAGGCGAGATTGTAACAAGAGAATCCATTATGAACCATCTATGGGATGGAGATTGTTTTGTGGATGATAACACGCTGGCAGTGAATATGGCGAGACTGAGAAAAAAGCTGTCTGAGTATGGAAAAGAAGATTTGATTACGACGAAAAAGGGACAGGGTTATCTGATTGAGGATTTTTAGAACCAGATTATAATCGACCAGATATAGAACGGAAGTGGCGCATGAAGCAATTTATGAATGTATTTCGCAAATGGATTAAGAGAGAATGTCCGGTATTATGCAGTGTATTAGTGATGACCTCTCTTCTGTCAATATGTACTTATTTATTTGGAGAGAGTATGAGACCGATGTATGTGACACTGCAGGTGTGCGGATTCTGTTTTCTTATCTGGTGTATATTGTCGCTGTATTTCTATCGAAGAAAATACAGATCACTTGTGAAGACGCAAAAGGAGCTGGAGCATTCCGTAGACAGTCTGCCGGAAGCACGAGATGCGACAGAGGTTATTTATCAGGAAATGCTGCAGGAGCTTTACGGAAGATGTGAGCGGCTGGAACAGACACTTACGGCACGTACGAGTGAGGAGAAGGATTATTATACACTGTGGGTTCATCAGATTAAGACACCGATTGCAGCCATGCGACTGATGCTGCAGAATATGGAGAATCAGACGAAGACGGCACAGCTGTCACAGGAGCTTCTCAGGATAGAGCAATATGCAGGGATGGCACTGCAGTATATCAGACTTCAGGATAACGGGACAGACCTGAATATCAAAAGATGCGATGTCTACGAGATTACAAAACAGGTATTGAAGCAATTTAAGACAGAATTTATTGAGAAGAAGCTTTCTATTCAGTTTGAACCTTTCTCCTGTGAAATGATTACAGACGAGAAATGGCTGTCCTTTATTTTGGAACAGATTCTATCAAATGCAGTGAAGTATACAGATCAGGGCGGCATTACGATTGCGTGTCATGAAGAAGACAAGACCTATACGCTATCAATCAGGGATACCGGAATCGGGATTCGTTCAGAGGATCTTCCGAGAATTTATGATAAGGGTTATACAGGCTATAATGGTCATATGGATAAACGTTCCACAGGCATCGGACTGTATCTGTGCAGGAAGAGTGCAGATATGCTTGGAATCAAGCTCAGAACAGAATCAGCGGTACATCAGGGGACTACCACTTTTCTTACATTAATGAAAGATTGCGCAGAGGAAATGTAAGCCGGAGTAAAGGCACATTTCCTTTCTTTCTGATAAAGTATAAGCATAAAAGAGGACATCATCATGTCATTAATGGAAATCAAAAATGTAGGAAAAGTATATACAACACGATTCGGAGGCAATCAGGTAAGGGCGCTTCAAAATGTCAGCTTTACTGTTGAGCAGGGAGAATATGTAGCCATCATGGGTGAGTCAGGTTCCGGTAAGACCACATTATTAAATCTTCTGGCGTCACTTGATAAACCGACAGAAGGAGAGATTCTGTTAAACGGCCAGTCTTTTAGCCAGATTAAGCAGAAGGAATTATCGGCATTTCGAAGAGACCAGCTTGGCTTTGTATTTCAGGACTTTAATCTGTTGGATACATTCTCACTCAAGGATAACATTTTCCTGCCGCTTGTACTGCAGGGAATCAAGCCGGAGATTATGGAGGAGCGTCTCGCTCCGCTTGCTGATAAGCTGAAAATCAAGGAACTGCTGGAAAAGTATCCGTACGAAGTGTCAGGCGGACAGAAGCAGAGAGCGGCTGTAGCCAGAGCATTGATTACAAAACCACAGATTCTGCTCGCAGATGAGCCGACGGGTGCACTGGACTCTAAGGCTGCAGGAAGCCTTTTAAAGATTTTCTCCAAGGTCAATCAGGACGGTCAGACGATACTGATGGTAACACACAGCATTCAGGCAGCAAAATGTGCAGGACGTGTGCTGTTCATCAAGGATGGCAGTCTGTTTCATCAGATTTACCGTGGTAATGCTACGAATGAAGAGATGTATACGAAAATTTCAGATACCCTGACAGTATTACAGCAGGAGAGTACGGAGGGATGCGCAGAGAATGAATAAGATGCGTCTGCTGCCAAAGATGGCAGTCAACTCCATTTTGCGTAATAAGGTGGTCTATCTGCCGTATATATTAACAATGTCGCTGGCAGTTGCAGTTTACTATACATTCAGCTGCATTATTGGCAATCAAATATTAGAAAACGTGCCCTATGCGGGATATATGAAGATGCTTCTTGTGATTGGCAGAGCACTTCTTGCAATCATACTTGTTCCGTTTCTGTTCTATACGAACAGCTTTCTGATTAAGAGACGTAAGAAGGAGCTGGGACTTTATACGGTACTCGGTCTGGAGAAGAAGCATGTAGGAATGATGATGATTGTAGAGACACTGTGCATGTATTTGTGTGCCATGTTCATCGGACTGATTTCTTCCACGGCATTTTCCAGATTGATTTTCCTCGTACTGATCAATGCTGCGGGAATGCCTAAGGATGCGGTATATACAGCTGATCTGGGCAGTCTGACCGGTACACTGATATTATTTGGTATAGTATCCATACTCAATCTGCTCACGAATCTGTGGCAGGTAACCATGACGAATCCGACTGAGCTTCTGCGCAGCGGACAGAGGGGCGAGAAGGAGCCGAAGCATCTGGCAGGCTATACCATAGCCGGCATTCTGATTCTGGGCTTTGGCTATTTTACGGCATTGACAACCAGGATGAATTCATTTATCTTTATTGGGTTTTTCTTTTCGGTCTTTCTGGTGGTCATCGGCAGCTATTTTCTGTTCACATCAGGCAGTATTGCGATGCTGAGAGGATTAAAAAAACGCAGAGACTATTATTATCATAAGACGCATTTTGTCACCGTATCCGGAATGCTCTACAGAATGAAGCGTAATGCTTCAAGCTTAGTCAATATCTGCATTTTCAGCACCATGATTATGATTACACTGATTTGTACGCTGACACTGATTATCAGCGGAGATGATATTATGGCATTTGATTCTCCGTTTGACGGGGAGTATTCCTTCCATTATGGAGATACTGCACAGATGGATGATTTTCAGGACGAAATCAGTGAATTAGCCAAGGAGAACGAGCTTGAAATCACGGATGAGATTGCTTATCATTACGGTTCCTTCAGTGAAATAGAGGAGGGTAATGTCATGGGACTCGATACAGAGCCGGGACTGCAGGATAATGAAATGCCGGTTCATGTTCTGACGATAGAGGAATATAATGCAATTGAGGGAACAGCTGAGACACTGGAAACAGATGAAATTTTATTCTTTTCGACGGCAATGGATTATGCATATTCTGATGTAATCAGGGATGGACATACCTATCGGATTAAGAAGCAGCTGTCTGAATTCAGGATTGATACGAAGGAGCCGCATACTTACTCTAACAGACGCTACTATATGATTGTGCAGGACGAAGCTGTCAGAACGAAGCTGTGCGGAGACGGCAGAATATATAAAATATTACTGAATATTGATGGACCTGAGGATGGACGTAAAGCCTTCTTAAGTACACTTGATCAGAAGGCTAAGGATATGCCGACCTATTCTTATACGCAGAATATCATCGACCGGACGGGTATGATGAAATCCATGAATGGAGGACTGCTCTTCATCGGGGTGTTCTTCGGACTGATTTTCACAATCTTTCTTGTGCTCATCATGTATTATAAGCAGATTGCAGAGGGCATGGAGGACAGTGACAGCTTCCATATCATGCAGAATGTCGGCATGAGCAGAGAAGATGTCAAAGGTACGATTAAGAGCCAGATACTGTTAGTATTCGGACTACCACTTGCAGCTGCTGTTATTCATACATTTGTCGGGCTGCCGCTTACAATGAAGCTGCTCTATGCGATGAATATTTATAATGTAGGCAACATCCTGCTTTCTACCGGCATTGTCATTGTTGTATTCATGGTGTTCTATGGTGTCAGCTATCTGCTGACTGCAAGAACTTATTATAAATTAGTGATTAAGTGATTTTGATTTGTGACACATGTAACTTGTTATGACTTCCTGAAAATGATATTTTATTTAGAAAGTATTGTTTTGATACGAAGGAGAAATGAAGAAGATGCACAGCAGATTTGAAGTTGCAAGAAAATGGTTGATATTTTGGTGTTTGTTTATCGGAATCGGAGCAGTAGGCGGGGCAACCTGCATGCTGCTTAAGACAGATGGAAGCCTGATGGGAATGCAGGAGATCATTCCTTATTTTCAGGTACTGCCGTTTGCCGAATACTTATTTCAGGATTTTCTGTTCCCGGGAATTGCACTTTTATGCGTGAATGGAATTCCGAATCTGGTTGCAGCAGGATTGCTGCTTGCCAAGAAGAAACAAGGGGTCTTTCTAGGCGGATTGTTTGGTGTGACACTGATGCTGTGGATTTGTATTCAATTTGTAATCTTCCCACTTAATTTCATGTCAACAATCTATTTCTTCTTTGGACTGGCACAGGCAGCAACCGGATATGCAGCAAATATATTCTACAAGCAGGAACATTTTGAGGTACATCCGGAGGACTATCCGAATGTTGGAACAGATACGAAACAGCTGGTAGTTTATTTTTCACGTATGGGTTACACAAGGAAAGTGGCATATGAGACAGCCAATGAGACCGGAGCTGACCTCTATGAGATTAAGGCAACAGAGAGAACAGAGGGAACCCTTGGTTTCTGGTGGTGCGGCAGATTCGGTATGCATCGTTGGGCAATGCCGATTGAGGAGCCGAAGGTTGATGTATCTGCTTATGATCAGGTGACAATCTGTACTCCCATCTGGGTATTTCATACGGCACCTCCTGTACGCCGCTTCTGTGAACTTAGTTCCGGCAAGATTAAGAAGGTCAGTTACATATTAGTACATCATCAGAGCTCGGAATACCAGAATGCATGTGACGAGATGGACAGACTTCTGAAAATCAATCACGAGAAGATGAAGAGTATACAGTGTCATGCCGGTCGGTACAGAACGATACGTGATTATCAATGAGACAGAATGCCTGACAAAATGAAACCAATAATGACAGGAAGTTTCTGACCTGTGATATTAAAATAGGAGCAAGAGGCAAGAACATGGAGTGGACAGAGAGTCTCAAGAAATCAATCTCTTATATTGAAGCAAATCTGCTAGAAGAGATCAGTGCCGATGATGTGGCCGATCAGGTACATATGTCTTCTTTTTATCTGCAGAAATTATTTGCAGGAAATGGACCGGAGACAGATGTCGAGCATGCAATCTGTGACTGTAAGATTGGTGAGTACGGTGTATGTGTCAATCTGTGTAAGGATGGGAGATTCCGCTATTTGATTGCCGGTATCTATCACGGAGGCAAGGTGCCTGAGGGCATGAGCTTATTTGAGTTCCCAGAGACAGAATGGGTGAAGTTCCGATGCGTCGGCTCAATGCCGGGAGCTATGCAGTCAGTCAATACAAAGATCTTTAAGGAATGGCTGCCGGGTAATACAGAATTTAAGATTTCCATGGGTGCGAATATAGAGCGGTATCTGTACGTCCTTTTTATACTCTACGCTGCGTAGGTTGTGAGATGATGCCCTTAATGCTATGATATTCCTGTCATTAAGAACCGAACAGTCTCAAGATCAAGAATATATAGATGAACCGGTTTGGAAATGAGTAAGAATAGCTGAACAGACAGTGAAAGACAAGGGAGATAACAATCATGAATTATGTAACGGGAAAGGTTATTAGAGAATTACGGGAAAAGAAACAGCTGACACAGAAACAGCTAGCAGATGAACTGCAGGTCAGTGATAAGACAATATCAAAATGGGAGACAGACAGAGGACTTCCGGATATCGGACTGATTGGACCGCTTGCCAGAGTACTTGGTGTGTCGGTGGCTGAAATTCTGGTAGGAGAGTATGCAGTCAATGATAACCGGTCAGCTAATATGAGAAAGGGAAGCTTCTATGTATGCCCGGTATGCGGGAATGTGATCTGGTCAGTCGGACAAGGAGCATACAGCTGCTGTGGGATTACGCTTCCTGCATTAGAAGCTGAGAAGCTGGAAACCGAGAACATAAAAACGGAAGGGGCAAAAGCAGGTAAGGGGAAAGAAACGGATGCAGGCACAGCAGATGAATCAATTATCACAGATTTATGGAATCAGCAGCATGAACTGAGTATAGAAATCGTAGAAAATGAATACTATGTTCACATGGAGCACCCAATGACAAAAGAACATTATATCTCTTTTATTGCACATGTGACTGCAGACAGAGCAGAGATTGTGAAGCTGTATCCTGAACAGGGGATTGAATGCAGATTTCAGAGAACAGGTCGTGGCTCATTTTATGCATATTGCAACCAGCATGGACTTTATCAAGTGAACCTATGATGGTAATTCTTCGTTAACTAAATAATTTGTACAAAAAAAGCTTTCTTAATTTGTGAAAGCTTTTTGTCGTTTAAAAGAGAATTTTGTCATCATTTATGCTATGATTAAAAATGATATGCTAATTATATAATTCAGGGGGTTTTATCATGCGACAGATAAGGAAGGCTCTGCTACTTGGAATGATTTTCACAGGAGCTTTAGTCAATACAGGGTTTTGTTCACACATGTACCAGCCGTTACCACAACAGCCGGACGGCTACACTGAGTATCGTGAGACATATGTCATATCGGAAGATGGATCGTTTTCTACCATATACAGAGATCAGGTGATGAGCAGTGTGCCATCAGCAACCTTATGGACCTATGATCAGTATGAGCAGTACGAAAAGACAACGAATGCACACTTTAAAAAATATGGTGTCATGTATGAGCCGGAAGGGCTCTATGAAAAGAACAAAAACAGTAAGGTGGTTCTGATCGGAGATTCCAGAACCTATACGATGCGTCAGGCAGTCGGAAAAGGGAAATGTTCGTGGATTACAAAGCCCGGAACTTCATATGACTGGTTTGGAGATATTGCACTTCCGATGATCAACTTTGAATACAACGATATTAAGAATAAGAAAATAGTTATCTTACTTGGTATCAATGATCTGAATGCAGACGGGGCCGAGGAGACTGCCGACCGGTATGTACGGTTCTGCAATCTGGCAGCACAGCAGTGGATCGCAGAAGGCTCTCAGATTTATGTTGCATCCATTAATCCATCACTATATCCGAATGCAGAGAAAAATAATGAAATCATGCAGGCAAATGCACTGATTCAGGCAGGGCTAAACAGCAACATCAATTACATAGACACCTATTCCATGCTTGTGGAAGATGGATATGTATTACCGGACTGCCTGCATTTTGACGCCGAGACAGATCAGAAAATCTACAAGTTTATTATGGATGCAGTGAATCAAAAGTAATCATTATTCTACTGTGAAATTTTCTTTCTTAAAGTTTGCATAATACCGGCCGCTTGTGGCTGTGAATTTCAGGATACAGTAATCGGGATCGGTGACACCCTTGGAATAATACATCGTGTCTCCGTTTCTCCAGCATTCTTCCTTGATTCCTACCATTTTACGTGCCGGCAGCATGGCCTTTGTATTCGGAAAGCCATCTGCATCAACAGAGCTGATATAGGCTGTCTTTCTTTTTGCAATTAAGTTACCGATTGTCTGTTCTACATCTCTCATCATAATGATTTCTCCTTGCATCAGTTATAGATATTATCGAGATAGTACTATATGGTACTAAAAACGTCAATCCTAAATTTTCCTGATGGAGGAGAAGCAAACGATATAAAATGACAGATGGGAATTGATTTCAGAAAAAGTATGACGTATATTGTAATTAATACACATGACAGATGAGGACCGGATACGGGGTTAGGAGGAAAAGAGAAAATGCTTGAAATACCTGAGAGTACAGTTATAGCAAGGGAAATCAATGAAACCTTAAAGGGTAAGTGTATCAGCTATGTTGAGGCGAATCACTCTCCACATAAATTTGCATGGTATGAGGGTGATCCGGCGGGTTATGATGATCTCCTAAGTGGAAAATGCATTACCGGAGCAGCGGCACGTGGAGGGATGCTTGAAATAGAGATAGAGGATTGTTATCTTGTGCTGTCTGACGGAGCAAATCTGCGTTATGTTGAAGAACTGAAGGATGTACCGAAGAAGCATCAGCTGTATCTTGAATTTGATGATGAGACGGCACTTGTAACGACCATTGCAATGTATGGGGGTATGCTGGCTTTCCCTAAAGGGAAGACACAAAATGAATACTATCTGGGTTCTGTAGAGAAGGTTACACCGTTGTCTGATGCATTTGATTATCAGTATTTTCAATCTTTGAGAGATAAGAAGAGCGACAGAATGTCAGCCAAGGCATTTCTGGCAACGAATCAGAGAATTCCGGGACTTGGAAATGGTGTGCTGCAGGATATTCTGTATCAGGCTGAGATTTTTCCGAAACGGAAGATGGAGACTGTATCAGAGGAAGAATACAGACATTTATTTGATTCTGTGAAGAGTGTTTTAAAGCAGATGACGGATGAGGGAGGCAGAGATACTGAGAAAGATTTGTTCGGAAAAACAGGCGGATATATCACATACCTCAGTAAAAATACGTTGTATACCCCATGCCCGAAATGTGGTAATGAAATTCGTAAGGAAGCCTATATGGGCGGAGCCATTTATTATTGTGGACATTGTCAGAAGTAAAATATATTGAAAAGACTGTAGGTTTAGAGATGAAAATTGAACAAGGAAAAGTAAGTGATATAGAGTCATGGATGAATCTGGTGAACCGGGTACGGGATTTGTTTCCGGGAATGGAGACAGAAGAAGCAATGACAGAGCATAGAGAGACCGTATTGGATTTTATGCAGAATCATACAGCAATTTGTGCGAAGGAGCAAGAGCGCATGATTGGTGTTTTACTATTTTCCAGAGAGTATAATATGATCTGCTTCATGGCAACAGATCCGGATTACAGAAGGCAGGGAATTGCCGGTGCCATGTATGAAAGAATGTTGTCTGAAGCAGACCCTTTGAGAAAAATTGTCGTAACAACCTATCGCGACAAAGATCCAAAAGGAATTGCCGCAAGAGCATTTTATCAAAGTAAAGGTTTTATAGAAGGCAGCCTGATTGAAGAATTCGGATACCCGAGTCAAATCCTGATCTTACCAAGGGAGACGATATGAGATATTTTCATGCAGGAGAGAATATAGAATTTGTCCTGACAGAGAATCAGGAGAGGACATATGAAAAACATAATCATGTATCAAAGTATGTGGCGGGACTGATCTTAAATGGATGCGCCGAGATGGGATTTTATGACCAAAGTCATTTTGACAAAGCATTTCACAGTATATTAGGAATATCGCCAAAGGAATATGTGGTGTTCCTCATGAGGTGAATGCAGGAAAAGACGGACTGTATCTGTTTGCAAAGTTTATTCCGGCATTGTGTTGAATATGAGAACAGCCGGAAACACACTCCATCATGATATTTACATGCAGATAGTATATGGTATTGAATAAAGAGAAATT
>JAUNSO010000064.1 GCA_030539165.1 bacterium
ACTTGAAAAAGGGCTTGAAGAAGGACTGGAAAAAGGACGCGAAACGGAACGTTGTAAAATCATTCTTAATATGCTAAAGAAAAAGGCATCCTATGAGCAAATATCCGATTTTCTTGATCTCCCAATTGATGAAATCAAGAAAATTGAAAAGAAGTCACTTACAAAATCAACAGATTAATCATAAGAACGTGCAACATTGTCAAAAACCCCCTGAAACAATGAAAAGAGACTGAAGCAGTGCTCTCTCATTGTTTCAGGGGGTTTATATATCAGTAGTAGCTCCGACTCCCCTTTCTATCTGACATCATAATTCAACTTCACGGTAATGCTGGCTGTCTTGCTGCGTGAGTATGTATTGAAGGTACCACCGTAGCTGTATTCATCCTCGTCTGAATTGGTCGCCGTAATCTGGAACACTCCTAGGCTCGCACTGGAGAGCTTGCCTGCTCGGTCGCCGGTCTGTGCCGCCATAATATCAATACGCTGCTTTGCATTTGCAGACGCATCCTCTATGAGCTGCAGCTTTAATTCGTCCAGCTTTGTATAATAGTATTCCGGTGAGTCAGAGGAGAATTCGATTCCGGTCTCAATCAGCCCTGAGATATCTCTGGACACCTCTTCAATCTTATCTACATCATTCGATGTGATACATACATCCTGATAGAGATCATATCCGTCGAATACATCTCCAATGTAATTACCTTCGTCATTATAAGTCTCTGTATAGTGCTTACTGATATTAATCGGACTGAAGACAATCTCATCCTCTTTCACGCCATTCTCTTTCAAATAGTCCTTGACTGCATCTGAATCCCTCTTAATAGAACGATATGCCCCCTCTGATGTCTCTCCAAACGATGAGAAATAACCTCTCCATACAATCAAATCAGAATCAAAATCGCAGCTTGCAGAACCGGTCGCTGAGATTCCTCCACTGTGACTCCTGCTTTTATAGGATACAACCCCTGAAACCAGAATCACAGAGCATACAATCAGACACACAGCCGCAATCAATGCAATGACAATGGCCGGATTCATACTTTTTCTCGCTGCTGTTTTCTCCATCTTCTTTTCTTCCGTTTTCCTATCCTTAGTCTTTACTTCTTCTGCTTTAGTCTCTGTTACTTTTACTTCCTTATCTTCCATACCTTTTCTCCCCTTGTGAATTCCAGTCATTTACTACCATTTTATTGTATAAGGAAACCTATTATCTGTCAATCAGACTTCTACTTGACAACATCAGGAATTTGTTTAAAACTTTTTCTATAGAAGTGATGTTATATGTAGTGTAAGACGTTTTACAAGACAGCAAGGAGGAACACCTTGGAGGATAAAGAGCTCATCCGTGAAATACAACGAGGTAAGAAACAATACCTGAATGATATTGCAGCGAAATACTATGATGATATATATCGGTTCTGCTGTTATCAGACGGGAAATAAAGAACAGTCCTATGACCTGGCACAGGAAACATTTCTGAAATTCGTCCGGTATGTCGACCACTACCATTATCAGAATCTGAAGGGATACCTGCTGACCATTGCACGCAATGTCTGTATTGATTATTTTCGTAGTCAGAAACAGGATGCCGTGACCATGGATGCCGAGGATCTGGAACGGATTCCGGGAACTCTGCAGGTCGAGGATATGAAAACAACAACCATTACTTTAGTAGACGCACTAAAGGCATTGAATGAAACACAGCGTGAAGCAATCCTACTATTTTATTATCAAAATCTGAAGTACCGCGAGATTGCAAAAATCACCGGAGCAAATCTGTCCACTGTCAAGTCAAGAATCAAACAGGGAACAGAAAAGCTGCAAAAGGTACTGCGAAAGGAGGATTTCTATGGGTCAGCATTTTAACTGGAATGAAATAGACATTGATGAAGTGAAAAAGCAACAGTCGTTATTGAATATTAGTCTTGCTGTGACAGCAAAGAAAACCGTCTTCACCCCTAATATCCTTGCATTATTCAGGAATCAGCTGCATTATATCTCCTGGCAGTACTGGGTTGTACAGCTTAGTTTTATGATACTGGCACTCTCTTCCTTAGAGATTTCGAAATACCTGGGAATAGATACGCATGGCATTATGAATACAGCCACCCTGATTGTCACCTCTCTTGGTGTGATTGGAATGAATGAGCTGAACAAAAGTATCTCCTGCAACATGATGGAGCTGGAGCAGGTCTGTTACTTCAGCAGCAAGCAGCTGCTTTGCATCAAAATGATTCTGTTCGGAGCGGTAGATTTGGTATTTTTAACTGCGCTCATCCTGATGAACCATGGAAGCGAAGGTCTGATTTCCTTCGGACTGTATATCATCGTTCCGTTCATCATATCAAACATCTGTTATTTAACTATATTGATAATAACGCGTGGTATCAATCCTGCATATACGTATTTTCTTGCAGGCATCTTCACAGGGGCATTTGCCCTGATGGTCATGAGCCTGCCCGGCATCTGTACTGCCGCCAATCAGGGAATCTGGTTCATGGTGTTACTCATCTCCATTATCGGACTCGGTCTGGAAATCAGACTGATCCTATCAAAGCTAGAAGAAAGGGAAGTATTATGTACGAATTACAGATAGACCGTCTGACAAAACAATATAAAAATAAAATAGCAGTCGATAGTTTATCCTATCAGTTTACAAACGGAGTCTACGGACTGCTGGGAGCCAATGGTGCAGGCAAGACCACACTCATGCGAATGATCTGTGACATCCTGCGTCCTACAAAGGGAGAGATTCTCTTCAACCATACAGATATTCACACGCTCGGTGGAGAATATCGCAGAATACTGGGATATCTGCCGCAGACCTTCGGCTTCTATCCGGACTTTACTGCCTATCGTTATATGATGTATCTTGCATCACTAAAAGCACTGCCGGCAGAAACTGCTAAGGACAAGGTCGATGAACTGCTGCAGCTCGTTGGGCTCACAAGTGATAAGGATAAAAAGGTCAAGACCTATTCCGGCGGTATGCTGCGCAGACTCGGTATTGCACAGGCGTTATTGAATGATCCGCAGATTCTGATCTTGGATGAACCGACGTCCGGTCTCGACCCGAAAGAACGAATTCGCTTTCGCAACATCATCAGTTCACTTGGTAAGGACCGAATCATCATCCTCTCTACACACATTGTGTCTGATGTAGAATATATCGCCAACCAAATCATCCTGATGAAGAATGGACAGATCATCAAGACCGGAAAACCGGAGGATATTGTGCAGCTTGGCAAGGGACATGTATTTGATGTACATGCAACCGCCGATGAAGTGGAAGCAATGAACCAGAGATATGCCATCAGTAACTTGAAGAACGTAGATGACGGAATCAATCTGCGTATCGTTTCAGATGAGAAGCCGCTTGGAAATGCAATCGAAGTGGAACCGACTCTGGAGGACGTTTACTTATACTATTTTTCAGAGGAGGTAGATCGAAATGAACATATTTCGTTATGAGAGCAGTAAAATCTGGTCAAAAAGAATTGTTCTGATTGGACTGGCACTGCTGTTTGCATGGTTTGTATTTTATTTCTATGTATCTAATAAGGATTATGAATGTGTAGACAATGGCGTTGTCTATCACGGAACCACTGCTGTTGCAAAAAACAAGGAAATTGTGAAGCAGTTTGAGGGACCGATGACCATGGAGAAAGCAAAGAAAATTGTTGACCTGTACGGCTTCTCTGTCTATGAGGACCCCACTGAAACGGGCTATTACCGTGGAGGCAACTATTGCAGCCAGTGGGTGACCGATTACCTGACGCCCTACACTGAGACGTATTCGTATGATGCCGATGAACTTGCATTTTACTCCGGAGACCAGAGCGAAAAGCTTGAAGAATATACAAGCGGTGATCTGAACTTCACCTATCTGGATGGCTGGAAAGCACTCATGATGTGTCTGAATATGATGATACTGCTGCTTGATTTTATCATTGTGATTGCGGTTGCCAATGTATTCACAGAAGAATACACCCTGAAGACTGCACCGATTCTTCTGACGACGGAACATGGAAAAGCCAGAGGAATATGGGCAAAAGTACTTGCCGCAATCTCCTTTTCCGTGATTGCCTATCTTCTTGTTGTAGGAATCGTCCTAGTTTCCTTCTGCTGCTTCTATGGTACAGACGGATTAAGCGGCAGTGCAGCGCTCATGGGAAGACTTGCACCTGAAATAGCCGGTATCTTCGGAACTTCTGTAGGAGCAGTTCTTGCCGAGACCCTTCTAACAGGATTGATTAGTGTCATCATGAGTACCTGCATTACACTTGCTGTATCTGCAGCATGTAAACAGCCATTTACCAGTATTCTGGCCGGACTTGGAATGTTTATCCTTCCATATATTTATGTAAACTATATTGCACCGCTGCTTCCATCTGTCGGTATTGTAAAATTGCTTGAACTTTTTGCAAAATGGTGTCCACTGTACCTGCCAATTAGGATTGTCGGTCCGAAGTTTCTGCCTGCGCTTATTTTTGTATTGGTTGTCAGCATATCAACTGCCCTTCTTGGATATCACCAATATAAGAATTACGAAGAAACAAGTTAAATCTTCAAGCTTCCGGTTATGATATGCCGGAAGCTTTTCTAATTATGATGCACCGGCGGTTTATGTCCCATATAAATTGTCTTATATTTTCCCCTTACGATCTTCTCCAGACTCTTGTCGTAATCCGCAAAGTCAAATGCATTCATTGCTCCCGGGCCTGCATCGCCGACAATTGCTTCATTTTCATCTGTCACAATACCAACAGAGCCCGGTGTATGTCCAGGCAGCGTGATTACAGTTGCAGAGAATCCATACGGATCCAGTCTGTCTCCGTCCTTCACGAACACATCCGGGGTAAAACTCTCAAAGTCCTGTATTGTTTTCTCCATCAGTTTCTCAATTTTACTGTAAATCAGCTTCGTTACAAGCTTCATAACAAAAGACCTGTAATTGACTGTCTTCATGACAAACTCAAGCTTCGGATGGTTCACCAGATTGAGGTCTGCCTGATTCATGGCAATCGGAACCTCATACTTCTTTGCAATATAAGCTGCATTCATGCAGTGGTCGCAGTCTCCGTGCGTGAGGAACAGCAGCTTCAGGTTTTCCTTTGTCACCCCGGCTTCTTTCAGCTTCGATTCTAATATATCACGTCTGTTATTTAAATTCTTGCCGTCACCGAACAGATACCCGCCTGTATCTACAAGCATAAAGACTCCGTTCTCCTCTAATAAGTATGCATTAACAAGTCCCAGATCTAATTGTGTAATCATTTCTTTCCTCCTCTGTGGTATCTACCATGTACCTGATCATATTGTTCTAAAAAAATAGTTCCCAGCTGTTCTATATCTATATGAAAATGCTCACTCCAAGCTTCCTTCTGACACAGAAAAGCCACGCAGGGCAATAGATTGAAATAGTATTCCAATACAAGCTTTTCCATCATCTTCTGATCTGCATCATCCCGCTGCAGCTCCACCATCTGAAAAAACACTCTGCATCCATTCTCCCGCTTCAGCGACTCAATAAAAGCACACCGAATCAGATCTTCATTGCCCGTCCCAAAAGGAAAATACTTCGTCTGCATGCGTTCCTTCAGAGAGTCACTCTCATAATCTACCTTCTGTGCCCTCACCTCTGTAATCAGCTTTTGATATTCTGCAAAAAGCTGTTCCACCAGCACATCAAATATCTCTTCCTTACTCTTAAAATGATAATACAGAAGCGATTTCGTAACACCCGCTTCCTTTGCAATCTCATCTACCCGCGCTCCTTCATAGCTCTTATCTGCAAATATCTTCGCTGCCGCACGCAGGATACACTCACGTCCTTGATTTCTCTCCATTCCTGTCACCTCCGTTTCTGCTTATAACAATCGTATTAAACTTATAAGATCAGACGAATAACACCATAAATGTTCTCATAACAATTTAAAGCTGTATATTGTACTGACCGTTCAGTACAATATACAGCTTTTCATTTCTTTTGTCAATATAAAAATCAGTATCTCACATTGCTTCTATTCTGCCTTCCCCATCTCCTGCAGCGTTTCACCTGTAATTCGGTATACCGTCCAGTCCTCCATCGGCTTGGCGCCGAGTGACAGATAAAAATCGATGCTTGGCTTGTTCCAGTCCAGACACCACCATTCGAGCCTGCCACAGCCTCTTTCCACTGCAATCTGAGCAAGCCTTCTAAGGATTCCCTTGCCATAGCCGCATCCACGATACTCAGGCAGTACAAATAAATCCTCCAGATATATTCCGGCACGTCCGAGGAAGGTAGAGAAATTGTGAAAGAACAGTGCAAACCCTACTTCCTTTTCATCTGCCATTGCAAAGATTACTTCTGCCTTCTGCTTGTCAAACAACCACTTTTCCAATAATTCCGGTGTTGCCACAACCTCATGTTCCATCTTCTCGTACTTCGCAAGTCCCTTGATAAACTGCAGGATTAACTCTGTATCCTCTCTCTTTGCTTCCCGAAAACTTAATTCATTTGTCATTTTATGATCCCTTTCCTATTGTTGATTGTCAGTTAACCGTCGGTTGATCACTCAAACTCTTTATACACAGCAGCATCATCCCGACGCCATATGCCAGTGGTGCAAAATACCACAGATTCTCATTGATGCTGACAGCCCCGATAAAACCAATCATGCAGAGTATTCCGCATACAAACAGGTACACTCTGTAGAATTTGTTTTGTTTTCCTTCTCCTCGAATACCCCATGCTATACAAAGATAAGCCAGACCCATAAAGAATCCCCAAGCCAGATAATCAATCGCCATCTCTGTTGATGGCCAGTACCCTATCTGGAAGTAGGTCGGAACCTCCACTCCCTGTGCAATCAACCGCCTCGTCACAGTGATATTGATGATGTGTGTCAATCCGGTCAGTGCACAATTACAGCCCATAAATACAAGAAATAATGCTCTGCATATAGGCTGAATCTGCAGCGTATCCGCCATCTCCAGCAGCACGAACAGCAGTACCGGAGCACTTACAATCGTGATAACCTCCCACATAGTCAATGCTATGTCTGTCTGTGTCACTACGAAAAGACCCACAACCAGTATATATGCAATACTTAAGACTAAACCAGACCCTATTATCTTCTTATTCATATCATTCATTTCTCTCTTTCATCTTTTAGAATCCTAACTCCTCATTAATTAGAATCACCTCAGCCTCACAGCTGCGTGGACGGGCGAAGTGAATTAACATGGAATTGCAGATTCTCTGGTCTCCCTTGCAGTCATAGCACTTGTCCTTCTTAATAGCACAGGGTGTCTTACAGTTGAACCGCATCGCATTCTTGGGCGAAGCAATGTTTCTGGCTCTCCAGATTGCCTTGTCCAGATTTTCTTCCTTAGTATCTCCAGCAGATGAAGGTCTGTTAATGTCCTGGAGCCTCCGAAACCAATCGTTTTATTCTCAATACTACCCTCAAGATACGAAACCGCCTCTGCGCCTGTTTTAAAGAATGTCACAGTATAGCCGCCTCTTTCAAGTGATTTGATTGTCTTCTCAATGTTCATAGCAATCCCCTTTCCTAACACGTCAAATCTGATTTCATGTACAGTCTGATTTTAACATATCAAAACTTTTGCGCAAGTACGCACCTAGAGGTAACGTGCCGAGATTCTTTCCTACTTCTATTATATATGGAGACATTTTAACCCTTGTTACTTACCTGATTGTTCATGATTCTGTGGTAAGCCGGATAAACTCAATTTACTCATTGTTCTCATCTGTTTTACTGCCAGCTCATGAAGAAGAACCAATCTTTCAGACATCAATTTTCCTTGTTCAATCAGAACTGCATTATAACTTTCCATATTGGCCAATACAAGCAGTTGATCAAGATTCGCATTATCTCGAATATTACCCTTTTTATCTGAATTTAGATCTCTCCATTGTTTCGCAGTCTTACCAAAAAGTGCAACATTTAACAAATCAGCCTCATTTGCATATTTATACGAAATCTGTTCAGCTGTTAGTTCTTTGGGTATAAGATTTTCCTTAATTGCATCTGTATGAATGTGATAATTCACTTTCGCAATTTCTCTATTGAGATTCCAACTTAGTGACAAACGACTATTCTCGTCAGTTTTTAATCGTCTATAATCTTTCATAATATACAGTTGAAACTCTGGCGATAACCATGTGGCAAAAGACATTACAATATCACTATGCGCATAAGTCCCGCCATATCGCCCTGCTTTTGATACAATTCCTATTGCACCTGTTTGTTCAATCCATTTTGACGGTGTCATGACAAAACGATTTAGACCTGCCTCATTTCTAACCGCCTCGAATTGCACACGGTTAAAACTTGGATTGTGCAATTCTTCCCACACTGCAAGAAATTCTACTGTATTTCTATTACGCATCCAATTTTGTATAACAAATCTCGGATCATCTTCATTCCTATACTTGGCAATATCTGTTAATGAAATAAACTCATTTTCAAAATCTGTTGTATAAATCCCTATATCCAGTCCTTTTGCATGTATATTTTCCTTAACTACCTTATCTGCCATCCCTTTTCTCCCTTTCAAGCTTCTCCATCTGTATCTTATATTCCATCAACCTGACTAGATACTGTGGAACACGACGTCGGCCAAGCTCCCAGTCTGTCATAGTTGAATATGGTATCTCAAAGTATTCACAGAACTCTCTTCTGCTCATGCCTGTAGTATTGCGAACCTTTGTAAGTTCTTTTCCTTTTTCATTCTCCATAACTTTGTCACTCACCTTTAAGTTCTTTTTTGTGCATTGCACAATTTTAATATATTATATTTTTTATACATAGTCAATTTTTTTCTATATATTTACCAAAAAGAACTGCCATAACCGGCAGTTCTTCACTCATTCCTTGCATTTCTCTTTATTTCATAACTCTTTCTCACAAAATACTGTATTAATATCCTCCGTAATCTGATGATCAATGAACCCGTCGGTTACCATTTTTCTCATAATCTCTATACACTTCTCATGGGGCATTCCTTGCTTATAAGGGCGGTCTTCGCGTAACGCCTGATAGATGTCTACGCATGCCATCAGCCTGTCATTCCGGCTAAGCTGCTCTGCCTTTTTCCCAAATGGATATCCCATACCGTTCAGCTTCTCATGGTGCAGCGCTGCCCATTCTGTAATGTCCTCAAATCCATTGACTTTACTTAAAATTAAATATGTATACCATGCGTGATTCTGCATCTGGACAAATTCCACATTGGTCAGCTTACCCGGCTTTTCCAGAATATCATTCTTAATCGCCATCTTCCCAATATCATGAAGGGCACCCGCCACATAGAGCCGCTCCTGAATATCCCGGTCATACCCATAGTAATCCGACATACACTGAATTCTATGCGCAATGTGGTCTGAATGACTGCGCGTAAATGGCGACTTATAATCGACAATCCTTCCAAACACATCCATCACAGCACGTACCTGTTCAAATGGATACTCTTCTGTGTCATGCGGCAATTCCTCATTCAGCAGCTCATCAATATTCCTGCCCCGAAGAGCCATATATTGCTCCTTCGATAACGCCATATAGAAATGCCCAATCACATCTGCGGTAAACATGACATCCCGCTGTTGTTCCAGAAACGCCTGAATCCGCTCATAATTATCTTCCGATATTTCATGGAAATGACATGCCATATCCAGAATATCCGCCAAATGAATGATATGAGACTGTACGCATATCTCTTCTGATTTCTTGCCGAACGGGCCACTGCCGTCTGCATTTTCATGATGATACAGAATAAAATGTGTCGTATCCCCGTGAAACGGAAAATGCTCGACATTCTTCTCACCCATCAGGCAGTGATTTCCATGAACATCAAAGCCCTCCGTGGTTCGCTCCTCAGCCAGATACTGCGTCAGCGCATTATCATGAAGCGCCGCACACGCCGCCAGATCTGACAGCTCATGAACCGAATATCCATAAGTCCTGCCAATCAATGCGGACAAATAAGCAACCCACTTTGCATGATTTTCCGAGACCCCGATGACCTCTGCTTCTATGCAGTCTAACGCATACGTCAGTGAATAAATCACACCATTCATGTCAATTTTCATATGATTACCCCACTAAAACTTTACTTCTTTTCCTTCTTTGATCCACTCACGATATTCTGCCGTTGCAGCAAAGAGAACATCGCCTGAGGAATTAATAGCTGTTTCAAGTGAATCCTGAACAACACCGATGATAAAGCCGACACCAACTACCTGCATGGCGATATCCTGCGGAACCCCAAGCAATGAACAAGCCATGGGAATCAGCAAGAGGGAACCGCCTGCTACCCCTGATGCACCACATGCTCCCAGAGTAGCAACGAAGCTTAGAAGAATTGCAAGCATGATATTGACCTCTATCCCCTGTGAAAATGCTGCTGCCAGTGACATAACCGTGATGGTGATTGCCGCACCATCCATATTAATGGTTGCTCCGAGCGGAATGGATACAGAATAATATTCCTTATCAAGACCAAGCTTTTCACAAAGAGACATGTTAACAGGAATATTAGCCGCCGAGCTGCGTGTGAAGAATGCTGTAATACCGGATTCTTTAAAGCATCTGAATACAAGCGGATAAGGATTTCTCTTTAAGCAGATACCCGCAATCAACGGGTCTACAATCAATGCAACTGCAAGCATACAGCCCACGAGCACCATCAGAAGCTTTCCATAGTCCTTAAAAATAACAAGACCATATTCATTTACGGAACTAAATACCAGACCCATAATACCGAACGGTGCCAATTGAATGACCCAAGCAACTGCTTTTGAAACAGCGGCAGATAAATCAGTCAGTACCTTCTTTGTTGTATCATTTGCAACCATTCTGAGTGCCATTCCGAATACAATTGCCCATGTCAGAATTCCCACATAATTCGCATTCATCAAAGATGTAACGGGATTGGATACCATATTGTTAAGAAGCGTCTTGAATACCTCACCAAGACCTGCCGGTGCCGCCTGTTCAACAGCCTCCGTAAGCGGAATCGTCATTTTAAACAGGTAGCTGCCAATCACTGCAACGACCGCTGCCAGAAATGTGCTGACCATATATAAAATAATGACAGTCCGGAATCTCTTTCCGATTCCCGCTCCTGCAGATGCAATCGAGCTGATGACTAGAATAAATACAAGGATTGGTGCGATTGCCTTTAATGCACCTACAAAGACATCTCCAAATACTGCAACGAACGAAGCCTTGGGAGCCCATAAACCGAGGCAGATTCCGACTGCTAGTCCGATTGCGATTCTTAAAATCAAAGATGTGTCCATATAACGTTTTATTATGTTTTTCATGCTGAAACCCCCACTAATTTTTTCTTTCTTAGTATACTATATTTCTCTATATTGTTCTATGAAATATTTTTATTGTAATTCGTCGAAAATTGTGATAAATTATTCAATGTTGAAAAGCTTAATCGGATTTTATTCTGCAAATCTTATTAAACTTTTACTCTGGAGAGTCTTATGGTTTCTTGTATGCACGAGAAACTACTAAGCGCCGAAGGTGTACGGCAGCATCGCTTGCCAATCTCTCAGGCACAAGGGACAGAGCATTACAACTTCATGTGTAATGATTGTTCTACTCTTTAGAGGGCTGATATTCTATCAGCTCTTATTTTTATTGCAATGAGCCCTGCTCGTTGTATGTATACTACTATTTTCCTAAGAGGGAGGAACAACAATGTTAGACACAATCAATTCTATTCTTGGCCGCATTGATGATTTCGTCTGGGGAATTCCCCTGATTGTACTCATCCTTGCTGTCGGTATTTTCCTGACGATACGGCTTAAGGGTCTGCAAATCACGAAATTACCAAGGGCAATCCGTTATATCGCTAAAAACGAAAAAAGCGGTTCACACGGAGAGGTAAGCAGCTTCGGTGCACTCTGTACGGCACTGAGTGCTACAATCGGAACCGGCAATATTGTCGGCGTCGCAACTGCTATCGTAGCCGGTGGTCCCGGTGCTTTATTCTGGATGTGGTTAGCCGCTTTACTCGGAACTGCCACCAAATTTGCTGAGTGTATGCTTTCCGTTAAGTACCGCAAGGTCGCTGAGGATGGACATATCATCGGCGGACCCTTCTACTATATTGAGAACGGTATGGGAAAGAGCTGGACATGGCTTGGCAAGATATTTGCTTTCTTCGGTGTTGGTGTCGGACTTCTCGGTATCGGTACTTTTACACAGGTCAATGGTATTACCAGTGCTGTTAATAATTTCTTCGACCCTAATAATGCCTGTGTCATCTCTTTGTTTGGCAGAGATTATTCATGGTCAGTTGTCATTGCCGGTATTATTTTAACTGTATGCGTAGCACTTGTTATTATTGGAGGATTAAAGAGAATCTCCAGAGTGGCTGAGGTTATCGTACCCTTTATGGCAATCATCTATGTTGTAGCTGCGTTACTGATTATTCTCATTAACATTACCAAAGTGCCTGAAGCGATTGTTACGATTGTACAGTCTGCCTTCGGACTTCGTGCCGCTGCAGGTGGTGCACTTGGTGCTGTCTTAATTGCCATGCAGAAAGGAATCGCACGTGGTATTTTCTCAAACGAAGCTGGTCTGGGAAGTGCTCCGATTGCTGCCGCTGCCGCTACTACAGATGAGCCGGTTCGTCAGGGTCTTATTTCCATGATGGGAACCATCATTGACACCATCGTAATCTGTACCATGACCGGTCTTGCAATCGTCATTACCGGTTCTTGGGATATGGGACTTGAAGGTGTTGCAGTTACAACCAAAGCCTTCCAGCTCGGATTACCTTTCCCGGCTGTTGCTGCTTCCTTTGTCCTGATGATATGTCTGGTATTCTTTGCTTTTACAACGATTCTTGGTTGGGATTATTATTCAGAGAAATGTCTGGAGTATTTATCTCACGGAAATCAGAAGCTGGTAAAGGGTTACCGTTGGCTGTACATCTTCTGTGTATTCATCGGACCATTCATGACAGTCTCTGCAGTCTGGACAATTGCCGACATCTTCAATGGACTGATGGCAATTCCTAACCTGATTGCTCTTGTAGCATTAAGTGGTGTAGTTGTCGCAGAAACCAAATCTTACTTTAGTCGTTTTCAGGATTAACAATAAAACGGGCATCGGAGTTCTCTCCTTTGCCCGTTTTTTATGCTCATATTTCTCCTTCTTTTTAATTGTACTTGATTTTAATCTTTTATCTCCCCGTCGATGTCCTCTTCCCCTGTCTTACTAGCTTTCAATGCTTGATATTCCTGATTTAATTCTCGCATTAATTCTTCCTCACTTGGTAAATACAATTTGTATTTTGAGGCAAAAATTTGTGTTTCATTTTCTGGCAATGTATATTTGACCACAGATTCACTCTTATCCGCACACAATACAATACCAATCGGCGGATTATCTCCCTCATTCATAAGCTCTCGTTCATAATAATGAACATACATTTGCATCTGCCCTAAATCCTGATGTGTTAAGTCTCCAACCTTTAAATCAATCAAGACGAAACATTTTAAGATGTAATTATAAAATACAAGGTCAATTCTAAAATGACGTCCATCAAATGTTATTCTTTTCTGTCTTGCGACAAAAGAAAATCCTCTGCCAAGTTCCAAAAGGAATTTTTGCAAATGTGTAATTAACGCTTGTTCCAAATTACTTTCATAAAAATCATCATTAGTTGCCAGTCCAAGAAACTCCAACACATATGGGTCACGGATAACATCTTCTGTTTTTTTTGCCATCTCCAGTGTCTGAATTTCTGCCGCAACTTGATCCTTATTTTTACTGGATAATAACCTTTCATAGAAAAAAGAATTTATCTGGCGCTCAAGTTGTCTAGTGCTCCATTGAGATTTTACAGATTCCTGTACATAAAATTCTCGTGCATTTTCATTCTCCACTCGCATTAGGAGCCGATAATGCGTCCAACTCAATTCGCTACGCAGTGCGTAGCCATTTGGAAATGTTAAATAAAACTGTCGCATATTTTTCAAATTTGCAACGGTAAATCCTTTTCCAAAATCTTGAGTCATTTGTTTTGATAATTCTTTCAATAAACCTGTTCCATATTCCGCCTTTTCATCACCGCCCTGTTCTTCAATAATTGATTTTCCTATATTCCAATAGGCTTCAACCATTGCAAAATTGGCTGTTTGATAAGCTTTGTTTCTCGCTGAAATTAAAAATTCTTTAATTTCATTATAAAAAGATGCATTCATCTTATCAAAGCCCTCCTTGCATCTATAGCATTTGATTGCTCAACCCATTCCGAAACACTCGGTGTAAACTGCCTATTTTTAAAGTGTTCAGATTCGACCACTTTAAAACCCGGATTATAAATCTCTTCCCATGTTTCCAAAAATTCCAGTGTATTTCTATTTTTTTCCATTATACTTCTCTCCTTTCAATGCTCTCCAACTACTCTAGCTTCTTAAGAGTCTCCATATACGCAAGCAACCGCTTCTTCTGTCCAATCTTT
>JAUNSO010000065.1:0-10683 GCA_030539165.1 bacterium
AGAAGTAAGAAGTGAGAAGTAATAGCTGCAGTAGAAAGGTCATGAGAGTATGAATGGACGGGACAGAAGAAGTGAAATCATGAATATATTAAGAGGCAGCAGTCAGCCTGTCTCCGGTACGGAACTGGCACGGACACTGGGTGTCAGCAGGCAGGTGATTGTACAGGATATCGCATTGCTTCGTCAGGGTGCAGACCCTATAATCTCGACAACTCAGGGGTATCTGCTTGGTCATGATACAGCAGGCAGACCGAATCGCAGATTTCGCGTGAAGCATACAAGAGATGAAATAGAAGCTGAGCTGAATACAATCGTAGACTATGGCGGCAAGGTATTGAGTGTGATTGTGGAGCATCCGGTATACGGGGAGATTACGGCTGAGCTGATTGCTGCTAACCGCAATGATGTACAGACATTTCTGGGCAAGATTGAGGCGAGTAAAGGGATGCCGCTGCTTGCAATCGCAGACGGTATTCACATGCATCTCGTAGAAGCAGACAGCGAAGCAATATTAGATACGATTGGTCAGAAATTAGAAAATGCAGGTTTTTTAGTAGAGAAGTAATAAATAATATAAAGTAAAATAATAGAAGTAAAATGAGAAAAGTAAAATAATGATTATGAGTGATGGTCAACAGGACATCCGGAAATGGAAAACGATATGTCACAATATAATCATATTCAACATGAATTTGGACCGGTTTATAATGAAGCTTCTGAAATCTTGATTCTCGGAAGCTTTCCTTCTGTGAAATCCAGAGAACAGGGGTTTTATTACGGACATCCGCAGAACCGGTTCTGGAAGGTATTATCTGCGGTATTGAAATGGGAAGAGCCTAAGACCATGGAGGAAAAAAGAAGCATGCTTCTGACTAATCATATCGCTCTCTGGGATGTGATCGACAGCTGTGATATCATAGGATCCAGTGACAGCAGCATCCGGAATGCAGTGCCGACGGATATTCCATGGCTGCTGACACAGACTCAGATCAGCAGGATTTACACAAACGGGCAGACAGCAGGCAGGCTGCATCAGAAGCTGCTGCAGGATAAAACAGGCATTGAGACTATCATCCTGCCCTCAACCAGTCCGGCAAATGCTGCATGGTCATTCAAGCAGCTGACAGAGGTCTATCGGGATCAGATTCTTTGCAGTCAAATGGACTAATCTGCAAGAAATGCATCTATTTCCGACTCAACCTGAGCAGGGTTATCCAGATTGGTTCCATGATGTGCATTTTTAATGATCACAAGCTTTGATCCTTTGATGGACTGATGTATGAATTCTTGCTGTCGCATTGTCATACTGTCATGATCGCCGACCATGATTAATGTAGGACAGCTGATCTTTGGCAGTCCTTCTCTGCTTTCCATGCTGGTAGCTGCTGACCATACACGACAGAACTCATTGTGCTTCAAGGAACCTACTACGTCCATGATGTATTTCTTAGTGTCAGGATTTCCTGCTCCAAGAGCGACAGCGATACTCCATGCAATGAAACGCATGGGCAGGATATGCATACTGAACCGGTTGATTGGAACGCAGATCTTCTCATACAGATTAAAGGAATTAGAGCAGGGTGCACCAATCAGAATCAGTCGTTCGACTCGCTCGGGAGCATAAATGGCAACCTGCATCGAGGTATGTCCACCCAGAGACAGACCGCAAAGTATGGCTTGATCAATCTGCAAATGATCCATCAGTGCAATGACATCCTGCCGGAAGCAGTCTGGAGAGACCTTTCCTGCCGGCAGAGATGATTTTCCGTGTCCACGCGCATCCATTGTAATCACACGGTAATTTGGAAGATAGTACTGCACCTGATGATCCCATTCACGCAGATCCCAGGATGCACCATGCAGGAAAATCAAAGGCTTCCCTTTTCCTTGGTCTTCATAATATAGTCTGGCTCCATTGTTCTCAAAATATGGCATCACTCACATCTCCTCAGTATATTGACAGAATCCTACGAAAAATCTTGTAATGACTAAATGTATTGATACAATCCATTCTTCAAAAAATCGATATAACAATCAAATTCCTGATACAAATTTTTATCAGATGTAATTTCCTCAAAGTTCAGCCTTCTTACAAACCCTTCAGCCATCCATGTGACCATCATAATTGCCTGATTGGGAGTAATGTCACTTCTTAATTGTGACCAGTCTATATTGGCGGCAGAATGCTGGAAACTATCTTTGACAAGCAGATTGTTTTTCTCCTTAATCAGAGGCGCAATGTCAGGGTGCTGTTCGTAATAAGCAGAATAGAGAAATTCCCATAGATCAGGATAATCATTGATGAACGCAATACGAATATGGGATATTGTCTTAAGCCGTTCTATGAAATCGGTCTCTGTCATGTCAATCTTCTGATGGATTGTGTCTGCCATAATGTCTACATAAGTATTGTAAAGATGTAGATAAATCTGCGTTTTATTTTCATAGTAATGATAAAATAGTCCTTTGGAAATGCCCGCAACAGCAACAATCTCATCTATGGTTGTTTTTTTATAGCCATATTTTGCAAATGTAGCAGCGGCGGCTGTCATTATTTTCTTTCGCTTTTCTGTGATTTCCATTCTGCCTCCTGTAACTTTCGAGTTAAAACATTGATTGCTATATAGTGTGTAAAATGATACTGTCAAGAAAGTATCTATAGAATCAATACACTGATGATTTTCGTCTATATCATATATCGACCGACGAAATTCGTCAATTATAAAATGCAAATATTTAATTGAATGTTGAATTTCTATACTCAATGAGTGAATTGAAATCACATCAGGATAAAAATAAGGTGGAAAATTAATAGTGTGAATAGTACAATTATAAGGTGTAAATTATAAAAATTGAAAATAGTGAGAATCAATATGCTTTGACCATTAAAGACCCATTTACATTTGAATTTTTGGGATTAGATGCAAAGGAGGCAGTGTCAGAATCAGATTTGGAACAGGCACTTATGGATCATCTTCAAGAGTTTATGTTAGAACTAGGGGAAGGATTTTGTTTTGAAGCAAGACAAAAAAGAATAATAATTGATGATAATTATTATTTCATTGATCTGGTATTTTACAATAGGATATTGCATTGTCATGTTATCGTCGAATTGAAAAATGATGAATTTAAGCATGAGGACTTGGGACAATTAAATGCATATGTTGCATACTACAAGAAAAATGAAATGGAAGCAGGAGATAACTCACCTGCCGAACAAATTACAATTAGAAAAATTTATGCGTGAAGAATTACGGAAGTTTGAAAACAATGATTGAAGTGTGATTTGGAGAAAGTGAAGCGGCTTCAATGAAAGTTGCAAAAAATGCGGTTATCTATTCAAATGATTATATCACATCAGGGTGACTGTGAGACTTGCTTTTATGTGTGCCGGTGCTATAATTAGTATTATGGAAGCATAGCTCAGTCGGGATGAGCGTTCGCCTCACACGCGAGAGGTCATGGGTTCGAGCCCCATTGCTTCCATTCTAATTGTCCGGTATTTATGTAGTTCTTAGATTTTCATGTTGCATTTCGGGTTGCAGATTAACAATTCTTTTCCATTTGCCTAAGCGAAATAGAGGCAGATTCGTGATATGCATTTTCATTTTCTTAACTATGGTTCAATGAGAAGTTCTTATTTAATGATATGAGGAACAGATTATGAAGAGTATTTACAGAGAAGCAATAGAGGATTGCCCGGTAATCGCTGCCGTCAAGGATCAGGAGGGACTGGATCAGTGCCTGACAACTGACAGCAGGATTATCTTTGTGCTATACGGAGATGTGTTAAATATAGCCGATATTGTAGCCCGTATCAAGGAAAGCGGACGGATTGCGGTCGTGCACATTGACTTGATCAGCGGTCTTTCTGCAAAGGAAGTCAGTGTCGATTTTATTCACTCACAAACACAGGCAGACGGCATTATATCCACAAAACCTGCATTGATTAAGCATGCAAAGGCTCTTGGTATGCTGACGATTTTTCGCTTCTTTGTGATTGACTCCATGGCTTACGAGAATATCAGAAAACAGTGTGCAATGGCAAAGCCGGATTGTATCGAGGTACTGCCGGGAGTGATGCCAAAGGTCATCAGGCGAATCTGTGCGTCAGAGCATGTGCCGGTGATTGCAGGCGGTCTGATTGAGGACAAGGAGGACATCATGCATGCACTAGAGGCAGGGGCGGTCTCTATATCAACCACCAACCATGATGTGTGGTTCATGTAGAGCAGGCAGGCTGCACCAGAGATGATGTGGAAATCCGTTTACATACCCACAAAAAAGTGGGTAATTTACATCCATTCTGTTCGATGATAAGTTGTAATCAAATCAGAACAGGAGGGCATGTCAATGAAACGTGCATTATTAGTTGTAGATATTCAAAAGGATTATTTTCGGGGTGGAAAAAATGAGCTTTTTCAAGCAGACGAGGCAGCAAAGCGGGCTCAGAGGGAACGGAAATCTATCCGGAGCTCCAGCCTGCAGAGACAGATCCGGTATTTATAAAGCATGTTCCTGACAGTTTTACGGCTGACGGCTTAGAGAATTATCTCAGGGAAAATGCAATTGATACACTGGCAGTCTGCGGCATGATGAGTCACATGTGCATTGATACGACCGTGAGGTCAGCACGAACCAGGGGGTATGACGTGACAGTGCTGGAGGCTGTGCTGATCATGCAGAGGATAGGTGTAGACTGTCTCGTAGAGCATGGTAAAACAGATATTCTGGATCAGAAGGGAATTGCCTATTAGATGGTCGGAAAACCGCTTTATTTCAGAGATATCAAAGAATAAAGGAAAATACAAATGAATCTGCAAAAACTTACAGAGCGCGAAAAGAAAGCCCTCCTATTAATTCATCACAAATTGGATTACCATGATTCAGAAAAAATACAGGATGTCTGCAATCTGCTTGAAGAAAAGAAGCTATTTCAGACAGAGGATGGGAGACAATATGAGCATGTCCTAAAGGATATCAATGACGCAAAGAAACTGCCACAGGACTGTATATGCTGCGGACAGAAGCTACAGGAGCGAGAAGCTGTTATTTGCTGTACATGTGAGAAAAAACTGACCGATATGATCAGAAAACAATCAGCAACTATAAAAACGCAGGCTCCTATGAAACCGAAAAGAAAGTTTCGACGTATCGCATGGATTGCGATGCCGGTACTGATTATTATCATCATATTATTAATTGTATTTTTACTAAGAAGAAATCAAGTCTCAGACTTTACACAACAGCAATTTATAGAGGCCTACACACAAAATATCGCAACTAAGAATTTCGCACTCGGACAGGGTCAGCAGCTTGAAGAGAATGTTATGATTTATCCGATATCACCGGCAAATGATTATCTGATGACGTTTCAGGATCAGGATAATAAGTTGACGGGAATCGCTCTGGAAATGCAGGGGACAGATCAGAACAGCCGCATCCGGCAGCTGACGCTGATGTCACTGATCGGCGTTACCATCTATCCGGATATGAGTTTAGAACGTGCAGGAAAACTGATGGAACAGGTGCTTTCCGCAAAAAGCGAATATCACTATGAGGGATATCGTTGGATCATGGTGTATGAAAATGAACAAACGATACTGATGGTGCTGAATGAAGCCCTTATTTTACAAAATACCGATGAACAGCTGGTGCTATCAGAACAGACCGCTCTGCCTGAACTGACGTATCAGCAGCTGACATGGGCAGAGCTTGCAGAGACGGATATGGGTCGATTGCTGTCACAGCCGTATCAGGCGGCTGAGGAGGCATTGGGTGATTCCGTACCGGTGATTTCAGACAATACGAGGTACTTTGAGCAGGCAGGTATGTCCTGCATCTATGATGAAAACAATAGCCAGATCATTTATCTGGACATGGATGGAAATGGACAGGATAGTGTCCGAAGGACGTTGTTTGGACTCTACTATGATGAAACACAGGAGGAAGCACTGCAATCACTCGCGGCACTGAATCTGGTGGGAACGACGGATGGTGATGGAGTCTGGACATGCAAATTTCTACTGAGTGACCGGCAGACCGGAGCTGCAGACGAGCCATCAGGAGAACTGGCAGCTGAACTTTCTGTGACATTTGCCGATGGACAGGTCAAGTTGATTTGTAGTAAAATAGTTGATAGATAGAACATGTGTATACGCAGGGAGGCATTGATATGCATGGACTGAAGAGCTTATTTATCGCATTGAGTAAGGCAATCGGAACCAAAGCGGCTATTGCCGTGACTACAGTATCAGTAGCGGCTTCGGCAGGAGCAGTCGGCACTGCTGGTTATGTTGCAGTTCATCAGATACAGCAGAGAAATCAGCAAATCATACAGCAGGCTGAGGAAACAGAACAGCAGAACCAGAACGGAACCGGACAGAAAGCCGCCTCTACAGACGGTCAGAATCCTGATGCAGGTCAGATCGTATCTGATTTGGGCAATGCTTTGCCGAATAACGACCCTGATTACAACCAGAATAACAATCAAAACAATGATCAGGACGATGGACAAGACAGCGAGGGTGATATTTCCGCTACACCAAAACCTGAACATATCCAGCAAGAAACACAATCCCCCAAGGAATCTAAAACAAAACTCAGACAACAGCGCCTGAAGTCTGCAGCGGCTGCAGTACAGCCAACGACTGCCGAATATCAGGCTTTGCTTGCTATTATCAATGCACAGCTCACAATGCAGCCACCTGCAGTCACACCGATACCGACAGTGACACCGACGGCATCAACCACACCGACTGAACCAACGACACCGACTTCACCGGCTGAACCAGCAACACCTGCCCCTATACCAACAGAGGCACCCAATCCGCCGGCGGAGCATACTTTTATCAATGCAAAAGCAAACTACATTACACCGTATGTCTTCTATGGAGAGAATCAGTCGGAGGGCTTTACGGAAAATACGAATGTTTACAGTAGTATATTTACGGAAGAAGTACCAACGAAAAAGTATACCATTATGCTGTACTTCTGTGGGACAGACCTGGAAACAGACGGAGGCGCTGTGACATATGACTTGACAAGGATCATTACAGAATATGGATATAGCGATCTGAACGATGTCAACATCCTGCTATGTGCAGGCGGCACAACAGAGTGGAAAAATACATACATGAGTACAGAAGGTGATGACGGATGTGATAATGACAATCTGAAATGCAATCTGTATTATATAGATCCTATCGCCTACAATGAAGCAACGATGAAAGACAATGCAGTGAATGCGAGCACATGTAAACTGCTGGGCAGCCATACTGCCATTGACATGGGGGACGCGAAGCTGCTGGCGGGCTTTATGGATTATAGTGCTGAGAAATTTCCGGCGGAAAACTACGGCATGATTATGTGGAATCATGGTGGCGGTATTAATAATGGTGTTTGCTTTTCTGCAAACTATAAGGATGAGAATACGAATATTAAGGGAACATCCATCACATCAGATGAGCTCGAGTCAGCGCTGGCCAGTACGAAGCTGTTTCGGGAAGAAAATCGAAAGCTTGCGTTTATTGGCTACGATGCATGTCTGATGGGCGGAATTGAGCAATCCTATATGGTATCTCCCTATGTTGATTATTCGATCGGTTCTTCTGAAGTCAGTGTTGGTGACTGGGATTATCAGAACGTAATCAATTGTGTTGCGGGAAGGGCACAAAGCGGGGACAATGAAGCGATAGCAAAACAATTCGTAAAAGATTATTATGAGGAACACAATGGAGGGGAAATCATTGCATCAACTGCATGTTTTGATTCTCAGAAAATAAAGGCATCTGTGGACGAAATCAATGCGTTGTCAGAAAGCATTAGCAATTTATACCGCAATGAAGACATGCAGGCAGATATATTCCAGGCATTGAAGCAGGCTAGAATCCATACCAGTTCGCTTGGAGCCGGAAAAGACAGACCTCAATCCGGATTCAATGAAGCAATTGATTTATATGAGTTTTTGGACAATCTGAGTGTACAGTTCGAGAAGCTAAAGACGAAGGAAACATATCAGAATAATAGTGAAATCTGCACACAATTTAATGGAATTTGCAGCCAGATACAGACGGTGTATAATCAGTATTACAATTATGTGCTTGCCAGCGGTATTAAATTTAATAAAAAAAAGATTTCCGAAAATGGAGCATTTATTACAGATAATCAAGAATATTGGACTGCAATGAAAAATAATGCGTTTATGGGCGCTGTCAGCATCTACGTGCCTTATTTCACGCCTTATACCCAGCAATATTATGACAATAAGGTTATGAAAGAGTATGCGGCATTGATGGAACTTTATGTTGATGATTTGATGGCAGAAAATGCTGAGGGAGCAAGAGTACAGCGTCTGGCATCAGCAATAGATTATGCAAAGCTGTTTCAGAACCAGACAGAATCAACCACGGAATCGGTTGGGTTCGAACCGGTTAAGATGGAGGTGGCCGCCGGTTCTAAGTATTTAAATATGAAGCTGAAGGAATCCTATGATACAGTCGATCAGCCAACTGATGAAACCACACCATTTACAGATCTGATGGATACAGTCGATCAGATCACCGTATATGTGTCAAGATATCAGGCGCCGGCGTCAGGCAGCGGAAACGGACTTGATATTGTCTACGGCAGTAAGGGTGTAGATCTCTCAGCCATTGCAAATGCAAAGGAAGAAATCAATATCCCGAAGGAAAATCTGACGAATATCTTCGGATATATGGTGCAGGCGTATAATCTGGTGAAATGGGAAGCACAGGAGGATAAATCTACACCTGGTTCGGCCTATGTATACGATTGGGCAACATTATCTGATCTGGAAAAGGACGAGTACTCGAAGAAAGAGAATCTGGAATCACTCGGAGATGTATATCAGAATAATCCTTCTTTATCCTGGCTCTCATTCAAAGGGAATATTGGAAAACGCGTAACGGAACAGGATGTACAGTCAACCAATGCGAATTATGATTATTCCGATGCACTTCTATATTTCTGCAATTCAGCGGAGAATAAAGATGAATATAAATTTGCAGGGGCGACTTTTTCAACGACAGAAGAGACAAAGGCATTGGCAGATTTAACATCCGAGGACATGGGGTATTCGGTGATACAGTTCTATCATTATATTGTTGATAATGGAGCTTTAACAAAAGTGGATGGAAGTGCATTTTCTGCGCCGGTACTTGCAATAGATAACACTATGTGTATTTATAAGAAGAACCTGACTGAAGGCGATGAAACAAAATACAATGATTATACCATTGGCTTCACAACGATCAAGGGGACGGATGATAAGAGTCAAACCTATATAGCCCCTACAGGCAGCGCACATGAAAATGATGAAGCTTATACAGGCAATACGCAGCAGATCGACACTGCAGTGGATATAGGTAATCAGGGAGCTGCAAACAATCAATTAAATGAAATACAAGAGGGTGTTCCGAGGACAGTCACCGGAGAAACCATGGTAGAGGATCAGACATCCGGACTCATAACGACTGGACAGGAAATCACTGCGATGCCAGAAATCACAGCTGAGAACATAGAACAAACTGCACCAGAACCTGTCACAGAGCCAATATTAGAGACGGCTGCAATAGAAGCAGATACTATATCAGATACAAATGCTGTACCAGGCACGGACACAATATTGGATGTAAATACTGCACCGGACACAGCAGCATCAGATGCCAATGTCATACCAACGCAGGATGCTGATTCAACACAGGAACCATCTTCAGAGCAGAGCAATGTACCGGCACCGGTCGAGGCGATTCTGGCAGCACCGGTCACCGGAGAAACTGAGGAGGATGCATTATAGATGATTACCTCGCTGATAGGAATGGGCTTATGGGAATGCTCAGATGCTGTTGCAAATGATGAGTAAATATGCTAGAATGTACTTAATTAAAGAATGATTGCTAGAGACTGGGAGTTCAGCAAATAATATACTGCAGATGCAGTGTGTTTTTGCTGGGCTTTTTATTTTCTATAGAAGGGATTGCTATAGAACAAAATCTTTGTTACAGGATTCTAGGTAATTAAAGGAGGATGCTTATGTATGATGTGGTAATCATCGGCGGTGGTGTGACAGGCTGTGCGGTGGCCAGAGAATTATCCCGGTATCAGGGAAAGATCGTATTGTTGGAGAAGGCAAGTGATATCTGTGAGGGTACATCCAAAGCAAACAGTGGTATCGTGCATGCAGGACATGATGCGGAGCCGGGCAGCCTAAAGGCACATTTTAATGTGCTTGGAAGCCAGAAGATGGAGGCGCTGTCAAAGGAACTGGATTTCTCTTATCAGAAGAATGGTTCCATGGTGCTTTGCTTTCATGAGGAAGAACGGGAAAAGCTTGAGAAATTATTATCTCAGGGAATCAGAAATGGTGTCACCGGCTTAGAGATACTGGAAGCCGAAGCTGCCAGAGAACTGGAACCAAATCTGTCAGACGATGTCGTTACTGTACTAAATGTACCAAACGGCGGCATTGTATGTCCGTTTGGACTGACCATAGCACTGGCAGAAAATGCCGCAGATAATGGAGTGGAATTCAGGCTGAGTACAGAGGTTACGGGCATCAGAAAATCTGCAGATGGTTATGTAGTGTGCACCAGTCAGGGAGAGTTCGAGAGCAGAGTCATCGTGAACGCAGCAGGCGTGTATGCAGATGCCATCCATAATATG
>JAUNSO010000065.1:10783-14459 GCA_030539165.1 bacterium
AAGGAGGTGCAGCGGGTATGAAAGCAGATATTGTGATCATCGGAGGAGGCCCGGCGGGTCTTGCGGCAGCAGTTGCAGCCAGAGAGGCAGGAGTGACCGATATAGTCATTTTAGAAAGAGACAAGGAACTGGGTGGCATCCTGAACCAGTGCATCCACAATGGATTTGGCCTGCATACCTTCAAGGAGGAACTGACAGGACCGGAATATGCAGCACGTTTTATTCAGCAGGTGAAGGATCATCAGATTCCGTATCTGCTGAATACCATGGTGGTGGATATAAGAAGAAGCAGCACAGCAGAGGCGGCCGGAAGCGGTTGCAGCGATATACAGGAATCGGGTCTGAAAACAAATAAAGTAGTCACAGCCATGAACAGGGAGCAGGGTATTTTCGAGATAGAGACCGGAGCAGTCATTCTGGCGATGGGCTGTAGGGAGCGTCCACGCGGAGCCCTGAATATACCGGGCTATAGACCTGCCGGTATCTATTCAGCAGGAACTGCACAGCACTACGTGAATATAGAGGGAAAAATGCCGGGCAGGGAGGTGGTGATCCTGGGCTCCGGTGATATTGGATTGATCATGGCACGCAGGATGACGCTCGAGGGCGCGAAGGTCAAGGTCGTAGCAGAACTGATGCCTTATTCCGGAGGGCTCAAACGAAATATAGCACAGTGTCTGCATGATTTTGATATTCCGCTGAAGCTGAGCCATACGGTGATCGACATAGCAGGGAAGGAACGGGTAGAGGGTGTGACACTGGCAGAGGTGGATGAGCATCTGAAGCCGATACCGGGAACAGAAGAATATATCCCATGTGATACATTGCTGTTGTCAGTCGGACTGATTCCTGAAAATGAATTATCCGGAGCATTAGGGCTGGAGATGAATCCGGTGACGTCGGGGCCTCTGGTGAATGAGAGTCTGGAAACAGATATGGAAGGCGTATTTGCCTGTGGTAATGTGCTGCATGTACATGATCTGGTGGACTATGTATCAGAGGAAGCAAGAATGGCAGGAGAGAATGCGGCTCGGTATATTAGCGGATTATTGTCCAAACCGGTCAATGAGATTTCAATCAAGGCGACAGATGGTATACGCTATACGGTACCCGGCAGGATAGATCCGGAACGGATGGCAGAGGAGCAGGTGGTACGTTTTCGCGTAGGAAATGTCTATCAGGATGTGTATGTAGCACTTTACTATAATGACCAGCTGGTTCTGAGGAGAAAGAAGAGGGTTATGGCGCCGGGAGAGATGGAGAGTCTGAAGCTTAAACGGCAGGAGCTGCTGGGGATTGAAAACCTACATGAGATTACCATCAGGATTGAGCAGGATGAGACTTAAAAATCAAGAGAAAAAGCGGGCTGCAGTTGTAAAAAACGGATGCAGTCTGATTGAGAATAAGAGAGACGAGGTGACAAACATGAAGCATAGAGAATTAACGTGTATCGGCTGTCCGATGGGATGTAATCTTGCTGTAACAATTGAAGATACCGGTGAGATCAATGTGACCGGAAATACATGTCCCAAGGGGGCAGAGTATGCCAGAAATGAAGTGACAGATCCCAGAAGGACAGTGACATCGACTGTACGAGTCAATGACGGCAGAACACTATCTGTTAAGACCAAACAGGAGATACCAAAGAATAAGATCATGGACTGTGTGCTGGCGCTCAAGGATGTTGTAGCAGCTGCACCGGTTCATATCGGAGATGTGATATTGGAAAATGTGGCAGATACGGGTATTGCCATAGTAGCCACGAAAGAGATATTATAATATTGTGAGAATTGCGAGAACTGCAAAGCAATGAAACGATTTGTATCATAGGGGAAAGTAACTACGAAAGCAGGAGGGTTACACATGCAGAAATATGTAATGGCATTGGATCAGGGAACGACAAGTTCCAGATGTATTTTATTTGATAAAACGGGGAAGATCTGCTCGATGGCACAGAAGGAGTTTACACAGATCTATCCGCAGCCGGGCTGGGTAGAGCATAATCCGATGGAAATCTGGTCTTCAGAATTATCTGTTGCGGCAGAGGCAATGGCGACAGTCGGTGCTGAGCCGGAGAACATCAGCAGCATTGGCATTACGAATCAGCGCGAAACGACGATCGTATGGAATAAGCAGACAGGGGAGCCCGTCTACAATGCAATTGTATGGCAGTGCCGTCGTACCGCAGAGATGATTGATCAGTTGACAGAAGCAGGCCATGCTCAGATGATCACGCAGAAAACAGGGTTAATACCTGATGCATATTTTTCTGCTTCCAAAATTGCATGGATTCTGGAGCATGTGCCGGGCGCGAGAGCAGATGCAGATGCAGGCAAGCTGTTGTTTGGAACCGTAGATACATGGCTGATCTGGAATCTGACCAAGGGTGCAGTGCATGTGACGGACTATACGAATGCATCGAGGACGATGCTGTTTGATATCCATAAGCTTTGCTGGGATGAGGAATTATTAGAACTGTTTCACATTCCGAAGTCCATGCTGCCCCAGGTGAAGCCGAGCAGCTGCATTTATGGCAGGACAGACAGAAGTGTACTCGGCGGGGAGATCCTGATCGCAGGGGCAGCAGGTGACCAGCAGGCTGCACTGTTCGGGCAGTGCTGCTTTGAGCCGGGTGAGGTTAAGAATACATATGGTACAGGATGTTTCCTGTTGATGAATACAGGAAAGAAAGCCATTGCATCCAAGAATGGTCTGTTAACGACGATAGCGGCAGGTGACAGCGATCAGGTGGAATATGCACTGGAGGGCAGTGTATTTGTAGCGGGAGCCTCTATTCAGTGGCTGCGTGACAGCATGCGTATGATCAAGGAAGCGAGACAGTCAGAGGAATATGCGGATGAAGTATTTGATACGAACGGAGTGTATATTGTGCCGGCATTTACCGGATTGGCAGCTCCGTACTGGAATCAGTATGCAAAGGGAACGATTGTCGGGATCACACGTGGCTGTAAGAAGGAGCATTTTATCAGGGCGACACTGGAATCCATAGCCTACCAGACCTATGATGTGCTGCGTGCGATGGAGGAGGATTCCGGGATTCATCTGAGGATTCTGAAGGTAGACGGTGGTGCCAGTGCGAACAACTTCCTGATGAAGTTTCAGTCGAATATCGTACAGACCATGGTGGACCGACCGAAATGCATCGAGACGACGGCTCTCGGAGCGGCATACCTGGCCGGACTGGCAAGCGGCTATTGGAAGGACAAAGAGGAGATCGAGGAAAACTGGCAGCTTGGCAGAGAGTTTATACCCGATATGGAACATGAAGAACGTGAGAAGCTGCTGAAGGGCTGGAAACGTGCCGTGAAGTGTGCACTGGCCTGGGCAGAGGAAGAGTAACCGATGGTGGGCACGAATGCTAACACACTTTTCAGCTGTCATCGTGCCGGAGCGGCTGGCCTGCAATAGCGATTGCTTTCTTGCAGACGTCCCAATTGCAGTGAACAGCTATCGCCATGATTACCTGACTGACCATAAGCGGTTCGTACTTACTATGAAATAATGGAATGGTAAATACTGTCTTATTCAATATGATACAGCCACCCACAAGAAAATGACCAGAAGCCATATTTGTCACAAGACCAGTGATGAATATGGCTTTTTTTATTTGTCTACCTATAGGACATGTTAAAGTGACTGCGGTATGGGGGGATTT
>JAUNSO010000066.1 GCA_030539165.1 bacterium
AGATGGTCGGAGAGCTGAGCAGGGAAGAAGCAACTCAGGAAGTCATCATGTCCCATATATTGAATTCGAGTAAAGGAGAATAGACAATGGATAAAGCAATAAGTGTATTAAAGAAAAACACAATGGTCATTGCGCTCATTGTGGTATTGATCTTCTTCACAGTAGCAACCGGAGGAAAGATGCTGTTACCACAGAACGTTAATAACCTGATTTCACAGAATGCATATGTATTTATTCTTGCAACCGGTATGCTGTTGTGTATTCTGACCGGTGGTAATATTGACCTTTCAGTTGGCTGTGTAGTATGTATTTCAGGGGCAATCGGCGGCAGCCTGATGGTTCAGAAGGATGTCAGCCCGGCACTTGCTATTCCGGTTATGCTGCTGATGGGTATTGTGATTGGTATCTGGCAGGGCTTCTGGATTGCATATGTCAGGATTCCACCCTTTATCGTAACATTGGCGGGTATGTTGATCTGGAGAGGTCTATCCAACGTTATCCTGCAGGGACTTACATTGGCACCGCTTCCTGATAGCTATCTTGCATTATTTAATAATTATGTACCTGATTTTCTTGGCGGAACGACCATTAATTATACATGTATTCTGGTTGGAATCATTGTATGTATTGTATATATTCTGTTACAGCTTCGCGGCCGCGTATCAAAGGCGAAGAAGGGATATGAAACAGAAAATATGTCGTCCATGATCATGAAGATGATAGTGATATGTGCCGTGATTCTGTGGTTTACTTATAAGCTGTCATTATACAAGGGTATTCCGTTTATGCTCCTTTGGATTGCTGCTATTGTATTTATTTATACATACATTACAAGAAAGACAGTGATTGGCCGTCACATATATGCAGTCGGCGGTAATGAAAAGGCAACAAAGCTTTCCGGCATCAATACAAATCATATTTACTTCTTTGTATATCTGAATATGGCATTTTTAGCAGCAGTGGCAGGACTTGTAACAGCAGCACGTCTAAACTCTGCAAATCCTACAGCCGGTGTCAACTATGAAATGGATGCCATTGGCGCCTGCTTTATCGGTGGTGCCTCAGCATACGGCGGTATTGGTTCTACCGGTGGAGTTGTAGTCGGAGCCCTGCTGATGGGCGTTATCAACCAGGGTATGATTATCATGGGTGTAGATGCCAACTGGCAGAAGGTAGTCAAGGGCGGCGTTCTGTTACTTGCAGTTATCTTTGATGTTCTGTCTAAAAAGAGCGATAAATAATCGAATGAAAACAGAAGAGACCCCGATCAGGCTATGGGGTCTCTTTTCTATGGTTTAGGTTTGTATGGAATCATGATATAATGAGCGCAAGAGAGCCATAGGGAGCTTGCTCACTTTTGGCGAACGGCGAATGTCGATTATGAGCTATGCTCATAATATAATGAGCGCAAGAGAGCCATAGGGAGAGAATATCTATGTTTGATATAGAAGAAGAGTTAAAGAAGCTGCCGCGTAAACCGGGTGTTTATATCATGCATGACGAGGATGATGCAATTATATATGTCGGAAAGGCTATCATTCTGCGAAATCGTGTCCGTTCTTATTTCCGTGAGAGTACAAATAAAACTGCCAAGATTCAGAAAATGGTATCACTGATCAAGCGTTTTGAGTATATTGTAACGGATTCTGAGCTGGAGGCGCTGGTACTGGAAAACAATCTGATTAAAGAATACCAGCCAAAGTATAATACCATGCTCAAGGATGATAAAACGTATCCTTATATCAAGGTCACTACCGGCGAAGAGTATCCCAGAGTATTGATCACAAGAGAACAGAAAAAGGATAACGCCAAGTATTACGGACCCTATTCTGCAGCAGGAGCTGTCAAGGATACAGTGGAGCTGCTGAGAAGACTCTATAAGCTTCGTACCTGTACCAGAAACTTTTCTGCAGGCACTGACTTAGGAAAGCCCTGTCTGTATTATCATATCAATCAATGTAGTGCGCCATGTATCGGTGCAGTTTCAAAGGAAGACTACCGGGCGGCGATTGATCAGGCGGTGGATTTTCTTGGAGGAAACTATAAGCCGATTCTTCAGGAACTGGAAGGAAAGATGGAGCAGGCATCTGAGGAAATGAATTATGAGAAGGCAAAAGAGTACCGGGATCTGCTTTACAGCGTAAAGGGAGTGGCACAAAAACAGAAAATAACCAATCATACCGGAGATGATAGGGATATCATAGCACTGGCAACAAATGAAAGTGCAGGGGTGATTCAGATCTTTTTTGTACGAGGCGGAAAACTGATCGGACGGGAACATTTTTATATGACCAATATCGATGAGAACGACCGGGGAAAGATCATACAGGGATTTATCCAGCAGTTTTATGCCGGCACACCCTTTATTCCGCGGGAGTTGATGATACAGGAGACGGTAGAGGATACAGAGTTGATCGAGCAGTGGCTTAGTGAGCTGCGCGGGAAAAAGGTCAGGATCGTAGTTCCGCAAAAGGGGCAGAAGGAAAAGCTGGTTGAGCTCGCAGCGCAGAATGCAGCAATCATACTCAAACAGGATGAGGACAAACTGAAACGCGAGGTCAGCAAGACCTCCGGCGCACTGCAGGAGATTGCAGACCTGCTGGATATCAGTGGTGTTCATCGTATAGAAGCGTTTGATATTTCAAATATCAGCGGATATGAATCTGTTGGCTCCATGGTGGTATATGAAGGCGGCAAACCCAAAAGAAGCGATTACAGAAAGTTCAAGATCAAGTCAGTTCAAGGACCGGATGATTATGCAAGTATGGAAGAGGTACTGGGTCGCAGATTTGCTCATGGGCTGCAGGAGCTGGAGGAAATCAAGGGAACGATAAGCAAATCCACGAGCTTTTCAGTGGAGTCTGAGGTGGCAGAAGCAGCACATTATGGTAAATTTACAAAGTTTCCGGATCTGATCATGATGGATGGTGGAAAAGGACAGGTTAATGTGGCAACAAGGGTGCTGGCAGAACTTGGGCTGGACATTCCTGTATGTGGTATGGTCAAGGATGATAATCACAGGACAAGAGGACTTTACTTTCATGACGTTGAACTGCCGATAGACAGAGGGTCGGAGGGCTTTAAACTGATTACACGCGTTCAGGACGAGGCACACAGATTTGCCATTGAGTATCACCGCTCACTACGAACCAAAGGGCAGGTACATTCGATTCTGGATGATATCCAGGGAGTTGGTGAGAAGCGGCGCAGAGCGTTGATGAAGCACTTTGAATCCATTGATGACCTAAAGGAAGCTTCGGTTGATGATATTATGAAGGTTCCAAGTCTGAACCGTCGGGCAGCAGAACAAATCCATGCATTCTTTCATGAAAAGGCTGTAAAATAGCGAGGCAGGATGGTTGATGTTCAAAGTTTTGTATGTTATCATAAATAAAGTGGTCTAAAATAGACAAAGGAGAGATATATTATGGCGACAGTAGCATTAACAAAGTTAATTGATAAGATGAAGCTTCAGAATCTGACACCGGATATTAATATTTCCAGTATCAAGATCACACAGCCGGACATTAACAGACCGGCATTGCAGTTAACTGGGTTTTTTGAGCATTTTGAGAGATCTCGTGTTCAAATCATTGGTTTTGTTGAGTATACTTATATGGAAAAGATGGAAAGTGACCGAAAGCAGGAGATCTTTACGAAGATGATGGATGATGAGGTGGCGATTCCATGCTTCGTATTCTGTCGTGATCTGACACCGGATCCTTTGTTCCTGGATGTAGCAGTCAAACATGGTGTTCCTGTTTTAAGTACATCAAAGTCAACCTCTTCCTTTATGTCTGAGATTATCAGATGGCTGAATGTCAAACTGGCACCTTGTATTTCCGTACATGGAGTATTGGTGGATGTATATGGCGAGGGCGTATTGATCACGGGTGAAAGTGGTATTGGTAAGAGCGAGGCAGCACTGGAGCTGATCAAAAGAGGACATCGTCTGGTTACGGATGATGTGGTGGAGATCAGAAAGGTCAGCGATGATACGCTGATTGGTTCTGCACCGGATATTACACGGTACCTGATCGAGCTGAGAGGTATCGGAATCGTCGATGTAAAGACATTGTTTGGTGTCTCTTCCGTAAAGGATACACAGTCCATTGATCTGGTCATCAAGCTGGAGGAGTGGAACAAAGATAAAGAATACGACAGGATCGGTCTTGAAGAAGAGTATACAGAGTATCTGGGAAATAAGATCGTATGTCACAGCATTCCGATCAGACCCGGACGTAATCTGGCAGTCATCTGTGAATCAGCGGCTGTTAATTACAGACAGAAAAAGATGGGCTATAATGCTGCAAAAGAGTTATATTCCCGGGTACAGAATTCTTTGAATAAAAGAAATGAAGAAGATGCAGAATAGGAGAACGCAGGATGAGTAAGTATTGTTTTGGGGTAGATGTGGGTGGCACAACAGTAAAAATGGGTCTTTTCAGTATTGATGGTGAATTGCTGGACAACTGGGAGATCGTAACAAGAACAGAAAATGCAGGGGTTCATATCGTTCCGGATATTGCGGCCTCCATTTTAGATAAGATTGCTGAGAAGTCAATGGCACGTGAGGATATTGCCGGTGTTGGGATCGGGGTGCCGGGACCTGTAGATGAAAATGGAATTGTTTATAAAACAGCAAACACAGGATGGGGAGTTTTTAACCTGAAAAAGGAACTGGAAGACCTTTTGGATATGAATGTTAAGACAGGAAATGATGCAAATGTCGCAGCACTCGGAGAGATGTGGAAGGGTGGTGCGCAGGGATATCAAAATGTTGTACTGGTGACTCTGGGTACAGGCGTTGGTGGAGGCATTATTATCAACGGAAGGATATTGACAGGGGCGACAGGAGCCGGCGGAGAGATCGGTCATATGCATATCCAGGACGGAGAGTCTGAGCAATGCGGATGTGGTAATCATGGCTGTCTGGAGCAATATGCATCTGCAACAGGAGTTGTCAGACTGGCGAACAGAAAACTGGCAGCCTGTGATAAACCGTCTGTTTTACGAACAGGCGAAATCAGCGCAAAGGCGGTATTTGATGCTGTTAAGAGTGGTGATGCATTGGCAATAGAGATCATAGAGGAGTTTGGAGAGTATCTTGGAAAGGGTCTGGCTCTGGTTGGCGGAGTGTGCAATCCTGAGGTATTTGTACTGGGCGGAGGAGTTTCCAAGGCAGGTACAATCTTGATTGATTATGTACAGAAGTATTATCAGAAGTATGTATTTAATGGCAGCCGTGAAGCAAAGTTTACTCTTGCGACACTGGGTAATAGCGCAGGTATCTATGGAGCAGCAAAGATGGTATTATAAAAATAGAAATCAGGGGAAGCAGACTTGAGACAGGAATCATTGGAGCGGATACGTCAGATCTTACAACCATCAGATATATTATTAGAAGAACCGATGAAAAAGCATACGACCTTTCGGGCGGGCGGAAACGCTGCTGTATTTTTGACACCTGAAAGCGAGGAACAGCTGTCCAGGGTGCTGCAGACTCTTCGAGAGAGAGATGAGGAGTACTATATTCTCGGCAATGGCAGCAATCTGCTGGTCAGTGACGGAGGGTATGCAGGTACCGTCATACAAATATATAAAAATATGAACACTATACGGTTTGCGGACACCGTTATGGAGGTATCGGCCGGAGTGCTTTTATCCCAGGCGGCATCCGCAGCATGTGAACATGAGCTGACCGGCATGGAATTTGCATCCGGTATTCCGGGTACTCTGGGCGGTGCTATCGTTATGAATGCCGGAGCGTACGGCGGAGAAATGAAACAGATTGTGAAGTCTGTGCGAGTATTACAGGATAATGGACAGATTCTGACGCTTGGCTGTGAGGAGATGGAATTTGGATACAGAACCAGTCTGATCAAACAGAGACCCTACATCGTGCTGAGTGCAGAGCTGCAGCTGATTTTCGGTGAACAGGATCAAATCAGGGCAAGAATGAACGAGCTGAAAACACAGCGTATAGAGAAGCAGCCGCTAGAATACCCGAGCGCAGGCAGTACGTTTAAGCGGCCGGAGGGGTATTTTGCAGGCAAGCTGATCATGGATGCAGGACTTCGTGGATATCAGATTGGCGGAGCTCAGGTGTCTGAGAAGCATTGTGGTTTTATTATCAATCGTCAGGATGCCTCTGCATCGGATATTATGATGCTGATCCGCTATGTGATACAGGAGGTGAACAGACAGTTCGGCGTGACGCTGGAGCCGGAGGTCTGTATGTTGGGCGAGTTTGACTAAGGAGCAGCGAATATGAGATTTGTGATTGTAACAGGTATGTCAGGGGCAGGAAAGAGTACGGCACTAAAGATGCTTGAGGATGCTGGATATTACTGTGTGGATAATCTGCCGGTACCATTGATTGAGAAATTCTCAGAATTGGTTTCCATGCCAAACAGTGAGACGGAAAAGGTCGCATTGGGCGTAGACGTACGTACGGGACAGGCATTTGAAGAATTGGCAAAGGTATTGGACAGCATGAAGACGGCGGGGTTTCCGTATGAAGTGCTGTTTTTTGAGTCTTCTGACGAGGTACTGATCAAGAGATATAAAGAGACAAGACGCAGCCATCCACTGGCGGCGGGAGGACGGATTGATCAGGGCATCGAAAGAGAAAGAGCAAAACTGAGCGACATTAAAAAGCGCGCGGACTATATACTGGATACCAGCCAGCTGCTGACCCGCGAATTAAAGGCAGAGCTGGATCGTATATTTGTAAGCAATCAGAATTATAACAGCCTGTATATCACAATTCTATCTTTTGGATTCAAGTATGGGATTCCGACAGACTCCGATCTGGTGTTTGATGTGAGATTCCTGCCGAATCCATATTATTTTGATGAAATGAAAAATAAAACAGGAAATGATGAGATTGTACGAAATTATGTCATGAATTTTAAAGAGGCAGGTATTTTTTTGGACAAACTGGAGGACATGCTGCAGTTTTTAATTCCGAACTATATCCTGGAGGGGAAGAATCAGCTGATCATATCGATAGGATGTACCGGTGGTAAACACAGAAGTGTAACACTGGCAAATGAGTTATATCAGCGGATTAAGGATAAAGGTGACTATGGGTTGAGAGTCGAGCATAAAGATATTATGAAGGACTCGTTGAGAAAATAACAAGAGAGGTGGCATTATGTCCTTTTCAGGTACTGTCAAGGAAGAACTCTCAAAACAGACAGGGACTTCGAGACATTGTATGATCGCTGAAACTGCTGCAATGATCATGTGCTGCGGAAAAATCAGCAGGGAGTCAACAGGCGGTTATCGCATCAGAATACAAACAGAGAAAATACTCGTTGCCAGAAAAGTCTTTACATTACTTCGAAAAACATTTAATATATATACGAATGTTTGCGTGAGAACACATGCAAGAGTTGGAAAGAGTCCCGTATATGAGGTATCTGTCAATGAATCGAAGGATGTAAACAAGGTTTTGATGGCAATCAAGTATATGGATGAGCAAGGAAGACTGCTGACAGGGGGTAGATGCATCAATTCGATGATTGTTCAGCAGACATGTTGCAGACGTGCATTTATCCGAGGCTCTTTTTTATCTGCCGGTTCGATCAGCAATCCGGAAAAATCCTATCACTTTGAGATTGTATGCGAAACGCAGGAGATGGCAGAGCAGATCAGAGATGTGATCAATACCTTTTCACTGGATGCCAAAACGGTTCAGAGAAAGAGATACTATATTGTATATCTTAAAGAGGGTGCACAGATTGTTGAGGTTTTAAATATTATGGGGGCGCATATTGCACTGATGGATCTGGAAAATATGCGTATTGTGAAGGAAGTAAGGAATTCGGTCAACAGACGGGTGAACTGTGAGACTGCAAATATCGGAAAGACGGTATCTGCAGCAGTTAAACAACTGGAGGATATACAATATCTGATTGCCATGTCTGAGTTTGGAAATCTTCCACCGGGGCTGCGTGAGATTGCGCAGGCAAGACTGGACGATCCGAATGCAACACTTGCAGAACTGGGGGAATCATTAACTCCTGCTATCGGTAAGTCAGGAGTCAACCATAGATTGAGGAAATTAAGCGAATTAGCGGACAGACTGAGAGGTCAAAAGGAGGAGCATTATTATGATTCAGAAGCCAATATCAATTCAATTAGAGAACGGACTGGAGGCCAGACCGGTAGCAGTACTGGTACAGGTGGCAAGTCAGTATGACAGTGTGATCTATATTGAGGCAGAAGGAAAAAGAGTGAATGCAAAAAGCATCATGGGCATGATGTCACTTGGAATGGCAAATGGTGAGATCCTGAATGTATCAGCAGATGGGACAGATGAACAGGCCGCCATGGAGGGAATTGAGAATTTTCTGAGCGGAAAGTAACAGGGATATCAAAATAAGCGCTTGCGGGCGCTTATTTTTGTGATCAGAACAGATAATAGATTATTATTTATTTTTATAATAGAAAATGGCAAGCTGTGTCCGGTCACGCAGATCCAGCTTTTCCAGAATCGTGCTGATATAGTTGCGGACGGTTCCTTCACTTAGGAAGCTGCTGCTTGCGATTTCTTTGTTGCTGAGACCATCTGCAATCAATGTGATCATTTCAATTTCTTTATCAGTCAGTCCGAATTCTTCAAATGAACTGGTCGAAGCGTCTGTCATCATTCCGGGAATCTTACTGATGATTTCGTCTCCAAAGACACGCTGTCCCATATATACAGCATGTATAGCCGGTACAATGCTTTCAAAGTTCTGTTTTAAAAGATAGCCTTTGGCGCCAAGCTTGAGGGCATCCACTATGTATTCATTATCTGCAAAGGTGGTCAGATATAGTATTTTGGCATCAGGATATTTTGAAATAATCTGACGTCCGGCATCAATGCCTGTCATATTAGCCATACGGATATCCATCAACAGGATGTCCGGCCTATGTGTATCATATAGAGGCAGTGCATCGCTGCCGTCATTGCCGATTGCAGGAACTGCGATATCCTCCTCTGCCTCCAATATGGTTTTCAGTGCCTGACAGACAAGTCTGTCATCATCTACCAGTAGTATTTTCATATCATTCAGGCTCCTTCTTTTTTCGGTAAGGAAATAAAGATCTGATATCCTTTGTCTGTATCTACATACATGGTTCCGTTAAGTGATTCGATGCGTTCCTGCATACTGCTGACGCCCATACCGGGTTCTGACTTTGACTGGCTTTTCTTTCCGGTATTGGTGCCGTTGTCTGCGATGACGATCTGATAGACACTCTGATGCTCCATGACAGATATTGTGACACGGGTGGCATTGGAATGCTTCATTACATTGTTCAATGCTTCCTTTACTATATATAGAATAGAATATTTTGCCTTTGTTGTAAAGTCATTGGTCACGTTATAGTCCAAATAGACGCTGCAGAAGGTGAATTCATGAACCAGTGCATCCAGCTTCGTTTTCAGATCTATTGATTCATCATGGATATTGTGAATACTGTTGCGGATACTGTCCATACCGTCAGTCAGTGAGTTTTTGACATCTCCGAGAGCCTCCTTGACTGTATCATCCTTGGTGATGGCAATGAGTGCGCCAACCTGCAGTATGGAACGGGACAGCATATGACCTACATTATCATGAATTTCACGGGCAATCCTGTTTCTCTCATTTAATGTAGCAAGATTCACTTCGTAATCCTGCTTTTCCATCAGATCGCGGTTCTTTTTTTCAAGGATGTCGGCCATACCGGCAGTTTCGTCACGCAATTTGATGTAATTGTCTTGAAACATCTTTAATTTATATGAATTATGTTTTAAAATAGAAGAAAGTCCACATAAGACCAATATCATAAGAAGGTTGATACCATATATATTCTGATACTGTATCAACAGCGGGATACATAATAATCCGATTGAATAGTAAAAACGTTCCCAGACGATTTCATAACACATCATGGGAAGAAAATACAGTAAGAGTGGGTAGATACAGCAGCAGATCAGATAAAGTACAAACACAGCCAGATGTATGATGGGCTTTGGATAAATACTGCACAGTGCACTCAGGATGACTACAAGAAGTACAGGGAATGCAATATAGTATGTGCCGTTCAGTGTGATTGCAAATCCTGCACAGCAAAGTATGAGTATTAATTTATTAATAAAATGATTCAACGGCAGCACCCCCTATTACATCAGTATATCATTAATTTCATATAAAATAAAGATTTGGAGAAGCATATGGCGATTAAGATCAGTGACTTGGTAAAGCGATACGGTGACAGACTGGTTCTGGATTTTTTTGATATGGAAGTTCAGGATGGTGAAATGTTTGGTCTGCTTGGCTCAGACGGTGCCGGAAAATCGACTGTGATTGACTGTCTGTTAGGTCAGCTACCGTATGACAGAGGCAAAATCGAAATTTTCTCTGAGGAGCTGACAAAGAAAAACCGTAAACTGAAAAAGAAAATAGGAGTTGTTCCTCAACAGCTTGTTTTGTTTGGAGAATTGACGGTATATGAGAATATTGACTATTTTTGCAGTCTTTATATCATGAATCAGAGGGAACGTCATCAGCTGGTACAGGAGGCTTTGGAGTCATGCGATCTGTGTTCGGTTGCAGATGCATATCCAGGAAAGCTGTCTCCCAGTATGTGCAGGAGACTAAATCTGGCATGCGGAATCGCTCATAAGCCTCAGCTGCTGATTTTGGATGAGCCTTTGATCGGAACAGATGTACTGAGCCGGGAGACCATTCTGGGCGTATTCCGTCATTTGCATGCATTGGGAGTGACTATGCTGTATGTATCCAAGGATATAGAAGAGATGGCCAGATTGTGTACCCGGATTGCCATCATGGATCAAGGCAAGGTGGTCATCACGGCGACAACAGATGAATTAAAAGCGATCATATCTGTCGGTGAGAAGGTAACGATAGAAGTGTTTAGAATGAAGGCGGACGCAGTAGAGGAAATCAGTGCAATGAAAGGCGTTGTGTTTGCAAACTATGTCAATCATGAACTGGTTGTAAAATCTGAAAAGGGAAAAAACAATCTGGCAAATGTGCTGCATTTTCTTGAAGATCATAAAATACCATTCGGAAAAGTTTACTCAGAGGTTCCGATGCTGAAGGATGTATTCTGGGAGATTACCGGAAGGGAGCTGTGATTGAGTGGAACTGTTGAGATATCGATTTAAAAGCATTGTGAAGATCAAGGGGCTTTTTATCCAGTGTGTATTGTTTCCGATTGTAATCGCAACACTGTGTTACACTTCTTTTGAACGTACACGCAGTGAAACGGGATCAGACGATGGAAAGATATCCATCGGAGTAGTAGCAGATTCGCCGTTCTCAAAAGAAATCTTCAATGAGGACAGATTTGAGGTATACAATATACCGGAGACAATGGCATCCCGCTATCTGGAGGATGGTGTGATATCCTCCTATATCCGCATGACGGAAGAGGAGCCGGAACTGATTGCAGTCAGATACGATGAAGAACAGAAGGTCACGAAAGCTTATCTGGATGCTTATCTGGCGGGTGTATCTCCTGCAAAATTAAAATATCAGCATTTGATACAGACGACGGAGGATCAGGAGACCTCTATGCCGGCTTCCCGTTTTGCACAGCTGGCAGTAGCTGTGGTCTGTACATCTGTGGCAGGGCTATTACTGATCACCTTGATTCAAAAAAATAAAAGGCATCTTATGTTCAGGATTCGTATGGCAGCCATTCCGGAGGCTCATATTATTTTACAGGATGTGATTGTGGTTGTCACTTTACTGATAGGGATATTTATTGTTTTGTGGGGGTATATCTTTTTTATTTTACAAAAATAGAAAGTCATGGGATGATTATGAATTTATGTCTGGTATATGGGAAAATTCTAAAGTATCATAAGTGGAGGATTGTACTTTATTCACTATTCATAATGGGTGTCACTATTTTTATTGTGCTGCAGCTACAGCAAAGACAGTATAGGCTGTCCGGACAGCTGGCAGAGCAATATCATGAAGGAGTGCGTGTACGTCTCTATCAGGAACTGCAGGATGAAGACTACTATGGAGAAATGACATCCTATTTTAACAGTATATCCTTTTCAGTTTTAAGCATGACCGCTATGGGAACGATTTTATTGCTAAGCGTTATGGAAAATGAGAAAATCAAAAAACGCTCAATGTATGCACCGGTTCATGCGGGAATGTGGAGGCTTCAGGAAATTGGCATCAGTTTATTACCGGCGCCGGTCATATGGATGCTTCATGCAACAGCAGCAGTTGCTTTGTTCGGAAACAGTGTGCTCAGTATTAAGGCAATTATGATGTGTGGCAATGCATTTATATTGTCCATATCCGGAATTGGACTGGCATTTCTGCTGGTCAGTCTGACACGCGACTGTAAGACATCAGCGTTTTTACTGCATACGACAGCTTTGATTGTCTGTTTGATCAGTGGTGCATTTCTTCCGGCATATTATTTGGGAAACACAGCGAAAGAGGTTGCTGCATTTACACCAGTCTATTGGTATGTACATGCAAACAGTCTGATCAGGGGACTGCAGTTTTCAGATCCAGTGATGCTGCTCGATCTTTTTAAATGTTTTGGGATGCAGCTGGTATTCGGAGTGGCTTTTTATGTCTTAGCAGTGGCATTACAGCGTCAGAGAGAAGAACAATCATAAAGATGGAGGTGTCCGGAATGGAGAATCAAAAACTTTATTTTATTTATAATCCACGGGCCGGAAAAGGCCAGATCAAAAATCATATGGTTCGTATACTTGATATTTTCGCGAAAGAAGGTTATGAGATTACGATCTATCCTACAAAATATCCCGGAGATGCTGTCACTGCGGTACAGAATGTGGCGGATGGATATGATTTGTGTGTATGCAGCGGCGGTGACGGAACGCTGGATGAAGTAGTAACAGGTATGATGAAGCGGGAGAAGAAACTGCCCATTGGATATATTCCAGCAGGCAGTACCAATGATTTTGCCAAAAGTCTGAAGATTCCCAAGATGATGGAAAAGGCAGCTGAGGCGATCGTGCGGGATGAGCGCTTTTCGTGTGACATAGGCTCTTTTAATGATGATGTGTTTGTCTATATTGCTGCCTTTGGCCTGTTTACAGATGTTTCTTACGGTACGCCTCAGGAAATCAAGAATGTTCTGGGACATATGGCATATCTGCTGGAAGGCATGAGGAGACTGCCTGCTGTGAGCAATGCCTATCGTCTAAGAGTGGAGAGCAATGGAAAACAGATTGAAGAGGATTTCATTTTTGGTATGGTCACAAATTCCTTTTCAGTGGGTGGCTTTAAAAGTATCACAGGTAAATATGTAAAGCTCAACGACGGACTGTTTGAGGTAACCCTGATCAAGCGTCCTCAGAATCCGCTGGAAATGCAGGGAATTATGACTGCCCTGCTGGCACAGGAAACAGATGAAAGATATATGTATAGTTTTAAAACAAAGGAAATTATCATAGAGGCTCAAAAGAAGATACCGTGGACTTTAGATGGTGAGTTTGGTGGTGAGCATAAGAAGGTTCGTATCAAAAATAATAGAGAGACACTGGAATTCATCGTTCCGGAAAGAAAACTAAAAATGCTCCCATAAAAGGGAGGATGCCAAGTGACCGAGTCACTTGGCATTTATTATGAAAAAGTATTAAAATAGTAATGTTACTATGAGTTTGGCTTTTTGATTTATTTCTTATCTGTTTATGTACTTAGTATAGTTCACATAAATGGATAAACAATGTTATGTAAATGAACTTTATAAAAATGATTTATGAATAAATTATGAACGAGTCAGGGGAGAGTTCTCACGTAGTGAGATGCCCCTGACCGTCACGCCTTCTTTGGCTCCGGGTATTCTACTCCAAAGGTTTCAACGGTCATGGACTTGATTTTCTGCTCCTGAACAGGTCTGTCAGAGTAGTCTACCTGTACGGATGCAATTTTATCTACAATATCCAGTCCTTCCGTAACCTTGCCAAATGCAGCATAGGCTCCATCCAGATGCGGAGATGTCTTGTGCATCAGAAAGAACTGTGATCCTGCTGAATCAGGATGTGCACTTCTTGCCATAGACAATACTCCGGGTTCATGTGCAAGATCGTTTTGAAAGCCATTTTGTGAGAATTCGCCAGGAATGCTGTATCCAGGACCGTCATATCCTGTGCCTGAGGGACATCCGCCTTGAATCATGAAGCCGTTGATGACTCTGTGAAAAATCAGACCATCATAAAATCCTTTTGAAACAAGACTGATAAAATTATGAACTGTGTTTGGGGCGATATCAGGATAAAGCTCCGCTTTCATGATATCTCCGTTTTCCATTGTAATTGTAACGATTGGGTTTTGTGACATAATTGCGATTCCTCCGTATAAATAAAATGTATGTTATCAGATACTTTGTATATTGTAGCGATAAATTGTGGGCTAGTAAAGGAAAAATGCAATAATCCGCAAAATTTTTTTTT
>JAUNSO010000067.1 GCA_030539165.1 bacterium
TATGTACTACGAAATATTACTTGATTTCATCAGCATCATTCGATACTCACTTGGTGTGATTCCCACTACTCGTTTAAATACCTTTGCAAAGTAGTTGGAATCCCGGTAACCCACCAGTTCACTGATTTCCCTTACATTGACTGCCACGTCTTTCAACAGCAGTTTGGCCTTTTCTACTCTGAATTCTGACAGGTAGGCTGTAAAATTCTTATCAAAACACTGCTTAAAGAGTTTACAGAAATATGCATCTGAATAGTTCATAATATGTGCCACATCCTGAAGAGAAATATCCTCCTGATAATGATTCTGTACAAACTCCAATATGGTTCTCTGCGATGTGCTGACACGAATCGTCTCCATACTTTCATTTTCGTCATAAAGCTGTTCTCTGTTCCATTCCTCTTCAAGAACATCCTTATGTTCTCCCTCATTGAGCAGCCGCAGTGCTTCATCCAGTACCGCTATCACTTCATCCTCAGCCGCTGGTTTCAACAGATAATCCAATGCTCTGACCAAAATCGCTTTTTTGGCATACGAAAAATCCTCAAATGCCGTCAAAAAGATAATACTGCACTCTTTATCAAGCCGTCTGATCTCCTCGGCCGCCTTCAGACCATTCACACCCGGCATTTCAATATCCAGGACAGCAATTCTGCACCCCTGTTCCTGAAACAGATGAATCGCTTCTCTGCCATTCACTGCCTGTACGATTTCCAGCTGATCACCGTAATTTTTCTGAATCATCTTGCTGATGATCGTCATTTCAATTGGTTCATCGTCTGCAATCAATACCTTACACATGATCCCTATTCCTCTCTCTCGTGCTGTGGAATGATCAGTTTCACCGTTGTTCCTTTGCCTTTCTGACTAAAAATCAATACTTCTCCGCCCTGATACATCTTCTTGATTCTTTTGTATATATTTCCAATCCCAATATGACTGGTATCGTCACTTTGAAAGGCATTTCTGATCTGTTCCAGTTCTTCATCCGTCATACCGATTCCGGTATCCGCAACGCTGCATACCACATTGCTATCTTCCTGCCATACCTTGATGCTGACCGCCCCGCCCTCTTCCTTGGGTGATAATCCATGTATAATGGCATTCTCGACCAGCGGCTGAAATGAGAAAATCGGTACAATCACCTTATTCATATCCACATCGCACTCTATTGAATAACGGATGCGGTCTCCAAATCTCATCTTCTGCAGATACATATAATCATTAATCACACGTATCTCCTGTGCCAGTGTTACTTCCATCACCGGAGTTTTTAAATTGTACCGGAACAGAGAGCTCAGTGCTTTGATCATTTTTTCTGTTGTCTCTGCCCCTTCTATATTTGCCATGCCGCCAATGACGTTCAGGGTATTAAACAGAAAATGCGGATTGATCTGATTTTTCAATAATTCCAGCTTTGTAACCTCAAGATGTCTCTCTACTTCCAGTCTGCCCACTTCCTCCTGATGCAGCAGATCCATCATATTCTTCTTTTCTTCAAGAGCCGTAATATACTGACCGGTAGCATACTTCATTTTATTAAATGCGTTGACCAGATCAGTCATCTCATCTTTATTCTCTACAACAACATCTTCCACGAAAAAATCATTGGACGCGATCCTCTTTGATGCATTGACCAATATCACGATCGGTGCCAGAATGGTTCTGTACATCAGCCTTGCCATCACAATCATTGCACATAACAGGATGACTCCTGCCACCAGTGCGATCAGAGGAATCCTTCTGAGAAACGGTTCTCTCTGCAGATAAACGACATTTTCATCCTCGATTGTATACCTGATCAATTCTCTGGCATACTCCTGTAGAAAAGCCTGCATATCATATACTTCATATAGCTTCTCAATATAATCTTTGCTTCCCGTATCCAGTATCAGAACGGCTTCTCTTTTTATCTTATAGTGTTCATAGCTGTTTCTGATAGACCATGTCTTTGCATAACGTTCTTCACTCATCATTTTATAAATGAACGGAAGCCCGGCTATGATTCTTTCACTTTTCTCACATGCAGCATCCAGTTCACGTTTAGCCTCTGTACTCGGATTTTTAATATAATCAGTAAAACACTGGCTCTCTGTCTCAATGGCTTCCATGTAGTCACCACTGCTGACATTGTCCTGCAGAACTCCTTGAAAATCACTTAATGTAGTCTGCACTACCCAAAACGCAAACATGACTGACAAAAAGATAATAAAAAGCACAACACCGGTATATACGCCGATCTTTCTCTTTATTGTCATAGTCAGCCATGCTTCATGTATTTTCTGCCGCCATCTCATCTTTGCCATGAGGTCGTATTCTCCTCTTTTCATGCTCGATGCCAATGAGGTTATTTCTTCATCCGGGAAAGTACATATGCTGTAAACGATGCTCTTTGTTTGCCTAATACCCTGTTGCTCAGCACGAATCCGTGCGTTGCGGTAGAAAATATGACGATCAGGGTCGGTCTTTTCATCACACGCCGGATCGAATTCCATGGTATATCCGTATGCTGTTCTCCTGCCGTCACATGAACTCCACGGTCATCAAATCCGATTTCCGTCTGCTCAGGCAGTCCCGCCACCTGTCTCTTTGCCTGTGCATACAGCATGATAGGCTGAATCACTGGAAAGAAGCAGCTTGCAAGTATCAGTAATGCCAGAATCACCTCATTCACGGTTCCTCCAAACTTTACTGTCAGCACGATCATTGCCACAGTAAAAACCACATTACATACACCTATTATGGATCCATATGTATTATACATTGCAAGCTGCCAAAAATCAAAGGCCGTCGTTCGATAAGCAAACTGATATTTCATCCGAATCCAGCTCCTTTTCTCCTATTGCATACTGACTATATTATATTCTGTTACATGGATCCGAATACTGAAGGGAGCCACAAACTGATTGCCGGGAAGAATGTAATCATAAACAGTGTAACCAGCATACATACATAGAACGGTAATGTAGCTTTAACCACACGCTCCATCGGTACCTTGGAAACAGCTGAACCGATAAACAGCACAGCCCCGACCGGCGGTGTCAGTAATCCGATACCACAATTCAGTACAATCATGATACCAAACTGAACAGGATCGATTCCAATGGAAGTAGCAATCGGAAGCAGAATCGGTGTAGCGATCAAAATGATCGGTGCCATATCCATGATGCATCCCAGCACTAACAGAATGATATTCAGCAATATTGCCAAAATGATTGGATTGTTCGTAAATCCGATAATCGCATTTGCTGCCAGATCCGGTACATGCAGACGTGTCAGGCAGAATCCGAATATATTGGAGGTTGCAATCAGAATCAATACAATGGCAAGTGTATCCACACATGTCTCAATGGTCTTCCAGACACCCTTCCAGTTAAGTCCTTTATAGATAAATACACTGACGATCAAGCTATAGATAACTGCGATAGCAGCTGACTCAGTTGCTGTGAAAACACCGCCTACAACACCAAATACTACGATCAGAACTGCTGCCAGAGCCCAAAATGAAACCTTCAGCTGCTTTAACAGATTCATGAAATGGAATTTGGAGCCCTTCGGGTACTTTCTCTTTACGGAAATGATGTAAGAGCCTACCATCAGTGATAGTGCTAACAATGCACCCGGAAGATATCCTGCCAGGAAAAGACTTCCTACAGAAATACCGCCTGCTGTCATTGCGTAGATAACCATATTATGACTGGGAGGTACAAGCAGTCCCTCACATGAGGATGTAATGGTAACTGCTGTTGAAAAATCATCATCATATCCCTGCTCTACCATCATCGGGATCATAATACTTCCGATAGAAGCTGTATCTGCAGCTGCTGATCCGGAAATACCACCGAAAAAGTAAGATGCAACGATATTTACCATTGCCATACCACCTGTCATCCATCCGACACAGGCATCAGCCAGAGCAATCAGTTTCTCAGAAATACCTCCGACTCCCATCAGACAGCCCATCGTGATAAAGAACGGAACTGCCATCAGGCTGAAAGAGCTGATTCCCTTGACCATCTGCTGACAGATCGTTGTAAGTGGAAGCCCCTGATATAAAAGGCATAAAAGAGAGGACAACGCTACTGCATAGGCAATCGGAAATCTCAGAAACACCATAACAAAAAAGCTGACTAATAATATCGTAATCGCTATTGCTTCTGTACTCATGCTTTGGTCTCCTCCTTTACAAAAAAGTTCTTAAAGTGATTATAAACCGCTTCTAATTCAAAGATCACCATGGCAACTCCTGCAAGTGGAACCGGGAAATACATCCAGAATCTTGATAGTCCCGGCATACTGACATAAGAGCCCTTGCTGCCGATTTCCATTGCATATGTCCATCCAACTACAATCATAACGATGGCAAGAATAAATACCGCTACATCTGCAAGCAGATCCAATGAAATCACTACATTTTTATGCATATATCTGTCTAATGCGGTCATCCGGATATGAGAACCCTTTCTGATCGCCAAAGCTGCTGAAAGCACTGCCATATATGACATACAGGTCAATACAACCTCCTCACTCCATGCGGGATCCGGAATGAATGGAACGTAACGGCCGGTAACTGACATACAGGTAATGAAAACATCGCCGACCAGCAGCAGCTTACATATAAACAAAACAATCTGATATGTAACATCATATGCCGGTTTCAGTTTGTCAATTTTCTTAAATACTTCAGGCATGTCTTACCTCCTTAATAACTCGGGCACAGAACCTTTTCCATCCCTGTGCCCGAATCAATGAATATGTTCTGTTTTAATAATTACTGCATATCTACGATCTTCTGATACAGTTCCTTGTTATCTGCTGAGGATGATTCAATGATATCCTTGCAGGCATCCTGCCATACTGTAATATCATCAACTTCAACGACATTAACGCCATCAGCCTTTAACTGCTCAAGTACTTCATTTTCTGCTTCTTCAGAAATCTTTCTGTTGAAGGAAGATGCATACTCGCCAGCCTGTGTTAATACATCCTGCTGTTCCGGTGTCAGCTTATCCCATGCTTCATCTGTGATGATAACCTGGATAGCACCCAATGTATGTCCATCAAGGATCAGGTTCGGAGCTACTTCGTCAAATGCATTTGACTTGTAGTTTGCGATTGGCTGCTCAGCACCGTCTACAACACCTGTCTGTAATGCTGAGTAAAGCTCACCAAATGATACAACTGTAGGATATGCTCCAAGACCTTCTACCATACCGTTCATAACCGGGTCATTAGAAACTCTGAGTTTCATTCCCTTTAAATCTTCAATTCCTGAAATAGGCTCTTTTGTGAAGAAATGACGGAAACCTTCTTCTCCATAGAACAGACCTCTGACACCGCTGCCATTATCGTGGGGCTCAAGCAGGAATTCCGGTGCAAGATCAGATGTTGCGAAATTCCAGAAATGATCACGGCTTACGAATGTGAAAGGAATAGATAACAGCTTTGATTTCTCTCCGCCGTAGCTTGTAAGTGCGAATGCGGAAATACGAGACATATCGATGGTACCGCCGCCGCCAAGCATGGTGTCAAGGACATCATTCTCAGATCCTAATACGCCGCTGGCCTGAACATCGATTGTGATTGCTCCGCCTGATAACTCTTCTACTTTTTCTTTAAATGCTGTAGCTGTCTGACCTACGATTGTATCAAGAGGATTTACCTCTGCGTATACAAGTGTTATTTCAGGTCCTACCGGTGCTACTGCGTCTGTTGCTGCTTCTTCTGCTGCCGGTTCTTCTGCTGCGGGTGTCTCTGCTGCTGGCTGCTCCGGTGTCTTGAGACCACATGCACAAAGTGATACTACCATAACTGCGCTCAAGATTGCTGCTAATGCTTTCTTCTTCATATTACCCTCCTATGAGTTTGTTAAAATGTTGTTAATATGTAGCATTTTGTATCGATTTTCTTGATACACCCATAGTATAATTGGAAGTTTGCACAAATAAAACCGTAAATTCTTGAGATTCTTAGCAAAATTTTAACCTGATGTTAATTTACTTCTCTTCTCCTTCGTTCATAATGTCCTGTACCACATCCAGATAATCTGCACAGTATTCTTCATAAAGTGGTGCCATTGCTTCTCTGAATTTCATCTTTTCCTCCAAAGATAATTCAATGACCTCTGTACCGTTCTGAATGACCTTTTCCCGCGATTTCTCTTCTCTTTCAGCCCATAGCTTACGCTCATACAGAGCAGACTCCTGTGCGCAGTCCCGTATGACCTGCTGATACTCCTCAGGCAGCTTGTCCCATGTCACCTGTGAGATGATCTGCAGCTCCGGAACTCTTGTATGTTCATCTACACAATAGAGTTTTGCCACCTCGTAATGGTTGACAGATTCGTACGAAGGCCAGTTATTCTCTGCCCCGTCTATCTCGCCCTTTTCAAAGGCCGAGTAGACCTCAGCATAGCCCATCGGAACAGGTGTTGCCTCTAATAGCTCCACCATACGCATCATCATTTGATTTTCCTGTACACGAATACGCATTCCGGCCATATCCTCCAGACATGTAATCGGTTTATGCGATGTATAAAAGCTACGCGCACCAGCATCATACCAGGAAAGTGGGACAATATCACTACCAATAAAATCCTCCATATATCCTTTTCCAATGTCACCATCGAGCACCTTCCACATATGATCCGCTCCTGTATATAAATACGGCAGCTGCAGTACATTCAACCTCGGAATTCCATCTATAGACGATAATGAAACTCTGGCAAAATCAATACCGCCAAAACGGACCTGTGAAACGATGTCCTGTTCATCTCCCAGAACACCGTTTGCACGGATCCGTATCTCGATTTTTCCATCTGTGCGCTCTCTCACCAAATCTGCAAAATAATATGCACCCTTTGTCGTCGGGTAATTTTCCGGCTGATTTTCTGCATATGTCAACACATACTCCGGGACAGGCTTCTCACTGTTTTGTCCGAAACCACATCCCGCAGTCTGTATCAAAAGTAGAAAGCTGAGTAGCAATAAATAACATTTCCTTTTCATTTGTGTACCCTCTCGTTTGAGACATTTTCTGCTCTTCTTTGATTATATCAGAGCATCCCTCAATCCGCCTAGTACATTATACTTTTTTCCAGTGTTTTTTTCACTGCGCCGTTCCCCTGCAGCATTTCATCAAAATATTCCTCTACCAGTTCTCCCATTCCGACCTGATACAGATCTACCCCAAAAATGGTCTGGTTTGCAAGAATCGGATGAATGATTTCATGCGTACCATTGCTGTTTCCGACCTTAATATCTGTCAGCATGGGGCACAGAGTATCTAACAATGGATCCGGACTCAGTGTAAAGGCATTTCCGAAGTCATCTACAGCCAGCAGATAACGCAGCCATGCAGCAAACACAAGTGGTATCAGTTTCAGATCATCCACCTTCAGCTGCTCTGATTTCGCATATGCCTTGATCGTCTCCCCAAACCGGATCGCCAGCTTTTGGGAGGTATCTGTTGCGATCCTTTGGGGGGTATCCGGCATAAATGGATTGGGTATTCTGACATTCACGACTTCGTCGATAAATTTTTTAGGGCTGATGATTTCCGGATCAACTACAACAGGAAGTCCCTCTTCATATCCGATACGTTCCACAAGCTTCTTCAAAGCAGGATTTTTCATTTCTTCAGATATCAGCTCATATCCGAGCAGACATCCGAAAACCGCAAGCGATGTATGCAGTGGATTCAGGCAGGTACATACCTTCATCTTCTCTACTTTATCTACGGTTTCTCTTGTTGTGAAATAGAGGCCGGCCTTTTCCAGTTCAGGTCTTCCGTTCGGGAATTTATCCTCGATTACCAGATACTCGCATTCCTCTGCATTGACAAAGGGAGCCACATATGTATTCTTAGACGTAATCACCTGCTCCAGATCTTCCACACCATCCTGTTCCAGAATTTTCTTAACAGATGCGTCCGGTCTCGGTGTAATCTTGTCAATCATAGTCCACGGGAAGCTGACCGCGCTTTCATCGAGAATATAATTCAAGAAACCTGCATCAGCCAGTTTGTTTTCAGTCCATTTTTCCGCAATGGACTTCACTGCATGAAACAGCTTATCACCATTATGAGAGCAGTTATCCATACTCACCATGGCGATCGGCAGTTTTCCTGCTAAAAATCTTTCATAAAGCAGGGCTGTGACCTTACCAATATAGCTTGTAGCTCTCTCCGGCCCTTCCTGCAGATCTGTCATGACGTTGGGCAGAAGTTCTCCCTTACCATTGACCAGACTGTATCCTTTTTCCGTTATGGTAAAAGTGACCATCTGCAATGTAGGATTTCTGAATATCTCTTTTAGTCTCTTATAATCCGATTCATGCTCGGGATCTACACGCAGAGATTCCATGATTGAGCCGACCACACTCTTTTCTACTGAACCATCCGCCTTGAGTGTCACCAAAATACCAAGGTTATCATGTGGTGCATAGAGTTTATCAATGATCTCATAATCATATCCCTCCGCAACGATCAGACCCGTATCTACGGAACCGTCATTTAATAACCGTTGTACAACATTTGCCTGAAATGCACGAAAGATATTTCCGGCTCCAAAATGGATCCATTTTGGTTCTTCCTTTGTCTTTTTTCTGACTGTTTCTGTATCGAACTGTGGCAGTGCATATCCCTTTGCCTCCCATGCAGTACGATTCTGTAACCCTTCACAATTGATTTTCATTGTCTGCCTCCATTATTATTTTAAATCAGATTTCTCAATTGCTTCCCATAGTCCGTTCAGGTAAGCTGCTCCGAGTGCTCTGTCATACAAGCCGTAACCCGGCATGGCCACCTCGCCCCAGATCATCCTTCCGTGGTCAGGTCTGATTGGTCCGTCAAATCCGATGTCATATAATGCCTTCATGATCTCATACATATCAAAGCTGCCGTCGGCTGATAGATGTGCTGATTCTTCAAAGTCCGTCGGCGAATTGAATTTCAGGTTTCTCACATGTGCAAAATGAATCCTGCCCTGCAGGGAGCGGATCATGTCCGGCAGATCATTGGCAAGATTTGTGCCATAGGAACCCGAACAGAATGTCACGCCATTATGCGGATTGTCCACCATATGCATCATACGAAGGATATTCTCTTTGTTAATGATAATACGCGGAAGTCCGAACACACTCCATGCCGGATCATCCGGGTGGATTGCCATATTGATATCATACTTGTCGCAGACTGGCATGATCTTCTCCAAAAAATACTTTAAATTATCAAACAATTTTTCTGCATCTACATCCTGATACAGTTCAAATAATTCCTTGATCCGGCTCATACGCTCCGGTTCCCAGCCCGGCATAACGAATCCATTGCTGTCAGCTCCGATAGAATCAAACATGTCCTCCGGCTTCAATGCATCAACAGCCTCCTGCGTATAGGCAAGCACTGTAGAACCATCCTTACGTTTTCTTGCCAGTTCTGTCCTCGTCCAGTCAAACACCGGCATGAAATTATAACAGACCATATGGATGTCCTCTTGTCCTAGGTGCTCCAGAGTCGTAATGTAATTCTCGATATACTGTTCTCTGTCAGGCGTTCCAATCTTGATTGCGTCATGGATATTGACGCTCTCAATTCCGGCAATTTTCAGTCCTGCTGCCTCGACCTCCTGCTTCAGTTCATGAATGGCTGCACGTTCCCATACCTCACCCGGCTTTGTATCATATAAAGTGGTAATCACTCCGTGTACGCCCGGTACCTGTCTGATCTGTTCCAGTGTCACTGAATCAAATTGACTGCCGTACCATCTTAATGTCATTTCCATTGCTTAACCCTCCAAATTGTTAATCATTCATTTATCTCAGTTTACTTTGAATGGTACTGAATGAAAATTGAATTTCTTGTTGTCAATATTGCAATTCTTGCGGTATAATAGTTAATCATGAAGAAAAAGACAGAACTGCAGACTGCCTTCAGTACCCGGCAGTATATGCTTTCCAAAGACTTTGAAATTTATTATTACAGTGATGTTGAGCCCAGTCATGTTGTATCGCATACACATGACTATTATGAATTTTATTTTTTTTTAGAGGGTGATGTCACACTTCATGTTGCTAAAAATGATTACCGGATCAACCCCGGTGATTTTCTGCTGATTCCTCCGCATACACCACATTATCCCGAGTTTACTGACAGCCGTATTCCATATAGGCGCATTGTCCTCTGGATCAGTCAGGACTATTGTAACCGGCTGCTCGAAGCGTCTCCTGACTATATCTATATCATGCAATATGTTGCGACCACGCATCACTATCTGTTTTCCAACGATATTATAACCTTCAATTCCATTCAGTCACTTATCTTTCAGCTGATTGATGAGATTAAAAACGAACGCTTTGGTAAAAGTGCGCAGATATCCCTGCAGATCAATGAACTGATCCTTTTCCTGAACCGCACGATCTATAACCGCAATCATTCCGGCAGGCAAAAAAATGAAAAAGAACTATATATGACGATTTGTGATTATATTGATCTGCATCTGGATTCCGATCTGTCACTGGATCTGCTGGAGCAGGAGTTCTATGTCAGTAAATTTCACATCGCACATGCCTTCAAAGATAACATAGGAATTTCCCTGCATCAGTACATCACAAAAAAACGACTGCAGGCTTGTAAGGATGCAATCGTTAGCGGACAGTCTATTGTATCTGTCTATGAATTATTTGGTTTTCATGATTACTCAAATTTCTATCGTGCCTTTAAAAAAGAATTCGGAATGTCTCCCAAGGAATATCAGACACTGTTTTCTATTTTAGGAAATCCTCTCTCATCGGATTAAACACGTCTACCAGGATTCCATCCTCTAGTGCCAGTACACCATGCTTGGCACCGGACGGAATATAAACGCTGTCGCCCTGCTTTACGGTATTGACTTCACCATCAATCGTAAATTCAAAGCTTCCCTTTCCTACATAGGTAATCTGCAGATGCGGATGTGCATGCATGTTTCCTCTGGCACCTTTTTCAAAGGTAATCTCACACATCATCAGTTCCTCTGAATAATTTAATATCCTTCTTGTCACACCCGGTTCACAGGGGGTTGGTATTACTTTTTCTCTGTAGCCTATCATCTTTTTTCCTCCATCCTTGTATTTGAATTTACCCTTAATCGATGCCTATTCTGCAGCCTGTTCGGTTTTAATCCGTTGTACATAGTTTAGCACAGACAATAAAATCATCGCAACTACATTAATCAACAGCACGCCGATGGCTCCGACAAGTCCGATCCTGTCTGCCACCAGGCCAACGATCTGTGGGGTTATGATACCACCAAGGGCAGCCATGGCAAGCAGCATCGAGGTTCCCAGTGTAGACCCCTTTATAGCTATGCCTGCATTTGAAACACAGGTCGGGTAAATACCTGCAAAGAACAGTCCAAGTCCTATGATGGCAATAGTGATTACATTCAGATTCTGTGTCGAAATCAGCAGGATAAAGAACAGTGCTGTCGCAATGCAGTCTGTCAAAATCAGTACTCTCTTTGAAATCTTTGTGGACAGATATGCTGTCAGCAGTCTGCCCAGCATAACCGCCAGCCATGTATAGGATACGAGATTTGTGGCAAAGCTGTCTGTCATGATACCGGTACTCTTGAAATATGTCACAAACCAGCCATTGACACAGTTTTCAAGTCCCAGATAGAAAAACATGATCAAACCGGTAATAAGAAAAGCCGGATGTTTCCAGAACTCATTTTTAGTGCCGTCATCTGCTCCTGACTGTTTCTTCTTCGGTTTGTCATAATCCAGCTTCATCCATGCATAGGCAGCTGTCGCCAGCGCTGATCCTGTAATGATTGTATAAACTATGGCTCTCCAGTTAAGGCCATGATCCAGATAGACCGACATCAGAAACGGGGCAGCAAATGCCCCGACTGCAAAGGTCATATGCAGCAGATTCAATGCCATTGGCTTTCCATTGCTGTTATCATTTACCACTGCGTTATTGATGATACTGCAGCAGCCCCTTCCGATTCCTGCAGCTATGAACAGAATATAGATGACAGGTACAGGCGGGATTAGCGTGATCAAAAAGAAACTGACAGGTATCAAGGCAGATGTGATAACCGTCGTCGCTTTACGTCCGATTTTTCCTGCCAGCACCGGATTCAGGAAACTAGCGGCAAAGTTGCCGATTGCAAACGCCGATAAAAATCCGCCTGCAATTCCATAGCTGACTCCGGCTTCTTCAATCAAAAACGGTAGTATGGCACCTACGAGCAGCACCATGGCTCCATTTACCAAAAAAGCAAAATAGCAGGGAAAAAACAATCTTACTTTTGTCTTCATAATATTCTCTCTTTCTCATATGTGTCGTATGATATGTTTTTCCATGATAGCACAAAATGATTTGCAATATCAACCTATCATTTTATCTTTATCTCTTTTTCATAATGATGTTCTTTCTGGATTGACCTTGATTTATGAAGAATAATCGTATATGATGATAACTAATTTAAGATGATACGGGTTATTATAATGATATCAGTCATATTTGCACAAATGAAGGGAGACAATATGAGTTATCAAAACCTGACACTATTAACCGATCTATATGAACTGACTATGATGCAAGGCTATTACAAAAATAAAAGCCGGAATGATACCGTTATTTTTGATATGTTCTACCGCACCAATCCTCTGGACAATGGCTATGCGATTGCTGCCGGTCTGGAACAGATGATAGACTATATCAAAAATCTGCACTTTTCAGAGGATGATATCAGTTATCTGGGCAGTCTGAATATCTTTGAGGAGGATTTTCTGGATTATCTGAGGCATTTCAGATTCTCCGGTGATATTTACTCTATTCCCGAGGGCACAGTCATCTTTCCGAGAGAACCATTGGTCAAGGTCATTGCTCCGATCATGGAGGCGCAGCTGGTAGAAACTGCGATCCTGAATATCATCAATCATCAGAGTCTGATTGCAACCAAGACAGCCCGTGTCGTACTGGCAGCACGTGGTGATGGCATCATGGAGTTTGGTCTGCGTCGTGCACAGGGGCCTGATGCCGGTGTTTACGGAGCCAGAGCTGCTATGATTGGCGGTTGTATCGGGACAAGTAATGTACTGGCAGGACAGCTCTTTGATGTTCCGATCAAGGGCACGCATGCGCACAGCTGGATCATGAGTTTTCCGGATGAATATACTGCCTTTAAGGCATATGCTGACCTATATCCGTCTGCATGTATTTTATTGATTGATACTTATGATACATTAAAATCCGGTCTGCCAAATGCCATCCGTGTCTTTACAGAAATGAGAGAGGCAGGGATTCCGATGCCGTTCTATGGCATCCGTATGGATAGTGGTGATCTGGCTTATCTGTCAAAGAAGGTCAGAAAAGCATTGGATGAGGCGGGATTTCCGGATGCAGTGATCTCTGCTTCCAATGATCTGGATGAGTTCCTGATTGATTCTCTAAAGGCGCAGGGGGCTACGATTACTTCCTGGGGAGTTGGTACTAACCTGATTACCTCTAAGGACTGGCCTGCATTTGGTGGTGTTTATAAGCTGGCTGCCGTTATGGGGGAGGACGGGAAGTTCATCCCGAAGATCAAGCTGTCGGAAAATACGGAGAAGGTTACGAATCCGGGCAATAAGAAGATTTATCGTGTGTATGAGAAGGATTCTCATAAGGTCAAGGCGGATCTGATCTGTCTGGAAGAGGAAATATTTGATGAGAATGAGTCGCTGCTGTTATTTGATCCTGCGGAGCCGTGGAAAAAGACGAGACTGCAGCCGGGCAGCTATACGTTGCGTGAGCTGATGATTCCTGTCTTTCAACATGGAGATTGTGTTTATGAGTCTCCAAAGGTCATGGAGATCCGGGAGTATTGTAAGCAGGAGCTGGATACGCTATGGGAAGAGACACGGCGTTTGATCAATCCTCATAATATTTATGTGGATTTGTCTAAGAAGCTGTATGATATGAAGATTGAACTGCTGGATCGTATGAGTGCGGAGTAGGGGTGGCACAAGGACTTCATGAAGGCTGAGAAAGGGTTAGCTTGGAGATTTAATGAAGGCTGAGGAGAGTTCGACCAAGGGACAGTACGGCAAGTTTCCTCGACGCGTCGTCCCTTTCAACCATAAGCAAAAAGACATGGAAGAGTGGCTTCCATGTCTTTTTATGTTTTCAGGCTCCTTTGGCTTGACCTCGGTAACCTGCCGTACTGTCCCTTGGTCGAACTCTTTTGGGGTTATTTGTTAATAGTAGTTTTTATTGTAGTAGTGATAGGACGCCGCTGGTTTGTTGGTTGGCCTGAGCCAGCATGGATTGACCTGCCTGCTGGAGAATCTGGTTTTTGGAGTATTCTACCATCTCTGTTGCCATATCTACATCGCGGATGCGGCTTTCGGCTGCAGTTGTGTTCTCTACAACATTATC
>JAUNSO010000108.1:0-1755 GCA_030539165.1 bacterium
CTTACTTACGTTGGCTTTTGGCTTCTTGTGCGCCATTTTGGATAACTACGGACTTGAAATGAAGTAAAAATTCCAAAGTGAACCTTCTCGTAAGTATCATATCGAAGTTTTGGATAAGAACTCCTTATTAATGCTGATTAGCATTCCAAATACTTACGCATTTGTTACTATTTTGGATGGTTACTTTCATTTTCTATATGCTTGTTGTCCAATATAGAGAATCACTGTGAAAGCATTCTCCCTTTTTGGAATTTAATCGAGCTTCTTTCCTTGTCTATTGTCCATTTATCTATTTATGTTTATGATAGACCAATAGTAGAAGGCCTCAATCAACTGATTGACTGCACTCACTGATTATAATTGATAATGTTCTCTGTATTCAAGACAAAATCATAATAATTCAGGTCTTCACGCTTTGTCCAGCCGATCTGGTTCCAGAAGGCGTTTCCGATGTCATTCTTGGTGAAAGCGATTAGGGAAACCTTGCTGATGTGTTCTTTATGTAATGCTTCCATCGCGTGAATGACCATGGCTTTTCCGATGCCTCGTCTTCGGTAGCCGCTGTTGACACATACATGGTAGCAGCAGCCGCGTCTGCCGTCATGGCCGCAAAGAATGCTGCCTACGACCTTTCCGTCTTCTATGGCTACCACGCTTGTAGTCGGGTTTCTCTTTAAGAATGCCTCAACACCTGCTCTGGAATCATCTACAGACCGAATTGCAAATCCACTGATTGTCATCCACAGGTCATGTACCTGATCATAATCCTCTATTGTCATTGTTCGTATCATATCATCACTTCTTTCTTATAAGTTCAGTCCCTTGCTTTCTTCACATCCTAGTAAGATGTTCATGCACTGGATTGCTGCGCCGGAGGCACCTTTTCCAAGGTTATCGAACTGGGCTGTCAACAGGATGCGTTCTTCATTTCCTGTTACATAAATCCTGAGTCCGTCCCAGCCTGAGCAAACATTTCCGCTCATAAAGCCTTCTGTCTCTGCCTCTGCTCCAAACGGCATCACCTTAATGAACTGCTCTCCTGCATAATAGTCTGTAAAGAACTGCTGCAGCTCCTCCGGTGTCATTTTCTTCTGCATCATGTCTGCATAGATTGGAAATGATACAACCATTCCGCTGTAATAATCGGCGATAATCGGCATGAACAACGGTTGTCTCGTAATGCCGGTAACGGCTCTCATCTCCTTTAGATGCTTATGCTGCTGCGAAAGCGCGTACTCACGTGGCGCACTATAGGAAATATCCCTGTCTGCAGCCTCATATTTTGCAATCATTTTCTTACCTGCTCCGCTATAGCCTGAAATGGATAACGCTGATACCGGGTAATCCGGAGCGATTACTTCTTTTGCAACTACCGGATATAATAAGGAAATCAGTCCGGTTGCGTGACAGCCCGGAACTGCAATCTTCTTTCCATTTCGAATGGCTTCTCTGTGCTTTGGGGACAGCTCCGCAAATCCGTATGCCCAGCCCTCTTCTGTTCTGTGGGCTGTTGACGTATCAATGATGCAGGTGTGGTCATTGTCTAACATCGCCACTGCCTCAATTGCTGCTGCATCCGGCAGACATAAAAATGTAATGTCTGATGCATTGATCATTTTCTTTCTTTCTGCTGCATCCTTACGAAGCTCCGGTGAGATTTTCAGTAATTCAATGTCATCTCTGCCCTCAAAACGTTCATATATTCTAAGTCCGGTAGTTCCTTCACTGCCGTCGATAAAAATCTTTTTCTTCATA
>JAUNSO010000108.1:1855-3436 GCA_030539165.1 bacterium
ATAGAATAAACGATTCTTTCTTATTAGTAAAGTATGCTTTCTTTCGTGTTGATTGCATAATTATACATCTCGATTGCATAATATGCAACCCCTAATTTTATAAATATGCATTTTCGCTCTATCTGTGTTATTGAAGAATTCGCATAATCGTTGGCTCTTTGTGCACATTTTCATATTTGTGTATAAAGTACGGCACTTTTCATAAAATATGCATAAAATTTCATTTTTCATGCATTTTATGCTTGCATTATTCATCTTGTTGATGTATATTGTTCTTACACGAAATCCTGTACTGATTCATAGATGTGCAAAATTGCTTCCTTTTGTGAAGCTTTGCCCAACTCAGAGTCATTACATAAGAACAATCAACCGCATGGTTTTCACCGGAAGCCTGCATTATTATGAAACATTTATTATAGGAGGTTCTATCATGAAAGAAAAAGTTATTTTAGCTTACTCAGGTGGTCTCGATACCACAGCAATCATTCCTTGGTTAAAGGAGAATTACGACTACGACGTTGTATGTGTATGTGTCGATGTCGGACAGGAAAGCGAACTTGACGGACTGGAAGAAAGAGCAAAGTTATCAGGCGCAACCAAATTATACATCGAAGATCTCGTTGATGAGTTCTGTGATGAGTATGTCGTTCCTTGTGTACAGGCAAATGCAATCTATGAGAACAAATATCTGCTCGGCACATCCATGGCTCGTCCCGTGATTGCAAAACGTCTTGTAGAAATCGCAAGAAAAGAAGGCGCAACAGCTATCTGTCACGGTGCTACCGGTAAGGGAAATGATCAGGTACGTTTTGAGCTTGGTATTAAGGCACTCGCACCTGACCTGAAAATCATCGCTCCCTGGCGCTGCAATGAGACTTGGGGCATGAGCTCACGTGAAGAAGAGATTGAATATTGTAAAGCACATGGCATTGACCTGCCGTTCTCAGTAGATAACAGTTACAGCCGTGACCGTAACTTATGGCACATCAGCCATGAAGGTCTGGAGCTTGAAGATCCTGCAAATGAGCCGAATTACGAGCATCTGTTAGTTCTTGGTGTAACTCCTGAGAAGGCTCCGAATGAAGGTGAATATGTCACCATGACATTTGAGAAGGGTGTTCCGAAGACAATCAACGGCAAGGCTATGAAGGTTTCCGAAATCATCAAAGAGTTAAATAAGCTTGGCGGCAAGCATGGCATTGGTATCGTGGATATCGTAGAGAACCGTGTTGTCGGCATGAAGAGCCGTGGTGTATACGAGACACCGGGCGGAACCATCCTGATGGAAGCTCATCAGCAGTTAGAGGAGCTGATTCTCGACCGCGCTACTTATACAGTTAAGAAGGAAATGGGCAACAAATTCGCCGATATCGTATATGAAGGAAAATGGTTCACACCGTTACGTGAAGCAGTTCAGGCATTCATCGAGTCTACACAGCAGTATGTAACCGGTGAAGTGAAGTTCAAGCTCTACAAGGGCAACATCATCAAAGCCGGCACAACTTCACCCTACTCACTCTACAGCGAGTCTCTGGCATCCTTTACAACCGGCGAGCTCTACGACCACCACGACGCAGAAGG
>JAUNSO010000109.1 GCA_030539165.1 bacterium
GAAGCACTTGGCTTCTCCTTTATTGAACATCAATCTATCAATTCCAGAATTTCTTACGGAATATTCCGTTTTGACATTGCGTTACGCAATCAGATAAACTAAGGAATTGGTGGTAAATTCTTTGCTTAATCATATCGTAACATATGAAGTTTGCCACTGCAAGCAGGAATTATATGACTGTGGACGAACAGAATATCGATGAACGTATGCCGTCCTTTTTTAAACAATTCACTTTAGACAAATCATGGAAGTATGCACTTAGTATTCATCTGGTCCATGTGTCATCATGAGAAGATAATATCCGTCCGGAAGTTCATCATCATCGGGCCAAAACAATATACCCTTATGTTCGCCATCAATATCCATATACCAAACATGACGACCGACCATATCTTTCTCGTAAGTAAAACCGGCCGCCGTAAGCTGGCTGTTCATGGTATCATATAAATTGTCATTGTTTAATTCTGGATCGTAGATCGTCCATATGTCACATTCATTAAGGGCATCATCGGTTTTCGTGTATTCTATCCGGCTGCCGCCGCCAAGGCTAAGTGACGATAATCCGCTGATTTTTGAGAGATAGGAAACGATGGTATCTTCCATCTGGCGCTTCGTACAATCGCCGCCTTCTGCAGGAATACCACCTTGTTCGCTGATGTTCGAAGATGTACTGACAGTTCCTGTATTGTCTGCATTTTCATTACCTGTCGGAAGCACTGCACTGCCTACAGCCATTGTGATGGAAGCCAATTCCGTGCCACTTTCAGCATCAGCGTAGACACGCACATCGTAGAGTCCGTTACTCATATTCTCAGGAAACAGATAGAAAGGAAGCTCCGAAAAGTCCGATAGCCAACGATATTCTATCCATGATGCATCATTATCGTAAGAAATGGTTTTGTTATGTTCTGTATCGGAGCTCACTACAACAATAATGGCTTGATCTTGATTGAGTTTGTTAAAATCGAGCGTTACAGCAATCTGTGCATCAGTTTCATAGTGTGTATCATCCAGTGACAAATCAATCTGATTTTCAATTTCTGCTGCTTTGCCTTCGGAAGTGTCAGTTTCATTTGAAGCTAAACTATCTTGGATTGCGTCCTCTTGGATGATGTCTGATTTGGACTGATCGGGTGCCTCTGAATCATTTCTTTTGCTGCAGGCGGTGAAGGATAAAATCATCGCTGTCACAAGTAAAAATACAAGTCTTTTATTCATTTTTTTTCCTCCGTTATTCTCCACTGATGATTTGTAGTTGTTATATTAGTTTAGAGGAAATCATGTGACAGCATTCACACCCGAATCACGTGGGATTTGCATTTTATAAGAACATTGGCATTATTTGATTTGTGCAATCTCGAACAGTTCGCGTTTTGAGTGGATGTCAAGTTTAAAATATAAATTTTTACGGTAGCCCTTCTGGGTGTTCAGTGAAATGTTCATCAGCTTTGCTGCAGATGTTTCGGTATGTCCCTCCAGAATTAATCTGGCAAGAATCCGTTCCTGATCTGAAAGGGTATCGAAGGAATGTGGAGTGTGTTCTTGCGTAGTTCGATTGGAAGTAGTGGACGATGACACTTCGGTGGCTTCCTTTTGGTGCTCGTGCCACATCTGAATCAAATACGGTTCCATAAAGAAATATATTAACAGCAAAGCAACAGACAGTGTTGCATATATTCCATAAAGCAAAGGCAGATTAGCGCGTAGTGCTTCAAGCAGAATGGAATGAAATACAGCAAGAACCAGTCCCATGGCAGCACCGATAGCCCCTATATACCGTGTGGGATATACTTGAAAGGAGACTGCCGCGAAGAAAATCCACAGGTTTGCCAGTACCACTATAAATCCAAGAAAGATACAAGCGATGTATCTAAGTTCCGGGACATAGAGGGAGAGCAGCGTCAGTACAAAACCAAATACTGCGATCGCAAGGAAACCGCTGTAAATGCGAATGGAGTTGAATGCCAATTGCTTTTTTATAATGGTCAGAAACAGAGCCATGATGGCAGCGGAAAAGTAAAGCGTGCTGATTCCTCCCGACACGTTTTCGGCGTAAGAGGATGCAAAGCAGATGAGCAATGTAGAGACTCCGGAAATCAGCCAGATTCCAATAAAAAGGATTTTGGGCATTTTCATTGGATGTTCATGATTGACATAAGCCACATCAATCTTTGATGGTATGGAATAATAGAAAGCGATTTGTGCTGCAATGAGAAGAACTGAAAAGATGGTGAAAGTGGTAAAGCTTATGCGAAAAAGGTCATTTTGCAGTACAGCAATTAGTATGCCGCCACCCATCATGCTGATCATCCCGTCGCGCCATGTGGTTTCAACAGTAAAGTGCTGGGCAGCGATGGAGACCATAGTGCCTATGGAAAATACACAACAGAACACTGCTATGTAAAACAATACCGTGATCATCGCAGATGACAGTGGAAGCAGCATGAACAGTGTTGCAAGAAAAGCGATTGGCAGCAAAATTCGTTCCATCCATATGGTTTTGCGTGGAATCAGACAAATCATCAGAATGGATGCAAGATAACCTGAGACGATGACAAGGGTGGTATTGTTATTTGTTAGTGGAATTGGGGTTCTTCCAAACAGTGATAAGGTTGTTCCAGAGTAATAAAGGATGCCCATTTGCCAGACGATAAATGGAGTGGAAAACAAGAGTAGAAGCGAACTGCGGATGCTATATTGCCCATTTTTATTCTTGATACGGGTCATATCATTCATAGAAATATCTCTCCCTTGTTTATGGAACGATTTTTTCAGTTCTTCTATTATTCTGTTGCTGATTTTCTGTTCCCTGTATCCATTCTGTAAGATTCCCTGCGTATTTAGTTTTGATGTAAGCAAGGATTTCTTACGGAGTATTCCGTTTTGACATTGCGTTACGCAATTAGATAAACTAAGGAATTGGTTGTAAATTCTTTGCTTGAAAATATCGTAACATAAGAAATTTACTGTTGCAAGGGGAATTTTATATATGTGAGATGATTGTGAAAATGCGAAGTCAATGCTTTAGAAATGTTAATAAAATCAACAGTTCTAATACGGCCTAACAGCAAAGAGACAAAGCACCTTGAAGAATCAAAACCGGTTCTTCAAGGTGCTTTATTCAATAGAGCAGATGATTAATTCATCTGCTCTAAATACTGCATCATTTTCTCAGCCATCAACTCTGCATTGGTCCAGTGCAGATAGTGTTCTCCGTTTAGAATTTCTGTTTGCTGGAGTTGATCATTGGTGATTAAGTCTGTGTGCAGCTTCTCCCATGTGATGTCGAAGCCCTTTTCAGCAAACATTTCATCGGATTTTTGGATTGTATCATCTGCAAGGAAGGTCAGTACAGGCAGATTTTCGGGGTATTTCATATCCTTTAGGCTTCCGAGATTCTCGGGAATCGAATTG
>JAUNSO010000068.1 GCA_030539165.1 bacterium
TCATTTATGCGCACCAAAGCATGCGCTGATATAATGTCTGACGACATTATATCATAAACTCATCACGACGAGTAGAATCATGGGTGATTTTTGGCATTTTGGGCAAAAGAAAAGCCGACACTTTAATTCGTGTCAGCTTTTTCTTTCTCCTCCTGTGATTGACCGATCTGCTGCAGTGCGATGATACGATTTTTGATCTCGTTAATCTCCTGCACGGTCTCACATAAATGCCTGATCTGTTCACTCATTCACATTACCTCGTGTCCACACTGGTCATTTATCTCCCCTCAGGCTTTCGCTATGAATTGATTATATCGTAATATATGCAGCAAAGTAAATGGAAATGTAATAACTGGCATAAAAATGTAACATTTGGTATCCCATCGTTCTCACTGAAATTGACTGTTATACAGCTGTGCATAAAATCCGGCACGTGCCAGCAGCTCCTCGTGACTACCCTGTTCAATGATCTTTCCATCCTTCATGACCAGTATGATATCCGCATTCTGAATCGTCGAGAGCCTATGTGCTACGATAAAGCTCGTTTTCCCTTCCATCAGTTTATTGAATGCACTCTGGATCTTCATTTCGGTGCGTGTATCAATAGAAGAAGTCGCCTCATCCAGAATCAGCATCGGCGGCAGGCACAGCATGACTCTGGTAATGCACAGCAGCTGTTTCTGTCCCTGGGACAGCATACCTCCATCCTCTCCGATTACCGTATCATATCCCTGCGGCAGCCTTCGAATAAAGGAATGTGCATGGGCTTCCTTTGCTGCTGCAATGATTTCTTCCTCTGTTGCCTCCGGTCTTCCCATGATAATATTCTCTCTGATGGTTCCGCTTCGAAGCCATGTATCCTGCAGCACCATTCCATAAGAAGTCCTGAGACTGTTCCTGGTGATTTTCCTGATATCAGTTCCGTCTACGCTGATACTGCCGTGATCTACATCGTAGAAACGCATCAGCAGGTTGATAATCGTTGTTTTCCCGCATCCGGTAGGCCCGACAATGGCAACCTTTTCGCCCGGTTTTACCGTCACATTCAAATTTTCGATCAGGGGCTTATCCTTTGTATACGAAAAGTCCACATGCTCACAGGCCACAGTCCCCTCTGCCTCATTTAGCATCTGTGCTGCCTCATCATCAGGTTTCTGTGGCTCCTCATCAATCAGTTCAAAAATTCTCGCAGCACAGGCAATGGCATTCTGCAATTCCGTTACCACACCTGAGATTTCATTGAACGGCTTTGTATATTGATTGGCATAGCTGAGGAAGCAGGAAAGGATACCCACCGTCATACCACCATTCAATACAGCTGCTGCACCGGTCAGTGCCACTCCTGCATAGACAATGCTGTTGACAAACCGGGTGGATGGATTGGTCAGGGATGAAAAGAAAATAGCGCGCAGGGAAGCTTTTTGCAGCTTTCCATTCATTTCGTCGAATCTCTCCAGCACCTGTGCTTCATGAGAAAAAGCCTTGACCACCTTTACATTTCCGATCATTTCATCAATCAGTGCAGTCTGTTCACCACGGATTTCTGACTGTTCACGAAACATTAAAAAAGTTTTATTTGCAATAAATCTGGCAACGAACAGTGACAATGGTGTTACCAGCACAACAACCAGAGTAATCTTTACATTCATGGACAGCATAAAAGCAAGTGTTCCCAGAATGGTCACTACACCTGTAAACAGCTGTGTAAAGCCCATCAGCAAACCGTCAGCAAACTGATCCACATCGGCAATGATACGGCTGACGATACCTCCCTGAGACTGTGCATCCAGATAGCTAAGCGGCAAAATCTCCAGCTTTTCAAAGGCTTCATTCCTGATGTCACGCACCACAAGGTATGCCATCCTGTTATTAATCACATTCATCAGCCACTGGGCAAGTGCTACGATCACAGATACCAGAATGACTCTGATGATTAAAACCGAAATACCTGCAAAGTCTACCTGCCTGTAAATGATCAGATCTATCGCCGCTCCGATTAGAATCGGCACATACAGTGTCAATGCGACTGAAATCACTGCCAGCAAAATGGTCGCTGTCATTAGTAATCTGTATTTTTTCAAATGCTGTAAAACCTTATGAAGTGTCTGTCTCTGATTCAATAATTTCATTCTTCTCTACGCCTCCTTCTTGAACTGTGAAGCATAGATTTCCTGATACACACTGCAGTGATCCAGCAATTCCTCATGTGTTCCACTGCCGGCAACCGCTCCGTCATCCAGAACAATGATCTGATCTGCATGCCGGATAGAAGAAGTACGCTGTGAAACAATCAATACTGTCGGCTGATAGGATAATTTCATGATTGCATCGCGAAGCTTTGCATCTGTTGCCAGATCAAGTGCCGAGGCACTGTCATCCAGTATCAGTATCTCCGGTTTTCGAACCAACGCTCTCGCAATTGTCAGACGCTGCCTTTGTCCTCCTGACAGATTACGTCCGCCCTGTGCGATTTCCGCCTCTAATCCTCCCTTGGCTGCCACTACATCATCTGCAGCTGCCGCATGGACTGCATCCGTGAGATCAGCAGCTGAAGCATGCTCATTGCCCCATCTGAGATTTTCTTCTATCGTTCCATGAAAAAGAACCGCTTTCTGTGTTACAACTCCGATTTTCTGCCGCAGGACATCCACCGGATATTCCTTGACATTGATGCCATCCACCAGCACCTCTCCTTCTGTTGCATCATAGAACCGCGGGATCAGATTGATGACAGAACTCTTGCCTGAGCCTGTACCGCCGATGATTCCGATGGTCTCACCCTTTTTCACCGTAAAATCAATGTCTGTCAATGCCTCATCCCCTGATGTATGATACCGCAGAGATACATGCCTGAATTCCACCTTATTAACAGCTTCCGGATCGATACTCACATCAATAGCAGAGGGAATTTCCATACCGTTTTTGACTGATAAGACATCTGCGATCCGGTTGCCACATGCGATTGCTTTATTCAGAGTAATGATCAGATTTGCCAGCTTGATCAGCTCGACTAAAATCTGAGACATATAATTATAGAGTGCTACGACCTGTCCCTGTGTCAGCACTCCCTCATTGACCTGAACTGCACCGACACGGATCAGACAGATAATCGCCAGATTGACAATGACATAGGTCAGCGGATTCAGTGCACCGGACAGCCAGCCTGCCTTTCTTTGCTCCGCTGCAAGTTCTGTATTTTTCTCAGTAAAACGCCAAATCTCTTCCTCTTCCTTGCAGAAAGCGCGGATCACACGGACTCCGGACAGATTTTCACGGGTCAGTGACAATACAGTATCCAGCCTCATTTGAACCTGTTTCAGCATCGGGATATTATATTTCATGATCAATCCGACCGATAATGATAACAGCAAAATCACTCCGACGAATACCAATGCCGCCTTGACGTCGATCGTAAATGCCATGATCATTGCACCAAATACAACAAAAGGCGAACGCAGAAACAGACGCAGAAACATATTCACACCTGTCTGCGCCTGATTGACATCACTTGTCATTCTCGTGATCATGGTAGAGGTACCTAACGTATCAATTTCTGAATAGGAAAGCCCCAACAGATGACTGAACAGATCATGTCTGAGCCCTGTACTGAATCCAACTGCTGCCTTTGCCGCAAAGAACTGTGCCGTCACAGCGCAGATCAGACCGATCAGTCCCAGCATAACCAGCAGTCCGCAGCTGCGGTAAATATAGCTGCTGCTGTTGTTCCCGATTCCCCGATCAATGATTGCCGCTATCACGAGCGGTACAAATAATTCAAAGGATGCCTCCAGCATTTTAAATAACGGTGCAAGAATACACTCCTTTTTATAATCCTTCAGATAAACCAAAAGCTGCTTCATGTTATCTTGATCTTCCCTTCATTCCAAAATAATTCATTGCAGCTACAATGATAAAGGACAAAACAACCAAAATCAAGACATACTGAAATGCCAGCTGCATATCACCGGCAGCCACAGCTGAATAGACCGCTAATGGCAGTGTCCTTGTCTTTCCGGCAATATTTCCTGCGATCATGGTCGTTGCCCCGAACTCTCCCAGCCCTCTGGCAAACGCCAGTACACCACCCGAGAGTACCCCCGGCATCGCGCATGGCAGTACCACCCTTCGGAAAATGCTCCACTCAGACATACCAAGTGTACGTCCTGCATTCAGCAGATTCTCATCTACCTGTTCAAAAGCACCTCTTGCCGACCGGTACATGAGCGGAAAAGAGATTACAACTGCTGCAATCACGGTCGCTCCCCACGAAAACGGAACCTTCACTCCAAAAAAGCGAACCAGAAGACTGCCGATTGGACGCTTGACTCCAAATAGATACAGCAGAAAAAAGCCTGCCACCGTCGGAGGCAGTACCAATGGCAGTGTTAATATGCCATCCCATATCATCTTTGCTTTTCGATTCTTTGAAAACGCAACGGCTCTCGCTGCAAGAACGCCTAGAAAAAAAGTGATCAATATGGACACACATGCTGTCCTGATCGATATCCAGATTGGTGTCAATTCCATCCTGATTGCATCCTTTCTATCACCCGGAATATTCAGCTGCTATCTTATACCTGCAGATCTATCACATCAAGTGTAATCTCTACAATGCCTCCGCAGACCATACCTTCCTCCTCTGCCTGTTCCGGCAGCATGTTGATTCGGAGAGTTCTGCTATCTCCCACTGCACCTCGCATCATATGCAGCGCTTCCTGCACGACCTGTGCCTCTACACAGCCTCCGCCGATCGTCCCCGCGCAGACTCCATCTTCAAAAACCACCATTTTGGTTCCGACACTTCTGGGCGCAGAGCCCTTTCTGGAAGTAATCGTCGCCAGACATCTGCTCCTGTCGTCGGCTGCAAGAAGTGCCTGCAGAATCTCATGTGTATAGCCATCGGCCTTCTTCTCCTTACGAATCCGGTCTCTGATCTGCACAATCTCAGCCATGACTGAAACTGCTATTTCCTCTGGAGTCTCTCCTCCAATCGGCAGTCCGATCGGACTATGCAGCTTTGCAATCTCAGCCTCCGATATGCCCTCTGCTGCCAATGCTTTTCTGACCTCTCCAGATCGGACTCTCGACCCCATCATGCCTGCATAAGCATACTTCTTTTCAAAAATAGAGCGCAGACATTCCATATCATACCTGTGCCCTCGTGTCACAACGACAAAATATACATTTGATCCACCATCCGTCTGTGAAAGTGCGTCTCTGAACGTATCACAGATCACCCGGTCGGCGCCTGCGGCTCTTACGCGGTCAGCATAGAGTGGTCTGTCCTCCAAAACGGTTACCCCAAAATCAAGCATCTTTCCTATTTTAATAATCGGAATGGAAACATGTCCTCCACCACATACGATCAGTTCGTCCTGCTGTATTATAATATCCTTAAATACACTTTGTGCAATACTCATTCATTCTGCCCCATTTGCTCCATATTTATGAACTCTGTCATGCTCCACGGCTATTTGCCGAAACCACAGTTCGGGAAGGTACAGACCTCACAGGACAGACACAGGCCTCCCTCTCCCAGACAATTGATGTCAGCAGCAGTCAGTTTCTCGTCTGCCATCAGTCTCGGCAGAATCAGATCAAAAATCGTTCTTTTCGCATACATCACGCAGCCCGGCAGCCCGATCACCGGAATCCCGTCGTCATGATATGCGAGCAGAAACATCGCTCCCGGCAATACCGGAGCACCATAGCTTACAACATGTCCTTTCTGATCCTTGCTGCATGCATTTTTGATTGCAAGCGGAGTCCTGTCATCCGGATCTACACTCATGCCGCCGGTGCAGATGACCAGATTGGCGCCCTGTTGTATCCATTCCTGAATGGCTGCTGTAATCCCTGCCGGATCATCATCACAAATTTTCTGACCGATAATCTCTGTATCAAACTGTGCCAATTTCTCTAAAATGACCGGCGTAAATGTATCTTCAATACGTCCATGATAAACTTCGGAGCCGGTCGTCACAATTCCCACCTTCTTATGCAAAAAAGGTTTCACATCCAGCATTGGAAGTCCACCGCTGTTTTTCTTATATTCCTCCGCAATACCACGAGCATGTTCCATACGCTTCTTTTCAATAATCAGTGGGATTACCCGGGTTCCTGCCAGTTTATCTCCTTTGTGTACGGTTGTATTGCCGTGTCTGGTCGCAATCATCATCTCACCGACCATGTTGATGGCGCGCAGACGCTCACTATCCACCTTCAGCAGTCCATCACAGTCCGCAATCAGCTCGATTTTACCTTCCTTGATCTCACCGGCATGCATATGATTACCTACACAGATTTCGTACAAAATCAAAGCTGCCTCATCTTCATGAAGCATGTCCTCTCTCTTTTCCCATACATACAGATGTTCCTTACCCACAGACAGCAGCACAGGAATATCCTCCTTCTGAACCACATGCCCTTTACGGAATACAGCATCCTTGGTCACACCTTTGATGATCTGCGTGATATCATGACACAGTACATGCCCGACAGCATCCTCTGTTTTGATCAGTTTCATATCCTGATTCCTTTCTCCCGCTTGATATAGCAGCCTGTATTCGGTTTTGTTACCTCGCCCTTTTCTGCTACCGGCATGCCTCTTAAAAACACCCTCTCTGCCATGCCTCTGACCTTGATACCCTCATAGGGGTTATAATCAGTCCGATATAGCTGTCCTTCTGCTGTAATTGTTCTTCTGTAATCCGGATTCCAGATGACAATATCCGCATCTGAGCCCTCTGCGATACAGCCCTTTCGCGGATACATGCCATAAAGCTTCGCCGGATTCTCTGACAGTAGTCTGCACATCTGGGATACTGTCATTCTGTCCTCCAGCACTCCATAGGTATAAATCAGCTGCGGTCTATTGCCCACTCCGGGCATGCCGTTTGGTATCTTTGTAAAATCCTTGATTCCCATCTTTTTCTGCGCCATGGTAAAGGAGCAGTGATCTGTCGATATCGTATCGATCTGCCCGTCCCTGACAGCCTGCCAGAGACATTCCTTATCCTGTCTGCTCCTGAGAGGCGGCGAGCATACATATTTTGCACCTTCAAAATCCTCCAGCTGGTATCTGCTCTCATCCAGAATCAGATACTGCGGACAGGTCTCCGTGTACACCTTTTGTCCTCTTTCTCTCGCGCGGCGAACCTCTTCATAGCCCTCCTCCGAAGAAAGATGAACAATCATGACCGGTACATCAACCACTCTGGCAATTGTCAGCAGACGATGGATCGCCTCAGCCTCGGCACAGGCCGGACGTGACTTCGGATGTGCCGCCGGTGAATAGTCTCCGGCAGATTTTTGCTCTCCTGCCAGTCTGTTGATAAGATCATTGTTCTCACAGTGCACACCTACAATACCACCCACTGCTTTCATTTTCTTCAGAATATCATAAATCACGCCATCGCTGACTCTGATGTCATAAGTCATATACAATTTGAAGGATGTCACTCCGCCTGCAAACATCTCCTTGATTTCCTCTGCGGTATTCTCATTCCAATCAGATATCGCCATATGAAATGCATAATCTGAGGAGCAGACACCATCGGCTTTTTTGTGCCATGTTGCCAGAGCCTCTGATAATGCTTCCTTCTTGTACTGTGTTGCAAAATCAATGATACAGGTGGTTCCTCCTGCTATGGCTGCCTTTGTCCCTGATTCAAAGTCATCCGCCGTCACTGTATCGGACACCTCCAGATCAAAGTGTGTATGCGCATCAATAAAGCCGGGGAAGATAAGCTTGCCGGACGCATCAATACGTCTTGCAGTCATATCTGCCAGATCCTCACCTATTTTCTCGATCCTGCCGTTATCGATCAGAATATCGGCTGTCCTGCTGCCACTGCCGGAGATAATCTGTCCTCCGGCAATCAAATATCTGTCTGCCATTTTCATCCCTCATTTAGAATAAATATCTATATTTGTGATACACGGTCTCTATGAGATTCATAATCTGCGGATCCACATGACTTTCTGCTTCAAAGCCTTCTATCGTATAATGACGTTCGCCCAGCCGCAGTTTCAATATCTGTTTATCGGGATCCAGCAGTACAAATCCCTGATTCTTACTGTGATCAAAATCTGCTTCCGTCGCAAATAACGTCAGCTTATCGAGATACGGCGCACTGTCATACGGGCAAAATGTTCTGCAGTTGCCGCATTCATTACATCTCTGGTCAATATGAAGAATCTGCGATTTTTCTTTACCCGGAATACGAACAGATATGTTGGCACGATTCGGGCATGCCTCCACACAGGCCTCGCAAACAGCAAAGCAGGACAGACATCTCTCATACTCGGCTTTTGCCCGTTGCTCTGTTGTCGTCGTATTCACAGCTCCGTCTATGGAATCACAAATGACACCATGTTTCTCATAAATATCCCGTAAATCCTTCTCCTCATTGACATCCCGTGACATCCGTTCTGATAAAATCGCCTCAGACACTCTGGTTGCATCTGCAATTGCCTCAACAACCGTAGCCGGACCACCACGTCCATCTCCGATGATATAAACACCTGGAACCGAGCTTTGCAGGGTTTCTGCATCTACTGCAGGTTTTCCTCCATACGTCATCATGATATTGTTTGACTTATAAAAGTCATCATCAACGTGTTCTCCCACTGCACCAATCACGACATCTGCCGGTATCTCTATCACTTCTTCTGTCTCGACCGGACTCCGGCGACCGGTTGCATCCGGTTCTCCAAGCTCGATCCGGTGACAGGTCAGTGTTCCATTCTCAAAGCTGACAGGGGTCAGCAGTTCCATGAACTCCACGCCTTCCTCTATCGCGAGCAGCAATTCTTCCTCATCCGCCGGCATATATCTCTTTGTCCTGCGATAGATCAGCGTCACCTTCTCCACACCTTCTGCACGGATTGCAGCACGTGCCGTATCCATCGCTGTGTTTCCGCCTCCGACAACTACGACCTGGCTGCCAAGATCCATACTGCCTTCTGTATTCTTGAAGTCCTCGAGAAATGTAACTGCGCTGATTGCAGAGCCTGACTTCAATGACAGGATGCCCTCCTTGCCTGCACCGATCGCCACGATGATCTTTTTAAAGCCCTTTTCTTTCAGTTCATCAATCGTATGAACCGGTGAATTTACCTCAATCTGCACTCCAAGCTTTTCAACAAAGGCAATATCCTTCATCACATCCTCTGATGAGATCCTAAACTCCGGTATCACATGTCTGACCACTCCACCAGGAACCTCTTTCTTTTCAAAAATCGTAACATCCATACCTGCACGAGCCAGAAAATAAGCTGCTGAGATACCTGCCGGTCCTGCACCGATGATAGCCACTCTGCCTTTGTCCTTAGTCCCCTCAGAATGTCCTGCCAGCACTGCATCATAGCCGCCACGTGCTGCGCGAAGCTTCATTTTCCGGATATGTACCGGCTCCTCATAGAAGTTTCTGGTACATTTGCTCATACATCTGTGTGCGCAGATCGTACCCGTTATATAAGGAAGTGGATTTTTTTCCATAATCACATACAGAGCCTTGGCATATTCGCCGCGTGATACCAGTTCCATGTAGGCAGTGATATCCTGATGAATCGGACAACCCTCTCTGCAGGGTGCCACAAAGCAGTCAATCAGCGGAACCTTGCGCTCCATCTTGCGTGAAACAGGCAGCTTGACAGGTTTTCTATGATTCCTATCCCGTCTTGCGCTCTTTGCCAGTGCCTTGACCCTCTCTACATCGATACCGTGATCTTCCGGATAGCCTTCATGTCCTTCTCCTAGCAGTTCACCGATCTGTGTCATCCTCTGGTATCCGCCGGGCTTTAACAGAGTCGTCGCCATCGTGATCGGCCAGATACCCGTCTCAAATATTTTCTTGATATTATGATAATCTGCGCCTCCGGAATAGGATATCCGCAGCTTTCCTTTGAATTCCTCCGACAATTTAGCTGCCAACGCGATCGAAAGTGGATACAGGGCACGTCCTGACATATACATTTCCTGTCCCGGTAATTCTTCTGCCTTGATATCAACCGGAAATGTATTGGTGAGCTTGACTCCAAACTCCAGCTTCTCCTGCTTTGCAAGCTCCGTCAAGCGACCCAGCATCGGTACTGCATCGGCATACTGCAGATCATCCTGGAAATGAAACTCACCAAACGATACATAATCATATCCCATATCATCCAGTGTACGTCTGGCAAACTCATAGCCAAGCAGAGTTGGATTGCATTTGATAAATGTATTCAGATGCTTTTCCTTCATTAAATAGGTAGCAATACGCTCGATCTCCTGTGGCGGACAGCCATGCAGCGTAGACAGCGTTGCTGACGTACAGATATGAGGAGAAATGGACTGCACATCCTCCTCGGTAATATCTGTGAACAGCTCCAGATGCCCAAGTGTAAATGCACGGCATTCCCGGAATATCGGTGTATTAGAAGCATCCTTGAGTCCCTCAATAAAGTCATCAATCTTTTTCAGCTTGATACCATCCAGATCATAACCGACACTCATATTAAAAATAAAGCCATCCATGGCACCGATTCCAAACTCTTTTGCCATGAGCTTGATGGCGAACCATGCTTTTACATATTCGTCAAATGCCTGCTGTACTGTTAACTCAGTAGACCATTCTACGTTATAGCCCTCATCATCTGCCTTGATGCATGGCTTGCTGACCGGCAGATCCTCGCCATCCAGCTTCTGAACCGTCTTCAGCTCAAAGAAACGGGCTCCGGCTGCATAGGCTGCTATGATATTCTGAGCAAGCTGTGTATGCGGTCCCGCCGCAGGGCCAAATGGTGTTTCCATCTTCTCTCCGAACAAAGAGAGGGTATGATTTTGTTTCGCCACATATAAATTGCGGATTCCGAATACACTTCCCTGTTGCTTTTCTGTCAGTATCTGATCCACGAGTTTTGAAAACGGGATCGGTGTCATTCTGTCGCCCATATAGCCGCCTCCTTTATGCATTGATGGAATTTGTTAATTTCTTTGCTGCTTCCCTGACATGTGCCAGCGTCTCTTCCTCGTCAATCTGGGTCAGACATCTGTCCTTCATCAGCACCTGTCCATTCGCTACCGTTGTAACAACGCTGCGTCCACTCATTCCAAATAAGATATGTCCATTGAGATTGTCCGCATTCATCGGTGTGATTGGAATATAATCTGTAATAATCACATCCGCTGCCGCACCCTCCTTCAACACACCCAGCGGTGTATTGAAATAACGTCCTGCAATCTGCGCATTGCCCTCAAACAGCATCTGCGGGATCTCCGCCCAGGCAGCTCCCGGATCACACAGATGATGCTTGTGCAGGATATTGGCCACCTTGTAGGATTCCAGCATGTCATGTGTATAGCCGTCTGTTCCGAGTCCGGTCAGGATTCCCTTCTGTACGATCCTCATCGTCGGAGGGCAGCCGCATGCATTTCCCATATTAGACTCCGGGTTATGTACGACCATCGTTCCGGTTTCCTTCAGGACATCCATCTCATGTTCGTTAATATAAATACAGTGCGCCGTAAGCGACTTTTCTCCTAATATATCGTGATCCATCAGTCTGTCAATAATCCGCTTTCCATATTTCTTCAGAGAATCATACAAATCCTCGATTCCCTCCGCTACATGAATGTGATACCCCACTCCATCCGGCTTGTGCTCCGCGCACAGTGCCAGTGTGTCATCCGAAAGGGTAAAGGATGCATGCAGTCCCATCATGCCGGCTATCATATCTGTATCATCCGCCAGCGCATGTCTGCAAAATGCCTCATTTTCTAAAATGGCATCCCGCATCTTGGCTTCCCCGTCGCGGTCCGAGATTTCATAGCAGAGACAGCTTCTGATTCCTGTCTTCTTTGCTGCTTCTTCTATTTTAAATAAGGAATCCCGAATAGAGCCATAGCTGGCATGATGGTCGAAAACTGTTGTAACACCATTCTTAATGCAGTCTATATAGGTAGACTCTGCACTCAGGCCGGTCTGTTCCAGCGTCAGGTGTCTGTCTATGTTCCACCACATGCCATCCAGGATTTCCAGAAAACCGTCCGGACTGTATCCTTTGATTGCAAGACCTCTTGCCATCGTCGAATAAATATGCTCATGTGTATTGATAAATGCGGGCATGATCACACCGCCTTTGGCATCGATCAGTTCCGCATCCGGATATTTTTTCTTTAGTACTGTGTAGTCTCCTGTTTCTATGATTTTCGGTCCCTCTGTTACCACTGCACCGTTTTCTATAAATGGAGTCTTAGCATCCCGTGTAATCATTCTTCCGTTTCCAATTAGTAACATTGCAAAACCTCCCTTATTCCATCAAATATTCCCGTGTTTTCGCATGAACTTTCTATTTATTATCATACCATTTTGTGAGATTTCTGACAACTTATTTGTATTTCTAAAAAAAGAATTAAATGTTACAGATATGTTAAATTTGGTAATGACGAACAGATTCTTTTGTGTTATAATCGTCAACGAAAGACATTGCATGAGCAACATCGTTTATAACAGAAAGAGAGGAAGTATACTTATGAAGAAGTGGAACTTAATCATCCTGACAGCACTGGCTTGTGGTTTGGTGATGACAGGATGTGGAAAAGGCAAGGAGGAGGCTCCGGCAGAGGCAGTTGCTGAACCGGTTATCGAGGTAGTCACTGACCAGACACCTACAGAAGCTCCCGCTGCAGCCGTAGAGGAGGAATCTCGCGAGGGAATGTACCGCAGCGAGTTAACAAACGAATGGATTGATGAAACCATTAAAAACCAAAGACCGATCGCAGCCATGGTCGACAATGAGAAGACAGCTCTTCCGCACTATGGTGTATCCAAGGCTGATATCGTATATGAAATCACAAACAGTATGGCAAACGACGGCGTTACACGTCTGATGGTTCTCGTTAAGGACTGGGGCAGCATTGAGCAGCTTGGTTCTATCCGTAGTGTCAGACCTACAAACCTGCAGCTGATTCCTGAGTGGAATGCAGTAATCTGCCATGACGGTGGCCCGTTCTATATTGATGATTATCTTGCAAATGATTATGTGAATAACTTCAGCGGCGGATTTTCACGTGTAGACAATGGCAAGTCAAGAGAATTTACAGAGTACATTTTAGCAGGAGATCTGGAGAAGAAGTTTGCAGACTCCAAGTATACACAGGAATACAATGATTACTATCCGGGTCCTCATTATCAGTTTGCTTCTGAGACAAGCCCTGTAGATTTGTCTTCTAACTCTAAGGCTGAGGATGCATCACATATCCAGCTGCCTTATAAGCACAACAAGCCATATCTGGATTACAATGCTGAGGATGGTCTCTACTACTACTCAGAGTATGGTTCAGAGCACGTTGATCCGGGCAACAACAACCAGCAGTTAGCATTCAAGAATGTTCTTCTGCAGAATGCACGTTATGTTGTATTTGATGATAACGGATATATGATGTTCCATTCTATCGATTATGATCGTGAAGGATACTATATCACAAACGGCAAGGCGCTTCCGATTACATGGTCTAAGGCTGAGGAGCTTGCAGTAACACAGTATTTTGATCAGGACGGAAAAGAGATTACGTTGAATACGGGTAAGACTTATGTGGCTTTGATTCCTGATGATATCTGGAAGAACTTAGAGATTAAATAACGAATGGTTTAATGCAGCACTCCTTGAAAAATGGGGGTGCTGTTTTTAACAGGAAATGATGGACGGACAGATTAGCGGACGAAAAACTGTGACCAAAGCGGACGAAAAACTGTGACCAAAGCGGACGAAAAACAAGGGGTATGGCTTCCAATTCTCCGACGCGTCGTCCTCTTCAACCTCAGAGATGTAAGAAAGCAGGAGATTTGACTCCTGCTTTCTTACTGAGTTTTCAGACTCCTTTGGCTTGACCTACGAATTGGAAGCCATACCCCTTGTTCTTCTGACATTGTTGCGTTTTAGGAATATGTGTTTCTTGGCAAATCGGAATTGAGCGAGCGCTTTTTGCTCGCGATGGTTCTTGAACTTGTTCAAGAACATGCTGTATCTAAATCCAAAATCATAACTACAGTCACTTCAGACCCACCATCAA
>JAUNSO010000010.1 GCA_030539165.1 bacterium
ATTCGCACTTACCTGAATGGCGATGAGTTCTTAAATAATACCGGTATTTTTACCGGAATAGAAAAGAGTGCAATCGGAGAGACTACAATCGATAATGCGAATACTGATGATGGTAATTACTTTAGTTATCCTGACGGAACAACAAATGACAAAATCTTTTTGTTAGATTTGGGTGATGCGGAAAATGCAAATTATGGTTTTACAAGTGATGACAATACCAGAGTAGCAACAGACCCCAACTGCACAGAACGTTGGTGGCTTCGTTCGCCCGGCATCCATGGGGATTTTGCGGCGAGCGTAAGAGATAGTGGCCGTGTCATTCCGGGCGGCTTCTATGTCTACTATGCTGTCGGTTCTGCTCGTCCCGCTTTGAATTTAAAGTTGTCCTCTGTTCTCTTTTCCTCTGCAAGTGGAGCGGATAAACCTACAGATTTTTTAGAAACTACAGATAGTTCAGCAACTACATGGAAATTGACACTCAAAGATGGAAACAATACCTTTGCAGCAAAGCGTACAGATGCAGGTGACTTATCGGTTGGGGCAAGTGTAACAGTAGATGTCACAGGCTTTGGAAGCAAGACCAATACAGACTATAGCAAACTATCAGTCATGCTGGTGGACAGTGATAATACAGTGCTTGCTTATGGACCAACTGACTGTGAAGTATCAACAGGTGAGAAAATTTTTACGATTCCAAGCTACTCCGGAACAGCAAGCAAACTATATATTTTTGGAGAGAAGTTAAGTGGAGGTAATCTGACTGATTATGCCAGCAATATGGTGGATATTACAACCAAAGCACCGAATCCACCGACTCCAACTCCATCAGAAGACAATCATATAAACAACGACAGCAGTCATAGTGACAATCAGCCATCTGGTTCCAAGAAGAATGAGGACACCTATATCAATCCTCTGTCATGGCTCTATCATGGAACACAGGCAGGGAGCTTATGTACGATGGAACATCAGGGCACTGTATGTCAGGCAGCCTTTTTGGCAGCAACGCCGGCAGGCTATAGAGAAGCATTTTCATTCAATCTGTCAACGAAAGAGAATGGAGTTATAACGACGTCTTCATCAAAGAAGACAGGCAAGTTTACTATGAACATACCTAAAGAATACCAGAAGAGCGGCAGAACCTTTGCACTCATCGGAATCGACAAGTATGGTCACATTAAAATATTCACAGATGAAGATTTAAGCGATGAGAGTATTACGGTTACACTGGATCTTGAGGGCTATGCATTCTCTTTAATCTACACAGACGGAGCCACATTAACCGGCTCTCAATCAGGTCAGACAGGTACAGGCAGTAACATCTGCACGGTAAAAGAGGGTGACACACTCAGCCAGATTGCAAGAAATCTCGGAGTCAGCAGAAAACATCTGATTGAAAAGAACAAACTTACAAACCCGGACAGAATCAAAACCGGACAAAAGCTATCCTATTAACCATGATAATCAAGTAAAAGTAAGAGGCAGTCAGCTGCCTCTTACTTTGCTGTGTCAAGTAGCATACGAAACAAAAAATATATTAAATATTTGTATATCATGTCATATTGTGTCATGTGCTATTCCATGTTAAGATAAGTTTGTTTGAGAATGAATTGTATTTTTACATACGACAGCTTTATTCTTATAGCACACATATTCAAGGAAATATCAAGGGCATTTCAGCCGGTGATTCCAGTTACGAAGTAAGAGAAACAAAAACAAGGGACTTCTGCGTCAATCTGCTTCAAATGGCAGTTGATAAACAGTACAAAAAAACTTATAATGGAGGTAAGTGAATGAGAGAAAGACAGAACTACAGGGTGTTACTCGGAGACGACGGCTGGAGCAGAATGATTCGGCGCGTTGTGAACTTCCTAGAGAAGTTACAGATTAACAGGAAGTACAAGGACAGGTTGTTTGTTAAGCTGTTTCAGGACAAGAAGAACATATTGGAATTGTACAATGCATTAAACGGGACTTCCTATGATAATGTTGATGATATAGTGATTACAACTATTGATGATGCAGTATATATGGGTATGAAGAATGACTGCTCCTTCATCATTGGAAGTCAATTGAATCTGTACGAACATCAGTCAACATTTTGTGGGAACATGCCATTAAGAGGATTGATTTATCTGACAGATGTATATCAGTCGTATGTAGTATCGAATGAAATGGACATTTACGGAACTGGAATGATTAAACTTCCGGCACCGAGATTTATCATCTTTTATAATGGTACGGGAAATAAACCTGAGAAAGAGATTTTACGGTTATCGGATGCGTTTGATGGAGATGATAGCTGTCTTGAGTTTAAGGCTGTGATGTATAACGTGAATTACGGACATAATGAAGAACTGATGAAGCAGTGCAAGATTCTGGAGGACTATGCATACTTTATTGATTATATCAGAAGGTATCAAAGAGAGGGATATGTGCTGAAAGAAGCAGTGGAGCTTGCAACACAGAAGTGCATTGAACAGAATGTCCTGAAGGAATTTCTTTTGAAAAATCGAGGGGAGGTAACCAGCATGTTATTGACGGAATATGATGAGAAGAAACATATGAAGATGGTACGAAGAGATGCACGTGAAGAAGCCTTGATTGAGGGCGAAAATATAGGGATGACTAAGGGAAAAGCCGAATATGTATTAGAATTGCTGGAGGAATATGGTCAGCCGTCAGAGCAGCTGACTCGGGAAATTATGGAGCAACAGGATCTTGGGGTATTGAGAGAATGGCATAAATATGCGGCACATAGTGATTCCATTGAGGAGTTTGAAACGAAGATTCATCATATTGGTGATAAAGAAGACCGCGATGGATTACTTTGATCGGAATGTTTGCTACTCTTTGCATTGACAACTTGCGGAAATATATTGTACTATATATGTGATGCAGGGCGGAGTCATGAGCTGTGTATCAATCAGGGCTATGTGATTAGGAAAACGCATTGATATGCGAAAGGGGTTACATTATGAGTCAGGACAGAAGAAGAAACAGAAGACTGGACCTAGATGCTTCACTCATTATGAAGCGTTTGGATAGTAATATGCAGGATAAGGTACGAGTGGATGTCGTCGACCTGTCTAAGAGTGGTATCGGATTCAAATGCAAGGAAAAGCTGGAGATGAATTCCGTATATCAGGCAGAGCTGACAATCTGGACAAAAGAAATCATTCATACGTTTGTGAATATTACCCGTATTGATAACAGTAATCCTGAAATCATATACGGAGCTACATTTGTAGGTATGCCTGAAAATGACTCCTGTAAGATCGGAATATATGAAATGTTCGATGATGCAGAACACGGGAATCTGTAAGAACAGCAAATCATTAGGGTATGTACGTTCACGTTGAGACGTACATACCCTTTTAAGTTGCCAAGATACCCTAAACAGTGTATAATTCGATAGAAAAACAATTTAAACATTATATAGAAAAGCGAGGAAATGTATCATGAGCAAGAAAACAACAGTTTTAATGATTTTAGACGGGTATGGATTGAACAGCCATCACGATGGAAATGCCGTATATGAGGCAAAGACACCGGTCATGGATGGTTTAATGAAGGAGTATCCTTTTGTAGAGGGACAGGCAAGCGGAATGGCTGTCGGACTTCCTGAGGGACAGATGGGTAATTCAGAGGTCGGTCACCTGAATATGGGAGCAGGCCGTATCGTATACCAGGAGTTAACAAGAATTACTAAGGAAATCAATGACGGTACTTTTTTTGAAAATAAAGCATTGTTAGACGCAGTCAATAACTGCAAGAAGAATGATTCAGCACTGCATATGTTCGGTCTGGTATCGGACGGCGGCGTTCACAGCCATAATACACATATCTACGGATTACTGGAGCTGGCAAAAAGAAACGGACTGAAGAAGGTCTATGTTCACTGCTTCCTCGACGGACGTGATACACCCCCTGCATCAGGCAAGGGCTATGTAGAAGAGCTGGAAGCAAAGATGAAGGAGCTCGGTGTCGGTGAAGTGGCTTCTGTTATGGGTCGTTACTACGCAATGGATCGTGATAATAATTATGACAGAGTGGAAAAGGCATATGATGCTCTGACAAAGGGCATCGGAGAGACAGCTGTATCAGGTCCGGAAGGAATCCAGAAGTCCTATGATGCAGATAAAACAGATGAATTTGTACTGCCGACAGTTGTTATGAAGGATGGCAAGCCGGTTGCAACCATTTCTGATCAGGATTCCGTTATTTTCTTTAATTTCAGACCGGATCGTGCAAGAGAGATTACCAGAGCCTTCTGTGATGATGATTTCAAGGGCTTTGCAAGAGCCGAACGTCTGAAGCTGACCTATGTATGCTTCTCAGATTATGATCCGACTATTTTAAATAAAGAAGTTGCATTCGAGAAGATTGCAGTCACCAATACATTCGGAGAATGGCTTGCTGCTCATCATATGACACAGGCAAGAATTGCAGAGACTGAAAAATATGCACATGTAACCTTCTTCTTCAATGGTGGCGTAGAGCAGCCAAATGAAGGCGAAGAGAGAATCCTTGTTAATTCTCCGAAGGAGGTTGCTACTTACGATCTGAAGCCGGAAATGAGTGCTTATGAGGTATGTGACAAGCTGGTCGGTGCAATCAAATCAGAGAAATATGATGTGATTATCATCAACTTCGCAAATCCGGATATGGTTGGTCATACCGGTGTAGAGAGTGCAGCCATCAAGGCGGTGGAGGCTGTTGATGAGTGCGTAGGCAAGGCAGTAGAGGCAATCAGGTCTGTGAATGGCGTGATGTTCATCTGTGCAGACCACGGAAATGCAGAGCAGTTAGTGGACTATACAACAGGTGCACCGTTTACGGCACACACCACCAATCCTGTACCGTTTATCCTTGTAAATTATGACAAGAAGTATACGCTGCGTGAGGGTGGATGCCTGGCTGACATCGTTCCGACCTTGATCGAGACCATGGGTATGGAGCAGCCGAAGGAAATGACAGGAAAGTCATTGTTAGTTGAGAAATAAATCATTCAGACGGAATGAAATTGAACGCATATAGGAATGAATCGGAGAACCGGCATGACAAAACAGGAATTCAGAGAATTAACAAAAAATCATTTCTTATATCTGGATGGAGCGACAGGCTCCAATCTGATCAAAAGGGGTATGCCGGCAGGTGTATGTCCTGAGACTTGGATCCTTGCACATCCTGATATCATGGCCGGACTGCAGAAGGAATATCTCGAAGCGGGCTCACAGGTGGTGCTCGCTCCGACTTTTACAAGTACCAGAATCAAGCTGGCGGAATATGGACTGGAGCATGATATAGAGAGAATCAACCATGAACTGGTAGGAATCTCAAAGCGTGCTGTGGCTGAATACGAGAAGGAGCATCCGGGACAAAGGGCATATGTGGGTGCTGACATTTCCATGACAGGTAAACAGCTGGCACCGATGGGTACATTGGAATTCGATACATTGGTAGATGTATATCGTGAACAGCTGCGTTATACAGTGGCAGCCGGTGCAGACCTGATTGTAATTGAGACAATGATGAGCTTGCAGGAGTGCAGAGCAGGGCTATTGGCTGCGAAAGAAGTCTGTCCTGATATGCCTGTATTAGTGACCATGACCTTCGAGGCAGACGGCAGGGCATTATATGGAACAGAGCCTGCTGTTGCAATGGGAGTACTGCAGAGCCTGGGAGCCGATGCAGTCGGAGCGAACTGTTCTACAGGACCTGATAAAATGGCAGATGGAATACGTGCCATGTATGAGGTTGCAACGATTCCCATTATTGCGAAGCCGAATGCAGGAATGCCGAAGCTTGCAGCAGATGGAACGACCTATTATGATATGCCGCCGGAGGAATATGCGGCAGGGATGCTGACATTAATCAATGCAGGAGCGACGATTCTGGGAGGCTGCTGTGGAACAGCACCTGAATATATCAGAGCCCTGTGTGAGGCAGTCGAGAAGAACCGGGACAAGCTGCAGCCGGCATTGCAGGAGAATAGCTGTCAGAATCATCAGAAGAAACGTTATCTGGCATCAGAGCGCAGTATTCAGACTTTTGAGCTGAACAGTCCATTTATGATTGTCGGAGAGAGAATCAATCCGACAGGAAAGAAAAAGCTGCAGGAGGAACTGAAGAATCATTCCTTTGATCTGGTCAATGACTTTGCAGCTGAGCAGGAAGCACAGGGAGCTTCTTTCTTAGACATCAATATGGGCATGAGCGGCATTGATGAAAAGGAAATGATGTTAAAGGCAATTGACGAAGTCACACAGACAGTCAGCCTGCCGCTTGTGATTGACTCCAGTCATATAGATGTTATGGAGGAAGCACTGAAACGCTATCCGGGTCGCGCCCTGATCAATTCGATTTCCTTAGAAAAAGTCAAATTTGAAAAGCTCCTTCCAATCGCGGCTAAGTATGGAGCCATGTTTATATTACTGCCGCTTTCAGACGAGGGACTCCCGAAAAATCTGAGTGAGAAGAAGCAAATTATCCATACCATTTTAGACAGAGCATTATCACTCGGTATGCAAAAGGAAGACATCATTGTAGACGGACTGGTACAGACGGTCGGGGCAAATGCAGCTGCAGGCCTTGAGACGTTAGAAACCATACGCTATTGTAAGGAAGAACTGGAACTGCCTACGATTGTCGGATTATCTAATATTTCCTTTGGACTTCCGGAGAGAGCCATTGTGAACAGCAGTTTTCTAACGATGGCGATTCAGGCAGGACTGACAATGGCGATTGCGAATCCTTCACAGCGTCTGCTGGTCAGTACAGCACTTGCGGCAGACTTGTTACTTCATAAAGAAGGATCGGATATACGTTATATCGAATACATCAATGATCTGAAGGAACAAAATCCTGATATGGCACCGATGGGAACCATTGCATTCAGACAGGATACAGCAGCAGGAACCAAAGCTGTGCAGTCCCAAAGCGCAACAGATACTAAGCAAGGTGGTTCATCTGCGCAGAGTACAGGGACTACAGAAGTCGACTTCATTTATCAGTGTGTCATGAAGGGCAGAAAAGGTTCTGTCGTTGAGATGACAGAGGCAGGAGTAAAAGCCGGATTGAAACCGACAGATATCCTGAATCAGATTCTGATGCCTGCCATCAATGAGGTTGGAGATCTGTTTGAAAAGGGAAAGTATTTCCTTCCACAGCTGATTGCCAGCGCAGAGACGATGAGTCGGGCAATTGAATATCTGGAGCCGATGCTAGCAGAAGCAAATGACGGTAAGGAAATGCCTGTCATTGTCATTGCAACGGTTGCCGGAGATATTCATGATATTGGTAAAAATCTGGTTGCATTAATGCTGAAAAATCATGGATTTCAGGTGATTGACCTAGGCAAGGATGTGGCTAAGGAAACGATTATAGAAGCAGCAAAGGAACATCATGCTGCCATCATTGCACTTTCTGCACTGATGACAACCACAATGCAGGAAATGAAGCATGTAGTGAATTATGCCAGAGAGCAGGGTGTGACAGCGAAGATCATCATCGGCGGTGCTGTAATTACGCAGGAGTATGCGGATGAGATAGGTGCACAGGGCTATTCCAAGGATGCCGCTGATGCAGTGAAGCTGGCTGAGCGCCTGCTGGGATTACTATAGGGAGAACGTAAGACACATGGCATATATCAGGTGTCATGAAAATGGGTTCAGTCAAACACAAGAGACGGAGGGCGTACAAATGGCAAGAGCAAAGAAGACAGAAGAAGTCAACACAACAGAAGAAGTAAAAGGAACAGAAGCAGCGGCAACAGAAGAAGTGAAAGCAGCAGAAGAGACCAGTGCAGCAGAAAAGGAAGAGCCTGCAAAAGAGGCAAAAACGACTGAGGAAACCGCCACAGTCGAGCAGAAGACAGAAGTAAAGGCGCCGATTGAGGCTATGGCTGACAAGATTGTTGATCAGAAGAATGAGAAGAAGATGTCTAAGAAGGAAAAGGAAGAGGCTGAGGATCAGGCGCAGTTAGACTCATTGAAGGATACAGATTTTAGAGTCGTTGCAAAGCTGCTGCAGGACATCAGAGATGACAATGAGAAGCAGATGCGCTATGTTCGTACACAGCTTCGGTTTACACAGTTTTTCACGGTCTTTCTTGTACTGATTATTGTATGCATGTCTATCGGCATCGCATCCTATGTACCGGTCATCAATAAATTAATCAGCGACTCCAATACGGTCATCGAACAGACAAATATGTTGATGCAGCAGGCATCCGGAGTATTGGAAAATCTGGATACTGTGACAGCAGAGCTCGCTAAGACAGATATCAGTGGTATGATGGAGGATGTAGATTCACTTGTAATATCCAGTGAAGAGAGTATGGCGACAGCAGTCGGCAAGATCGAAGCCATAGACATAGACAGTCTGAATAAGGCAATCAAGGATTTGCAGTCAGTTGTCAGTCCGTTAGCAAAATTATTCGGCAGAAAGTAAATATCAAGATCAGCAGGAGAGGATGAATCACATGAATGGAGCAGATGCTATGGTAAAATGCCTTGAAAAAGAAGGCATAAAGGCAGTTTTCGGATATCCGGGAGTTGCAATATGTCCGTTTTTCAACAGCATTTTAAATTCAGACATTGAAAGTATACTGGTGCGTACAGAACAGAATGCAGGTCATGCTGCAAACGGATATGCACGAGTGACAGGAGAGGTAGGCGTCTGTGTGGCAACCTCGGGACCGGGAGCGACGAACCTCATTACGGGGATTGCCACTGCCTTTGCAGACAGTATCCCGATCGTATGCATCACAGGACAGGTGAAGTCCTCGCTGCTTGGAAGCGATGTGTTTCAGGAAGCAGATATTACAGGCGCTGCGGAGTCTTTTGTAAAGTACAGCTACCTTGTAAAAAACGTCGATGAGATCCCTCGCGTGTTTAAAGAGGCATTTCATATCGCATCCACCGGACGTAAAGGCCCGGTGCTGATTGATGTACCGATTGACATTCAGAATGCGTCCATTGCCAAGTTCAGGTATCCGGAGGAGGTATCCTTAAGAACCTATAAACCGACGGTCAATGGCAATGTCGTACAGATCAAAAAGGTCATCAAGGAGCTCGAACGTGCTGAGAGACCGATTATCTGTGCAGGTGGCGGTGTACTGCTGAGCAATGCAGAGTCAGAACTAAGGGAGTTCTCAGAGAAGTACCATATTCCGGTCGTGTCCACCATGATGGGAATCGGAGCGATGCCGACTGAACATCCGATGTATTACGGCATGGTCGGAAATAATGGAAAACCATATGCCAACAGAGCTATGAATGAGTCAGATCTGTTGATCGTTGTAGGAGCCAGAGTAGCAGACCGGGCGATGTCTCAGCCGGATCTGATTACCGAAAATAAGGTTATGGTACACATAGATGTAGATCCTGCAGAGATCGGGAAAAATGTCGGCCCGACCATTCCTCTTGTAGGCGATATCAAGCATATTCTTTTGGATATCGAAAAGCATGAGTTTGAATGCGAACATGATCTGTGGGTCAATACGCTTGATCTGTATAGAGAGACGATGAAGATCAAGAGAAAACCGGATCGGAATTTTGTTGATCCTGAGAGCTTTATCGGAACACTTTCAAAGGAACTGGATGACAATGCAGTTTATGTAGCTGATGTTGGACAAAATCAGATCTGGTCATGTGCATATCATGTGGTAAAGAAAGGGCGGTTCCTGACATCAGGCGGTATGGGGACAATGGGATATTCCATACCCGCTGCCATGGGTGCAAAAAAAGCACTGGGTAAGGACAGACAGGTAATTGCAGTATGCGGTGACGGCTCTTTCCAGATGTCCATGATGGAACTGGCAACGGTCAGACAGCATGATATACCGATCAAGATTATTGTGTTCAACAATCATTATCTGGGAATGGTCAGAGAATATCAGCATTATACGTACAGTGACCACTACTCGGTCGTTGATTTGACGGGCAGTCCTGATCTTGAAAAACTATCGTCAGCATATGATGTAAAGTATACAAGAGTGATCAATATGGACGACGCAGCAGCGAAGATCAGAGCCTTTCTGGATGAACCGGGAACAAGTCTGATGGAATGTATGATCGATCCGATGGATCTGGTCAAATAAAGAGAAGGGCGGAGAAGTAAAATGAAAAGAATCTATTCAGTTCTGGTAGAAAACAGATCAGGCGTTCTGTGCAAGGTATCCGGCCTGTTCTCAAGAAGATGTTTTAATATTGATTCACTGGCAGTCGGAGAAACGGATGATCCTGCCGTATCTGTTATTACCATCGTATCTTCCGGTGATAAAAGAACGATCGAGCAGATTGAAAAACAGCTGAATAAAAAAATTGACATCATAAAGGTCAAAACCTTTGATGAAAGTGCAAGCTTTAGTCGTGAACTGCTGATGGTCAAGGTGAAATATAATAAGTCAAACCGCAAAGACATCATGGAAATATGTGATGTCCTCAAGACTGCTTCTATCGAAGAGGTATCCAAGAATTATATGCTGATCCAGATGTGCGATACGCCGGAAAGAACCGCACTGCTGATACAGCTACTGAAATCAGTCAGTATTGTGGAAATCGCAAGGACAGGAACTCTTGCATTACCAAAATGCAGTGAGACAGAAGCGTGATATAACTATTGGTTATCATTAATATGAATATGGAACATACATTGACATTCCACCGGAATGTTGCTAGAATTAGATTTAATCGTAAAAAAGCTGTGGTATTCACAGCATAACGTAATAAAGGAGAAGCATCATGCAGAGAAAAGTATTTCAATTGATTGTTGACAATACATCAGGTGTTCTGAGCCGTATATCAGGCTTATTCAGCCGCCGTGGATATAACATTGAGAGCATTACGGCAGGTGTGACTGCAGATCCGAGATTTACACGCATTACGATTGTGACGTCCGGAGACGAGGATATTCTGGATCAGATTGAGAAACAGGTATCGAAGCTGGTGGATGTGAGAAACATCAAGGAGCTTGTACCGGAGGAATCCGTATACAGAGAGCTGATCATGCTGAAGGTGAAGGCTGATGCAGAACAGAGACAGAGCATCATTGCACTGGCAGATATTTTTCGTGCGAAAATTGTCGATGTAGCAATTGATTCACTGATTATTGAACTGACCGGTAATCAGGCTAAGATAGAAGCATTTATCAGCCTATTGAACGGTCATCAGATCCTGGAGCTTGCCAGAACCGGTATTGCCGGCTTGTCAAGAGGCAGCGAGGGCGTTATTAATTTTGATTAGTAGTGTTTTACTACCAATAAATCATATTTCATAGGAGGAAATAGAAATGGCAAATATTTATTACCAAGAAGATTGTAATCTTTCATTACTTGAAGGAAAGACAATCGCTGTCATTGGTTACGGTAGCCAAGGACATGCACACGCATTAAATGCAAAGGAATCAGGCTGCAACGTCATTATCGGTCTTTACGAAGGCTCTAAATCCTGGGCTAAAGCAGAAGCACAGGGTTTTCAAGTATATACAGCTGCAGAAGCTGCAAAAAAAGCTGACATTATTATGATTCTGATCAACGATGAGAAGCAGGCAGCTATGTATAAGAAAGACATCGAGCCGAACCTCGAAGCAGGCAATATGCTGATGTTCGCACATGGCTTTGCAATTCACTTCAATCAGATTATCCCGCCGAAGGATGTGGATGTTACCATGATCGCTCCTAAGGGACCGGGACATACAGTTAGAAGTGAATATCAGGCAGGCAAGGGCGTTCCTTGTCTCGTAGCGGTACATCAGGATGCGACAGGTAAGGCACTTGACAAAGCACTTGCATATGGTCTTGCAATCGGCGGCGCAAGAGCAGGCGTTCTTGAGACAACCTTCAGAACAGAGACAGAGACAGACTTATTCGGTGAGCAGGCAGTTCTTTGCGGTGGTGTATGCGCATTGATGCAGGCAGGCTTTGAGACATTGGTAGAAGGCGGATATGATCCGAGAAATGCATACTTTGAGTGTATTCATGAAATGAAGCTGATCGTAGATTTGATTTACCAGTCAGGCTTCGAGGGAATGAGATATTCCATCTCCAATACAGCTGAGTATGGTGATTATATTACAGGCCCTAAGATCATCACAGAAGAGACAAAGAAGACCATGAAGAAGATCCTTTCTGACATTCAGGACGGTTCCTTCGCAAAAGAGTTCTTACTCGACATGTCACCGGCAGGCGGCCAGGCACACTTCAAGGCAATGAAGAAGTTAGCAGCAGAGCATCCTTCAGAGGCAGTCGGCAAAGAAATCCGCAAGCTCTACAGCTGGAACAACGAGAATGAAAAATTTATCAATAACTAATCCGATAGTGGAAGAGAGTGCATAAATTCAAAAGAGGGTTCTTACCATGCTTGCATGGTAAAAACCCTCTTTCTGAATTTATATAGTCGCCCGTAAGGGCGACAACAAAAACGAGCCCGCTCGTTTTTGTTGTACTCTCTTCCACTATCGGATTAGTTGCCACAACCTAAATTTCAGCTATGTGTCAATTTTGTGAACTCCCTTGCGTTAAGATTGATTTCGGACTATGATAATGGTATGAAATCTACAATCGGAGGGATACCAATGAATAAAATTCTAAAATATGTACTTACAGTCTCAGCAGTATGCGTAGCAGCTGTCCTGCTTCCAACCCAGACCAAGGCAGCAACCTACGCAGAACTCCAGCAGGCTGCCCTGAACCAGTACAATGCAACGGTAGCAGCACAGTATCAGGCAGCTCTTTACCAGCAGGCACTACAGGCACAGGCATTGCAGCAGGCACAGATCAATGCCGCCCTACAGGCGCAGGCACAGGCGCAATATAACGCCATCGTAAATGCACAGGCACTACAGGCTGCCCAGATCCAGATGATCGCAAACGGAACAGCTGCGGCACAGTCAAACGCTGTGGCTCAGTATAATGCAGTAAAAGCGGCACAGGCAGCACAGCTGGCGCAGTATTATTCCATGATGCAGGCCCAGGCAGTCAATCAGACAGCATGCTTTACTGAGGCGTATAAACAGGAACAGCAGAGAGCCATGAATGCATATCTTGGCTATTGGGGATTGAAATAATCACGCAAAAGAGTGCTTTGTTATAAAATCTGCAAACCGCTCAGTGGCATTTGATGAGATATTTGCCTTCGGAACAGCAAATCCGATACTTCGCTTTGGAATCGAAAACTTTAACGGGACTTGGATCAATTCTTTTGATTCAAGTTCTTTTTTTACAAAATCTTCGATGACACAGGCGACTCCCAGTCCGATTTTGGCAAAATCAATCAGCAGATCCATTGTTGTGACCTCGATCAGCTGCCCCGGCTCAAAATGATGCTCAGCAAAATAAGCGTCAATATACTGACGTGTCATATTCGGCTTATCCAAAAGCATTAAGGTGGCATTCTGCAGGATTGAAGAATGTGAATGATCAGCCACCCGGATCTTTAGATTTTCCATATAGCTTTTTGTGGTCACAAAGATATCTTCAATTTCTCCTGTTTTAACAAAGTTCAGATTTTTCAGATGTTCCTTCGCATCTTTTGGTATTCCGATAAAACCGATATCCATTTTGCCTTCCTCTAACAGCTGCAGTGTCTGGTATGTGGACTGGCAATTGATTGTGAATTTTACATGCGGATTCTCTTGTATGAATTCCTGAAGATAGGGCAACAGAACATACTTACAAAGTGTGGTGCTGACACCCACCTTAATATGACCGCCGCCAAGCTCTGTTGTCCTGCGAATCTGTTCTTCTCCGAGCTCAATAGACTCAAATGCAATCTTGATTTTCTCAAACAGCAGTTCCCCTTCATAGGTCAGTTGAACGCCCTTGGGACTTCTGATAAACAGAATGACATTCAGACTTTGTTCCAGTTTGGAAATAGCCTTGCTTACTGCCGGCTGGCTGATGTATAATGATTTGGCAGCGTTGGATATATTGCCGCAGATGGCAGCGGCATAAAAAATACGATACAGGGATAGGTTGTTTTCCATGATATACCTCCTTATTCTCGCATCATATCATAACATAAGGTTATAGTAAACATGAAATATTGATATTTTAATTATAATAAGAACTATGCTACACTACAGATACAAAAATGAATTTACCAAAAAGAAGTCAGAATGATCAGGAGGTAGTAAAAATGGGAATGACGATGACACAAAAAATACTGGCGGCGCATGCGGGACTGGATACTGTGACAGCCGGACAGCTAATCGAGGCAGACCTTGACCTGGTACTGGGAAATGATATCACAACACCGGTAGCAGTTCGTGAAATGGATAAAATGAAACATGATTCTGTATTTCATAAAGATAAAATCGCACTGGTGATGGATCATTTTATTCCGAACAAGGATATTAAGTCAGCTGAGAACTGCAAATGTGTAAGAGATTTTGCATGCAGACATGAGATTACAAATTACTTTGATGTCGGACAGATGGGCATTGAGCATGCACTTCTTCCGGAAAAGGGGCTCACTGTGGCAGGAGACGCCATTATAGGAGCGGATTCACATACTTGTACATATGGTGCTCTCGGAGCTTTCTCTACAGGTGTCGGAAGTACGGATATGGCAGCGGGCATGGTAACGGGAAAAGCATGGTTCAAGGTACCGTCAGCCATTCGCTTCAACATCACAGGAGAGCCTGCCAGGTGGATCAGCGGTAAGGACGTTATTCTGCATATCATAGGAATGATCGGTGTAGATGGTGCATTGTATAAGTCTATGGAGTTTACAGGAGACGGCATCAGCCATCTGACGATGGATGATCGTTTTACAATCGCCAATATGGCAATCGAAGCCGGTGCCAAGAACGGTATCTTCCCTGTAGACGATCAGACCATTCAGTATATGCAGGAACACAGCAAGCGCCCATACAAGGCTTATGAGGCTGATGCAGATGCAGAGTATGACGAGGAGTATACAATCAATCTCAGTGAGTTAAAACCGACGATTGCATTTCCTCATTTACCCGAAAATACAAAGACAATTGATGAGATCAAGGAGCCGGTCAAAATTGACCAGGCTGTAATCGGATCCTGTACGAATGGAAGAATAGATGATCTCAGAGTTGCGGCATCTATATTGAAGGGCAGAAAAGTAGCACCCAATGTACGGTGTATCGTGATTCCGGCAACACAGACGATCTATCTGCAGGCAATGGAGAAAGGCTTACTCAGGACATTTATCGAAGCCGGAGCAGTCGTATCGACTCCGACCTGCGGACCTTGTCTGGGAGGCTATATGGGTATTCTTGCAGCAGGTGAGAGATGTATCTCTACAACAAACCGCAACTTTGTAGGACGTATGGGACATGTAGATTCAGAGGTTTATCTGGCAAGTCCTGCAGTCGCGGCAGCAAGTGCAGTCACAGGACAGATATCCTGTCCGTGTGAGCTGGAATAGGAGGAGACAGAATATGAATGCAAAAGGACAAGTATTTAAATATGGTGATAATGTAGATACAGACGTGATCATTCCGGCAAGATATCTCGCCATACAGGATCAGAAGGAGCTAGCAGAGCACTGTATGGAAGATATCGATACATCGTTTGTGAAAAATGTAAAATCCGGAGATATCATGGTTGCAGGAAAGAACTTTGGATGTGGATCTTCCAGAGAGCATGCGCCCTTGGTCATCAAGGTCGCAGGTGTCAGCTGCGTGATTGCAGAAACCTTCGCAAGAATCTTCTATAGGAATGCAATCAATATCGGACTGCCGATCATAGAATGTGCGGAAGCCGCAAAGGGAATAGAAGCAGGAGATGAAGTAGAGGTTGATTTTGACAGTGGAATGATTTATGACAAAACAAAGAATACACAATATAAGGGGCAACCCTTTCCGGAGTTCATGCAGAAAATCATCAGATCAGAGGGTCTGGTGAACTATATCAATCAAAAACAACAGGAAACCAAATAAAAAAGAATGAAAAACTGTTCATCATAGTCATGAACAGTTTTTTTATGTCACAATCAAAAGGATTGGTAAATGATTGCAAATAAGACTTGAGACAAGCATTTGACTATGATAGAATGATAAAGGTAGCGTAAAAGAAGCAAGAGTACGCAAATGGGGGTATTACAATCATGAAGGAAAAGGTTACAAAGGAAAAGAAAACAGAAAAAAAGGTAAAAGAGAAGAAGGTAAGAAACAAAAAAATCAGAAAGAATCACACACCAAAGATTATCAAAAAGATCTTTCTGGCAAGCATCGGAAGACGAATCACGATCATGTTTATATTGATGATTCTGATCATGCTGGCATTGCTGGGCACGCTGGCAGTCAAATCGAAGGATTATAACCAGCAGTATGTAGCAGTACTGGATAATCTTTCGAAAATCAACTACATCAACACGAAAACACAGACATGGTCCCGTTCTCTGATTAATATCTGTGCAGTGGGAAATCAGGACGAGGATCAGGATGAGAAGGCAGTGATCGCGAATCTGCTCCCGTACGTAGAGGAGATCAGAAGCAACATCGGCGATGATCCGATTTATAAACAAAATCATTCTCAGCTCGATTCCATTGAAAGCTTTGTGTCCCAATACGTTGCTTTATACGATGAGGTGATCAAGGCAGGCAACGGCAGATATATGCCGGAAGGAAAACAATTTGCAGAGCAGATGCAGTCACAGTCGAGCTTTATTACATCCTACTGCAATACACTGATGCAGCTGGAGCTTAACCGCAGTGAAGCGCTCCAGAAACAGATCGATGCAAACTTCAGCAAGATGATCAGTGCCATTATATTCATTGTGATCTTAACGATTGTGATTGCCATTATATTGATGTTTATGGTGATCAGAGGTACAATTGTCAAACCAATCGGTGTCTTGAAAAAGAATATTTCTGTTGTGGCAGATGGGGATCTGAGCGGAGATGAGATAGTCGTGAATTCTGAGGACGAGCTGCGCGATCTGGCAGTTGTATTCAACTATATGAGTACCAGTCTCAAGGATATTATTAAAAAGGTACTTGGTGTCAGTGAGCAGATGGAGGATTCCATTCATGCTGTCAGCGAGAGTGCAGCACAGAATGCTGCCGGCAGTGTAGAAATCACGCAGGCAATTGATCATATGTCGGAACGAATGAACGATCAGAAGAGTGAAGCCGGAGACATCATGGGACAGGTAGATGAGATGGATTCCATCTCAGATAATATTGCCAATAAAGTAGAACGTATCGCAGGCAATGCAGATCTGGCAATGCAGAATGCCATGAACGGCAATCAGGCGATTGAAACATATATGAAGCAGCTTGCAAGTCTGAACGATGTGATGCAGGAGGTCTCCGGAATTGCAGGAGTACTGGGTCAGAACGCAGAAGAGATGAATCATATCCTGAACTCCATTACATCCATTTCTTCACAGACCAATCTGCTGTCATTGAATGCGTCGATTGAAGCAGCAAGAGCAGGTGAAGCTGGTAAAGGCTTTGCGGTGGTTGCCATGGAGATCAGAAAGCTGGCTGAGGACACACACGAGTCGGCAGGCAAAATCGGTGTCATCATAGAGGGCGTACAGAATAATGCCATCGATATGTCAAAGAAGATGGAAGAGGGATTACTGCAGCTGCAAAAGGGTAATGAGATCGCAAAGGCAACGCGAGACAGCTTTGTGGAGATCAAGGATGGAACAAATGTTGTCAATCAGGATATCAAGAGCATGCTGGAGGATCTGAAGACGCTTGAAAACGTATCAAAACAGGTCGGAGCAAACATTGAAAAGATACATCATGCAATTGATGAAAATGCTGATGGAACAGAAGCAATTGCAGCAACCGTTACAGAGCAGTCTGCAAATCTGCAGGAAGTTTCGGATGTGGCTGAAAGCCTTGCTTCTATGTCCACGGATCTGCGCAGATTGGTAGAGGAATTTAAACTGTAATCAATGAGTATGAAAAAGTGGGACTGGATTTTATTTGCCGGAGCAGTATGTATTGCAATCCTGATGCTGATGTTGTTCAGCTATGGCCGTGAGGACGGAGCCTATGTCATTGTATCCGTGAACGGGTCTGAGACTGCAAGATATGCTCTGTCTGAGGAAATGACAGAAGATATTCAGGGCATGAAAAACGGACATGTGCAGCTCGTGATCCACGATGGAGAGGCAGATGTAACTGAGGCTTCATGCCCTGATAAATTATGTGTTCATCAGGCAAAGATATCAAAGTCAGGAGAGATGATCGTATGTCTTCCGAACAGAATCGTAATCAGCATTGCCGGTGATCGAAGCACCATGGATTTGGATGCTGTAACGAACTAGGCATACAGAATGGAAGATCGATGAAGAATGATAAAGCTACAGGGAAAAAAGTAGCATATTTGGGGATATTTGCATCATTGGCAATCCTTTGTGGATATATAGAAACGTTGATACCATTTCCGTTTGGTATTCCAGGAATGAAGCTGGGACTTGCCAATATTATGACAGTCACGATCCTGTATCTGTTTGGAACGAAGGAGGCAGCTGCTGTATCCGCTGTCAGGATCCTGGTGGTCAGTATGCTGTTTGGCAGTCTTTACAGTATGCTGTACAGTCTTGCAGGTGCTGTACTCAGCCTGATTATGATGCTGTTGATGAAAAAGGTAAAGCGGTTCAGTATCACGGGTGTCAGCATCAGCGGAGGAATCGCACATAATATAGGGCAGATATTCGTGGCTGTACTGGTGGTCAGTGAAATCAGACTGACCTCGTATATTCCATTCTTAATCATAAGCGGAGCTGTGACCGGCTTACTGAATGGGATCATCTCAGGAATATTAGTTCAAAGACTACAGAATACAGGTATGACAAACGGTGTGGAGGGGTATCTATGATTGGCTATTTAAAAGGGGAAGTTGCAGGAATTTATGAGGAACAGATCGTACTGGAGGTCAGCAACATCGGTTACAATATCAAGATGTCAGCCAGTACAATCGACTGTATTCGCGGGTTAGGTGAGGAAATCAAGGTCTATACATATCTGGCAGTACGTGAAGATGCCATGCAGCTGTATGGATTTTTGACAAAGGATGATCTTGATTTCTTTAAACTGCTGATACAGGTAAATGGAATCGGGCCAAAGGGTGCACTTGGAATTCTGTCTGTCATGACAACAGATGATCTGCGTTTTTCCATCTTATCTGCAGATGCAAAAACGATATCAAAGGCACCGGGAATCGGAGCCAAAACAGCACAGCGACTGATTATAGATCTAAAGGATAAGGTCTCTCTGGAGGATGCATTTGAGGAACGGCTGGCAGGTAAAGGCCGGGGTGGCAGCCAGAATCCTGTTTCAGATGCAAAAAATGAAGCAGTAGAGGCTCTGACGGCTCTGGGATACTCTGCGACAGATGCGCTGCGTGCAGTCAAGAGTGTAGAGACCACAGAGGATGCGGATGTTGAACTGATCCTGAAACAGGCCTTGAAGAATATCAATCATTTCTAGAAACAGAGGTTTAGAATATGCAAAAACGATCCATTGAGACAACAGTTACAGAGGAAGATATCAAGATAGAGGGAAGCCTGCGCCCGCAGCATCTGACAGAGTACATCGGTCAGCAAAAGGCAAAGGAAAATCTGAAGATCTATATAGATGCGGCAAAGCAGAGAGGCGAATCTCTGGATCACGTTCTGTTTTATGGACCGCCGGGACTCGGTAAGACAACACTGGCCGGTATCATAGCAAATGAGATGGGTGTCAACATCAAGACAACATCAGGCCCCGCGATAGAGAAGCCCGGTGAGATGGCAGCCATCCTGAACAACCTGCAGGAGGGAGACATCCTGTTTGTAGATGAGATCCACCGGCTGAACAGACAGGTAGAGGAAGTGCTGTATCCTGCCATGGAGGACTACGCCATTGACATTATGATCGGAAAGGGTGCCTCAGCACGTTCCATCAGACTGGAACTGCCGAAGTTTACACTGGTGGGTGCAACGACGAGAGCCGGACTTCTGACAGCACCGCTCAGAGATCGGTTTGGCGTGATCAACAGACTGGAATTTTATACAAATGAAGAACTGAAAACGATCATCATGCATTCAGCCAGAATACTGGATGTGAAGATAGACGAAAAGGGAGCTATGGAGCTTGCAAGACGCAGCAGAGGTACGCCGAGACTGGCAAACCGTTTCTTGAAAAGAGTGCGTGATTATGCACAGGTTCGTTATGACGGAACCATCACACTGGAGGTGGCGACTAAGGCACTGGATATGATGGAGGTAGACAGGTATGGTCTGGATCATCTGGATCGGAATATCCTGATGACGATGATCGAAAAATTTGCCGGCGGCCCTGTGGGTCTGGATACACTGGCTGCGGCCATCGGTGAGGATGCAGGAACGCTGGAGGATGTCTATGAACCGTATCTGTTAAAAAATGGTTTTCTGAACCGTACTCCGAGAGGGCGGGTGGTTACGCCTCTGGCATATCGTCATTTCGGACTGGAGTTACCTGAAAATGCATAATAGAATTTAGGGTTGTATTATTTCAAATTTTTGATATAATTTGTATTGTGGTTATTCTTTCAATGAGACGAACATAGTGGGGTGTGGGTATGTCTTCTAAGGTTGATACTGAAGTATTAATAGGCGGAAAGGTCTTTACACTGAGCGGATACGAAAGCGAAGAATACTTACAGAAGGTTGCAACTTATATTAACAATAAGCTTGCAGAGTACAATAAGATGGAGGCCTTCAGAAGGCAGCCGGTAGATATGCAGAATACATTGCTGCAGCTGAATATGGCAGATGATTATTTTAAAGCGAAGAAACAGATCAATCATCTGGAGGAAGATTTGGACGCCAAGGATAAGGAACTGTACGATCTGAAGCATGAGCTGATTTCCACACAGATCAAGCTGGAAAATGCAGAAAAGGTATCCAGGGGAGCGAAGGATGAGCTGGCAGATTTGCAAAAGAGAATCGTCAAGCTGGAATCTGAGCTGAGTACGAAAAAGAAAGCATAATGGTAGTTTACCCGGATTTATCGGGTTTATGAAAAAGTAGGTGTATTGGGAGAGGGGCTGTCTGACGACAGCCTTTCTGCTTGTAAGGAGATGTATGAAAGCACATACGATTGAGTTATTATCACCGGCAGGCAGCCGAGAGAGCTTCATAGCTGCAATCGGAGCAGGAGCAGATGCCGTTTATGTAGGCGGAAGCAGATACGGAGCCCGGGCATATGCAAAAAACTTTACTGAAGAAGAGCTTCTTTGGGCCATTGATTATGCCCATTTATTTGGCAAGAAGGTCTATATGACAGTCAATACTCTGATGAAGGAGCAGGAGCTTCATGATTTAACTGCCTTTCTTGAACCGTATTATGATGCCGGTCTGGATGCTGTGATCGTTCAAGACCTTGGCGCCATATCTGTGATCAGAAACTGTTTTCCGAAACTGGATATTCATGCAAGTACTCAGATGGCGATCACCTCAGCAGAGGGAGTTCTGCTGCTGGAGGAGCTGGGGATCAGACAGGTCGTGCCTGCACGAGAATTATCCCTTGCAGAGATCAAAACAATCAGTGAAAAAACCAGTGCAAGTATCGAATGCTTTGTTCATGGTGCCATCTGTTACAGCTACTCTGGAAAATGCCTGTTTTCGAGCCTGATTGGTGGAAGAAGCGGAAACAGAGGCAGATGTGCACAGCCATGCAGACTTCCGTATGAAGCCGTATCCGGAGGACGGAAACAGAATCAGGAGCAGGAACAGTATTTGCTTAGTCTGAAGGATATGTGTACGATCAAGATGATTCCGGAGTTGATACAGGCAGGGATTACTTCCTTTAAAATCGAGGGTCGTATGAAACGACCGGAGTATGTAGCCGGAGTGACGAGGATCTATCGGAAATACATTGATCGATTCATGGAATTGAAGACAGACCAGAAGTACTGCGTGGAGAAAAATGATTATGATGAGCTGACGAAGCTGTATACCAGAAGCGGACACTCAGATGGATATTACCGAAAGAAGAACGGCAGAGATATGCTGACGCTTCAAAAGCCAAGCTATGAAACAGATGAGGACGAACGTTTTCATGAACTGTATGAAATCTATGTTGATCATATGAAAAAAATATCTGCAAAGGCCGTGATTACTCTGAGAAAAAATATGCCGTCCTGTCTGGAACTGCAGTCAGGAGAGTATTCTGTAAAGGTATACGGAGATATGGTTCAGGAAGCGCTGAGCCGTCCGCTGGATCAGGAAGCCATCTTAAAACAGCTGCATAAAACAGGAAACAGTGATATAGATTTAGGACAGATCAGGGTAGATAGGGATGATGATATCTTTATGCCGGTCAAACAGCTCAATGAACTTCGCAGACAGGGGATCACAGCCTTGACGGAGGAAATGCTGCGTCATTATCACAGGAGTAAGGCTTCCGAACTGCTGAATCCAGAAGCAGCAAAGGTGTATACTGGTGTAGAACAGGAAAATGATAACAATACAATGGTTCTGTCAGCCTATGTTGAAACAATGGAGACACTTAAATCGTTATGTAAGACAGAGGGGCTTCACAGACTGTATATTTCCAGTGCGGATATCACCCGGACAGACGAGGCGGTTGCTGCTGCATATCGTTCAGGCAAGGAGGTTTACATTGCACTGCCTGTCATATGCAGACATTATGATCAGGAGAAAATAAAGGCGCTTATGACGCTGATCAGCCGAAAGGAAATCAGTGGAGTATCCGTACAGAATTATGAATGGCTTTATTTACTGCAGCAATATGGCTATCAGGGAGATATTGTGGCAGACTATTATTTATATACAATGAATGAAGCGGCTAAAAAACAGCTAAGGTCATTTGGATGCCGGCATTTTACGATCCCTTTGGAACTCAATGAGAAGGAAATACGGCATATGGAGAACAGCAGCAGTGAACTGTTGGTTTACGGTTATCTGCCGATGATGGTGACAGCACAGTGCCTCAGAAATACACTGACAGGCTGTACACATATCCCGGAAAACAATCTGGGACTAAAGGATCGCTATCAGAAGCATCTGCAGGTCAAAAACTGCTGCAGTGAATGTTATAATGTGATTTATAACAGTGTTCCGCTGTCACTTCACAGTGAACTGACCAAAATAAAGAAAATGGGCTTTCATGGGCTGAGACTGAATTTCACAGGGGAGTCAGCAGAGGAGGCGGCAAGAATCACAGAGTGGTATACGGAAGCAATCAATCATGTATCCCCTCAGGTGAGCGCATTGCCGTTTCAGGACTATACGAAGGGACATTTTTCAAGAGGAGTCGAATAGACATGGCCAATATGATCATCGAGTTTTCTAAGTATGCCATTATTATTTTTATGGCATTCTATACGCTCGAATGCTTTACGGTATTTAAGTATGCAACAGAAGAGGAACGAAATGGGATCTACATCAGACAGAATGTCCTGATGTTTCTGATTCATTTTGTGTCTTTTGCTGTACTGTGTCTGGAGACAAAGAACTCCATGCTGATCATATTCTATGCTTTGCAGCAAATTACACTGTTTGCAACGATTGCCCTGTATCGGGTGATTTATCCAAAGGCCAACAGACTGATCATCAATAATATGTGCCTGCTGTTAACAGTCAGCTTTATTATTTTGACCAGACTGTCCTATGACCGATCCGTCAAACAGTTTAAAATAGTAGTGGTCTCTACCGCATTGACAATGTTCATTCCTTATCTGGTCAAGAAAATCAAAGTCATATCAAAATTTTCATGGATTTATGCACTTGCTGGGATAGGAGCATTGGGAATCGTCATGATCCTCGGGCAGGTGACGAATGGCTCTAAGATATCCTTTACGGTCGGTGGTTATACTTTTCAGCCGTCTGAGTTTGTCAAGATCCTGTTTGTACTTGCCATTGCGGGTATGCTGGCAAAATCAACGGATCTGCTTCATATTTTCATAACTGCCTGTGTAGCGGGAGCACATGTGCTGATCCTTGTATGCTCTAAGGATTTGGGAAGTGCATTGATTTTCTTCATTGTTTATTTTGTGATGATTTATGTTGCTACGAAAAATCCACTCTATCTTCTGCTGGGACTGGCAGGAGGAACGGGAGCTTCTGTTGTGGCATACAGACTGTTTTCACATGTCAGGGTACGTGTACAGGCATGGAAGGATCCATTGGGAACCATCGAGGATGCAGGGTTTCAGATTGCACAGTCTTTATTTGCAATCGGAACCGGAGGCTGGTTCGGTATGGGACTGGAACAGGGTGCACCAAATAAGATCCCTGTGGTGGAAGCAGATTTTGTATTTGCGGCGGTTAGTGAAGAGCTTGGAGGTGTATTTGGAGCGTGTCTGATTCTTGTGTGTGTCAGCTGTTTTGTAATGTTTATGAATATATCTATGAAGCTAAAGGATGATTTTTATAAGCTGATCGCAGTGGGACTGGCTGTCATGTATGCATTTCAGGTGTTCCTGACGATTGGCGGTGTCACAAAATTTATACCGCTGACAGGTGTTACACTGCCGCTGGTCAGCTACGGAGGTACATCGGTACTGACAACGCTGATTATGTTTGCAATCATACAAGGATTATATATATTAAGGATGGACGATCATGTTCGGAAGACGAAAAAGGGAAAGCAAAGCAGAAGAGAATAGCGAAAAGCCGGGAAAAAGAACAAAGGCGCAGGCAAAAGGAAACAGGGAGATTGCAAATATCACCTATATTTTTGTTGCGCTGTTTATTGTCATGATCGGTTATCTCATGTATTTTATTGCAGTGGACAGCAGCAGTGTCATTAACAATTCCTATAATTCACGACAGGAGCTGCTTGCAAAAAAAGTCGTCAGAGGCAGGATTTATTCAGCAGACAGGCAGATACTGGCGGAAACCATAGTCAATGCAGATAAAACCGAAACCAGAAATTATCCGTTTGGAACTTTATTTGCTCACGTAGTAGGCTTTTCTACACACGGAAAGACCGGAATCGAATCCATAGAGAATTTTAATCTTCTGACCTCCAATGCATTTGTAACAGAACGTCTGCAAAATACGATTTCCGAAGAAAAGAACATCGGAGATAATGTCATCACAACGCTCGATCCTGCACTGCAGAAAGCAGCCGGAGAGGCAATGGGCGTATATCGCGGAGCAGTGGTTGTCATGGACCCTGAAACAGGAAAGATATTAGCCATGGTATCAAAACCGGATTTTGACCCGAATACGGTAGATGCAAACTGGGAGAGTGTAACTGCTGATACAGAAACAGGAGCGCTGGTCAACCGGGCTACACAGGGACTGTATCCGGGCGGCTCGACATTTAAGATCGTGACAGCGCTTGCCTATCTCAGAGAGCATATGGCAGACTATGGTCAATATGAATATCTCTGTAACGGGCATTTTGAGAAGGACGGACAGGTGATCAACTGCTATCATGGCATCAGCCACGGTCAGGTGGATCTGAAACAGTCATTTGCTGATTCCTGCAATTCATCCTTTGCAAATATCAGCACACAGTTAAATAAGAAGAAATTTCAGGATACCTGTAATGAACTGTTGTTCAATCAGGAATTATCTTTGAATTTTTCATGTAAACAGAGCTATGTTCCGATCAATACAAACTCTGATCTGGAGGAAGTCATGCAGACAGCAATCGGGCAGGGAAAGACACAGATTACACCAATGCATATGGCGATGATTACCTCGGCAATTGCAAAGGACGGAGTTTTGATGAAGCCATATCTGGTTGAAAGGATTGAAAATTATAATCAAGATGTGATCAAAGAATATAAACCGGATACTTACGGAAGGCTGATGACAGCTGAAGAGGCAGAAATCCTGCAGACATTTATGAAAGAGGTCGTTCAGTCCGGTACAGGAACCAAACTCAAGGGACTGGCCTATGAGGCGGCAGGAAAGACAGGATCGGCAGAGTATACCACAGATAAGAGTGAAAGCCATGCATGGTTTACGGGATATGGACAGATGGGAACGAAGTCGATTGTAGTAACGATCGTCGTAGAAGGAGCAGGCTCCGGCGGGGAGTATGCTGTCCCTATGGCAAAGCGTATCTTTGATCAGTACTTCGGCCAGAATGGACTATAGTCCTATTTTATAGCAGAGATACAATGGAAAGAGATTTATTTTGTGCCAGATCCACATAGTCATCACCACAGTGTACCATTGGCCTTGATAGATTCTGCTTGTTGATAAATACAACAACGCCCTCACGACCGTCACTGAGTCTGACCTGTTTATTCATATATTCTTCGACCATACGCTCCAAAAATGTCATAATAAAACCTGCATCATATTTTTGAAGACCTTCATTTTCAAAAATGCTGATGACCTTAAACGGACACATAGGCTCGCGATAGGAGCGGAAAGAAGTCATTGCCTCGTAGGAATCCAAAATGGCAATCATCTTAGCAAAAGAGTCTATTTCTGACAAAGCAAGCTTTTGAGGATATCCGGAGCCATCACAGCGCTCATGATGCATCAAGGCTGCCTGTTTGATATGTTCATCAATATCCAGATCTTTGATAATATGGTATCCATGAAATGCATGTGTTTTTACGAGATCAAATTCCAGATTGCTGAGCTTTCCTTTTTTCCATATAATATCATTTGGAAGAAGAAATTTTCCGATGTCATAATAAAATCCGCATAAAATCAAAGTGTTTAACTTTTCCTCATTGAATCTGAGCCAGTAACCGAATGTATTACAGAGCAGTGCCACATTCAGACAGTGTGCGTAGGTCATATCGGTTTCATCATGCTGCAGAACATACAGCATATCAATAATTGTGGATTTCTGCCGGGCAAAGGGCATAGTGATATTGTCAGTCAGCTTCAGCAGATCAGAATTGTTCATGGGGACTTTTTTATAGATGAAGGAATCAACAGCCACCTTCCAGGCGGCAAAGTTAGCAGCATAAACATCTTCAAACTGTTTGAAGGTTTTGCTGACCTTCAGTTTCTCAAAATAGGTAGGAACATAGTCTTCGTCTTCTTTGATGCTGACGGTTGTAATGGAATGCGCCTGGATTTTTTTGATCATATGTATATCCAGAACGGTATTTCTCTTCATGATGACCTTGCCCTGATAATCGACCACATCTTCAGCAAGCTCCATTTGAGGCTTCAGAGCAATCACAGCTACAGTTTCCATTGTAAGTTCCTCCCTTCGGATCCATATTTTCAGTATAGAAACTTTTGGGATTATTGTCAACGCAATAATTAATGGAAAGTTTCTGAGGTTCATGTTATACTTGTATAGTCTATAGAGTCATATTATAATCAACGGAGATATCAAAATGCTCTTTTATCATGATTTATATATCAGTGATCAATACGCTGAGAAAAAGGATAAGATCATCTGGAAACTGAAGCATCATGCAGGCATGGTTGGAGCCTACGTGATTACTCTGGCAACAAACGGGGAGGATCTGTTTGATATCTGTCATAATGCTGTATTGATGCAGCCGCATTATCGTAATGCGGAGCTTTATATTGTGGGCATTGCTGACGGAAAACGGGAAGCAATGGCACTTGTACAGAAAATCATAGAAGATGTTTATCAGAAAACGGGAAGCTATGAGAATATCAGAGCATGTCTGGAGGACAGAAAATGCTACAGATAATATTGCTTATATTGAAGGTGATAGGCATTGTGCTGCTTTCCATAATCGGCCTGCTGCTCTTTATGGTCATGCTGGTGCTGTTTGTACCGGTACGCTATCGGGGAATCCTGCATTATCATGATGAACTGACAGCACAGATGCGAGTCTCATGGCTGCTGCATATCATCAGCGTGAGAGTCATTTATGAAGAGAATGAATTGAAGAGAATCATACGGATCTTTGGGATTCCGCTGAAAAAAAGAGAAAAAAAGCAAAAGACAGAAAAAAAACAAAAGACAGAGCACAAGCATCAGCCGGCATACAAAGCGGAGACGCAGGAACGCACAGAAGAAAGAGAAGAAAGCATAGAAGATCGCATAGAGACGAAAGAGCCGGAGGAAAAAACGGAACATGTGCCGGATTTTACCTCTGAAAATCCGGAAAAGAATGAGATACCTAAGACAGAGAAAAAACTGACACTGCTCGAAAAGTGGAAGCAATTCGTCAAAATGTTGTATGACTTTTTTCATAAGATACAATATACATTTGGAAATATATATGATAAAATAGATGAAATAAAAGGGAAAATTGAGTATTACAGTGATTTTTTACAGGATGAACACAACCGGAATGCATTTGGACTGCTGCTGGGACAGGCCGGAGGCTTGCTGAGGCATGTAAAGCCAAGACGGTTTCGAACGGATCTGAAGATCGGGACAGAAGATCCGGCAACGACCGGTACGATTCTGGCTGTACTGGGCATTATTTATCCGTTCTTTAACGGAGGTATGCACATTACGCCATACTATGACCGGACAGTATTTGAGGCGGATACAGATCTTCGCGGGAGAGTGACTGCTGTTGTATTTTTAAAGACGGCATGGAAGGTTTATTTTGATAAGGATTTCAAACAATTGTTGAATACATTTAGAAATAAGGAGGCTGCATAATGGCGAATAACAACAACAATATTACTGAGGTGGTAAATACTCTGATCAAGGGAATGGATGGATTTCTGACGTCCAAGACAGTTGTCGGAGAGGCAACAAAGATCGACGATACAATCATACTGCCGTTTGTGGATGTTTCATTTGGTGTCGGCGCGGGCGAGTTTAACAATGATAAAAAAAGCAACGGCGGCGGAGGTCTGAGCGGAAAGATGTCTCCGAGTGCTGTTCTTGTGATACAAAAGGGAAGCACGAGACTGGTGAATATCAAAAATCAGGACAGCATGACAAAGATTCTGGATATGGTACCGGATCTGGTGAATAAGTTTACAGCCAAGAAAGAGGATGAACAGGTATCAGATGAGGATGCTGTCAAGGCAGCATTTGATTGATAGGTTTCAATAACAACGGGGTTATAAAAGGATCAGAAAGTACACAGGAGGAAGGATTATGGGTCAATTGAACGAGGGGTTGGTTTACACCAACGAAAACTGTCAGGGATGTAATAAGTGTATTTCGGCATGTCCGGTTCTGCAGGCAAATCACGCGGTACTGGAAAACGGGGACAACATCATCAATGTAGATGGTGATGCATGTATCCACTGTGGTAACTGCATCAGGGAATGCTCTCATGATGCGAGGAGCTTTCACGATGATACCGATCAGTTCTTTGATGATCTGGGAAAAGGGACACCAATCAGTGTACTGGTAGCACCGGCCTTTATTGCAAATTATCCGAATGAATATAAAAAGGTGCTGGGATATCTGAAGAGCAAGGGTGTTAAACGTATCATCAGCATCAGCTTTGGTGCAGACATAACTACATGGGCTTATTTGAATTATATCACAAAGAATCATTTTATCGGCGGAATCTCCCAGCCGTGTCCGGCCATTGTTGACTATATCGAAAAGTATGTTCCTGAACTGGTTTCAAAGCTTGTACCGGTACACAGTCCGATGATGTGCGGAGCCATATATGCGAAGAAGTATATGAATATCTCTGACAGACTGGCATTTATCAGTCCGTGTATTGCCAAAAAATCTGAGATCACAAGGCCTCAGAACAATGGCTATATTACATATAATGTGACGTTTGATCATTTGATGGATAAGCTGAAGGGAATATCCCTGAACGGCTATGATGCGACAGATGAGATGGAATACGGACTTGGTTCTGTATATCCGATGCCGGGCGGACTAAAGGAAAATGTGGAACATTTTGTGGGAAAGGATCTGTTTGTACGTCAGATTGAGAGCCCTGAACATGCATATCATTTTATGAAAGCATATGCCAAAAGAGTGAAATCCGGAAAGACACTTCCATTTATGGTAGATGCATTGAACTGTACAAAGGGATGCATCTATGGAACAGCAACAGACCACAGCCGCGATGATGATGAAGATATCCTGCTGGAGATTCATGCACAGAGAACGGCTGACAACTGCAACGCCAAAAAAACGGCATGGGACAAGTCAGCAAATTATACTGAACGCCTTGCTCGTCTAAATGAGCAGTTCAAGAATCTGAAGCTGGAAGATTTCATGTGTCAATACAATACAAATGCAGCCATTGCAATGCCGGCAGTTTCTGCTTCAAAGCTGGAAGATATCTATACAGGCATGCACAAATACAACCAAAGTGACAGAAAGATCAACTGTGGGGCCTGTGGTTATAATTCCTGTGAGGAGATGGCGATCGCCATTGCCAACGGATATAATCATAAGGAAAGCTGTATTCATTTTATCAAAGATACACTGGAAGATGAAATGAATCAGATCAGTGCCCTGAAGGAAGAAGTTCAGCAAAAGCATGAGGAACAGGTTGAGATGTACAAGGGTATTTTGAATGAGTTTGATCAGATCAAAACATCCATGGGTGAGGTTACAGACGGCAATCAGTCATCCGCAGAAGAAACAACCAACATGGCACATGCCATCAATGCACTTGCTGAGTATGGAGAGAAGCTGAAGGAATCACTGGCACAGGTCGAAACCTCAGTCAATGGCTATAATGAAGTCAATGATTCTATCATTAAGATTTCCAATCAGACAAGCATGCTGGCACTGAATGCAGGCATTGAGGCAGCAAGAAGCGGTGAAGCAGGAAGAGGCTTTACGGTTATCGCTAATAGAGTCAAGGATCTGTCTGAGCAGACCAAGGATGCTGTCAACTACGGAAAGCAGCAGAGCGATCAGCTCGTACCGGCTATCCGGGCACTGACGGATGAAACACAGGAATTCCTGAAGAATATCAATGAGCTGAATGAAAGAACAGCAACGCTGGCAGCGAGCTCCGAAGAAATATCTGCACAATCAGCAGTAGTCGGAGATGTTGTAGAGAAAATCGCATCACAGATGCAGGATATTGTGAATCAGGAATAAAACCCAAATTAAGAAACAGCTGTCTGATATGAGACGGCTGTTTTTTTATTAGTAAAATGTCACAAATGATCAATATGGTGCATACAATATTAACAGAACACTTTTAGGAGCAAAATGAATGCAGACAAGACATACAATCGGATGTGCACTGTTTTTGATAGCAATCGGCATGCTGATCATGATGTTTATTTCCAATGTCCTGATTGGAGTGATCATTATCATTTTGCTGCTGATACTAGGTTATAATCTGTATTGCTGGTGATTTATTTTAATTTCGTGAAAAATGACGGAAGAAAAACAGTTGAAAAAAAAGAAGAATCAAAATATAATGATACTATATGATGTGGTGTATGGAGTAATTGTTCTCTACAAATTGTATTTCTGACATTTGCAAACGGACAGTTCCGTTACAAATATACGGGAGAGATAAAATGCATGATATAGAAAATGCATCAGCTGAGGAATTAAATCAGATCAAAACATGGCTGTTCAAAGAGAATATTCGGATAGAAAGCGAAAAAGAGCAGCTGAACCAGCAGATGAGGGTCATCAGAGAACAGGGAAGCCGAAATGAACTGGAAAGCAAACAGCTGGAGAGGGAAAAGGTACTGTTCCGGCACAAGTGGGAAATCCTTGAGAGTGCATATCGTGATCTTCATGAAGAGCAGAAGAAGTTCGAGATAGAGAAACAGCAGCTGATCGGCCGCAGAAATGAATACAGCTATCCAGGGTATCAGAATATGACGGCGGCAGGTGTCTTTTTTAAGGGCGTGAATAATCCACTGGCATTGAAGAAACGGTATAAAGATCTGATCAAGATCTTTCATCCGGATAATGTGGCAGGAGATAATGATACAGTACAGCTGATTAACAGAGAATACTGTACACTGAGAGATGTATATCAGACATAAGACATTAAAAAAACAACCTTTCGGTTGTTTTTTTAATGATCGAATTATGCTCTTTCAACTCTGTTTGATTTCAAACAATCTGTACAAACATGAAGTCTTCTGGGTGTACCGTTAACCATGCATTTTACTCGTTTCACATTTGAATTAAAAATTCTATTTGATCTTCTATGAGAATGGCTGACGTTGTTACCAAAATGAACACCTTTACCACAAATATCACATTTAGCCATTATTGCACCTCCTCTGATTTCATATAGTCTCGCAACAAAAATCATTTTATCAGAAGTTTTGTATAAATGCAAGCAAAAGATGAAAGAAAATAACAGGAAATGAAATTATGTGCATTTTTGTATTTCATTTTTATCATAAAGCGGTTATAATAGGATAGGATTATGAAGCAGAATATATAATGGAGGTAAACTATATGAAGGGCCACATGAATACACAGGTTGGAAATATCGTGATCGATACAGAAGTAATCGCACAGTATGCAGGCACAGTTGCAGTAGAGTGCTTTGGTATAGTAGGTATGGCTGCCGTCAGTGTAAAGGACGGGTTGGTAAAGCTTCTGAAAAAAGAAAGTATCACACATGGAATCAGCGTATCACTGGAGGATAATAAGCTCATACTTGACTTTCATGTAATTGTATCTTATGGTGTCAGCATTCTTGCAGTATCTGATAATCTGATCAGTAATGTTAAATATAAGGTAGAAGAGTTCACCGGACTGAGTATTGAAAAGATCAATATTTATGTTGAGGGCGTTCGTGTGATTGATTAGAGATAAACTAGGAGGAACAAGATGGCTATTCAAACAATCGATGCCAAGACATTTGCGAAGATGTTTCTGGCAGGCGCAAACCGATTAGAGGCAAAGAAAGAATGGATCAATGAACTGAATGTATTTCCGGTACCTGACGGAGATACAGGTACGAATATGACATTGACGATCATGTCGGCATCCAAAGAGGTTGCCGGATTAGATGAAATAACGATGGAAAATCTGTCGAAAGCAATTTCATCAGGCTCACTGAGAGGTGCAAGAGGTAACTCAGGCGTTATATTGTCACAGCTGTTTCGAGGTTTCACGAAGGTGATCAAGGAACAGCAGGAAATCGATGCTGTCACTCTTGCAAATGCAATGCAGAAAGCAACAGAAACGGCATACAAGGCTGTTATGAAGCCCAAGGAAGGTACGATTCTGACAGTGGCAAAGGGTGCAGCAGATAAAGCATCTGAGATTGCAGCGGAGACAGATGATCTGACAAAAATGATTGGAGCTGTCATCGAGCATGCAGAGCTGGTTCTTTCCAAAACACCGGATATGCTTCCCGTACTGAAACAGGCAGGCGTGGTGGATTCCGGCGGGCAGGGACTCCTGGAGGTCTTAAAGGGCGGATATGATGCATTTCTCGGAAAAGATGTAGATGCAACCTATTCTGATGCAGCCGCAGCAAAGAAAAAGGAAGCTGCAGCAGGTACAGGCACGGGCTCATTAGAGGTACAGGCAGCAATCGATATTAAATACGGTTACTGCACTGAGTTTATTGTGATGGTAGAAAATGTCTTCAATGCAAAGAATGAGATGGATCTCAAAGCTTATCTGGAATCAATCGGTGATTCTATCGTGGTCGTGGCAGATGACGATATTGTAAAGGTACATGTTCATACAAATGATCCCGGTCTGGCCATTCAGAAAGCATTGACATACGGATCTCTTACCAATATGAAGATTGATAACATGCGTGAGGAGCATCAGGAAAAGCTGTTCAAGCTTGCTGAGAAGGATGAGCAGTCAAAGACAGAAGCAAAAAAAGAAGCAGCAGAAGAAGTAAAAGAAAAGAAACAGGATGTGCCTCAGGAAGAGAAGCAGACAGCTTCGGCAAAGGCTGCCGCTCCTGTCAAGAATGACGAACCTATGAAGCCATATGGATTTGTTGCTGTTTCCATAGGGGAAGGAATGAACGCCATCTTCAGGGGACTGGGCGTGGACTATGTCATCGAGGGCGGACAGACGATGAATCCCAGTACAGAGGATATGTTAAACGCAATTGAAGCAGTTCATGCGGAGAACATTTTCATCCTGCCAAATAATAAAAATATCATCCTTGCAGCAAATCAGGCAAAATATCTGGTTGAAGGGAAAAATATCATCGTGATTCCGACGAAAACAGCACCACAGGGAATCACTGCTCTGATCAATTTCATTCCTGAGCAGACAGTTGAGGAAAATGAGGCGTTGATGACGGAAGAGATTCAAAAGGTAAAGACCGGTCAGGTCACCTATGCAGTCAGAGATACGGTGATCAACGATATCGAGATCAAACAAGGCAATATTATGGGAATCGGAGATCATGATATCTTAGCAGTGGGCACTGTCGTTGAGGATACGGCTAAGGAAATGATCGCAAAGCTTGTGGATGATGATTCGGAGCTGATCAGTATCTATTACGGAGATGAGGTTGAGGAAGACATCGCGGAGGAATTGTCATCAGAGATCGAACAGCTCTATCCATCCTGCGATATCGAAGTTCATTCGGGCGGACAGCCGATTTATTATTACATTATTTCCGTTGAATAAGAAGAAAACAGTTGATACAGAGGATACACAGAAATGACTTGCGTACAGTATATGCAGGTCATATTCTTTCATGGTATTTCCGGAGAAGAGATATGGAACTGACTGATAATATTGAAGAATTAAAGGGTATTGGAGAGAAGACAGCGTTGCTGTATCATAAGCTTGGCATTTATACGGTACAGGATCTGATCAGGCATTATCCGAGAAACTATGAGGTCTTTGAGGAAGCAGGCTCGATCTCAAAGGATGATATCGGACATATTGTGTCAATCAGAGCCATCCTGCTGCAGACACCGGTATTGAAAAAGGCCAGAAATCTGCAGATCGTTACAAGCGTCGCATTAACTGATTCCAAAAAACTGCATCTGACCTGGTTTAATATGCCTTTTTTAAAAAAGAGTATGGAAAAAGGACAGGTATATATCTTCAGAGGTGTTTTACAGGAAAACGGTGCTACATGGGTGATGGAACAGCCTAAGTTTTATACGGCAGAAGCATATCAGGAGCTGCTGCATACGATGCAGCCTCTTTATTCGTTAACTGCCAGACTGACCAATCAGGCAATGACCAAATCCATCAGACAGGTACTGGATGAGAAAATCACTGTGGAGGAGTATCTGCCGTCAAAGCTACTGGAAGAAAATGAGCTGATTTCTTTACAGGATGCGGTGAATGGAATCCATTTTCCAAAGAATCTGGATAGACTGATGAGCGCCCGCAACCGTCTGGTGTTTGATGAATTTCTTGTATTTATATTGCAGCTGAGACTGCTGAAATCACATACGGATGCGGTTAAAAATGACTTTAAAATGATAGAGGTCGCCGAAACAAAGAGACTGACAGAATCACTTCCTTATCAATTAACCTCTGCACAGATCAAGGTATGGAATGAGGTGAAGGAGGATCTGCAGAGTGAGAACACCATGAATCGCCTGATTCAGGGCGATGTCGGAAGCGGAAAGACGATTATTGCCGTTCTGGCGGCCGTGATGGCCGGGATCAACGATTATCAGACTGCATTTATGGTTCCGACGGAGGTACTGGCTGTTCAGCATTTTGAGACGATCACAAAGCTTCTGGAAACCTATCAGCTGCCGTTGAAGGCTGTACTGCTGACCGGCTCCATGTCTGCCAAAAAGAAGACAGAGGCATATTCAAAAATAGAGAGCGGAGATGTACATATTATCATCGGAACACATGCATTAATCCAGGAAAAGGTTCATTATCATAAACTGGCACTGGCCATTACAGATGAGCAGCACCGGTTTGGGGTCAGACAGCGTGAAATCTTGTCAGAGAAGACAGATGGCAGCATCCCGCATGTGCTGGTTATGAGTGCAACTCCGATACCGAGAACACTGGGCATCATCCTGTATGGTGATCTGGATGTATCTGTGATAGATGAACTGCCGGCTGAGAGACTGCCGATAAAGAATTGTGTTGTGAATACGGCATACAGGAAAAAAGCCTATGAATTTATGTATAGTGAGATCAGTGCCGGAAGGCAGGTCTATATCATCTGTCCTATGGTAGAAGAAAGTGAAGCAATCGATGCTGAGGATGTCATTTCTTACACGAAGAAGCTGAAAGAGTTTTTCCCACCGAAGGTAGAAATCGCCTATCTGCATGGAAAGATGAAGCCTCAGGAGAAGAACAGAACCATGGATGCCTTTGCACGCAATGATATCAATATACTGGTATCGACAACGGTTGTTGAGGTAGGGGTCAATGTACCGAATGCCAGTGTCATGCTGATCGAAAATGCAGACCGGTTCGGACTGTCACAGCTGCATCAGCTGAGAGGCAGAATCGGAAGAGGAAAGGATCAGTCCTATTGTATTTTTATGAGCGGCTCCCATACGAAACAGACTATGGACAGGCTGGAGGTACTGAATCGCTCCAACGATGGCTTTTACATTGCATCAGAGGATTTAAAATCCAGGGGACCGGGCGATTTTTTTGGAATCAGACAGAGCGGAGCGATCGCATTTTCAATTGCAGATATCTATACAGACGCTGCAACCCTGCAAAAGGCAAGTGAAGCAGCGGAGAGAATATTAACAGAGGATCCAAAGCTGCAGCAGGAGGAATATGCGAATTTGAAAAAACAATTAAATTTGTTTACACTCAATCAATTAAATGGTAGAATGTTAACAGTCTGAATTACGGAGGATTACAAATTGAACAATATTGCTATTGTTACGGATACAAACAGCGGCATTACTGCAGATCAGGCTGAAGAACTCGGAATCAGTGTAGTCGCAATGCCGTTTACCATACAGAATGAAACATTTCATGAAGGTGTAGACCTCTCAAAGGAGGAGTTTTACGCCAGACTGGCTGAGGATGCTGATATATCCACTTCACAGCCGTCACCTCATGATGTTCTGTGTCTGTGGGAGGAACTGCTGCAGACAAATGATTCGATCATATACATACCGATGTCAAGCGGGCTGAGTGGCTCCTGCCAAACAGCAAAGATGCTGGCTGAGGATTATAACGGAAAGGTTCTGGTCGTTGATAATCAAAGAATTTCAGTGACGCAGAGACAATCCGTACTGGATGCAATACAGCTTCGTAAGGCAGGAAAGAGTGCAGAAGAGATCGTTGATACGCTGATGCAGACAAAGCTGGATGCCAGCATTTATATTATGCTGGATACATTATATTATCTGAAAAAAGGGGGACGGATCACCCCTGCGGCCGCAGCACTCGGAACAGTCCTTCGATTGAAGCCTGTTTTACAGATACAAGGCGAGAAGCTGGATGAGTTTGCAAAGGCAAGAACCATCAATCAGGCAAAGAGCATTATGATCGCTGCCATCAAAAATGATATTCATAAAAGATTCGGTGGTTCAGATGGAAAGAAAAATGTATGGCTGCACATAGCGCATACAGAAAATGAAGAGGCAGCCCACGTATTAAAAAAGGAACTGGAGGCAGAGCTTCCGGGATTTGATATCTATGTTGATCATCTGCCACTCAGCATTGCATGTCACATCGGCCCGGGTTCACTGGCTGTAGCGTGCTCTGTAAAGCTGCCGGTTTTTCCATAGAGTCAAAGATATAACTACTAAAGCTTACACGATATTGTATGTGAGCTTTTTTTATGCGCAACTAATTGTGTTTTATGTTTGAAAATTATTCTTTTTATGTTATACTATATGAGGTATGTTTTCAATTGATTAAGAATGTATAAGGGGTAGGGAGAGTATGACGAAAAAATCATCTATGGGCACCTATGATGCTGACAGTATCACAGTACTGGAAGGTCTGGAAGCAGTCAGAATGCGTCCGGGTATGTACATAGGAAGTGTTACGACAAAGGGATTAAACCACCTTGTATATGAAATCGTAGATAATTCTGTGGACGAGCATCTGGCGGGGTATTGCGATAAGATCTGGGTGACACTTGAAAAAGACGGCTCAGCGACAGTAGAGGACAATGGCCGCGGGATTCCTGTAGGAATGCACGAGAAGGGCATGAGTGCAGAACGTCTGGTATTTACGACATTACATGCAGGCGGCAAATTTGATGAATCAGTCTATAAGACAAGCGGAGGACTGCATGGTGTAGGTTCCTCGGTTGTCAATGCATTATCCAATTATCTTGATATCCAGGTAAAAAGAGATGGCCTGATCTACCATGACCGTTATAATAAAGGAATACCGGTGATAGAGCTGGAAAACGGTCTGCTTCCGGTGATCGGAAAGAGCAAGGATACCGGTACGCTGATTAATTTCCTGCCGGATGATACAATATTTGAAAAGACACGGTTCAAAGAAGAGGATATCAAAAGCAGACTGCATGAAACAGCCTATTTAAATCCTAAGCTTACGATTGTGTTTCAGGATAATCGCCCGGAGGTTCCTGAGTATGAGGAATTTCATGAACCGGAGGGTATCATAGGCTTTGTCACAGAGATGAACAAGAACAAAGAGACAGTTCATGATGTGGTCTATTTCAGCGGGGAATGTGACGGAATCCATGTAGAAGCGGCATTTCAATATGTAAATGAATTTCATGAAAATGTGCTTGGTTTCTGCAATAATATCTATAATGCTGAGGGTGGTACACATCTGACCGGCTTTAAGGCGATGTTTACGAACGTTATGAATGCATATGCAAGAGAACTGAATATCCTGAAGGATAAGGATGCAAACTTTACCGGCGCGGATATCCGAAACGGTATGACAGCAGTTGTATCCATCAAACATCCGACGCCGAGATTTGAAGGACAGACAAAGACCAAGCTGGACAATCAGGATGCAGCCCGAGCAGTCAGCAAAGTAACCGGTGATGAGATCGTTCTTTATTTTGACAGAAATCTGGAGTCACTGAAGGCAGTGCTCGGATGTGCCGAAAAAGCGGCCAAGATCAGAAAGACAGAGGAAAAGGCTAAAACCAATCTTCTTACAAAACAAAAGTTTTCTTTTGATTCCAACGGGAAACTGGCAAACTGCGAAAGCAGGGATGCTGATAAATGTGAAATCTTCATAGTAGAGGGAGATTCAGCCGGCGGCTCAGCGAAAACAGCACGTGACCGTAATTATCAGGCAATCCTGCCGATCAGAGGCAAAATATTAAATGTAGAAAAGGCAAGCATTGATAAGGTACTGGCAAATGCAGAGATCAAAACAATGATCAATGCTTTTGGGTGCGGCTTCTCTGAAGGCTACGGAAACGATTTTGATATCACAAAGCTGCGTTATGACAAAATCATCATTATGGCTGATGCGGATGTGGATGGTGCACATATTTCCACGCTGCTGCTGACATTGTTTTATCGCTTTATGCCGGAGCTGATCTATGAAGGACATGTATATATTGCAATGCCTCCATTATACAAGGCTATGCCACAAAGAGGGGCAGAGGAATATCTCTACGATGACAAGGCATTGCTCAAATACCGCAAGACCCATAAAGACTTTTCTCTGCAAAGATACAAGGGTCTGGGAGAGATGGATGCGAATCAGCTGTGGGAGACAACATTGAATCCGGAAACCAGAATTCTGAAAAAGGTAGAGATAGAGGATGCCAGACTGGCATCTAATACCACAGAGATGCTCATGGGAACAGAAGTACCGCCAAGAAAAGAATTTATCTACAGACACGCACAGGATGCGGAGCTGGATGTATAAGGGGAGGAATTAGTCATTATGGCTAAGGCAACGGCAGCAAAGGAAGAACAGATTATCAGAACCGAGTTTTCGGAGGTCATGGAAAAGTCCTATATAGATTATGCAATGAGTGTCATTATAGCCCGTGCCCTGCCGGATGTCAGAGACGGTCTGAAGCCGGTTCAGAGAAGAACGCTATATGATATGCATGAGCTTGGGATTAAATATGATAAGCCATACAGAAAAAGTGCACGTATTGTCGGTGATACAATGGGTAAGTACCATCCGCATGGTGACAGTTCTATCTATGATTCACTGGTAGTGATGTCACAGGATTTTAAGAAGGGACTGCCGCTTGTCGACGGACATGGAAATTTTGGCTCCATCGAGGGAGACGGTGCCGCCGCCATGCGTTATACCGAGGCAAGACTGGAAAAGGTCACTCAGTTGGCTTATCTTGCTGATCTGGATAAGGATGTAGTAGATTTTATCCCTAATTTTGACGAGACAGAGAAAGAGCCTGAGGTGCTGCCTGTCAGAATTCCCAACCTGCTGATCAACGGAGCAGAGGGAATTGCAGTCGGAATGGCTACGAGCATACCGCCTCATAATGTATCAGAGGTCATCGATGCGGTAGAAGCCTACATGAAGAATCCAAAGATCACGACCGAGGAACTGATGCAGTATGTTCCGGGACCGGACTTTCCGACCGGTGGCATCGTGACGAACAAGGACGAGCTGCTGCAGATCTATGAGACAGGAGTCGGAAAGATCAAGGTGCGCGGTAAGGTCGAGGTGGAAAACAGCAAAGGCGGCAAAGTCAAGCTGGTCATAACAGAGATTCCGTACCCGATGATTGGTGCCAATATCGGCAAATTTCTGATGGACATCTATAGTCTGGTAGAAACAAAAAAGACAAATGATATCGTCGATATCTCAAACCAGTCCTCCAAGGATGGAATCAGGATCGTCATAGAGCTGCGCAAGGATGCAGACGTAGAGAATATCAAGAATATGCTCTATAAAAAAACCCGTCTTGAGGATACGTTTGGTGTCAATATGCTCGCGGTTGCCGAACAGCGTCCGGAGATCATGGGAATCAAAGAGATTATCAGACATCATGTGAACTTCCAGCATGAAATTGCTACGAGAAAATACAGAACGTTACTCGCAAAGGAACTGGATAAAAAGGAAATACAGGAAGGGCTGATCAGAGCCTGTGATGTAATAGATGTCATTATTGAGGTGCTGCGTGGATCGAAGAACATCAATGATGCCAGAACATGTCTGACGACAGGAAAAACAGATAATATAACATTTAAAACAAGACTGCATAAGGGCATGGCAGAAAAGTTCCGCTTTACAGAGAGACAGGCCAATGCAATTTTGGAAATGAGATTGTATAAGCTGATCGGACTGGAGCTGGAAGCTCTGATGAAGGATCATGATCATACGCTGAAAAACATAGAGACCTACAAGAAGCTGCTGACAGATGAAAAAGCAATGGACAAGAGCATTATCAATGAGCTGGAGGGCTTTAAAAAGGAGTTTGGACGCCCTCGCAGGACTTTGATTGAAAATTCTGAAGAGGTGGTATTTGAGGAAAAGAAGCAGGAAGAAATGGAAGTCATGTTCCTCATGGACCGGTTTGGATATGCAAAAACAATTGATCTGCAGACCTACGAACGCAATAAAGAAGCAGCGGACGCAGAGTATAAATACAGATTCAAATGTATGAATACCGGAAAGGTATGTATCTTTACCGACAAAGGCCAGATGCACTCAATCAAGGTTCTGGATCTGCCTGCCGGTAAACTGAGGGATAAAGGAACACCTGTTGATAATATCAGCAATTATGACAGTAAAACAGAACAGATGCTGTATATTGATGATATGCAGGCACTGACCGGCAAAACGATGATATTTGCCACAGCGAAATCTATGCTGAAACAGGTTTCAGGAAGTGAATTCGATGTGGCCAAAAGAACAGTGGCAGCCACAAATCTGATGGAGAACGATAAGCTGCTGCTCGTAGAGGCTGTGAACGATCAAAAGAATATTGTTCTGCAGACGGCGGATGGTCTGTTTTTGAAGTTTACCATCGAAGAAATACCTGAAAAGAAGAAGGGTGCTGTAGGCGTTCGCGGAATGAAGTTAGCAGAACAGGATCATGTTACGGATATCTATCTGCTGCAGAATGGTGTGGAACAGCTTGCGGAATACAGAAGCAAAAAAATAGAACTGAACAAATTAAAACTCGGCAAGAGAGACAGCAAGGGAGTTAAAGTCCGCATATGAGAGTGATTGCAGGAACAGCCAGAAGTCTGCCTTTAAAGACACCGGCAGGTAATGATACAAGACCAACTTCAGATAAGACAAAGGAAACCCTGTTTAATGTGTTGATGCCATGTATAGCAGATGCAGATTTTCTGGATTTATATGCCGGAAGCGGAGGCATCGGAATCGAAGCACTCAGCAGAGGAGCCGCATCAGCCTGTTTTGTGGAAAAGGGAAGAGAAGCACTGAAATGTATAGAGGATAATCTGAAGTTTACCAAATTTGCAGATCGTGCTCTTGTCATGAAATGTGATGTACTGATGGCACTCAGACAGTTGGAAGGAAAACGCGTGTTTGACATTGTCTTTATGGATCCGCCATATCATGAACAGCACGAGGAGCATGTGCTGGAATATTTATCGTCCTCCTCTCTGATTAGCGAAGACTCTGTCATTGTCGTGGAGGCATCTAAGGAAACGTCTTTTGACTATTTAGAGGATATGGGATATCATATCATCAAGCAAAAGGAATATAAGACAAATAAACATGTATGGATAGAAAAGGAGGCATCCTTATGAAAACAGCAATCTACCCCGGCAGTTTTGATCCGGTCACATATGGTCATCTGGATGTCATTCAGCGAGCCTCTAAAATATTCGATGAATTAACCGTCAGTGTACTGAACAACAAAACAAAATCTCCATTGTTTTCCGTTGAGGAACGTGTTAATATATTAAAAGAAGTGACTAAGGACATACCAAATGTCAAAATTGCCTCCTATGAAGGACTGCTCGTTGACTATGCAAAGCAGTCAGGCGCTTCTGTCATCATAAGAGGTTTAAGAGCCATTACTGACTTTGAATATGAACTGCAGCTGGCACAGACCAATCATAAGCTGTCGCCTACGGTGGACACCATATTTCTGACGACTGGACTGGAGTATGCTTATCTGAGCTCTCATACAGTTAAGGAAGTGGCAGCATTTGGCGGTGATATATCTCAATTTGTACCGGATTATGTGGCAGGAAAGATCTTTGAGAAATATAAAATGCTTAAGGAGAGAACAGAATGAGCAGTCGCATCGAACAAATCATCGAAGAAATGGAAGAATATATAGACAGCTGTAAGTATCAGCCGCTTTCCAATACAAAGATTGTCGTGGAGAAGGAGCAGATAGATGAACTGCTGCGCGAGCTTCGGATGAAGACGCCTGATGAAATCAAAAGATACCAGAAGATCATCAGCAACAAAGAAGCGATTCTAAAGGATGCAAAGGAAAAAGCAGATGCACTGATTAATACAGCCCAGATCCAGACAGATCATATGATCAATGAACATGAGATCATGCAGCAGGCATATGAGCAGGCAAATGAAGTTGTGGTACAGGCTGCTTCGCAGGCACAGCAGATCATTGATAATGCTACGATTGAAGCAAATGAAGTAAAGGCATCCGCCATGAAGTATATGGATGATATGCTTGCTGAACTGCAGAATATCATTACGCATGCCATAGATACAGCAGAGGCAAAATACGGCGGATTGGTTACACAGCTGAAGGAATGTGAATCCGTGATCACTGCAAACCGTTCTGAGTTGTATCCGCAGGTCGGACTGGAACAGGATCTTGCAGAAACAGGCGGTATGCCGTCTGCTGAGAGTATCATAGCAAACACTGATACCTCAGCCAGAGCCAATACAGGTGCTGCAGGAGACGGAATCAATCTGGACATGCTGACAAAATAACAGATATGCCATGATTCCTGTTAACAGAGCGATGATACATTTTGACAGACAGTAATATCGTATGGAAAGACCGGAGTCTTTGATCATACTGTTTGTCTGACAGATGCAGGAGATCCCTCCGAAACTGACTATGGTCAATGAGAGAACAATCTGATAAGAATGATTAAGGGTGGAATCAGTGATGAAACTGATTCCATTTGTGATTTCCAAGGCTCCGGATAAGCAAAGACAAAGTAGATTACACCCTTGAGGAAGGAAAAGGATCATAAATTCCGACAGTATGGAAAATAATATGATATATCCGCCAAGCTTTGTGATTGCCAGAAACGAATCCATAATACTCTGATCCAGAGAAGGGCGGGAAACGGCTTCTGATCGTAAAGCATGACAATCAGAGGATAAAACAGGCCTGATATATAGAATACTAAGGAGTGCATAGACCAAAAGCGGCACGTAGATACAAAGAAGACAAAGTACCTTTGAATCATATGCCTTCAGTGAAGAGTAAATCACATAACCACTGATAAAGGCAGGACCGGCCAGATTACATAGCGGCAGCAAGTAAGTGCCCATAGACAGCGTAATCTGATGCCTTTTTACCAGATCTGCACAAAGCTTTGCACCCATGGGATATCCGCAAATCAGACCGAGCAGGGCAAACAGCTCCGCAGGTATGCCGTGAGCGGTATGAGCGTTATGATAAGACATGAGCAGACTGGTCAATATCATGTAAGGCAGTAAGGTCGGAAGAACGGTATGAAACCACAATAAAAGACCATTCAGAGCACCATGCAGGGCGGTCTTTGGGAATATAGCCAGTATACTAAGTAGAACGATCAGAAGAATAGAAGCTATGATATTTTTCATATTATATTCTATGGCAGAATGAGCCAATCATAACTTGATTTTTGTATATAACTATGGGAAAATACTTATATCAGAATGAATATGATATCAGGCAGGATGGGAGAGATGAAAATGGCAGTATTAGATGATTTACAACCCAGAGAAGTGTTTCATTACTTTGAAGAAATATGCGGGATACCTCATGGATCGGGCAATACAGCAGCAATCAGCCAGTATTGTGTGGATTTTGCAATCAGGCATCAGCTGGAGTATATACAGGACGGAAAAGGAAATGTGATTATTAAAAAGCAGGCGAGCAAGGGTTATGAGGACTCGGCACCGATCATACTGCAGGGTCATATGGATATGGTCTGTGAAAAGAACTTTGACTATGACGGCAGGTTTGATTTTAGTAAGGACGGGTTAAAGCTGGCCATTATGGATGATTACATCTATGCGAAGGGAACAACACTTGGCGCAGATGACGGAATCGCGGTTGCCTACTGTCTTGCGATTTTAGCAGACGAATCACTGGAGCATCCGCCACTTGAGGTTGTCCTGACTGTGGATGAAGAGATAGGGATGCTGGGAATCGAAGCACTGGATGTATCCCCTTTAAAAGCAAAGAGAATGATCAATATTGACAATGAAAATGATGGAGAACTGCTGATCAGTTCTGCGGGTGGTATGGCAGTCAAGTGTTCTATTCCTGTCAGATATGTGACGAAAAAAGGAAGTAAATATACGATCGTCCTATGTGGACTGGCAGGAGGTCACTCAGGTACTGAGATCGACAAATACAGAGGCAATGCAAATCTGCTGATGGGAAGACTGCTTCATTTTATCGGGAAGAATATCAGGTTTGATCTTTGTTACCTGAAAGGCGGTCTGCAGGATAATGCCATACCCCGTGAGGCAAAAGCAGAAATACTGGTGCATGAAAAGGATGCTTATCAGTTTGAGGAACTGATTGCGCAGTTTGAACAGACCATTCAGAAAGAATACCGTATCATTGAGAAAAATATCAATATTTACTGCGAGGATAAGGGAACCTCTGAGGAACAGGTGCTGACACCCAAAACAAAGGAAAGAGTCATATTTCTGCTGATGACGATACCGGATGGAGTACAGAAGATGAGTCCGGAAACGGACAATCTGGTGCAGACCTCTTCCAATGCAGGTATTATGAGACTGAAGGAAAACTGTTTCGTGCTGCAGATCCATATCAGAAGCTCTGTTTCTTCGGAAAAATATGCATTAAGTGACAAATTAAAGTATCTGACGGAGACAATAGGCGGCACGTATACGACGGATGGTGACTTTCCGGCATGGGAGTATTCACCGAAGTCAGAACTGCGGGATATTATGTTTAAAACTTATCAGAAGTGTTTTGGATGTAATCCTAGACTGTCCGGTATTCATGCAGGTCTGGAATGCGGATCCGCTTACAGTAAGATAGAAGGAATTGATATCGTATCCTTTGGTCCTGAGATCCAGAATATCCATACACCGAAGGAGAAACTCAGTATTGTATCAACCCAGAAATCCTGGGAATATCTGCTGACGGTCTTAAAAAACTGTAAATAGTCAGGACGCATCCGGCATATGATTTACAGATATGTTTTTTGAGGATGCATATGACTGCTGTCAGGGAAACGCTTGTAGGATTACTGATTTTACTCATGCTATGTTCTATGATTGTTTTATTAAGAAATGCCATTCTGCACTATGCGGCAGATCATTCAGAAATGCTCCCGGATCCGGAAGAACTGGATTCTTTCAGGGAGGGAGCTTATCTGACCGATGACAGAATGGAATATCTGCTGACAGATGCAGTTTATTTTCCGGTCCCGGAGTCACGCATCAGCCCGGAGGCGACAGTTTCCTATGAAAACTCATGGATGTTCGAGAGAACATTTGGTGGGAAAAGGGGACATGAAGGCTGTGATCTGATGGGAGATCTGGATCAGAGAGGCTATTATCCTGTCGTCAGCATCAGCTCCGGTGTCGTTGAGAAAATAGGATGGCTGAGACAGGGCGGAAACAGGATCGGAATCAGAAGCCCCGGAGGCTGTTATTTTTACTACGCACACTTGTATTCCTATGCAGACGGACTGGAGGAAGGAAGCAGTGTCAGCGCCGGAGAACTGATCGGTTACATGGGAGACAGCGGTTACAGCGATACCGTAGGAACTGTCGGCCACTTTTCTGTACATTTACATCTTGGAATTTATATAGATGATGAGAACGGAGAGGAGATGAGTCTGAATCCGTATCCATTATTAAAAAAACTGGAGAACCATAAGCTGAAGTATGTCTACTAATGCATCTCTGAGTGTGATATACTAAATCATAGATCAGCAATCAAGGGGATGGATATGATCAGATTACCCGATACATTTTGCAAGGAAATGAAGGAACTGCTGGATACAGAATACGAAGATTACATCCTGTCCTTTGAAAAGCCGCGTCATTACGGACTGCGTATCAATACCACAAAGCTGTCAAAGGAACAGTTTGAACAAATCGTACCATTTCAGGTGAAGGAGATCCCTTTCATTTCAAACGGTTTTTATTATCAGGAAAATGATGAGCCCGCAAAGCATCCGTTTTATTATGCAGGGCTTTATTATTTACAGGAACCAAGTGCCATGACACCGGCAGAGTTATTGCCGGTAGAGCAAGGAGACTGTGTACTGGATCTGTGTGCAGCACCGGGCGGAAAGGCAACCCAGCTTGCTGCAAAGTTAAATGGCACAGGTGTGCTTCTGGCAAATGATATCAGTGTATCCAGAGCAAGAGGTTTGTTAAAGAATATAGAGTTAAACGGAGTTCCAAACTGTTACGTGACTGCAGAAGCGCCTGAAAAGCTGGCCAGACAATATCCGGAATGCTTTGATAAGATACTGGTGGATGCACCGTGCTCCGGCGAAGGAATGTTTCGCAAGGAACCGTCACTGATTAGGAGCTGGATAGAAAGAGGCCCTGCAGTCTATCATGAAATGCAAACAGAAATTCTGGATGCTGCAGTGAAAATGCTGCGTCCGGGAGGTCTGCTGCTATATTCGACCTGTACGTTTTCAAAGACAGAGGATGAAGAAACGGTTGCATATTTGCTGCAAAGGTATCCGGAGCTCATACTGAAGGAGCTGCCTCATCCGGCAGGCTTTCAAAATGGTCTGCCGCCATATGGACAGTGTATCAGGATCTACCCTCATCGTGTAGAGGGAGAAGGTCATTTTCTGGCACTTCTGCAAAAGGAACCGGCGGCGCAGGAATCGTTGAACGGATCAGACAGCAGAAAAGAGAAGCGTTCCGAAAAGAGAAATCATAGTATGATATCCAAGGATATTATGAAGGCTCTGGATGCATTTATGCAGACCATTCATTCGCCTGTACTGCATAAAATGCTGTCGGAGCAAGAACTGCTTTTCAAAGATGAGAATGTGTATTTGTTACCGGCAGGTCTGAAATACAAAAGCAATCTCAGGTATCTTCGTACAGGACTGTTACTAGGCAGTATGGATCGAAACGGCAGATGGGAACCGAGTCAGGCACTGGCGATGTATTTGAATGGTCATGAATATGAAAACTGTCTTTCACTCAAAGCTGATGATATAAATGTCATTAAATATTTAAAGGGAGAGACCATTCTGCTGCAGGATGCATTTCAGATACACGATCAAAAAGCACCTGTACTGGTTTGTGTGGAGGATTATCCGCTGGGCTGGGGCAGACTGAATCAACATATGCTCAAAAACAAATATGCAGCCGGATGGCGCATGCAGTCATAAAATAAAGAACATAAGGGGAAGAAAATGCTGGATCATATGAAAGCAGTTATATTTGATTTGGACGGAACACTGGTAGACAGTATGTGGATCTGGACGAAAATAGACGAGGAGTATCTGGGTAAATTTCATATTGTACCGCCAAAAGACCTGTCCAATGCAATAGAAGGCAAAAGCTTTACGGAAACGGCGGAGTATTTTAAAAAGCGTTTTTTCATTCAGGATTCCATCGACTCCATTAAAGAGACCTGGAACGAAATGGCTTTTGATAAATACAGCAATCATGTACCGCTGAAGGCCGGTGTCAAAGAGTTTTTGGAGGAATGTGTGAAGAGAAAGATAAAACTCGGAATTGCCTCCAGTAATTCTTCACAATTGGTCAGGACAGTTCTGAAAAGACACCAGATCTTATCTAATTTTGAGTCTGTCATCACAGGCTGTGATGTATGTGCCGGTAAACCGGCACCGGATGTCTATCTGAAGGCGGCAAGGGACTTGAATGTAAAGCCGGAGGAGTGTCTGGTGTTTGAGGATATTACAGCAGGTATTATGGCCGGAAAAAATGCGGGTATGAAGGTATGCGCGGTTGAGGATGATTATTCGAAGTACCAGCGGGAAGAAAAGAGAAAGCTGGCTGATTACTATATTAAAGATTATCAGGACTTTTTCATGAAATCTTATGAGGTACTGGCATGAATGATGATTATATGCCAATCTGCAGGCAGGATATGGTGGACAGAGGAATCAGTCAGTTCGATTTTGTCTATGTCATCGGTGATGCTTATGTGGATCATCCATCCTTTGGACCGGCGATTATCGGGAGACTGTTAGAGGCACATGGCTATTCTGTGGGACTCATATCACAGCCGGATTGGAAGGATGACAGCAGCATCAGCATTTATGGGGAGCCAAGACTGGCATTTTTAGTCAGCAGCGGCAATATGGATTCCATGGTCAATCATTATTATGTATCAAAGAAGCCCAGAAAGACAGATGCCTATACACCCGGGGGTGAAACAGGAAAACGTCCGGATTATGCAGCAGTTGTATATGGGAATCTGATACGACGTACCTATAAACATACGCCGATGATTCTGGGTGGAATCGAAGCAAGTCTGAGGAGACTGGCGCACTACGACTACTGGTCAAATAAAATGAAACGTTCGATTTTAATGGATTCAGGAGCCGATCTGATTTCTTATGGAATGGGCGAACATTCCATCGTTGAGATTGCAGATGCATTAAATGCAGGGATTGATATCAGGGATATCACATTCATAAAGGGAACAGTATATAAGAGCACAACGACAGAAAATCTGTATGATGCAGTGACGTTACCTGATTATGAACAGGTCAGCCAGGATCAAAAAACATATGCCCAGAGCTTTATGATTCAGTATGAGAATACAGATGCCATCTCAGGGAAAATACTGGTCGAACAATACGGAAAGAAACAGTTTATCATACAAAATCCACCGGCATTGCCGCTGACAACAGAAGAAATGGACGATATCTACAGTCTGCCCTATATGAGAACCTATCATCCGTCATATGAGAAAATGGGCGGCATCCCAGCAATTGCAGAAGTGAAGTTTTCCTTGATCAGCAGCCGTGGATGCTTTGGAGGGTGCAACTTCTGTGCCCTTACTTTTCATCAGGGCAGGACGATACAACAGAGAAGCCATGAATCTATCCTGGAGGAAGCAGCAGCATTTCAGGATGATCCGGAGTTTAAGGGATATATCCATGATGTGGGAGGCCCTACTGCCAATTTTAGAAAGCCATCCTGTGAGAAGCAGATGAAATCCGGCGTATGCCGCAGTCAACAGTGTCTGTTTCCAAAGGCATGCCGAAATCTAAGAGTAGATCATCAGGATTATCTGGCGCTTCTTCGAAAGCTTCGAAAGCTGCCTAAAGTAAAAAAAGTATTCATCAGATCCGGAATACGATATGATTATCTGATTTATGATCAGAATCAAACGTTTTTCAGGGAACTCGTGGAGCATCATATCAGTGGTCAGCTCAAGGTCGCTCCGGAGCATATTTCAGATCGTGTGCTTCATTACATGGGAAAACCGGGCAAGGATGTCTATGATCGTTTTTGCAGGAAGTATGAACAGCTGAATCAGGAAATGGGCAAAAACCAGTTTCTGGTGCCATATCTGATGTCATCACACCCGGGGTCTTCTTTGAAGGATGCAATAGAACTGGCTGAGTATTTAAGAGATCTGGGGTATATGCCTGAACAGGTGCAGGATTTTTATCCGACTCCATCGACCATATCCACTGTGATGTATTATACGGAGCTGGATCCGAGAACAGGAAAATCTGTGTATGTACCGAAAAATCCACATGAAAAGGCGTTGCAGAGGGCTTTGATTCAATACAGAGATCCCAAAAATCATGCGGCTGTACTGGAAGCATTGCATAAGGAACACAGAGAAGATTTGATCGGATATGATCAGCATTGTCTGATTATGCCGGGAATTCCATCAAGTCAGCTGAAAAGAAAAGGAAAACAAAAAACAGGAGTGAAAACCGGAAGAGAATCATAGGAGGGATATGCATGAATATAGCGATTGTGACAGGTGCTTCTTCGGGAATGGGCAGAGAATTTGTCAGACAGATTGACAGAGCCTATACGAAGCTGAATGAAATCTGGGTCATTGCCAGAAGGCAGGACAAGCTGGTAGAGCTGCAGCGCAGTGTCGGAACTCCTTTGAAAATCATACCATTTGATCTGTCCAACAAGAAGCAGCTGAAGGTGCTGGAAATCCTGCTGGCAGAGAACCAGCCGACTATAAAAATGCTGGTCAATTCCGCCGGATATGGTATTATAGGCAACTTTGAAAAGGCTGAAATAGACGATGCCGTAGGGATGATCGAACTGAACTGTACAGCACTGACCATGATCACACATATCTGCCTTCCCTATATGAGCAATGGAAGCCGGATCATACAGATGGCTTCATCGGCGGCATTTATGCCACAACCGGGATTTGCCGTATATGCAGCAACAAAATCTTATGTACTGAGCTATTCAAAGGCTTTGAATTATGAACTTGCAGAAAGAGGCATCCATGTAACAGCAGTCTGCCCCGGACCGGTCAAAACAGAATTTTTTACGAGAGCTGAAAAGCTGCAGGCGATGCCCTCTTATAAAAAGATGGCGATGGTAGATGCAGTGGAGGTCGTAAGGGCAGCAATGAAAGATTCCTCCGACAAAAAGGAGGTTTCCATATATGGAACCAAAATGAGAGCCTTTCACTTTATCACAAGAATCTGTTCTCAAAAATGGTTGATGTCAATCGCACAGCGGACAAATGAAAAAAATGCTGCAAAGGAATTGCTGAAACAAAAGAAGGCAGAGGAAAAGAATCATAAAAAGAAACAAAAGGCAAAGAAAGGATCCAAATGAAAAAAATACAAAAGGGGCAGTATGGGTATATCGGATATCAAAAGAAGGTCGCGATCATCAGAACGCTTACCTTATTTGCAATAGCATTTATGATACTGATCATAGGTCTTTATACGACAGGCACAAAATCAAATGCATTGACAATCATAGCCATACTTGGAATGCTGCCGGCCAGCAAAAGTGCAGTCAATATGATCATGTTCCTGCGCTATCGCGATAGCAGTCAGGAGCTGTATCATAATACGCAGGAGCTTGCGAAGCAGCTTCCGATGAATTATGATCTTGTCTTTACAATGCCGGATAAGTCCTTTCAGGTGCAGCAGATCGCCTGCAATCAGAATACGGTTTGCGGATACCGTGACGGTGATGAGCAGTCTCTAAAAAAGCTGCAGCAGCATATCAGTTCTGTGCTGCAGAGCAATCATCTTTCCAATGTGGAGATCAAAATCTGGAATGACTATGAATCGTTCTTGAAAAGACTGATGCAGATGCAGGAGAAATACAATCCGTCAGAGGATACAACAAGCAGTCAGATATTATCATTGCTGCAGGCTATTTCATTATAATTTGGCAAGGGACAGACTATGAGAGTGGTTAAGGTATCGGAGCAGGAAGCAGGACAACGGCTGGACAAGCTTTTATTAAAATATATGAGTGAAGCATCTAAAGGGTTTCTCTTTAAGATGCTGCGCAAGAAAAATATCACATTGAATGGTAAAAAAGCTGACGGGAGCGAAAAGGTATGCTTTGGCGATGAAATAAAGCTGTTTCTATCGGATGAGACGATCAACCGGTTTTCTTCAAAGCAGGAATTACAGATCGTAAAAGAAATCCCTCTGGATATCCTCTATGAGGATGAAAACATTCTGCTTGTGAATAAGCCCGCCGGTATGCTTTCACAAAAGGCAGCTGATACAGATGTTTCCCTGAATGAATACTGCATTTCCCATGTGGTGGCAAATGGCTCGCTGACCCGGGAAATCCTCAAAACCTTCAAGCCGTCTGTCTGTAACCGGCTGGATAGAAACACAAGCGGTATCGTGATTTTCGGAAAATCATTGGCAGGACTGCAAACGATGTCAGCTCTGCTGAAGGATCGGACGATGCATAAATATTATTTGTGCCCGGTTTATGGAACCGTAAAATCAGAACAGCTGATCAAAGGATATCTCAAAAAGGACGAAAAAACGAATCGTGTTACCATCCACGACAGTCAGATAGAAGACAGTGCTTATATTGAAACACGTTACCGACCTGTTCAGATCATCCAAAACGGTACATTGCTGGAGGTAGAACTGATCACAGGAAAAACGCATCAGATCAGAGCACATCTGGCATCAATCGGATATCCGATTATAGGAGATGCCAAATACGGAAATCAAAAGGTCAATGATAGATACCGTGAGAAATATGGAATCACCTCACAGCTGCTGCATGCCTATAAGCTGGTCATGCCAAAGCTGGAGGATCCGCTGGCAGCTGTTTCGGAGAGAACCTTTCTCGCACCTGTGCCGGAACGGTTTCAATGTGTAACAGGAGAAATCAAGATCATGTAAGGGGAGTGCATACATGGCAACATGGAATTCCAGAGGACTTCGAGGCTCTGTACTGGAAGAACTGATCAACAGAACAAATGAAAAATACAGGGCCAACGGACTAGCGCTCATCCAAAAAGTCCCTACACCGATCACACCGATCAAGATGGATAAAGAGAGCCGACATATCACACTGGCATATTTTGAGCAAAAGAGTACAGTGGATTACATCGGAGTCGTGCAGGGAATCCCGGTCTGCTTCGATGCAAAGGAATGTGCAACAGATACATTTGCATTGGCGAATGTCCATGAACATCAGGTCAATTTCATGGATGAATTTGAAAAACAGGGTGGTATTGCATTTATCCTGATTCATTATACAGCAAAGGATTATTTCTATTACCTGCCGTTTTGCGATCTGAAAAGGTTTTGGGATCGTGCAGCAGATGGCGGGAGAAAGAGCTTTCGGTTTGAGGAGCTGGATCCTAAGTTTGAGATTACGCATAAACAGGGAATTGTGGTATCTTATCTGGATGCACTGCAGCTGGATTTGAATTCAAGAGAAGAATGATATTGACAATTTGGTTGTCATAACATATAATAAAATCTGCCATGCTACCATGGTAGCACGTTAGCACGATAAAGCGAATGCTTTGAGAAAGAGGAAATCATGAAAGAAAAATTACTGCATACGCCGGATGGTGTCAGAGATATTTATGGGAGAGAGTATGAAGATAAGCTGTGCATACAGGACAGACTGCATCATGAGCTGAAGCTGTATGGCTATCAGGACATTCAGAGTCCGACTTTTGAATATTTTGAGATATTCTCCAATAAAATAGGGACAATTCCGTCAAAGGAGCTTTATAAATTCTTTGATAAAGAAGGTAATACACTGGTTCTGAGACCTGATATCACGCCATCGATAGCCAGGGCGACTGCCAAGTATTTTATGGACGAGAAAAAGCCACTCAGATTCTGCTATATGGGGAATACCTTTATCAATGCAGGAGAACTGCAGGGAAGACTGAAGGAGACGACACAGATTGGTGCAGAATTGATTGGTGATGCGTCAGTAGAGGCGGATGCGGAAATCATCTCTCTGGTGGCTGCATCCATGAAAACGGCAGGACTGCGGGACTTTCAGATCAGCATCGGAAATGTAGAGTTCTTTAAAGGGTTGTGTTCTGAATATGGGATTGATGATGAAGCAGAAATGATGCTCCGGGATTATATATCCAATAAGAACTACTTTGGAACCATGGATATCCTGGATTCTCTGAATTTGCCTGCGGAAGCAAAGGATGCAATACTGAAAATATCAGAACTGTTTGGCAGCGTCGAGACCATCCGGCTTGCAAAGAAACTTGTATCAAATGAACGTTCCATACATGCAATTGAGCGTCTGGAGCAGTTGTATGAGCTGCTGCATGTATATGAGGCGGAACAATATGTCACTTTTGATCTGGGAATGCTGAGCAAGTATCATTATTACACCGGAATGATCTTCAGAGCCTATACATATGGCAGCGGAGATGCTGTGATCAAGGGCGGACGATATGATGCACTGCTGAACGAATTTGGCAGAAACTCAGCAGCAGTCGGATTTGCTGTCACGGTAGACCAGCTGCTGTCGGCATTATCCAGACAGAGTATCATGATAGAGAGACAAAAACCACAGGAATTGTTGATTTATCCGCAGACATATTCCAAAACTGCAATCAGATATGCAGAGGGACTGCGAAAGTCCGGAATCAGTATAGAGCTGTTGCCGGTTACAGAGGATCTATCTGCTAAAGACTATCTGGAGCAGGCTAAAAATAACCATATCCATATCGCAATTGTCATCCGGGATGAACATCATGCTGTCTGTCATGATTTGTGCAATGGACAGACGGAAGAGATCAATATTTAGAAAAGAAGAGGATAATCATATGAGATACATTACATTTGCATTGGGTAAGGGAAGACTTGCCGAAAAGGCTCTGGAGATGCTGGAATCAATCGGGATCACCTGTGAAGAAATGAAAGATAAAAATTCCAGAAAGCTGATCTTTGTCAATGAAGAACTAAAATTGAAGTTCTTTCTTGCCAAAGCTCCGGATGTGCCGACCTACGTAGAGTATGGAGCAGCAGATATCGGAATTGTAGGAAAGGATACGATCCTTGAAGAAAATCGCAAGAATTATGAGGTGCTTGATCTGGGATTCGGAAAGTGCAGAATGTGTGTGTGCGGACCTGCATCAGCGAAAGAATTGCTGCAGCATCATGAGATGATTCGTGTAGCAACCAAATATCCCGGTATAGCAAAGGACTATTTTTATAATAAAAAGCATCAGACGGTTGATATCATTAAATTAAATGGTTCTATTGAACTGGCACCGATCGTCGGTCTGTCTGAGGTAATCGTTGATATCGTAGAAACAGGTTCTACGCTTCGTGAGAACGGTCTGGAGGTGCTGGAGGAAATCTGTCCGCTGTCAGCCAGAATGATCGTCAATCAGGTCAGTATGAAGATGGAAGCTGAGAGAATCAATCAAATAATCAAAGATTTGAGGGAAAAACTATGAGAATCGTAGCATTAACAAATGAAACAAAACAGGATATATTGAAGAATTTACTAAAAAGGAGTCCCGGACAGTATCCTGAGTATGAGACCACTGTACAGGAGATCATCAGTCAAGTCAGAAAAGACGGTGATCAGGCACTCATTACATACAGTAAGAAGTTCGATGGCTGTGAACTGGATGCAGACAGTATGCGTGTGACGGAGCAGGAAATAGAAGAAGCATATGCTGCGTATGATCCGGAACTGATCGCAGTCATGAAACGTGCACATGACAACATTGAAGAATATCACAAAAAGCAGATTCGTTATAGCTGGATCGATACAAAGGACGACGGGACGATTCTTGGACAGAAGATCACACCATTAGAGAAGGTGGGTGTCTATGTGCCTGGCGGAAAGGCAGCCTATCCATCCTCTACGATGATGTGCGTCATTCCGGCAAAGGTAGCCGGAGTAGACAGAATCGTTATGATGACGCCTCCGGGAAAGACCGGTGTTATCAACCCGGGCATCCTCGTAGCAGCAAAAATCTGTGGAGTTACAGAAATCTATAAAGTAGGCGGAGCACAGGCAATTGCAGCACTCGCATACGGAACAGAAACGATTCCAAAGGTAGACAAGATCGTAGGACCGGGAAATATCTTTGTGGCACTTGCTAAAAAAGCTGTGTATGGGAATGTCAGTATCGATTCTATTGCAGGTCCAAGTGAAATACTGGTTCTGGCAGATGAAACAGCAAATCCCAGATATGTGGCGGCTGATTTGTTGTCACAGGCAGAGCATGATGAGCTGGCATCAGCCATATTGATCACGACCTCTCGCGAACTGGCAGAGAAGGTATCCGAAGAAATCGATGTATTTGTAAAACAGCTGTCAAGGGCTGAAATCATTCAAAAATCTTTGGACAAGTATGGATACATCCTGTTGGCAAAAAGTATGGAAGAAGCAATCGATGTTGCAAATGATATTGCATCAGAGCATCTGGAGATCATGACAGCATCCCCATATGAGGTCATGACAAAAGTACGGAATGCGGGAGCCATCTTTATCGGCGAGAACTCCTCTGAACCACTGGGAGATTACTATGCAGGCCCGAACCATGTACTGCCGACGAATGGAACGGCAAAATTCTTTTCACCACTTGGGGTAGATGAATATATCAAGAAATCGAGTATTATCTCCTATTCGAGAAATGCATTGCGTGAAGCACATACAGATATAGAAAAATTTGCTGCATCAGAAGGCTTGACGGCTCATGCAAATTCAATTAAAGTTAGATTTGAGGGAGAGTGAGAACATGAGCAGAACAGCAGAAATCGAACGCAATACAAAAGAAACCCAAATCAAGATGGAGCTTAATATCGATGGTACCGGAGAAAGCGAGATCAATACAGGCATCGGCTTTTTTGATCATATGCTGGAGGGCTTTTCAAAACATGGATTTTTTGATCTGAAGCTTCACGTGAATGGCGATCTGGCTGTAGACGGACATCATACCGTTGAAGACACTGGAATCGTGCTTGGTCAGGCAATCAAAGAGGCAATCGGAGATAAGAAGGGAATCAAGCGCTACGGCAGCTTTCTGCTACCGATGGATGATACACTGGTTCTGTGTGCGCTGGATCTGTCAGGAAGACCATATCTGGTCTATGAAGGAGAGTTTGCAGCTGAAAAAGCAGGGTGTATGGATACTGAACTTGTAAGAGAATTCTTTTATGCAATTTCTTATTCGGCTGGCATGAACCTTCATATCAGAGTATTATCAGGAACCAATGCCCATCATATGATCGAAGCCATGTTCAAAGCATTTGCAAAGGCACTGGATGAAGCTACTACGATTGATATCAGAATCAAGGATGTATTATCCACAAAGGGAATACTTGCATAAGGAGAAGCAGATGAGTTATAAGAAGATTGTTACATGCATATATTTAGAGAATGGAAAAGCCATCAAGGGATTTGATGATCATCAGACCGTGGCTGAGGATGCAGTTGAACTGGCTGTCAGATACAGCAATCTGGGCGCAGATGAGCTTCTGGTTTTTGATCTGTCAGATACTGACGAAGAGCATGAAACAGCACTTGGCATTATAAAGGAAATCGGAAGACATATTGATATTCCGGTGATCGGCGCAGGTAATATCAAACGTACAGAGGATGTAAAAAAACTGATATATGCCGGCTGTCAAAAAGCTGCCATGAATATGGCAAAGCAGGCCAATATAGATCTGATCGAAGAAGTCAGCAAACGTTTTGGAAAAGATAAAATCGCCGTATGTGCCGATGCTGAGGAGCAGATCATCGATCATTTTGAACTGTTGGATCAGTATTGCTGTGGCGCAATTTTACTGAACAGTGCTCCGTGCAAGGGATATAAATCCTTATCTGTGATTCCGGTATTGAATGACCTTGCAATGGAAAAAATACCTGAAATACTGCAAAACTCAGGAATTGCCGGTATCTCAGGAGACGTCATCAATTTCAATGTAGAACAGATCATGCCAATCAAGAGAATGTGTGCCGATCAAGGCATAGAGATGAATACATACGAATGTGCCTTCCAGTGGTCAGACTTCAAGCTGAATACCGATGGACATGTAACCGTCGTTGTACAGGATTACAAGACAGCGCAGGTGCTGATGGTTGCTTATATGAATGAAGAAGCTTATCAGAAAACGATTGAAACCGGCAGGATGACTTATTACAGCAGAAGCAGAAATGAGCTGTGGGTCAAAGGAGAAACCAGTGGTCATTTTCAGTATGTGAAAGAATTGACAGCAGACTGTGATATGGATACAATATTAGCAAAGGTATCACAGGTCGGACCGGCGTGTCATACCGGAAGTACCAGCTGCTTTTTCAATGAAATACTGAGGAAGGAATACAGTGATCAGAATCCGCTGAAGGTGTTTGAGGATGTCTATGCTGTGATTGCAGACAGAAAGGTCAATCCAAAGGAAGGCTCTTATACAAATTACCTGTTTGACAAGGGACTCGATAAAATATTAAAGAAAGTCGGAGAGGAAGCTACAGAGATCGTGATTGCGGCTAAAAATCCGGATAAAGAAGAAATCAAGTATGAGATGTCAGATTTCCTGTATCATGCCATGGTATTAATGGTTGAAAACGGAATCACATGGCAGGATATTACGAGAGAACTGGCAAATCGTTAATCATTTTAAAGGGAGGGATGTATATGGCAAAGGGAAGCAGAGTCATTCGTCTATTGGGTGCATTGCTGATCATGACATTCTGTATGATGCTGTCTGCACCGACAGATGTAACAGCCGCACCAAGAAAGCATACGGTTACTTTTATTTATGGTGATAAAATCAGTCAGCAAAAGGTGTCGGACGGAGGCTATGCCAAAATACCGACAGATACATCAATCCCCGGCTTTACTTTTCTTGGCTGGTCTAACAGTGCCGTAGATGTCACGCAGGATCGTATTATACTGGGTCTGTATGCAAACAATACACCGTATGCACCATTGACGAATTCATTCAGTTCCGTGAAGAAGGTCAATGAAAATATATCAGCACCGTTCCTGCCGCAGTGGTCTCTGGAGTCACCAGATAAGGGTGTGCCCGGAGTGACGTGTATCGTCAGATGGTACAACAGCTGGGACTCAAAGCTATGGAAGACGGAAGTGGTTCCGTATGGAGCATCACTGCCGGATCCGGCAGATCCTGTAGTGAAGGGGATTCAGTTTATCGGCTGGGAAGGCAACTGGAGCAACATTACGGAAGACAGGGCAATTAAGGCATGGGGTACTGAAATAGAGGAAACAGAAACACCGGCTGCGGAGGTTTTTGCACCGGAGGTAACGGCGACGCCGGAAACTGATCCGAGTACAACGGTGACTCCGACGACCATAATCACTCCGACGACAGAGGTTTTGCCGGAAATGTAATGAATGAGAATCAGGGCAGTCTATGGACTGCTCTTTTTTTGTTCTGAATCTCCTGTGTCTGCTCATATAAATAGATTGTACTATTGAGATGGGAGGGAGCTGCATGAAAACGATATCGCCTGAAAAAAAGCTGGAGCTTGTCAGAAGGATCAGAGAGGAGTCCAATCAGAACCAGTCTGTGATGACAGGACGTGAAACCATTCTGAGTACATCTGGGCCAAAACAGGTGGAGGGTAAACTGCCAAATTACAGGAAACTGAGATTTTTACTTGCAGTATCGCTGTTTCTTTTTTGCTTTTGGGTGAAATATACCGGATCTGATCAGATCATAGGGTATGAAGATCTGAAAGCGGTACTGAAGCAGGAAATCGATCTGAATGGAATTGATTTTATTGAGGATTTACCGTATACTTTAACTGATGCTGATCAAAATACGGATATCGGCATGATGAAAACAGAAGAAGGGTATTAATGAAATGAATCAACTTGCTTTGCCGGAAGAAATACTGATGAAAATCGATAAACCGGCCAGATATATAGGCCATGAAGTCAATGCAGTCCTAAAAGATCCGGAGACTGTGGACATCCGATTTGCGATGTGCTTCCCCGATGTATATGAAATCGGCATGTCACATTTGGGAATTCAGATTTTGTATGATATGTTCAACAAAAGAAACGATGTATGGTGTGAACGCGTCTATTCACCGTGGGTAGATTTACATCAGATTATGAAGGAGAAGAATATCCCTTTATTTGCACTGGAAAGTCAGGATCCGGTCAGAAGCTTTGATTTCCTTGGCATTACCATACAGTATGAAATGTGTTATACCAATATCCTGCAGATACTGGATCTGAGCCAGATTCCGTTTGATGCAAAGGACAGAACCTGGGAGGATCCGATTGTCATCGGCGGAGGCCCCTGTACCTACAATCCGGAACCTCTGGCAGAGTATTTTGATCTTTTTTACATCGGAGAAGGAGAAACATCCTATGCCCCTCTGTTGGATACTTATCGGGAATGCCGTAAAAATGGTGTATCCCGTGAAGAGTTTCTACTGCAGGCTGCATCCATTCCGGGAATTTATGCGCCTATGTTTTATGAGCCTGTTTATCATGAGGACGGAACGATATCAGAGATGCGTACGCTGGCAGATGTCCCGGGGTGTATCAAAAAAGTAATCGTCAATGATGTGAGCAATACATTTTATCCTGAAAAGCCTGTAGTACCGTATATTAAGGTCACACAGGACAGAGTCGTGTTGGAGATACAGCGTGGATGCATCAGAGGGTGCAGATTCTGTCAGGCCGGTATGGTCTACAGACCGGTTCGTGAGCGTGATGTAGAAATGCTGAAGAAATATGCACATGATATGCTGAAAAATACCGGGCATGAAGAAATATCTTTGAGCTCACTCAGTTCAAGTGATTATACAAAGCTGGGAGAACTGGTACATTACTTAATAGATGAATTTGGAGATCATGGTATCAACATTTCATTACCGTCACTCAGGATAGATGCATTTTTCCTGGATATCATGGAAAAGGTGCAGGATATCCGAAAAAGTTCATTGACATTTGCTCCGGAGGCCGGTTCACAAAGACTTCGAAATGTGATCAACAAGGGACTGACTGAGGAAAGCATATTACATGGTGCCTCACTTGCATTTCAGGGTGGCTGGAATAAGGTAAAGCTGTATTTTATGCTGGGTCTGCCAACCGAAACAGAAGAGGATATGAGAGGCATCATGGAGCTGTCTGATCAGATTGCAAGACTCTACTATGAGCTGATTCCGAAGGAACAGAGAAATGGAAAGATACAGATTACGGCCAGTACTTCATTCTTTATTCCGAAACCATTTACACCGCTGCAGTGGGCAACCATGTTTACTGCGGAGGAATATATGGACAAGGCCAGATTTGTAAATCATGCCATGCACGAACAGCTGAATCAGAAAAGCATCAAGTATAACTGGCATGAGGCACATCTGAGTGTGCTGGAGGGAGTACTGGCACGAGGCGATAGAAGGGTCGGAAAAGTCATAAAAAAAGCCTATGAAAGAGGCTGCCTGTTTGATTCATGGTCTGATTATTTCAAGAATGATCAATGGCTGGCTGCATTTGCTGAAGAAGGAGTTTCTGTTGATTTCTATACCAGAAGGGAAAGAACTCTGGATGAAGTATTTCCATGGGATTTTATTGATGTCGGTGTGACAAAGGATTTCCTGAAGCGTGAATGGAAACATGCGATGAATGCAGAGGTAACACCAAACTGCCGGGAAGCATGCTCCGGGTGTGGTGCAAAACAGTTTGGAGGAGGTGTCTGCTATGAAAATCAGAATTAAATTTTCAAAACATGGAGCCATACGGTACATCGGGCATCTTGATGTGATGCGCTACTTTCAAAAGGCTATGAGAAGAGCAGATATTGATATCAAGTATACAGAAGGAATGAGCCCTCACCAGGTCATGTCATTTGCACAGCCGCTCAGCGTAGGAAGTGAAAGTGACGGAGAATATCTGGATATCGAAGTGAACCATACAGATTCATCAGAAATATCCGTTGCAAAGCTGAACAAGGTGATGGCAGACGGGATCCGGGTACTGGAATATAAGCAGCTGCCGGATGATGCGAAAAATGCAATGTCATGCATCACTGCTGCTGACTATGAGGTAGATATCAGACAAGAATACAAACCTGATTTTGATCTGCGGGCAGCTTTAACAAAATGCATGCTGAACAGTGAACTCATGATCACGAAAAAGACGAAAAAAGGTGAGCAGGAGTTTGACATCAGGCCATATTTATATGACGTGCAGATAGAAAGCACAGAGCAGCAGTGTTTATCCATGGGTAATCAGGACTGCTGTATGAGACTGTTTATGAGACTGTCGGCAGGAAGTGAAAACAATATCAAGCCAAAGTATGTGATGGAGGCACTGTATCGTACCGAAGGAAGAGAACTTCCTGAATATGCAATTCATATTACAAGAAAAGAACTCTATATGAATCAGGAAGATCAGCTGATACCACTTGGAAATGCCGGTGATGAGATATGTTGAAGCTGGTTATAACAAGGTGGAAGCAAGGGATTCTGACAATGCTGACCGGGGATGACAGGGAACTGGAATTCCTGTATGAAACGACAGGAGAACCGGTGGTTGGAGACATTATCATTGCAAGGGTAAAGGATATTGTGAAGAATATCAATGCAGCATTTGTTGAAATCGCACCGGGGGTAACCTGCTATCTGTCTCTTGAGGATGCCGTGCGACCTGTTTACATCAATTGTATCCATAAGAATAACAGAAAGCTGGTTCAGGGCGACGAGATACTGGTACAGATCATAAAAAACAGGATGAAAACAAAGGATGCTGTTGTAACCACAAATCTTTCTTTTACAGGAAGATACGTAGTGTTGACCACAGGAAATCAAAGACTGGGTGTATCCATGAAGCTGGAGGATGAACGCCGGCATCAGCTGAAACAGGCAATGAAGGATGCTGTGCCTGAGCATACGGGAGTTGTGATCAGAACCAATGCAGCCGATGCTTCCATAAATGAAATCCTAAACGAACTTCATACTATGGAGGAGCGTAAGAATCAAATCATCGAAACTGCAAAGCACAGAACCTGCTTCAGTGTCATGCAGCACGCACCCGAAAAGTATATACAGCTGTTGAGAGATTTGAAAAGCGACAGAATCGAAAAGATCATAACAGATGATCAAATGATATTTGACAGTATACAGGAATATTTATCAACGAATACAGAAACTGTTTCTGATGTGCCGCTGATACTCTATCAGGATTCCATGCAGCCGCTTTATAAGCTATACAGCATTGAGACAAGACTTGAGAACGCCATGAGCAAGCGTGTGTGGCTCAAATCGGGCGGTTATCTGATCATTGAACCTACAGAAGCCTTGACCGTGATTGACGTGAATACGGGCAAATATGCAGGGAAAAAGAACTCACAGGAAACATTCATGAAAATCAATACAGAAGCAGCGGAAGAAATAGCGCATCAGCTGCGTCTGAGAAATATTTCAGGAATCATCATAGTAGATTTTATCAATATGGAAAGCAAGGAATATCAAAAAGCTTTGATGACGCACCTGGCCGATCTTGTCAAAAAGGATCGGATGAAAACCGATGTGCTGGACATGACCGGACTGCATCTGGTGGAAATGACAAGAAAGAAAGTGGATCGTTCTATTTATGAATTTTTTGTTTGACGTAATAGAAAGAATGTGCTATTATACTATGGTATGCCGCATGGAGAGGTTATAAGTACGCGAAGCGTCACCGCAGTCCAGCGAGTAATGTGAATAGGAGGTAGCCTATGTACGCAATTATTGCAACTGGTGGAAAACAGTATAAGGTTTCTGAAGGTGATGTCATCAAAGTTGAAAAGCTTGGTGTAGAAGCCGGAGAGACAGTCACATTTGATCAGGTTCTTGCCGTAAGTGATAAGAAGCTTGCAGTTGGAGAGGATGTTGCCAAAGCAACAGTATCTGCAACCGTTATGGACAATGGCAGAGGAAAGAAAGTCATCGTTTATAAGTATAAGAGAAAGAGCGGATATCATAAGAAAAACGGTCACAGACAAGCATACACTCAAGTGAAGATCGACAAGATCAATGCTTAGTGCACGTGATTAGAAACAGAATGTTTCGGTGGTTAAATTATGACAACAATGATCATCAGAAAGAACAGTTCAGATCATTATGACAGCTTTACCTGTATGGGACATGCAGGATACGCACGGTTTCCGAAGCAAAAGGATATCGTATGTGCTGCAGTTTCGATGCTTGTGATCAACACAGTGAATTCACTGGAGAAGCTGGCACAGGAGCAGATGGATGTTAAGACAAATGAGGTTACAGGCTTTATAGACTGCAGATTCATGAGTGAGATATCTGATCAGGGAAAACTGTTAATGGATTCCATGGTATTGGGCTTTCAGGGGATCGAACAACAATATGGTAATAAGTACTTAGAACTCAAATTCGAGGAGGTGTAAAGCAATGTTAAATTTGAACCTTCAATTTTTCGCTCATAAAAAGGGAGTTGGATCTACCAAGAACGGCAGAGACTCTGAGGCAAAGCGATTAGGTGCAAAAAGAGCTGACGGACAATTCGTTAAAGCCGGCAATATTTTATACAGACAGCGCGGTACCAAGATTCACCCGGGTGTGAATGTAGGACGTGGCGGAGATGACACATTATTTGCTCTTGTAGACGGTGTGGTCAGATTCGAAAGAAAAGGAAGAGATAAGAAACAGGCTTCCGTTTATCCGGTAGAAAACTAAACGAATGGTTGCAAGAAACGGATTTTGAACTTCATGTTTGAAATCCGTTTTTTGGATATTATATATGTAAGAGGTGATGATATGGCATTTGCAGATCGTGCAGAAATATATGTCCGAAGCGGAAAAGGCGGAGACGGACATGTTAGTTTCAGAAGAGAAAAATATGTACCGAATGGCGGCCCTGATGGCGGAGACGGTGGTAACGGCGGAGATGTGATCTTTGAAGTGGATGAAGGAAAGAACACGCTGACAGATTTCAGACATATCCGTAAATACTGTGCACAAGATGGTGAATGCGGCGGAAAGAAAAACTGCCATGGCAAGAATGGCTCAGATATCATCATCAAAGTACCCAAAGGAACGATTATCAAAGAGGCAGAGAGCGGTAAGGTAATAACCGATATGTCAGGGGATCATACACGCATTGTATTACTGACCGGCGGACATGGAGGTAATGGTAACCAGCACTATGCCACCTCTACCATGCAGGCTCCTAAATATGCACAGCCAGGACAAGAGGCCAGAGAGCTGAATCTGTCATTAGAGCTGAAAGTAATCGCAGATGTTGGTCTGGTCGGATTTCCGAACGTGGGTAAATCTACGCTGTTATCAAGGATTTCAAATGCACGTCCTGAAATCGCAAACTATCATTTTACGACCTTGAGTCCTCATCTTGGTGTTGTAGATCTGGATGGGGCAGGTGGATTTGTGGTGGCCGATATTCCGGGTCTGATAGAAGGTGCCTCTGAAGGAGTCGGACTGGGATATGAGTTTTTACGACATATAGAACGTACAAAGGTCTATATTCATCTTGTAGATGCTGCTTCTACAGAGGGAAGGGATCCGATCGAGGATATTCGTATCATCAATCAGGAGCTGTTTAAATACAGTGAGGATCTCGCAAAACGTCCACAGGTGATTGCTGCCAATAAAATAGATGCCTTTTTGGAAAATGCAGAGGAAACAATACAGAAAATCAAAGATGCATACGAGCCGGAAGGGATTAAGGTTTTCCCGATTTCAGCAGTCAGCGGAGCCGGTATCAAGGAGCTGCTGTATTATGTCAGTGACCTTTTAAAGGAGCAGCCTGATGAACCTGTGATATTTAAACAGGAGTATTTCCCTGAGCTTGAGCGGTTTGCGGATGAGCCATATACTGTTTCCTATGATGAGGATAACAAGGTCTATAAGATCGAAGGACCTCGTATCGAAAAGATGCTTGGGTATACGAATCTGGACTCTGAAAAAGGATTCACTTTCTTCCAGAACTTCCTGAAGGATACAGGAATACTGGAGGAGCTTGAAGGTCTTGGCATCCAGGATGGGGATACGGTATGTATGTATGGTCATGAATTTGATTATTATAAATAGAGGTAACTGACGAGGAGCAGAGCAATGACAAGTAAACAGAGAGCGTATTTAAAGAGTCTTGCAAGTAAAGAAAATGTATTATTCAATATAGGAAAAAGCTCTATTACACCAGAAGTGACGCAGGCCATCGCAGAGGCACTGGATGCCCGTGAACTGATCAAGATCGGTGTACTGAAAAACTGTATGGATGATCCACGAGAGATCGCTGATATGGTCGCCGGGAGAACAAAATCAATGGTTGTTCAGGTGATCGGGAAAAAGATTGTATTGTATAAAGAGTCAAAGGATCATAAAAAGATTATGCTGCCTTTGGAATAAAGACAGGCTCTAGATGGCAGCTATGTTGATCGCATTTGAGGTGAAGATGTATGAAAACTCGTAAAATAGGATTACTGGGCGGAACCTTTAATCCCATTCATAACGGACATCTGATGCTGGCTGAGCATGCATATTCAGTCTATGGACTTGATGAGGTATGGATCATGCCGAGTGGTGTATCCTATCAGAAAAAAGCAGATCAGGTACTTCCTGCTATACAGAGGATTGAAATGATCCGGCTGGCGATTCAGGGAAATCCTCATCTGCAGCTGTGTGAGATAGAGACGGCACGTGCAGGAAATACTTATACGAGCGATACATTAGAACAGCTTCATAACGATATGCCGGATGCAGAGTTTTATTTTATTCTTGGTGCGGACAATCTGTACGGGATAGAAAAATGGAAGGATGCAGAACGTATCTTTATGCACTGTAGTATCCTTGCGGCTGGCAGAGATCATATAGAAATTGACAAATTAACGGCACAGGCAGAATACCTGCGGCAAAAATATCAGGCGAAAATAACTTTGATGCAAACTCCGAATATCGATCTGTCTTCGGAAATGATACGGGACTATATCGCACATGGAACGTCGGTCAGATATCTGCTGCAGGATGAGGTCATTGCCTATATTGAACAGCATCATTTATTCAGAGGTTAGAACGATGGGAAAAATCGAGATTTCTGAGGATATGGATCAGATCAGAAAAAAGATAAAGCATACACTTGAAAAACGCAGATATGAGCATACAATTGGTGTTTCCTATACGGCAGCTGCCATGGCTATGCGTTATGATCTGAATGTAGAACAGGCAAGACTTGCCGGACTGCTGCATGATTGTGCAAAGTATATGACGGATGCTAAGATCAAAGAAGTGTGTGTGGAACATCATATTGAGATCAATGAAACAGAACAAAAAAATGCTTTTTTACTGCACGCGAAGCTGGGAGCCTATATGGCTGAGCATGAGTATGGAGTTGAGGATCCGGATATTTTGAGTGCGATCCGGTGGCATACTACGGGGCATCCGGACATGACACCTTTAGAGAAGATCATATTTGTGGCAGATTATATTGAACCAAACAGGCAACAGGCACCGCATCTGAAAGCAATCAGACATCTTGCATTTATAGATCTGGATGAGGCGTTAAGAGTGATTTTAAAGGATACATTGGATTATCTGAATTCGATCCATGGTGAGATCGACGGCATGACAGAGGAAACTTATCTGTACTATATGAAAGAGGAAGGAAAATAAATTCATGAATGATATTAACGAAGCTAAGAAAATGACACGGATTGCCATTGAAGCGCTTGAGGATAAGAAGGGTGCTGATATTAAGATCATTGATATCAGTCAGGTCAGTGTAATGGCAGATTATTTTATCATTGCAGAGGGAAGTAACCGAAATCAGGTGCAGGCGCTGATTGACAATGTTGAGGAGAAGCTGCACAAAGCAGGATATCGTCCAAAGCAGATCGAGGGTTATGAAACGGCTAACTGGGTGCTGATGGACTATCTTGATATCATCGTGCATGTGTTTGATAAGGAAAACCGGCTGTTTTATGATCTGGAGCGGATCTGGAGAGACGGAAAGATTGTAAGTGCAGAGGATTTTAAATGAATATATTTGTATGCAGTAAAAAGGACGCCAACATTGTTGACGTCCTTT
>JAUNSO010000011.1:0-1538 GCA_030539165.1 bacterium
AATCAGCTGCAGTTTGAAACGAATCCGGATGTGGTTTTACGGATGAAATTTATGAATCAGGATGAATTATGCACCGTAATTGATGTAGACTTTCTTCATGAAAAAGTCTATATTTCTAATAGAACAAAAGATATTTTGCATAGAGCCTTTGGAGTTGTGGAGGAGCCGACATGGGAGCAGTTTGAGTCTTTTCTTGAAGAACGTTGTTTTCCAAGAACCAGAGCACATGTAAAGTTGATTTTAAGAGATTTGGGACTGGAATCTTATGACCCTTTGGCAATTGTAGAAAAGACACAGGGTCGTATGGCTGAGGATCATCAATGGATTGAGTTTATATATAAAGAGAAAACATCTCACGGTAGGCCAAAGGAGGTGTGTTTATATGAGTGAAGCCATAGTATGTGATCACATTCAGCTGGTTGAAACAGCCGGATATTCTTCAAAAGGAAATCAGTTAAAGTGGAAAAATGATCAAAAGTGGTATAAAGCAGATTACATGGGTTATGAGGGCCTCGCTGAGGTATTGGTCTCAAGGCTTTTGAAGAAAACGATGGTGAAGAACTTTGTAGAGTATTCATTTGCTGACCTCGTATATCATGAGCAGAATTATCATGGATGCAGTAGTGATGATTTCCTTTCTGATGAGGAAGAGTTAATTACGGTTGGAAAATTATATCGCCGATATTCAGGCCATGAACTGGCAAAAGAATTGGCACAGATCACAGAAGTTGAAGAACGAATTTGTTTCATGACAGGGGAAATAGAGAGCATTACCGGACTCGAACATTTTGGAAGATATCTATCGGTCTTATTAACCATTGACGCATTCTTTATGAATGAAGACAGACATACGAATAATATAGCCGTCATTCATAATAGCAGGACAGGTGCCTACAGATACTGTCCATACTTTGATTTTGGATTGTCATTGTTTTCTGATATTACAACAGATTATCCCGTAAATAAAAGTATTGAGGAATGCAGAAATAAGATAGAGGCGAAGCCGTTTGACAGAGATTTTGATATTCAGTTGGATGCAGCCGAGAACTTGTATGGACAGCATGTGAAATTTGATTTTACGATCAAGGATGCGCTGAGTGAAATCAGGGAATTTGAAAGTAGATATGACAGAGCAATATTAACAAGAGTGGAAGAAGTTTTACGTTATCAAATATTAAAGTATGAGTATTTGTTTTACAAGAAAGAGAAGCAGTAAAAGAGGATTATAACGATTTGAAAATGACTCAATTGGAAATATTAAAGCAATACTTTGGCTATGATGAATTCCGGGAGGGACAGGAGCTGTTGATTGACAGTATTTTGTCCGGACGTGATACACTGGGAATCATGCCGACGGGAGCGGGAAAATCGCTGTGCTTTCAGGTGCCGGCATTGATGCTTGAAGGAATTACATTAGTCATATCACCGCTGATATCCTTAATGAAGGATCAGGTGGAGGCGTTGAATCTGGCGGGAGTTCATGCGGCATATCTCAATAGTTCTTTGAGTGTGGCACAGTATTACAAGGCTCTTGAATA
>JAUNSO010000011.1:1638-4711 GCA_030539165.1 bacterium
GTCATGACACCTAAGGACCGATATGCATCTGTGAAGAATTATCTCGAGCTGCACGAGAAGGACAGTGGTATTATTTACTGTATCACAAGAAAAGTTGTGGAAGAGGTATGCAGTCAGCTGCAGGAAGACGGGTTCTCAGTGACGCGCTATCATGCAGGGCTTAGTGATGCTGAACGGAAACAAAATCAGGAGGATTTCATCTATGACCGCAAGGCGGTTATGGTTGCAACCAACGCGTTCGGTATGGGTATTGATAAGTCCAATGTACGATATGTGCTTCATTATAATATGCCTAAGAACATGGAAAGCTATTATCAGGAGGCAGGACGAGCAGGGAGAGACGGAGAACCGGCAGAGTGTATTCTGTACTATGGCGGACAGGATGTCATCACGAACCAGTTCTTCATTGACAATAACAGAGACAATCAGGAGCTGGACGCTGTCACACGCAGGCTTGTGATGGAACGGGATCACGAACGGCTGCGGAAGATGACGTATTACTGCTTTACCAATGAATGTCTGCGGGATTATATTCTGCGTTATTTCGGAGAGTATGGAGAGAACTACTGCGGTAACTGCTCCAATTGTCTGACACAGTTTGAGACTGTGGATGTGACAGAGACAGCCAGGGAACTGATTGGCTGTATCAAGGAGAGCAGGCAGCGATATGGTGTCAATGTGATAATTGATACAGTACATGGCGCCAATACGGCAAAGATCAGAAATTACAGGATGAATGAGAATTCTCATTATGGATTGTTGTCCAAGGTTCCGGCATATCAGCTGCGTCAGGTACTGAATCATTTGCTGCTGCAGGATTATCTGACTGTGACAAATGATGAGTATGCCATTGTCCGGCTGACGGAAAAAGCGGCTGCCATACTGGAGGACGATGCTGTACTTGAAATGAAGATGGCGAAGGAATCAGAGCCTGAGAAGAGTGCGAAAAAGGCAAAGAAGGCTAAGAGAAAGGGCGCATCAGCGGTGCTTACAGGGGATGATGAACTGCTCTTTGAAAAACTGAGAACACTACGTATGGAACTTGCAAAGAAGGACAAGGTTCCGCCCTATATGGTCTTTTCTGATAAGACGTTAGTACTGATGTGCGCAGCGAAACCGGCAACAAAGGAGGCGATGCTTTCAGTCTCCGGCGTAGGCGAATATAAATATGAAAAGTATGGAGAAGTATTTTTACGGGAAATCTCCGGAGGACTTGAATGAATTTATTAACAGCAGAGAATATTGTGAAAAGTTATGCAGAACGGCAATTGTTTCACCAGATTACATTTGGAATCAATGACGGTGAACGAATTGGATTAATCGGAATCAATGGGACGGGTAAATCAACACTGCTTAAGATTCTTGCCGGAATCGAAGAAACAGATGAAGGGACTGTGACTTACCGCTCAGGACTACGAATCACTTACCTGCCTCAGAATCCTGTATTTCTTCCTGAACAGACTATATTGCAGTATGTGACACAGGGGCAGCAGGCTGAGCAGACTTATCGGAATATCGAAGGGGAAGCAACAGCAATGCTGGCAAGTCTCGGGATATCAGATGTCCAGGGCAGACCAGAGCTTTTGTCCGGAGGTCAGAAGAAACGCGTGGCACTTGCGAGAACGCTGTTACTTCCATCAGACTTTCTGATTCTGGATGAGCCTACAAACCACTTGGACAGTGATATGACAGAATGGCTGGAGGAAAAGCTGAATAAGTATGCAGGGGCACTTCTGATGGTGACACATGACCGATATTTTCTGGATGAAGTGACGACCAGAATCTTTGAATTGGATCATGGAGAGCTCTATTCCTATGATGCAAATTATTCTAAATTCGTCGCGATGAAGGCAGAACGAGAGGCGATGACGGCGGCAACGGAACGGAAGAATGCCAGTCTCTTCCGGAGTGAGCTTGCTTGGATGCAGCGTGGCGCACGAGCGCGTTCCACGAAGCAGAAGGCACATATTCAACGCTTTGAAGCGCTTCGGGACAGAGACAGAATCGTAACAGATGGTGAGGTTGAGATACAGTCGGCGTATACAAGACTGGGGAAGAAGACGGCAGAATTTGACCATATCAGTAAGGCTTATGACGGACGGACACTGATTGCTGATTTTTCTTATATTTTTCTGCAGAAGGAGCGTGTCGGAATCGTTGGCCATAATGGCTGCGGCAAAACAACGCTGTTACGCATTTTGACCGGCAAGGTACAGCCGGACAGTGGAACTGTAGAGATTGGCGTGACTGTGAAAATCGGCTATTTCTCACAGGAGAATGAAGCCCTGAATGAAGATCAGCGCGTCATTGACTATATTAAGGATACGGCAGAATTCATTCCGACAAAGGATGGTGTGATTACTGCTTCACAGATGTGCGAGAAGTTCTTATTTGACGGGGAACTGCAGTACAGCCAGATTGCAAAGTTGTCCGGTGGCGAGAAGAGAAGACTGTATCTGTTGAAAATCCTAATGGAAGCCCCGAATTTTTTGATTCTGGATGAGCCGACGAATGATCTGGATATTCAGACACTGACTGTATTGGAGGATTATCTGCAGACATTTGAAGGGATTGTGGTTGCGGTATCACATGACCGGTATTTTCTGGATAAGCTTGCAGGGCGGATACTGGCATTTGAGGATCATGGTGTTGTCCGGCAGTATGAGGGGAATTATACGGATTATAAGAATGCGTTGCTAGATAGAAATATTGCAGAAAAAAATTTTCCTAACAACGTTGGAACCGCCGGGAAGCCTTCATCTGCTGGGAATCATGGCAGTACACTGACAAATGATTCGTCAGAAATGTCACAGGAGACGAACTCCCGCAGTACATGGAAGAAGCCAGATAACCGCATACGCTTTTCCTATCAGGAGCAGAGAGAGTATGAACACATCGATCAGGATATCTCTGACCTGGAAGACAGAATTGCCGGACTTGAGGAAGAGATTGCAGGAGCGGCAACCGAGTATACAAGACTGCAGGCTCTGGTGCAGGACAAGGAAGCTGCAGAGGCAGAGCTTGAGCAGAAGATGGAGCGCTGGGTGTATCTGAATGAGATTGCAGAGCAGAT
>JAUNSO010000011.1:4811-18736 GCA_030539165.1 bacterium
TTTACTCATGAAATGTTTGAGGAAGTAAAGCGTGGTCTGGAGGCAGCAGGGCACTCCTATGTAGTATCCGATTTATATGAGATGGATTTTGCAACAGATCTGAGTGAAGAGGAGTATCTGAGAGAAGGCTATTACAGGGATGATTTGCCGATTCCGGAGGATGTGGCGGCAGAGCAGCAGAAGATCAATCAGGCTGATGATATCATTTTTATCTATCCTGTGTTCTGGACAGAGGCACCGGCGAAGCTGTGCGGCTGGTTTCAGAGAGTGTGGACCTATGGATTCGCATATGGCTACGAGAAGACGATGAAGAAATTAGAGAAAGCCGTTTTTCTGGTGACCATGGGAGGCAGTATGCTAGATGAGGTCAGACAGGAGCAGATTAAGGCGATGAAATGTGTGATGTTGGGTGACAGAATGCATGACAGAGCCGAGAAAACAGAGTATTATGTATTTGATGAGATGACGCGAGGATACGGAAATGACAAGAGGCGCGCCAATCATTCTATCAAGTATCGAAAAGAAGCATATCAGATCGCGTTGACGATATAAACGCCTCTCATTTTCTGCACGGGAAAAGAGAGGACATACATCCCGCACGGGGATAAGATAAAGAAGGAGTTGAGCAAATGGAATGGATTGAAAGACTGAACAAGGCAATCAATTATATCGAGGAGCATATCACTGAGGAAATTGACACAGAAGAGGCGGCTAAAGTTGCATGCTGTTCCACCTATCATTTTCAGAGGATGTTTGCATACATGGCAGATGTGTCGTTATCTGAGTATATTCGAAGGAGAAGGATGTCCTTGGCGGCAGCTGAGCTGCAGGACCCGGATGCGAAGGTGATTGATATAGCCTTAAAGTATGGCTACAGTTCTCCGACGGCCTTTAACAGGGCATTTCAGGGAGTTCATGGCGTAGCACCCTCGGCAGTCAGAGAACAGGGTGTCAGTCTGAGAGCATTTCCACCGATCAGCTTCAAAATAACCGTGAAAGGATCAGAGGAAATGAATTACAGAATTGAAAAGAAAGAGGCATTTAGAATCGTAGGAATCTCTGCTAAGCTTCATAAGGAGATCGAACAGAACTTTGAAGTTGTTCCGCAGTTATGGCAGAGGGCTGTCACAGAAGGAATTATCCCGCAGCTTGCAGGAATGATGGATGGAGAGCCCAAGGGCGTTCTCGGAGTCAGTGTGACCAATGATAATGAGAACTGGCGTTATTTTATCTCTGTGGCCTCTTCGCAGGAAGCAGGAGAGCAGTTTGAGGAGTATGTTGTACCGTCCTTTACCTGGGCAATCTTCTCAGGCAGCGGAACCAATACAGCCATACAGGAGCTGGAACGCAGAATCGTAACAGAGTGGCTGCCGACATCGGGCTACGAGTATGATAACGGACCGGATGTGGAGGTATATATCAACCCGGATCCGATGAATGCAGTATTTGAGGTATGGATTCCTGTCAGAAAGGCATAAAAAAGAAAAAAGAATTTAGGAGGAGAGTTCTTAGGAATCTCCTCCTAATTAAGTTTTTTCTACCTATAAGACCGGAAACCCTGCATTTATACTGGATATATAGAAGGAGAGGCATATGATTCACACGACTTTCAAAAGAGTAACAAGAAAGAAATCAAGTATGAGGAGCCGACTGCTGTTTGCATTTATCGGAACATCTGTCATACCGATCATTATATTGAATCTGTTTTCTTACTATAACAGTGCAAGTATTGTGCGCGAAAATGTAGAGGAAATGACAAAGACAAATCTGGAACAGATGAACATGAGTCTGAATGTCTGGCTGGATTCGTATGAGGACATCCTGTATCAGCTGTATACGGACGACGAACTAGTCAATCTTACTTACAAAATGAATGAAAATGAAGATATTGCTGTCACTGTCAACCAGATGAAACGGATTTTGCGAGGTGTTTTGAACTCCAAGGAATATATCCGTTCCATCTCTGTGATCACAGCCAATGGGCAGGTGGTCAACTGCGACAAACTGACAGCCGTCACACTGGACAATTCATGGATGAATACATTCAGCCTGCCGCAGGAAGATATCTATGAGCAGATATCTGCAGACAATCAGTATCATCTGTTTTCTACAGAGTATGCTTCTAATTTTGCAAATGATGATTATTACCTGTTTCATCTGAGTCATAGGATCATTAACTATAAAAAGCTGGAGGAACGAATCGGTGTGATTATCATCAGTTTAGACGAGGAGCTGCTGAAGGAAATCTGTACGTCTCAGATTCCGGGGAACGGTACCGGTGAGGAATGGAACAGCTTTTATTTCCTCGTGGACGAAGACGGCAGAATCGTTTCCTATATAGACCCTGCAGAAATCGGAACACAGATACAGCTTACCGGCCGGGATGAGACAAGCCGCCTGAAGGCATATCGGGATTTTATCCGTATCAAACAGCCATTTGGAGATGCAGAAAGCTCAGTCTATATCAGGCATAATGAAAACTTTGACTGGGATATCGTCAATGTATCCAATCAAAGCAAGGCAATAGAACGTCTGTCGGCCCAGCAGAAGCTGCTCGGAGCTGTGGCAGTGCTGTCAGTGGCACTGATTATTATCATCATTCTGATTTTGACGACACAGCTCACGGCTTCTCTGAAAAAACTGATGCTGACGATGAAGAAGGCAGGCGGTGGAGAACTGGTAGCCCGTGTAGATGTGGATCAAAAGATGCCGGTCGAGGTAGAGAATATCGCTTTACAGTTCAACAGTATGCTGGAAAAGCTGGAGATCTCCATGGAAAATGAAAAGGAATCTGCTATCCGTCAGAAAAATGCAGAAATCACGGCATTGGAATCGCAGATTAATCCACATTTTTTATATAATACACTGGATACGATTAACTGGATGGCGATTGATAAGGATGAGTTTGAAATCAGCAATGCCATCAGTTCTCTGGCGACGATTCTGCGCTATGCAATAGATAACAGCAACGGTATTGTGACGATCAAAGAGGAAATTGACTGGATTAAAAAGTACGTTTTCTTACAGCAGACCAGGCTGAAAAATGCATTTGCTTGTGATATGCATATAGAGCCGGAGGTTCTGGAGCTGCCGATTCATAAGCTGTTATTACAGCCTTTTGTAGAAAATGCCATCCTGCATGGATTTGAGGGCATGGAGGGACCACATCAGCTGACGGTTTCCATTGCTCTGCAGGAGGGGCATCTGGATATTGCAATTTGCGATAACGGGAAGGGAATCGAAGAACAGTATGTTGCAGAAATCAATCAGGGCATCTTCCGTGGAGAGCCTAAGAGAAGACATATCGGTCTGCAGAATGCAGTAACCAGAATGGATATGTATTATGGAAAGGCTGCTTCATTTTGCATCCAGAGTCAGCCGATGCAGGGAACAACGGTCAGTATCCGCATAGAGGAAGGAGCGCTGAAATCATGAAAATCGTGATTGTAGAAGATGAAATCAGAATCCGTGAGGGAATCCGAAATCTGCTGCACAAGATGTTTCCCAAGCACGAGGTGGTCGGTGAGGCAGAAAATGGCGAGGAAGGACTGGAGTTAGTTATGAAACTCAGGCCTGATCTCGTGATCACAGATATCAAAATGCCGATTATGGACGGACTGGATATGCTGACTGTCATTCACGAAAGTGACTGTAGAACAAAGGCAATCGTACTCAGTGCCTATTCAGAGTTTTCCTATGCACAAAAGGCCATCAAGCTGAATGTCAGTGAATATCTGCTGAAGCCGATTGTGGTGGGAGATTTTGCACAGTCTATCAAGAATATTGAGATGCAGTATGAGCAGGAGCAGAAGGAAAGTCCTGACTCACTGGGCTCACTGGAGCACATTATGTTCAATACGGTCTTTGGGTCGGATACGATGCCTGAGGATATTATTGAGTTTATCGGAAGTAAATATGGGATTTACCCTGATACAGACTTTTGCGAGCTGATTATTTATCTGGGGACAGCGTATGAGGAAAGGCTGGAAAAAACAAAAAGGGAAATGAAATATATCCTTACGGAGAATAAAGAAATCAGGTACAGCATGACAGAGATCCCTATGAAAAAATCGCTGCTGATCGTGATCTATGGGTATCAGGATGCCAAACTGACAGAGCGGTGGTTTCAAAATGTTGTGCTGATGCAGAAAAGAGATAACGAGCAAAAGAAAAACAGCTACGGCTGGGTCAATGCACATGGGATTGCACAGCTGAAGGAGAGCTATCAGCTGCTGGAGGGCTATATGGATTGGAATATCGTATTTGGTGATACCATTATGATTTCTTATCCAAAGATTACACAGGTGCAGACAGTGGCATGTACTTATCCGATCGAGCTTGAAAACAGAGCCAAGATTGCATTATGTGCATTTGACTTTGACAAGGTGCTGCAGTGTATCCGTCAGTTCAATGAGTTCTTCCGGGACGGAAAGATCTATGCTCCGAAGGAAATCAAAGAGTCTTATGTACGTTTTCTCTGGGCAATCATCAATGTGGCAAAGGAGATCGGCGCAATTCACTATCAGAAACTGGAACAGCAGCAGATCCTGCAGACGATCATGGAAGCACACAACGATGCAGAGCTGCGCGAGATATCGGAAATGCTGTATCGTTCGCTGATCCCCAGAGGAATAGATCAGAGAAGCACAGACAGTCTGCTGGTGAAACGTGCCCAGAGTATGATTGATGAGTTTTATGATGCAGGGATTACGTTGGAGGAGATAGCACAGAAACTGAATGTGACACCGGAGTATCTGGGGACTCTGTTTCATAAGGAGACCGGAACAAACTTCAGTACCTATATGAGAGAACACCGGCTGAGCAAGGCGAAGGAGCTGCTGATCGGTACACAGATGAAGATATATGAGATAGCAGATCAGGTGGGATATGCGGACGCAAAGTATTTCAGCAGAGTATTTAAAGAGAGTACAGGACAGCTTCCGGCAGATTATCGCAGAACGAATAAATAGGATTAGATTTTTTATCCTTTTTCAGAATCACACCATTTTTTGTTCGGTCTGTTTTTCCTATGATAAAGATACAAACAATGGTGTTTGGAAAGATTCAATTATAAGGAGGAACGAAATGAAGAAGTTAGCAGCGTTATTTGTAGCAACAACAATGATCGCATCTTTGCTTGCGGGATGTGGTGCAAAGACGAGCACAGAGGCTCCGGCGGCAGAGGCAGCAGCAGAAGCAGCTCCGGCAGCTGAAGAACCGGCAGCAGATGAAGCAGTAGCAACAGCAGCCGCTTCAGGCGATGTGACCATCTGGTATTACTGGGAGGGCGAGGGACAACAGAAAGCATTAGATACTTTGATTCAGCAGTATAACGATTCACAGTCTGATATTAAAGTAGAAGCAAAGTATGTACCCTTTGCAGATTTTAAGAAACAGTTATCCATCGGTGTATCAGCAGATGAGCTTCCTGATCTTGTCATCCTCGACAATCCTGATCATGCAGCATATGCAGCAATGGGCATCTTTGCAGATATTACAGATAAATTTGATGTCAGCAATTACTATGAAGGACCTATCAACTCCTGCACACTGGAGGGCAAATTATATGGCGTACCGTTCGGAAGCAACTGCCTCTTATTATACTATAATGAGGATATGCTGAAGGCAGCCGGTAAAGAGGTTCCGACAACATGGGATGAACTGCTGGACGTAGCAAAGGCATGTACAACTGATAAGGTATCCGGTTTTGCACACTGTGCTCTGCAGAATGAAGAAGGTACATTTAATTTCCTGCCTTGGGTATGGTCTACAGGTGCAACCTCATATGAAATCAATTCTGACGGCGGTATCAAGGCACTTTCTATGGTAAAGAGCCTCGTAGATGAAGGCGCTATGACAAAAGAAGCAATCAACTGGACACAGGGCGACACGATGAATCAGTTTATCTCAGGCAACCTTGCTATGATGATCAACGGAACATGGCAGGTACCGACCATGCGTACAGAAGTTCCGGATCTGAACTGGAACGTAGCTCCGATTCCGATGGATACAAAACAGGCATCAGGACTGGGCGGTGAGAACTATGCAGTGATCGCTGGCGGCAATGAAGATGCAGCAATTGAATTCCTGAAATATGCAACAGCTAAGGATCAGTGCCTGTTCATGATGAACGCTATGGGCTACATCTCATCTGATTCTACAATCGCTGAAGGTCAGTTTACCGGAGATGCTGTATATGAAGCCTTTGTTGAGGAAATGCAGTATGCCAACGCAAGAGGCCCGTTACCTGAGTGGCCGGACATCTCAGATGCAATCTCATTGGCATTCAATGAGGTCATCACGGGAGCCAGCACACCTGAGGATGCGGCAGCAAAAGCGCAGACAACCATTGACGGTATTGTAGGCAAATAAGATACAGAGACAGAAAACGGGCAGGAAGTACATGTATTTTGTGCGGCCTGCCCTTATTTCTTCAAATGAAACAAATGGAGGTAAGACATGAATAGGGTAAAACGCTTTTTTAGATATGATAATATCGGATATTTGTTCGTATTACCTGCATTTATTTACATGCTTTATTTTGTGGGATATCCAATTGTCAGCAATTTTATATTAAGCTTTCAGGATGTGACGGTCAAAACACTGAAGGCGGAAGAAAAGCCATTTGTAGGGCTGCAGAACTATATAGAGCTGTTCCAGCAGGACAATGTACTGACAACATCTATCTGGAATACTTTTATTTTTACGGTTGGATGTCTGATTTTTCAGTTTATCATTGGTTTTGCACTTGCTTTATTTTTTAATCGCAATTTCAGCTTTTCCAAGCCGGTCAGGGGATTGCTGATGATGCCGTGGATGATACCGATCACGGTAACGGCACTGATATTTAAGTTTATGTTTGGCACAGATGTGGGAATCATCAATTATTTCTTAAAGTCCCTAGGTATTATTTCTCAGAACATTGACTGGCTGACGAATACCAGGACAGCCATGGGTGCAGTCATATTTACAAATATATGGATTGGAATTCCATTTAATATGATACTGATTGCCACCGGTCTGACTACCATACCGACAGAATTATACGAAAGTGCTTCTATAGACGGCGCCGGGAAGGTACAGACATTCTTTCGGATTACACTGCCTTTGTTAAAGCCGACAATCGAGTCGGTATTGATTTTGGGCTTTATCTATACATTCAAGGTTTATGATCTGGTATATGTCATGACGAGCGGAGGTCCGGTCAATTCCACACATATGCTTTCGACCTATTCCTATAAATTATCATTTGAGATGTTCAAGTACAGCAAGGGAGCAGCAGTGGCGAATATTCTATTTATTATTCTGTTCATTGTCAGTCTCCTGTATCTGAAATATGTCTATACAGAGGAGGAAGCATAATGGGAACCGAGGAAAAACTGAGCGGCAGAAAAAACATTGTTTTCTGTATCCTTTCAATCATACTGCTATGCATATTACTGTTTCCTTTGTACTGGGTCGTTGTAACATCCTTAAAGACAGAGAAGGAAATCTTTCAGATACCGCCGACCTTCTGGCCGCATATTCTGAACCTGAAATCCTATATGGCACAGCTGGAGGTAGGAGATTTTAATATGTTCCAGTCCTTTGGCAACAGTCTGATCATTGCAGTGGGTTCTATGCTGATTTCGATTGTTTTAGCTGTGCCCGCTTCGTATGGAATTGCGAAATATCATTTTAAAGGAAAAAGATTTATCATATTGTGTTTTCTGGTCACACAGATGCTGCCGGTTTCGGTATTGCTGACGCCCCTGTTTATCATGTTTCGCAATATGCATCTATATAATACCTATCCTGCAGCGATTCTGGCAGATGCGACAATCGGAATCCCGTTTTCCATTTTGATTCTGAAGAATTACTTTGGTTCCATACCCGGAGAGCTGGAGGAAGCCGCCTATATTGATGGATGTACTAGATTTTCAGCATTTATCAGGGTGCTGATTCCCATTGCAAAGCCGGGTGTGGTCGTGTGCGGAATCTTTTCATTCCTGTATGCATGGGGAGATCTTGCATATGGTATGACCTTTATACTGGATCAGGAGAAGAGACCGATTACCGCAGGAATCTTTAACTTTATGGGGCAGTACGGAACAAAATGGAGCTATCTGACGGCATTTGCAGTCGTTACCATCATTCCGGTCGCATTGATCTTTATCTTCATGCAGAAATATATCATCAGTGGTATGACAAGCGGTGCTGTGAAGGGCTGATGACTGATATGGGAGGTAATACGATATGATTACAAGTGAACAAAATAAACTGATATATCGATATGATGCAGAGCAACTGTGGGTAGAACCATGGGGAAGTGATGCTTTTCGTATACGTGCCACGAAAGAATGCAGTATGCCGGAGGGCAATATGGCATTAACAGAAGCAATCGCTTCTGATTCAAAGGTGGAAATCTCCATTGGTGAGGACAGTGGAAGTATTACAAATGGAAAGATCACTGCTGTTATCACTTCGTTCGGGAAGCTGATCATTCGGAATCAAAAAAATGAGATTCTGTTGGAGGAATACAGCCGCAATCGTAAAAGTCTGACAGATCCGAAATGCAGCGCCATCGAGGTGGAGGCCAGAGAATTTAAGGCAATACCGGGAGGCGATTATCATCTGACCTATCGCATGGAATCTCAGAATGCGAATGAGAAGATATATGGCATGGGACAGTATCAACAGCCTTATCTGAATCTGAAAGGGCTGGATCTGGAGCTGGCGCATCGTAATTCCCAAGCCAGTGTCCCGTTTGCGGTATCTTCATTGGGATATGGATTTTTGTGGAACAATCCGGCAATCGGGAGAGTTGTGTTCGGGAAAAATATCATGAGTTATGAAGCTTACTCTACCGAATTGTTGGATTTCTGGATCGTAGCCGGGGATACACCCGCACAGATTGAGGAAGCGTATGCCGGTGTGACAGGAACCGTACCGATGATGCCGGACTACGGAATGGGCTTTTGGCAGTGTAAACTGCGTTATCAGACCCAGGAGGAGCTGTTGAAGATTGCGAGAGAGTATAAGAGACGCAGCTTGCCGATTGATGTGATTGTAGTTGATTTCTTTCACTGGCCGAAACAGGGAGAATGGAAATTCGACCCGGTGTACTGGCCGGATCCGGAGGGTATGATCAAAGAATTAAAGGAAATGGGTATCGAGCTGATGGTCTCCATCTGGCCTACTGTTGATAAGACCTGTGAAAACTATGAAGAGATGCTGGAAAAGGGATATCTGATCAGAACCGATCGAGGATTTCGTGTGGGACTGGACTTTCAGGGCGCGACCATCCACTTTGATGCAACCAATCCGGAAGCGGGTGATTATGTATGGAAAATTGTAAAGAAAAACTATTATGACAAGGGAGTCCGGGTATTTTGGCTGGATGAGGCAGAGCCTGAGTATTCAGTATATGACTTTGATAATTACAGATATTATCTCGGAAGCAATATGCAGATCGGGAATCTGTATCCGGTCATGTATGCGAAGGCATTTTATGAGGGCATGCAGCAGGCAGGGCAGGAGCATATCATGAATCTGATACGCTGTGCATGGGCAGGCAGTCAGAAGTATGGCACACTGGTGTGGTCAGGTGACATCGCAAGCAGCTTTGAGAGTATGAGAAATCAGCTGGCTGCTGGGCTCAATATGGGACTTGCAGGAATTCCGTGGTGGACGACAGATATTGGCGGATTTCATGGAGGCAATCCGGATGATGAAAGCTTTCGGGAACTTTTTGTCAGATGGTTTCAGTGGGGAACGTTTTGTCCGGTCATGAGACTGCACGGAGACAGGGAACCCCGACAGCCCCAGCACGGTACAACAGGCGGTGCAGCATGCTGTTCAGGTGCAGCGAATGAGGTATGGAGCTATGGTGAGAGGGTATATGATATCTGCGAAAAATACCTTGCCCTGAGAGAACGTATGAGACCGTATATTCATGGCCTGATGCAGGAAGCTCATGAAAAGGGAACACCTGTTATGAGAACATTGTTTTATCAGTTTCCAGAGGATCCAAAATGCTGGGATGTGGAAGACGAGTATCTGTTTGGCGACCGGTATCTGGTGGCTCCGGTTCTGGAAGCCGGTATCAGCAGCAGAAAGATCTATCTGCCGGCAGGCTGTGACTGGACAGATATGGAGAGTGGAGCCGGTTATAAGGGCGGCAGCGTCTATGATGTGGATATCAGCTTAGAAACCATGCCCGTATTTGAACGTAAAATGATCTAGAATAAATAAAAGAAAGGACTGTGCCGGCAATTTATTGAATTGGCACAGTCCTTTTTCTGTGATAGTATGGTAAATAGGCGGTAGAAATCGAGGTTGATACATGAAAATCAGTTACATATATCACAGTTCATTTGTAATAGAGGAACAGCTGCAGAACGGACATCAAATGGTTTTGATATTTGATTATTTTGAGGGTACACTTCCGGAGTTTCCTCCAGAGGCATACCTCTATGTATTTGCGAGTCATAAACATGGCGATCATTTTCATCTGTGTATCTTTGATCTGGTCAAGCAGTATCGGAATGTAACCTACATTCTGGGAAATGATATCAAGCTGAATGAGAAGTATCTGGTCAGAAATGGAGTTGAGCCGACAGTCAGAGAACACATCATTTCTGCGAAATGTCATATGACAATAGAGTCCGGAGACATTCACATCGAGACATTGCGCTCGACTGATCAGGGGGTTGCTTTTGTGGTTTCATTTGATGATAAGACCATTTATCATGCAGGAGATCTGAACTGGTGGCACTGGAAGGGCTATACGGATGCAGGCAACAGACTCATGGAAAAACGTTACTGTGAGGAAATTGATCTGTTGAGAGAAAAGCATATAGATATTGCGATGATTCCTGCCGATCCGAGACTGGAGGAGTTCTATGACCTCGGATTAAGGTATTTTACAGAACAGGTGGGAGCAGATGTGATTTATCCGATGCATTTATGGAAGCATTACGAAATTGCAGAGCAGCTTGTGAAGAAATATCCCTGCGTCAGGAATCCGTTATCGATTCAGTACCCGCAGATATCTGTAAAAATACAGTAATATGACAATTTGCACTTCCATTTTTCTACGAATGTGATATGATATAAAATGGTTTGTGTTACAGGTAAGATAGATGGAGAGTGGAAATCATGAGTAAAAGAAAAAAAACGCAGTTAATAGTAACGATTGTTGCCGCAGTAGTGATAGTGGGACTGATTATAGGAGGCTTTTTCCTGTTCCGATCCCTGACGGCACTGAAGAGTATACAGATATCGCCCGATTTTGCAGAGCAGGAACTGGATATTGATACCGATTATACATTTACAGTTGTTACAGATCCAGCCAATGCAAATCTGAAAAATGCAGAATATGTTGCTGACAACGGATATGCGACGATTACCGTATCTGAAACAGAAAAGGGAAAGTTTACACTGCATACCATGGCAGAGGGAACTATCACAGTTGTGGTTCGTGACTGGGACACAGAGACAGAAAGCAATTCTCTGACATTTGAGGTAGTCGATCAGGCTCGTGTGGCAGCAGAGGCAGCAGAAGCGCAGGCAAAGGCAGAAGCGGAGGCAGCCGCAGCAGCAGAGGCACAGGCGCAGGCGGAAGCAGAGGCAGCCGCAGCGGCAGCAAGAAAGCTGGTTATGACGACAGACAAGGTCAAGGTCAGAGCAACACCGAGTACAGATGGAGATGTGAAAGCTCTGGTAGATATCGGAGATGTATTTACAAAGATTGAAGATGTCGAGGATGGATGGACAAAGATTGAATATGAAGGCGGAGAAGCCTATATCAAGTCAGATTATCTGAAGGAAGTAACAGAAGAGGAAGCAGCGCAGGCTCAGGAAGAGGCAACAATCAAGGCAGCAGAGGAAGAGTCTGAGGCTAAGAAGGAAGAGACGAAGAAAGAGGAGTCAACTGCCTCAACAGATACCGCGGCAAGCGATGCAGCGGCCAAGAAAGCAGCGGAGGATGCAGCAGCGAAGAAGGCAGCAGACGATGCCGCCGCTCTTGCAGCAGCACAGCAGGCAGCCGCAGCAGCCGCAGCAGCGAGCCCCTATGTGTGGACCTATCAGGGTGTAGGCTTTACACAGAAGGAAGTGGATCTGTTCCATAGCTTATGGGATTATACAGGAAACTATGATGAGTTTGTTGTACATCATACAGCAGCTGAATTGGTCAGTCTGTGTCAGGCTAAGGGATTGCGATAGGACTTATACGAAGCGGCAGCAGAAATGTTGCCGCTTGTTTTATCCGCAGAGTCAGGAAAGTGGAGCAGGGTATGAGATTAAAATTCTGGACAGGAGTGATTGCCGCACTGTTTTGTGTGGCAGGTATGAGTACGAATATGAGAGCAGATACCAGGCATTTATTAACCGAGCCTATGCTGCAGAACCCGACCGGGGATTCTGTTCATGTGGTCTGGTTCACAGATACCGAAACAAAGGACAACAAAATCATATACGGAAATAAGCAGGAAGTCACAGCGGATTCTGAGAAACTGTCACGTATGCGGACTTTTTCAGGAAAGAGAGTGAGTGTGTGGAGACATGAAGGAATCGTAACAGACCTGCCATCGTACCGTGGAAATGCGCAAGAACGTGTACCCTATTATGTGGAAAGTGATGGTATCAAGAGCGGAAGGTACTATCTGCAGGCAAAACCACAGAATGGTACAAAATTAAATATACTTTTAACATCCGATGGGCAGCTGAAGGATATGGTAGCAGCGAATCTGGAGATGGCAGAAAAAACAGTCGGTCATATTGATGCGGTATTCTATGCAGGTGATCTGGTCAATATACCGGATCAGGCAGATGAGTGGTTTGATATGGGAAATGCCAATACCTTTTTTTCACTGATGCAGGGAAACGGACAGAAAACGCTGGGGTCAAAGACCTATCAGGGAGCAGCCATCCTGCAGGAAGCCCCTTTATATGCTGCTGTTGGCAATCATGAGTTTATGGGACGTTACAGTGATGCATATGATATTGGTCTGCAGTTCAATGATGTCATGCCGGATGACTTTAATACCATCAGCTATGAAGAATTGTTTACAATGCCGAAGAGTCAGGCGGGTGATGAGTTATATTATGCGGAGACAATCGGGGATGTGAGACTGATCGTGCTGAATGTAACCCGTATGTGGCGTAATAATCAGATTGGTGAGAAAAGCGATTATTCAGAGGATGTCAGGAGTCTGGGCAATCCGTTGATGACCAGTGGCGGTTCTGTGATTTACGAGCCCATCAAAAAAGGCTCAAGACAGTACAAATGGCTGGAAAGCGAGTTAGACAGCAAAGAATATCATGATGCGAAGTACAAGGTGGTCATGTTTCACCATCAGGCACATGGGTTAGGGCTGAATGTTATACCTCCATTTACGGATCCTGTCAAGAAGGAGATCAGGGATACAAACGGTAAACTGCAGCAGATCTTATATGAGTATCCGCTTGAGAAGGATTATCTGCTCCATGATCTGGAGCCATTGTTGGAAAAAGCCGGAGTAGATCTGGTATTTAACGGGCATTCTCATGTGTGGAACCGTTTTCAGACGGCGCAGGGAATGAATTATCTTGAGAGCTCTAATGTGGGAAACAATTATGGTGCATTTACAGATGGTAAAGAAAGAAAAGAAATGGTGCCGTCTGATATGCAGTACTTTGATGCAAATGATTATGTATTATCAGGAGATCCGGGTGGACTGGAACCTATATCACCCCTCTTTATGGATAAGAGCGTGCAGTATATAGCCAGTAATGAAGTGACCGTATTTTCCATACTGAATACACAAACCGGAATCGTCTCCAGCTATGCCTATGACATCACAAAGCCGGAGGATGGTGCGAAGAAGATAGATTACTTCTTAATCAGCAGGGGCAGATAAAAGAGGACGGCAAGGAAGACGGACAGAAGACAGAGGACGGAC
>JAUNSO010000011.1:18746-34268 GCA_030539165.1 bacterium
AGAAGAAAGAAAGCAGAATAAAGAAATAGAAAGCAATAGAAAGAAAACAGTAGAAGGATAAAGGTATGGCAGCTGTAAAACAATCGGAGACAACCGCCGGACTGCTGAACCCACGGATTATTAAAAGTAATCGAAAATCAATAACGCTTGTTATAGACAGAAACGGTGAATTGATCATACGTGCTCCACGGTTTGTATCTGACCGTGAAATTATGAAGCTGGTAGAGGCAAAGCGGGACTGGATTATCAAAAGGCAGCAGGAAGTTGAAAAGACAGATAAATTAAAACAGGAATTAACAATCAAAGATGGCTCTGTCATTCCTTTTATTGGAGAGGACAGGACGATCAGCATTGGAGAGTATCGCAGGATCCTGTTAACGGAAACAGAGATTCAGATTCCGATGGTGCATGATCCGGAGAAGGTATTTATGAAATGGCTGAAGATGCAGGCTCTTTATACATTGCAGGAAAGTGTGGAGCACTACGCAGAGCTGATGGGACTCAGCTATGAGGAAGTGAAACTGTCCAACGCCAGAACTAGTTGGGGAACCTGTACTTCCAAGCGTGTACTGCGTTTTTCATGGAGGCTGATTTTATGTCCGATCGAGATGCTGGATTATGTGGTGGTACATGAACTGAGCCATATCCGGCATATGAACCACAGCCGGGAGTTCTGGACATGCGTAGAAGCTGTGCTGCCTGACTATAAGAACAGAAGGAAGTGGCTGAAGGCACATTCCTATTATATGGATTTTTAATTCAATATGGAATTCAATTCTGTCTATATGGATTTTTAATTCTTGACTTCGACCGCTGATTATGATACTATAATCTTCGTTGCAAAGCCTTATATATGATGGCGGCATCCAATCAATGTGCGTGTAGCTCAGCTGGATAGAGCGTCTGGCTACGGACCAGAAGGTCGCGTGTTCGAATCATGTCACGCACGGTACAGAAACCTCACAAATTCATGTTTGTGAGGTTTTTCATTTCTTTCTGCCACTTTCGCTTCCAATTTCCTTTCGTTTCCTTGTTATCTTTCGGGTGTTGTAGGCTTTTCACTTGCTTTTGCAACTTCGGCTTACGATTTTCTTTGGCTTCCATGTTGTTTTTCGGGTTTTGCAGGCTTTTCACTTGCTTTTGCAGCTTCCATTTCCAATTTAGTATGGATTTTGGACAAGAAGCTTGCTCAATGTATACTTACAATTCCAAAACAGTAAATACATAATGTCGTGGCATCTTGTATTGGACAATGAATCCCCTGCAACCTAAGTACCAATTCCAAAGAAATAGGATTACTTCATCTTTTTGGAATCTGAGTCAACACTATTAGGATCACCTTGTCCAAAATCAAACTTATCTGCATCCGAGTGCCTCTATTTTGGAATTTAGCTTCGTTTCAAACACTTCATTTGTCCAAAATCTCAGGAATCTATGGTTATTTGTGTTCGTTTTATAGAGTTCAAGAACATGAAAGCGAATATGACTACAAAATGAAGACTTTAATTATACTTAATCGATTGAAATACATACTTTGGTTGTGATACAATCAAGGGAGAGTTCTCGTTGCGAAGCGGGGAAGTACAAAGGAGAAGACGTGTGGAGACGCAGAATACAGAGACAAAGAGAGAATCTAAGTACGATGCATTTATCAGCTACAGGCATGCAGAACTGGATATCTATGCAGCAGAGCATTTACATAAATTACTGGAGAACTTCAGAGTACCGCGACTGGCGGACCAGGAACTGAAAAAAAGTCAGAAGAGGCGGATCAACAGAGTCTTCAGGGATAAGGACGAATTACCTGCATCTGATAATCTGGCAGAACCGATAGAGGAAGCACTAAAGGATTCGCAGTTTCTAATCGTCGTATGCTCTCCAAGAACTCCGGAGTCAAGATGGGTTTCCAAGGAAATAGAGCAGTTTGCCAAGTATCGTGGAAGAGAGAATATTCTGGCTGTCCTGATTGAGGGTGAGCCATATGAATCATTTCCAAAGATCATGTGCCATGGTGAGCGACAGATTACACGCGAGGATGGTACACAGGAGACAGAACAGTACGAGATAGAGCCTTTGGCGGCAGATGTACGAGGAAACTCAAAATCAGATGTATATCGGAATTTAAAGCATGAGGTTCTGAGACTGGCAGCTCCCATCCTGCATTGTTCCTATGATGATCTGAAGCAGAGGCATAAAGAGCAGAAGTTAAAAAGAATGCTTTCGATAGCAGGCGTTATAGCAACTGCACTGTTTCTTTTTGGATGCTTTGCAACCGCACAGAACCTGAGAATCAGAGGCCTGCAGTCAGAGTCGCTGGCAGTGCAGGCAGCCGAAGCCTATAAGGATGGAGACAGACAGCAGGGAATCGAACTCGCATCACAGGCGCTGGCATCAAGGTATACCACACAGGCTCAGACAGAGCTGACGGATATCCTGCAGATCTATGAGAATGGCGAGAATTATTTGCCGGAAACAGTTTGCAGGCATGACATACAGGCAGTTGGAATGGCTGCTAATGATGACTGTTCTCTGATTGCGGTAATCGATAAAGCCAATCAGATCTATCTGTGGGACGGAAGAGACGGAAGCCTGTTATATCAAGGTACTGCCCTGTTCGATCAGGTGATTCCGGAAACGCTTATCTTTCTGGATGAACACAGATTTATATACGGAGGTGCAGGGGGAATCGCAGAGTTTGACACGCAAGAGATGAATAGCCGTATTGTAGTGGAGGATTTTTATGCGACCTCTGTTTCATTAAGCAATCATCATGATTACCTTTTGGCTACAGACAGATATGAACTGCTCATGTATGATACAGTGACGTGGGAACAAAAAGACCGTCGTTTTGCAGATGAGACCGGTTCTTACTCTGTGATTGGTGCATTACAGGTAACAGATGATGGCAGATATTATTCATTTGGTATGACTGATCTGTCAACGTCCTCACTGTATACGGTTGTAGATACGACAAAGGGAGATATATTATATCAGAATCAACTGCCATATGACTGGGTTGAATTTGCCAGACTGGAGGATGATGGCAGCAGCTATGTATTGAGTAAAGACTTTGCAAGCAATGGCTCTTTTATGATGGTGGGTGATGAACAGCTGCTTCATTATGATCAGACAGGTAAAACCAAATGGAACTATGAAGGCAGTATGTTAGTGCGCCTTCCGATGGAACACCTTCAGGAAGATATCATATTTGCAAGTAACTGTGATTTGATTTTTGTGAATTCCGATACTGGAAAGGAACACCTACGGATTGGATATTCTTCTACGATTAAGAACTTTTCCATATATGAAAACTATATCGACTGTTATTTAAAGGGTGGTACGGTATTCCGCGCAGAACCAAAGGATGATCACTATGAGACATCACAAATACTGGACAGCGCTGTAAAGGATGCAGCAGAGTATGCCTGTGGCAGCAACCTGATTGCCATACGTCCTGCGGATGATATCTGCATCTACCTGTATCAGAAGGCTTCCGTACCGGCAGACGGATATGAGCCGCTTTCGTCATACGTATCAGGTATCGTGGAGAATGCTGATGGAAACCGTATACTGGCCTATGGTCTTGCATGCAATGAAATGATTCTATACGATACAGATGATGTAGCTCATAAGGCTGTACATATCCCATATGAAAATAATGAAATCATCGGTCTGATTACACAGACTGCAGATGGCAGAAATTTTGTGGTGATTACCAATAATCATATCCGTGTTTATCGATGGGAGGACGGTGGTCTGTTACAGGAAACAGTAGTGGATGAGTTTATCACACAGCAGGCGGTGTCAGGGGATGGAAAAGTCTTGTGCATCCAGGCATTCGATACATTTTATACAATGTCACTGGCAGCAGACAGCGCATGGGAGCTGAGCCCGGTCAATCTGCAGGGTCAGCTGTTTGATCAGTTCTGCCTCAACAGTGATGGTACGCAGATTGTGGGCAGGGATGCTGATAGAAATGGACTGTGTTATCATCTGGAAGATGGTACTGCAGATACACTGGCATGGACATCAAGCCATCTGCAGTACAATGGTGCAGCGAAGCGCTATCTGACAGCAAATGAGAATAATAGCTGTATGGAAATTTATGATGAGCAAAATCATCTCGTTTCTTCCATAGAAACAGATATCCCTATGATTCAGAATATAGGCTTCAGTCAGGATGGCTCCTGTCTCTATATACAGAAGCTGGACGGAACGCTTGAGATTTATCAGACGGATGGTCTGAAGTTGATCAGGATATTAACGGATGTAGGAACATCCATCGGCAGAATGGAACCGGTGACCGGTCAGGGATGGGCGTTTTACAGTGATGAAGCCTATGGTGATACGGGCTACCTGTGTAATGAAAAATTTGAAGTGACTGCACGTATTCCAAAGCTGTTCTGTATCAGTGCAGATGGAAACAGAGTCTATACTGCAAATACAAACCAAGTGTTATTAAATAAATTATGGACTTTGAAGGATATCAGAAATCTGGCTGAATCAAGTCTGCGGCAGTAGCCTTTTGTATCAGAGTGCTGATGTTGTTTTCTGCGTGTTAAGATGAGTCAGGCGTCGCTGCTTCGGAGTGATGCCTTTCATTTTTTTATAGATCTTAATGAAGTGACTGCAATCTGTAAAACCTGTCTCCTGACTGATATAGTCCAGACTGCTGTCGGTAAAGAGCAGCATGTCATCTGCCTTGCACACCTTGATGAACTCGATATATTCCTTGCAGGATTTGCCATACAACAGCTTGAAATTTTTGGCAAAGTAGGAATAGCTCATACCGCATTGTTTCGCCAGATCTTCGATTCGGAGTGGTTCATCAGAGTGCTGGTCGATATATTCCGTAATATTATTCAGTGATAATTCATCAGAATCGGCTACGACCGGCTTGTCAATCTGGAATCCGCTCTTACGCCAGAGGCGCAGCAGATAGACCATCAGGTTGCACAGGTGGGAATGAATCCGGATATCATAGCCATAGTCCAGCTCTTTCATTTCCTTGACGCAGTCCAGCAGAATTTCCCGAACATGCAGACCTTTCAGGATGTCCTCTGAAAAGTGAATATCGGCACATTCATCATTTCTGGCTGTTGACAGAACCGTACTCAGCTTGGGCGTATAGCTGTTTGCCACACTCAGTGTATTGGCATCAAATTTAAGGACAATGTAGCGGACAGGCTCGCTGCTGGTACTGTAAAGTGCATGAATGGTCTTAGACTGAAACAGAATCAGCTGATCGGGCTCTACAATATAGCTTTTCTTGTCACACTCAGCCATCGCAGTGCCTTCTAACATATAGATCAGCTCCGTATAGTAATGCCAATGGGGCCGGACAGGAAAGTACTGAAGGGCCGAATCCATAATGAAAGCTTCATATGGAGAAGTCATCATATCTCCGTATTCAAATAGGTATTGCATGTCAATCACCTCTGAACAAATAGTGAAAATAAGAAAGTTAAATAGATTTATACCATTTTTATGTCTGATTATTATAGCATGAAGGGTTTCGAAATGATAGGGTATTATCAGAAATGATTCCGTATGAATGGAATGGGACGAGGTGTGTAAGATGGATTTTATCAAGGGATTAACATTTGGAGCATTTGCCTGCAGAGGCAGTCTGGATAAAGAGGAGACCAGACTCAGTCTGCGAAATGCAAAGGAGAGAACAGGAATTGATACGATCCTGTTGGTACCGAATGCTCTGCAGGATACAGCACAGTCTGAGAAGATTGATTTTACTTCAAAGGCAACAGTATCCGATCAGGAACTGACAGAGTTTATCAGATATGCCAGAGAACTCGGACTGCGAGTGATTCTAAAGCCGACCGTGAACTGTAAAACGGGGACTTGGCGCGCACATATCAATTTCTTTGACCAGGATGTACCCTGTGAGCCGAAGTGGAGCAACTGGTTCCGGTCATATACTGACTATCAGCTGCATTTTGCAGAGATTGCAGAGCAGGAGAAATGTGAGATGTTCATAGCTGGCTGTGAGATGGTCATGTCTGAGCGCAGAGAGCAGGAATGGCGCAGGCTGATCACAGATATACGCTCGGTCTATCATGGACTTGTTTCCTATAACACAGACAAATATCAGGAGGATCATGTGAGCTGGTGGGATGCTGTTGATGTGATTTCATCCAGTGGATATTATCCGCTGACGGACTGGGAGCAGGAGCTTGACAGGATTGAAAAGGTGGTCAGAAGCTTTGATAAACCATTTTTCTTTGCAGAGGCAGGCTGTATGTCTACAGAGGGCAGTTCAAAGATTCCGAATAACTGGATGCTGCGTGGGAAAATCAATCTGCAGGAGCAGGCTGAATGGTATCAGACGATGTTTGATGCCTGTGACCGGCGTGACTGGGTAGGTGGATACTGTGCATGGGACTGGTCGTGCAGACAGTATGCCTTGTCTGCTGCAGCTTCCGATGCCCGATATGATATTTACGGAAAGCCTGCTGAGAAGGTTGTACATGATTATTATGAAAAGCATTGAAATGTAGTTGAAAGATATCTGACAGATTGGGGAACGGCGTAGCGCCGTTCCTTTTTTCAGACTAATTTAAGGTTTCTCCCACATTATATTCGTGGAAAGTTCACAATTTGAACACAGTCCAATTTTAGAATTGAAAGCATGTGATGCTTGAATGGAGGAAGATCGTGAACGAGAGGAACCTGAATCAGATGAGTGTTGAAGACATAACAACAGAAATGAACATTGGAACAGCGCAAGACTCTACGGAAGGAGCAGAAACAGAAGCCGGGGATCTGCAGGAGATCGTTTTGGAAACAATGGAACCCGTGATACCCCAGACGACCTCGATGACCAAGACGTCGGTATCTGCGACCAAGGTCAAGAAGGAACATAAGGCAGGAAAGGCGATTCTTCATTTCCTGAAGAAAATCAGAGTACTGCTGATTATTCTGATCTTGGCGGCCATTGGAGTTATCCTATTCTTAAATTACCGGAAAAAGCAGGATCAGATGGCTGCGATGGCGCAGAGCTCGCAGATTGAAACGGCAGAAATAGAGATGCAGGATCTGACAACCAGTATCACTACGACAGGAACTGTCAAGAGTATGGAGAGCAGAGTCATCAAATCTGCACTGACCAAGACAGAACTGTCAGAGGTGGATGTGGAAATCGGTGATACTGTGGAGGCTGGTCAGGTTGTGGCGATCTTCAAGGATGAAGATATCCGGACAGATATCGCACGAATAGAGGATAAGATCAATGTCAGTGAACAGACTGAGGCAATTGAGACACAGGCAACAGACCGGGAGTATGTGTATACATATGGAACACAGGCACTGTCCATCACAGAGGCACAGCAGAAGGTAGATTCAGCCCTGAAGGCTCTGTATGAGGCATGTGACGGATACGGCACGGCGAAGAGAAAGCTGCAGGCAGCAAAGGATGAAGGAAAATCCGACGCGGAAATCACCCAGCTTGAAACTGCGGTTTCATCTGCATATCAGACAGAAATCAAAGCACAGGAGACGTATGAGACTGCACTGCAGACACAGACCAGTACACTTCGCAGTGCCGGTAATACACTGGCAAGTACAGATGAGAATTATCAGAAATCTTCCCTGACAAAGGGAGACTCTACAGAGGAACTGCAGCAGCAGCTCGAAGATCTGCAGACAAGTCTGAATAACTGCGTTGTGACAGCGCCAATCGGCGGCGTGGTGACTTCTCTGGCGGTCAAGACAGGGGATACCTATGTCGAGGGTGAGATTATGACCATCCAGAACTGTGACATGTTTACAGTGTCTGCACAGATTGATGAGTATGATATCAGTGATCTAAAGGAAGGCATGCAGGTTGTGATCAAGACGGATGCTACACGCGACGACGAGCTGGAGGGAGTCGTATCCTTTATATCACCAACGGCGACGGCATCAACAGGAAGCTCAACAGATGCGACCTATGAAGTGACGATTGACATCCTGACACAGGATGACAGACTGAAGCTAGGTATGACTGCGAAACTGAATATCATCGTAGATGAAATACAGGATGTCCTGACAGTTCCTTATGATGCTGTTTCTACCAACGTAGCAGGAGAGAGCGTAGTATATGTGGTAGAAGCAGGGGTGCCCGGCAGTCATGCTCGAAACGAGGCTGGAGGTACAGCAGGAGCAGGCGGTCAGGACAAGGGAGATATAGAAAACACATCGGCGGCAGGGATCGAGGCAGGTGCTTCGGCGGCAGTAACGGGTACAGAGACACCGACGATGCAGCAAAAAGAAGTTGTTGTAGAAATCGGTATGGAAAGTGATTACTACACACAGATCATCAGCGACGAACTTTCAGCCGGCATGGTCGTTGTGATACCATCAGCAGCCGGTGAAGGTGGTTCTTCAGCTGCTTCTGGCACATTTGGCTTTGGTGGTATAGGCGGCGGTATGGGCGGCGGAGGTGCGCCCGGAGGCGGCGGACCAGGCGGCGGAGGAATGCCATGATGAGTGATCAGAGAATCATAGATATGAACCACATCATCAAACGTTTTTTTATTGGCCAGCCAAATGAGCTGGAGGTATTGCACGGACTGGATCTGCAGGTAAACGAAGGAGAATTTGTCTCTATCGTAGGGGCATCTGGTTCCGGTAAATCAACATTGATGAATATCATAGGTGCACTTGATCGCCCGACAGAGGGAGACTATACGCTGGACGGGGTGAAGGTGTTTGAAGCAAAAGACAAAGAGGTTTCCAAAATCAGAAATCAGAAAATTGGGTTTGTCTTTCAGACCTACAATCTGGTGGCGAGGACTTCGGCACTTAAAAATGTAGAGTTGCCGATGCTCTATGCAGGTGTCGGACGCAGAGAGCGAACAAAAAGAGCCAAAGAACTGCTGGAAATCGTGGAGATGGGTGAACGTGCATCTCATAGCCCGGATGAACTGTCAGGCGGTCAGAAGCAAAGAGTTGCCATAGCGAGAGCCATGGCAAATGACCCGGCCATCATACTGGCGGATGAGCCTACCGGTGCTCTGGATTCCCAGACAGGACGATTGATTATGGATATTTTTCATCGGCTGAATCAGGAACAGGGAAAGACGATTGTCCTAATCACGCATTCTAATGAACTGGCAGAGGAGACGGAACGCATCATCACGATTAAGGACGGTTTGATCACCGGCAGTCGGGAAGGGAGCAGATATCATGCTGTTTTTTGAAAATGTACTGCTGGCACTTTCCGGACTGATGGCAAATAAAATGCGTGCATTGCTGACGATGCTGGGTATTATCATCGGTATCGGTTCTGTGATTGCAATTGTTACGGTCGGCAATTCATTGACCAATTCCATTACCAGTTCCATGGAGTCCATGGGAGCTAACAATGTCACGGTCGGTCTGCAGCAGAAGTCCACAGAAACAGAAACGACGGAAAGCGGCATGACATTCCGGGGACCGGGGCGTCAGAAACAGCCAACGGAATCGGACTATTTTACAGATGACATGCTGGATGAACTGAAAACAAAGTTTTCAGATGAAGTCAAGGACTTTTCTATAGAGACTTCTCTTGGCTCAGGTCAGGTGACAGATGGGGAACTGTATGCAAATGTCAGTGTCACAGGGGTCAATGATGGGTATTTTACGGCTAATGAACTCACGATCCTGCAGGGCAATACGCTGTCTGAGAAGGCATTGGAGGGCGGTAAGGGCGTTGCGCTTGTATCAGATAAATTTGTGAACAATCTATATAATGGTGATAATGCTGCGGCAATCGGGCAGACTGTTGAAGTGGATATCGGAAGCAACTTCTATGATTTTACCATCGTAGGGATCTATGAGTATGATGATTCGGCTTCCGGGTTTTCCAGTACCTCGGAGGAAGATATCTCAACGACAATGTACGTACCAATTAAAAATGTCCAGAAACGGCTTCATTCTACAGCAGGCTATCAGCAGTTCACGGTGGTGGTAAATACCGGAACTGATTCAGAAGCTTTTATGACTGCAATGGAGAGCTTTTTTGACAAATATTATCGCAATAATGAGGACTTTGAAGTCAGTGCCTTCAGCATGGAGTCCATGATTTCCTCCATGACAGATATGCTGTCTACTGTATCCATTGCGATTTCCTTTATCGCCGGCATTTCATTACTGGTTGGCGGTATCGGTGTTATGAATATCATGCTGGTATCCATCTCCGAGAGAACAAAGGAAATCGGTACCCGAAAGGCGCTCGGTGCAGCGAATTCTTCTATCCGGCTGCAGTTCATCGTAGAGGCAATGGTCATCTGTCTGATCGGCGGCATCATCGGTATCCTCGTGGGTGTGATCGGTGGGGCAGTGGCAGCCAATGCACTTGGCTATTCGGCCAGTCCATCCGTTCTAAGCATCGTCGTATCACTGGTATTTTCACTGACCATCGGAGTGTTCTTCGGATACTATCCGGCCAACAAGGCAGCAAAGATGAATCCAATTGATGCGCTGCGATATGAATAAATATGGAATGAACATAAAAACAGCTCGGTGCAGATGTGCATCGGGCTGTCTTTCTATTTATGTGTGATTCTTAATGGCTTCCAGTAAAGCAAGCAGAGTAGACCTAAGTTCAAGTGGTATTTCAGAAAGCTCAATATAATTTGGACGCTCATTGCAGAGCAAATAATCCGTACTTACATCAAAAATCTTCGAAATATGGATCACAAGAAAACTTTTTAGGTAACGAGGTTAAAAATGATGATTTGCAATTTATAATAGGGGAACTATACAGAACAAAAATGAGAACACAGTAAACTGCATTCTCATAATCAGTAGTGTTTTGCCATTTGGATTTGTTAATTAGCGTTGGATGGATTTTTGCTTGATGGCTTCTACTTCTTCAACTGATATGTGCAGGAATTGAGCAATATCTGTGCAGGATCTGCCATCATTAAGAGCTGTTTCAATAGTTCGTTCAAGGCTTTGCTCAAACCCCTGTTCAAGCCCCTGCTTAAGACCTTGTGTATAAAGGGAACGTTTATCCATTTCATATCGTTCACGGGCTTCACATTGTTTACGTATTTTTTCATCGCCGGTTAATGTGTACATACTTAGGGCAGCTTGATGTGCAGCTTCATCGTTTTGAGCCAACATTTTGATCTCCTCCCATGTAGTTGCTTTGAAGATTTTGGCCCAATAATCAAGTTTACAGGCTTTGTCTTCATTGGTTGCGAGCTTGATACTCTTTAATTCTAACACATTGATACCAATTTTTCCACTATAAACGTGATTGGTAGTCATTTCCATAAGACGATATTGAGAGTAGAACATTGGGTGTTCTTCAAAGAGGATAAAATCCAAGATGTTGATATGTAATAGGGGCAGGATATCACCATAATTCTGACCACGAAGAAGTTGACAAAAATCTTTACATAGATAGTAGAGAGAGCGTTCAGGCCAATCATCTTGACTTACAACCTGCATTTCGATGTTCATACGTTGGTCATTGTTAAATAAAATAGCCAGATCCAGGATGACGCTTTTGTTATCAATTGTTTCGCCTAATACAATGGGATTTGTGATATCGATGGTTTTAATATCATCATTTGTAATGTTTAACAGGCTGCAGATCAGTCCGCGAAGGACTTCTTCATTTTCCTGAAGGACTGCACGGAACATGTAGTCATTGGTGAGACTGTAGGGGATTTCCCCGACCGCTTTTTGAAATGCTTCCTCGTTTACATTTTTAATGATTGTTGTGGCTTTTCTCTTTGCCATAGGCTTCCTCCTTGAGATGATATGGGTTGAGGAAGACTTTGGACAGAGAGTTCTTCCTCTGGGTTGATGTGTTACTGATTTACTTCGTGGAAGTGGAATTACTGGCTGAAGTGCCATGATATTTCCGTGAGAGAATCAAGGATTCTCGTGGTGAATGAGTATATATTAACATGCAGAGATAGATAACACAATATGACATTTTGAACAAATATAGGGACTTGAAACAGAGACAAATTTGACACATATCCGCTGTCATAGGAGCACTTTGATAAGCTGCCGAATCATATGAAGGAGTATGAGAGTAAGATCTACAGGATAGCAGAAATGCTGCATTTTGTGTACCAGGAGAAACAGAAGGGCTTCGAACGAAAGGCGTATGATCTTGGAAACGCGGAGGTTTATCGGCGGACAGTGAGCGACCATCTCAATATGGAAAACTGCACAAGATTTTATTGTTTCTTAAGTTGATATTTTACCCTAACCGTAATAGAATGGATACTATGGAGAGTAATTATGTTAGTTAGGGCATTACGGGATATCTGGGATGCACTTCGCATGTATAATGAGCAGGCATTGCGATTTGGCATCTATGCGATTATATTATATACAGTCATTTCGGTGATTCGGAAGGTAGTACACAAGGTGCGCGGAGAGAAGAGTCAGCCTGTCAGACAGGTTTTGTTTCATATCTGCGTATTTGCTTTGCTTGGAATTTATTTTTCCTATGTGATCTCACTGACACTGTCAGGACGGGAGGCAGGGAGCAGATCAGGACATATCAATCTGCAGCTGTTCAGTACACTTGGCAATCAGGACAACTGGAAGATTACAGGAATTGAAAATATTCTTTTATTTGTTCCATATGGGATTTTAGTACCTATTTTGTGGAGAGTGTACCGCCGCTTCTGGAATCTGGGTCTGCTTGCGTTTATTACGAGTACCTCGATCGAGCTTGTACAGCTCGTAACGAGAAGGGGATATTTTGAGCTGGATGATATTGTACTCAATACTGCAGGAGCCTTATTAGGGTATATGATTTTTGCTGTGTTTTATCATAGCTTCCGCGCACTGACACACCGGGTACGGGAGAAAAACAGCAGAGAAAATGTATTTCTGATTGCAATGATGCAGCTGCTGCCAGTTCTGATCATGGTTCTGATCATCTTCAGCTTTTCTTCTGAGGATGGAAATGAATCAGGGGCTGTCAGCGAGAGTCTGACGGAGAAGATGATCATCTGCGTGGATAGAGCATTGTCACTGGACATGACGGATGCTCAGATCGATCAGGCTGTCGTCGATCTGGAAAAAGGAATCCGCAAGACGGCGCATATGGTAGAGTATGCACTGCTGGCTCTGTTTACAGTGGTATTTCTTTATTGCAGAAGAATGAAGCTGATGCCGGCCATGCTGACGACAGAACTGTTTGTTGTCTTGATCGGAGCCTGCGATGAGTGGAACCAGTCGCATATAGACGGGAGATATGGCAATCCTGTAGATGTCTTGATTGACGCATGCGGTGCACTGGTCATGCTTGCGATTTTTGGTGTGATCCTGTATGGCAAAGAGCAAAAGCGGCGGAAAACAAAGCAAAATATTTGAAATGAATGTACAGCAGGGAGGGTTCAAAGTGGATCAAAAAAAACTGGAGTATCTGACATCAATCATTGAGGAAGAAATCGCCAAGGACAAGCTTAGAGGGATGTCTGTACGTGTCATTCATCATAATAACATCGTATTTGACAGACATTACGGGAATGATCAGCCGGGTGATATCTATCGGATCTTTTCCATGACAAAGCCGATCACAAGTGTTGCAGTCATGATTCTGTACGAGAGAGGCTTGCTGCAGCTGTTTGATCCAGTATCAAAGTATATTCCGGCATTTGCCCATCAGAAGGTAGTGGATGCAAAATGCGGACTGATTCCTGCAAATTCTGAGGTGACGATCCAGCAGTGTCTGAATATGACCTCGGGTATGGTGTATCCCAGCCCGAATCATGCAGCAGGCAGATATTTGAAGGAAGTATCGGATGAAATCAAGAAACGTCTGGATGCAGGTGAACAAATCAGCACATTGGAATGGTGCGAGATGATTGCAGCATCGCCGCTGGCATTTCAGCCGGGAGAACACTGGTTTTACAGCGTGTCGGCAGATGTGCTGGGTGGTGTAGTCGAAGCAGTCAGTGGGATGAGGTATGGAGATTTCCTGAAAAAAGAGATATTTGAGCCATTGGAAATGACGGATACCGGATATTATGCAGATCTTGGCGATCGTGTCAACAGACTGGCGACGATGTATACATGGAGAAACGAAGAAGGACAGCTGAAGGAAGCCGATGCTGAGACGATGACCAGCTTTGATTATTTCACATCTGTAGGAAAAACTCCGTTCGAGGGTGGTGGTTCAGGGCTTTGCTCTACCATGGAGGACTATACACATTTTGCGTTGATGCTGTTAAATGATGGATATTATAATGATAGACAGATCATCAGCCGCAAAACCATAGATTTCATGACCACCAATCAGCTGACGAAGGAGCAACGTGCAGATATCTGGTTTGAAAGTGCCAGGGGCTATACCTACAGTAATTTGCTACGTATTTTGGATGATAAGGGAGAAGGCGGAACGAATGGCAGCTATCTGGAGTTTGGCTGGGACGGACTGCCGGGAAATTATTTCATGGTAGATCCGGAGGAAGACTTGATTATGCTGTATTTTCAGCAGATTAAAGAGGGCGCTGATCAGAGTCTGCGCCGACGAATGCGTCAGATCGTATATGGAGCATTAAAATAAATATGAATCTGCATGGAAAGAGCGAGGAACTATTCCCCGCTCTTTCGTGTTACACACCTACATACTGCACTGCTTCTACAAAGTGGAGTATCCAAAACCGTTGACAATTGCATCAATCGGTTTACCTTCTTTACATAGCGGACAATTCTTATGCGGGTAGTTTTTATAATCCGGTATATCTGCTGTCGTGAAGAGAGAATCAATCGGAATGTCCGAAATCTTGTTGACTGCGCTGAATATGGATGCAATGGCTGCTATATGTCCCTTATAGTAATCAATACAGTCAAGGCATTTTGAAAGCGTCTTGCCTGTTGTGGTGGAAGCGAGCAGCAACAGTACATTTTTGCCTTCAATCATCGGGATCAGATTCTGACGGAATATGATCTGTCCGGTCAGATTGTATTCGGGTGAAGTTACATAAATCGTCTTGTGTGCATTCATGGACATAATCCCGGCATTGGTAAGCTCGTCGGCCAGATAAGCACCAATGACTTCACAGCCATCCATGCAGACAATCGTGTCAACGATTGTGGTTGTATTATACTTTGAAGCAATCGCTTTTGCGACAGCTTTCGCTTCGCTCTGACGCATCTTCATAAATGTCATATCTACATAATAATTGATATGTGAGTGAGAGGTCATAAAATGTCCGGGTATGACTCTGAGTCCTACATCAGGATACTTCTTAGAAATAATTTTCTGTACACGATTTTCCATATGAAAGCCCCCTTATTGATTAGTCAGAATCGCGTTGTTGTGTACACAATTCTTATAAAAATATTATAACTGTTTCTATACTTTTGCGCAAGAGTAAAATTGTGAGATAACGGTGCGGGAGTAAAAAAAGCCACCGGCATCCATTCCGGCGGCTTTTTCCTCCCTATAACTTCTGACTAGCATCTCAGGGGTATCCCACCTTCGGCGAGAACCCTCCCCTGATTAACCCATCACTACTGTGACGTTGTATTCTTTCTTTCCTTTTTCGTAAGGAATGATGC
>JAUNSO010000011.1:34368-59906 GCA_030539165.1 bacterium
CCCATCACTACTGTGACGTTGTATTCTTTCTTTCCTTTTTCGTAAGGAATGATGCATCCTGATACTTCTTTGCCGTCTACGATGAGGTTCTTAACACCCTTCTCAACATTCTCAGGGTTCTTGACTTCGATATGATAGGTTCCTTCTCTGAACTTTCTGGTCAGAGTGAAGTCACCGAAGCCCTTTGGCGTACAAGGATTAACGGACAGACCCTTGTGTGTCGGGTATACACCGAGGATGTACTGTGAGATGTTAACGAAGGTCCATGCAGCTGTACCTGTTAACCAGCTGTTCTTGGCTTCGCCGTGGAACTTCGCATCTCTTCCGGCTACCATCTGAGCGTATACATACGGCTCTGTTCTATGGATTTCACTGATTTCTTCTGTATAAGCAGGACAGGTCTTCTGATATACCTCGAAGGCTCTGTCGCCACGGCCGATCACGGTTTCTGCGATGGAGATCCATGGGTTGTTGTGGCAGAAGATACCTGCATTTTCTTTATATCCGGGCGGATAGGAGCTGACTTCACCAAGCTCGAGGTGATACTCCGTATAAGCCGGCTGCAAAATCATAACACCGTACTTTGTATCCAGCTTTTCTTTTACAGAATCCAGCGCTTTCTGTGCGAGACCTTCCTTGACACCGATGCCTGCGAGTGAGCAGAAGCCCTGCGGCTCGATGAAGATCTGACCTTCCTTGCATTCCTTAGAACCGATCTTCTTGCCATATGCGTCATATGCACGAACGAACCATTCTCCGTCCCAGCCTGCATCCAATACTGCATCATACATAACATCGACTTCTGCAAGAGCACGTTTTGCTTCTTCCGGCTTACCAATGAGTTCACACAGCTCTGCATATTCACGACCGTATTTTACGAACATACCTGCGATGAATACAGATTCTGCAACAGGTCCCTCAGAAGGACCGAAGGTCTGGAAGGATTCGCCCGGCTGCTCTGAGAAGCAGTTCAGGTTCAGACAGTCATTCCAGTCAGCACGTCCGATTAACGGCAGCTTGTTAGGCCCCTTATGATTTACAATATAATCAAAGGAACGTGTTAAGTGGTTAAAGAGCGGAGTTGCTTTGCTCTCGTCATTATCAAACGGTGTCATGATGTCCAGAATGGAAGTATCACCGGTCTCTCTGATGTAAGCAGATGTACCTGCAATCAGCCACAGCGGGTCATCATTGAAGCCGCTGCCGATGTCGGAATTACCTTTCTTGGTGAGGGGCTGATACTGATGGTAAGCACTGCCGTCTTCAAACTGTGTGGAAGCGATATCAATGATACGCTCCTTAGCACGATCCGGAATCAGATGTACGAATCCGAGCAGATCCTGACAGGAATCACGGAAGCCCATTCCACGGCCGATACCTGATTCATAGTAGGAAGCAGAACGTGACATGTTGAAGGTAACCATACACTGATACTGGTTCCAGATATTGACCATACGATTTACTTTATCATTAGAAGACTGAACTGTGTATTTGGCAAGCAGCTCTTTCCAGTAGGTCTGCAGCTCGGCAAATGCTTTGTCTACATCCTCATCTGTCTGGTAGCGAGCCAGCATTGCTTCTGCAGGCTTCTTATTGATGATTCCGTGAGATTCCCATTTCTCTTCCTTCTTATTCTCAACATAACCAAGTACAAAGATGAAGGATTTGCTTTCTCCGGGAGCCAGTACAACGTTGAGCTGCTGTGAAGCGATCGGAGCCCAGCCGCTTGCTACAGAGTTTGTACACTGACCATTCTCAACTGCCTGAGGAAGATCAGCACCTCTGTATGCGCCGAGAAACTCATCACGAATGGTATCAAAACCGTCAATCTTGGAATTGACAGAATATACTGCATAGTGGTTACGACGTTCTCTGTACTCTGTCTTGTGATAAATGGTAGAACCGATAATCTCAACTTCACCGATGCTTAAGTTTCTCTGGAAGTTTGTCATATCATCCATAGCATTCCACAAGCAGAACTCTACATAAGAGAATAAGGAAATGCTCTTAGCAGAGGAAGAGTTGTTAGTCAGTACAACCTGATTGACTTCACAGGTATCGTTCATCGGAACGAATGCAAGACAGGATGCCTGCAGTCCGTTCTTAGAGGATGTAAACTTGCTGTAGCCGAGACCGTGACGGCATTCATAGGAATCAAGCTCTGTTTTTGTAGGCTGCCATCCGATATTCCAGATGTCCCTGCCATCCTTAATATAGAAGTACTTACCGTTTGTATCTGTCGGAACATCATTGTAACGATAACGTGTAAGGCGGAGCAGCTTAGCATCTTTATAAAAAGAATAGCCGCCGCAGGTGTTGGAAATCAATGAAAAGAAATCATTGCATCCAAGATAATTGATCCATGGCAACGGAGTCTTTGGGGTCGTAATGACGTACTCAGCGTTGCTGTCATCGAAATAACCAAATTTCATAATAACTCTCTCCAATCGTAGTTTTTGAATAAATAAATGAACGGGTGCCTTAATAGATAACTTACGTGAACGATTAAGTAAAATAGGGTAAAGATCCCCATGCAAGAAAAATTATACATGATAATTTTGATAAAATCAATCATAAATATGAAAAGCATGAAACAATCAAACAAAATATTAACCAAAAAAAACGAGAGAGTTTTGTGCAATTCATGAAAAACAGACAAAAAAACTGGAAAGGGACTTGAAATTATTTGGAAATAGGGTTATAGTTAATAGACGAAAACGATTAAGGTGGCAACAGGAGGAACACTATAATGGTATCAATGAAAGACATAGCCAATAAGTGCGGTGTATCGGTTGCTACAGTCAGTAAAGCATTAAACGATCACAATGATATTGGTGCAAAGACAAAGAAAGAGGTCAGAAGAATTGCGAAGGAATTAGGCTATTTTCCTAATTCATCAGCAAGGGCTCTAAAGACCAGACGTACCTATAATATAGGCGTTCTGTTTGTAGATGAAGGACGCAGCGGTCTGACCCATGACTATTTTGCAAATGTACTGGATAGCTTTAAGGTTACTGCAGAGGCCAATGGCTTTGATATTACGTTTATTAACTGTACAAGCCGTAAAGACAGAATGTCATATCTGGAACACAGCTTATATCGCGGAGTAGACGGGGTAGTCATAGCATGTGTGGATTTCTATGATCCGGATGTGGTGGAGCTGATCCACTCTGAGCTTCCGGTTGTTACAATCGATCATGTATTTGACTACAGGATTGCGATTGTTTCAGATAATATCAAGGGTATGCATGATTTGCTGCATTATGTATATGAAAATGGTCATCGCAGGATTGCATACATACATGGTGATGATACATCCGTAACCCAGAACCGTCTGGGAAGCTTCTATAGAACGATGGAGGAACTGGGGATTGACACACCTGATGAGTATGTCAAGTCCAGCTTTTACAGAAATCCGGAAAAGGCAGCAGAATTAACAAAAGAGCTGTTAGAACTCAACAATCCGCCAACCTGTATTGTATACCCGGATGATTACTCCTGTATTGGCGGCATCAACGCGATCAAAGAAAAGAAACTGAAGATACCAAGAGATATTTCAGTCGTGGGATATGACGGAACATACATATCACAGATCATGGAACCGAGACTGACGACTGTCAAACAGGACACAAAGGAAATTGGCAAGGTAGCAGCTGAAAAGCTGATTAAATTAATTGAGAATCCAAAAACGACCTTGATTGAAAAGATCGTGATAGAAGGTAAGATGCTAAATGGAGCATCTGTCGGCAGAGTACAGTAGCTGTACCTGATGTAAACATTGGTTATTCATTTTGGAAATACTCCTTCATGATGCCCCCTGTTGTTATGTACGAAAGTACATGCAGCAGGGGGTTCCTTTTTTGCCGGAAACTTTTATTCTACCAGATTCCGTTTCTGATAGTAGCATGCTTTTCTATAGGCACCCGGCGTCATTCCCTCACTTTTTTTGAACAAATAGATAAAATGATTCATATTATCAATGCCGACTGCAGATGCAATTTCGTTCACGGGATCACGGGTGGATACGAGCAACCGCTTTGCGTGCTCGATTCTGACCGAGATGAGATAATTAATGGGTGATATTCCAAGATGTGCAGTAAAATCACGGACAAGCTTGTATTTGCTGACGCGGACTTCACGGGCCAGCTCATCCAGAGAAAAGGACTGCATATATTCCGCATCTATCCGATCTTTGATTTCAGTCAGATGTGGAGGCAGCTGTGAGACACTGTCCACATGGCTATCCTGTTCCAGCAGGAGCGTAGTCAAAAGTCCGGAGAGCAGGTTGGACAGCAGGAAATCATAGTGCTTTTCTGATTCTCCGGTCTGATAGAGATCAAACAGCCTTTCAAAATAAGAAGGAAGGACTGAAACGGACGTGAGAGTACAAAGAGAGCCGCTGCATTCACGGTATGCAGCATAATATTGAGAGACCATAGACCCACTGATGTAGAGGAACTGATAGTTCCATTCACCGGCTTCGGACAGTTCGAGGGTGTAGTCAGACTGACAATGCTGAAACAGCAGCGTACCGGGCATGAGCGCAATGCTGGTATTACCGGCCAGATAACGACCCTGTCCGGTATCTGTGAGGAGCAGCAGGTAAGCATCACAGGCTCTAAGCTCATAATGATATGGAAAAACAGCCTCAATCTTTCCATGAAGAGGCATCCGGTTCAGGGTCTCTGTCTGCGGGGAGGCGGGAGAATCGGAAAAAAAGAACTTGTATTGCCTGGAAGTCTTTGAATATAGAACCATATTATCCTGTAATGCTTCTATCGCAGGTAAATGCATAGCTGCCTCCTACGGTCTTGATGCCGGTGCTCATGATTCGTGCTAAGTCTTATCTGTAGTATAAAATACGGGAGAAATAAAAACAATCAAAATGATTTGAATTTACAAAAAGAAATGAAATTAAATATATAATTAAAACAATTAGCCTAAATTAGCTTAATTAAAATTAACTATTAATGAGAATATGAAACAAGGAAAATAAAATAAATAGACAATATGCACAAATAAGAGGATATTAAACTGTGAAATATAGAAAAATATATGAGGAATGCAAGATTGCAGTATAATGAGCAACAAAGGGTGATGTTTTCAAAAGATAATTAATTATAATTAAATATAGTTAATGGAATAGTTAAATTAACTAAATCAAACAACAACCAATTAATTAACGGGAGGAAAGAAAATGAAGAAGAAATTGTTAAGCGTTTTGCTTACAACCGCAATGGTAGCTTCTCTCCTTGCAGGATGCGGCAGCAATGCAGCACCGGCTGAGACAGCACCGGCAACAGAAGAAGCAGAGGAAGCAACTGCAGATGATGCAGAAGCAGAGGAGGCACCTGCAGCAGAGGCAGGAGCACAGAATATGGCTGACGCAGATGTAGACGTTTCAGGTCTTGCTGGAACAAAGATTGCTGTATACACACACGGCGGCAACAGAGTTCTTGGTGAAGAGAAGAAAGACAAAGATGGTAATACATACCGTGATGAGTCTATGGCATATTTAACAATCCTTGCAAAACAGTTTACAGAAGAGACCGGTATCGAGGTTGAACTGAATGTTGTTACAAATGAAGAAGAAATCGAGCCGTTATTCCAGGTAGAAGATCCTAGCATTGATGTATTTACACCGCCTAACTGGTCATTAGAGCAGTGGGGTGCATACACAGAGCCGTACTGTACAGTTGCTGAAGCAGCTGAAATCTACGGTGAGGAGTATGCTAAGGCAATGCCGAACGATGAGAAGAACATCTTCTCCATCATGCCGGGCAAGGCTTACAACCAGGCTGTTGTCTACAACGAAGAAGTCATCAAGGCAGCAGGCTATGATGAGATTCCTGCAACACAGGCAGAGTTCGAGAAGATGATGCAGGCAATCAAGGACAATGGCGTAACACCTATCTCCATGCACAGAGTAGAGAACTGGCCTTTGGCAACTGTACAGGATTTCGCAGGTTATGTTGTTGGTGATCCTGATGTATTAACAGAGTGTCTGAAGGAAGAAGCTCCGTTCAGCCCTGATGCACCTTTTGGTAAGACAATCAAAATGTATACACAGTGGAAGGCTGACGGATTCTTTGAGCCGGAAGTTTATACAGACTTTGGTGTAGCTATGGACAGCGTTGCATATGGTAAGGCAGCTATGATGCTCTTTGGCTCATGGGTAGTTCCTCAGATTCAGGGTCGTTGTCCTGAAGGAACAGATCCTTCATGCATCAAGTTCGCTCCGGCACCGGATTTCGGCGCAGGCAGATATGTACTTGCAGCACCTGCTGATAACTGGGCAATCTCCAAGTTCTCAGAGAACAAGGATGCAGCAAGAGCATTCATCGAATATGTATCAGAAAATGCACAGTTTATCGCAGACAGCGGTTTCATTGCTAACAAGAAGGGTGTAGAGCCTGTTGTTCCTGACCTGTACAAAATCATCAATGATATGATCGATGCAGGCGAGTGCACACCGTTATTCCAGGCACCTAAGACACAGAACACATTAAATAACGAAGCAATCCTTGAAGAAGCAGGACTGTGGGCTGATTACAACTATGTTGGACTGTTATTTGATTCACTGGATGTAACCAAGCCGGATGACTGGTCAGCTTACGACAAGCAGGTTGAAGATCAGAACGCTTTATACTTAGAAACGAAGGAAGACCTCGGATTTGAGTGGCAGGACTAATACTGACTATTAACTCATAGAGTCAAAAACAGAGTGCCTCTTCTGTTGACGGAAGGGGCACTCATAATAGAAAGGAAGAGTCATGAAGATAACAAAGAGCGCGAAGATTGTAATCATTGCATTTTTGATTTTGCCGGTGATTCATCTGCTGGTATTCTCCTACATACCGATTCTGGCAAATCTATATCTGAGTTTTACAAATTATAAGGGCATAGGGACACCGAAATGGATTGGAATTAAGAACTATAAGAAGCTCCTGACGGATACCAGATACATTTCATTATTCAAAAACTGCCTTTGGTATATGCTGATGGCAATACCGCAGCTTACATTTGCCTTTATTTTAGCGGTGGTTGTAAATGGTAAATTCAAGGGTCTCAACTTTTTCAAGGGAGTTCTGATTATTCCATATTTATTGAATGGTGTTATCGTATCTACAATCTTTATTATATTTTTTAACAACTCAGGTACACTGAATACGATTCTTCACTTCTTTGGAATCATGAATACCCCGCAGTGGCTGCAGAATCTGAGAATCGTCAATCCATCGATTGCCTCCATCAGTATCTGGCGTTACTACGGTATGAATTTCATCATGTTTTTCGGAGCATTACAGACAGTCCCGAGCGAGCTGTATGAGGCAGCGGCAATAGACGGATGTAAGAAGATGCAGGAAATCCTGTATATCTCTATTCCCTCTATCAAGAATGTATTGTTTATCAACATTCTGCTGAGTATCTCGGGCTCCATTCAGGTTTATGAAATTCCGTACATTATGCTGAATGGTTCCAACGGTACGACAACACCTGTCATCCAGATTAATCAGAGTGCTTTCTCGGATAATAAATATGGCTTTGCGGCAGCACTTTCCATTCTGGTCTTTGTCATTGTTGTCATCGTAGTCGGACTGCAGAGAGTCATCACGAAGAAGGGAGAGGATTAATATGTATAATGAATCGAAGCTTTTTAAAACATTTCGTTATCTATTTCTCATTGCTTCTTGCCTGTTCGTTGTGATTCCTCTGGTACCGCTTGTATTTATGGCCTTCAAGACAGGAGCAGAGTATTCTGCTACACCGGTACTTGTACCACCGAAGAACTGGCTGAATTTCTACAACTTCGCATATGCAATCAGAGTAGGACATCTAGGCAAGGCACTGCTTAATACAGCCATTATCCTGACTGTTTCACTGGGGATTCAGATGGTCTTTACAACAATGGTTTCTTATGTACTGCATCGTTTTAACTTCAAGGGTAAGAGAATCATCATGACAATGTTCACCCTGACGATGTTCATCCCGTGCGTTACAACACAGACAGTTGTATTTCAGATTATCTACAAGCTGAAGCTTGTGAGTACGATATGGAGTCTGATCCTTCTGTGGAGCGGCGTTGGCATTGTCGGAATCTACATTATGTTCAACCTGTTAGATTCCATCTCAAAGGAACTGGATGAGTCCGCACTTGTGGATGGCGCCAATTACTTCACAATTTACAGATGTATCGTACTGCCGCTATTAAAGCCGGCATGCACGACACTCTTAATCTTAAACGGCATTGGCTACTATAATGATTTCTATATGCCGAACCTGTATCTGAGAAGAGATGTACAGACCTTTACAGTTGCGCTGTATAAATTCTTCGGCAATATGGCGACACCATTTGAAATCGTATCGGCAGCAATCCTGATTGGTATTGTTCCTATCGGCATTGCATATCTGTTCATGCAGAAATACATTTACTATGGACTGGCAGGAGCGATTAAATCATGAAAAGAGAATCCTTATTCTATAAGATCTTATCAGCCATTCATATTGTGTTCTTTACAAGCATCTGCTGCTTCGGCGTGATATTCCTGTCGGCGACGCTTCTGATGCTGCCGGCACTGTGCGCTGCTTTTGAGATCGGGAAAGGGGTTCTGAAGAAGGAAATAGATATTACAGACAGCATTGTCAGAACATATTTCAGAGAGTTTAAGGATGCCATCGAGACGCTGCGGTATGTACCGCTGAATCTGATTTTTCTGCTGAATGTAACGGGTATGTGGTATGGAGGACTGAATGAGGTACTGCCTTATTATGTGGCGTGCATGGCGGTTTCGGCATTTCTCCTGACCTTCTGCCTATACATAGCTGGATACAGAAGCTTTGTCAGCCGAGAATTTAAGCTGATGGATGTGGCATTCGCCTGCTTTTTGAAGCCAATGCTTCTGATTCCGCTATTTGCAGCGATGGTTCTGCTTGTATTTTTCTTCGGGGTGACGATTGCGGTGATTCTCTTTTTTACCGGGACGTTTTTCCTCTTTGCAGTGGAGGTGGTCATTCTGATTCACTTACTCTATTTCGAAGATATGCTTGGCAGGCTGGATGAAGATAATGAATTTTGTTACTTAATAAAACGTGATAAAGGAGAAAAGAAATCATTATGAGTAATGTGAAGATGATCGCACCGGCCTTGAAGAATGTGCCGTGGCAGGAAAAACCGGAGGGACTGAAGGGAGCACCGGTATGGCGCTATACAGAGAATCCGATTATAGACAGAAATCCGGTCAAGGATGTAGCCAGAATATTTAACAGCGCAGTCATGCCTTACGGCGATGAATTCATCGGTGTATTCCGTGGAGAACAGACGAATGGAATTCCATACATCTATATGGGAAGAAGCAAGGATGCAATCCACTGGGATTTTGACGAGAATAAAATACCGTTCGTAGACGAGGATGGTAAGCCATTTATGCCAGTTTATGCGTATGACCCGAGACTGGTTAAGGTAGAGGATACCTATTATATTATCTGGTGTCAGGATTTCTACGGCGCAGCAATCGGCATGGCTAAGACAACGGACTTTAAGACCTTTACAAGACTGGAGAATCCGTTCATTCCCTATAACAGAAATGCAGTACTGTTCCCACGCAAGGTACATGGCAATTTCATGCTGCTTTCCCGTCCGTCAGACAGCGGACACACACCCTTCGGAGACATCTTCTTAAGTGAGAGCCCGGATATGGTCTACTGGGGCAAACACAGACATGTGATGAGCAAGGGCAGTGAATGGTGGGAATCTGTCAAGATTGGCGGCGGAGCTGCTCCGATTGAGACTTCTGAGGGCTGGCTGCTATTCTATCATGGCGTAAGCAGCACCTGCAACGGATTCGTATACAGCATCGGCGGAGCCATTCTGGATCTGGAAAATCCGTCTATTGTGAAATACAGATGTGAGAAGTATTTACTGACACCGGAGGCATCTTATGAGGAACGCGGGTTTGTACCAAATGTAGTATTCCCCTGCGCGACATTACATGACCCGGAAAGCGGAAAAATTGCAATCTATTATGGCGCAGCAGACAGTGTTGTCGGCCTTGCATTTACGAAATTTGATGAAATCATGGACTACATTAAGGATAACAGTGTGGTAACAAATAGTGACACAGAAATCGGAAGACGTTAGTCACATAAAGTAGTTGCAATTAAGCAAATATTAGTTTAAAATTAAGTTACAAAAAATAATATTTTGCTTAGTGTAAGCGGCCTGTTAAATGGCGAACCAAAGCAAATAGTGTTGGTTCGCCATTTTCTGATAGGAAGCATGGAATCTGAGCAGAAGCGGTCGGCAGAGAGGGTAAGAATATGAAGATGGTTGAGGAAATGAGAGAGCATCTGACGGGTAAGATTATTCCGTTTTGGAGAAATCTGCGGGATGATGAATACGGCGGATATTACGGATGGCTGGATTATGAACTGCGATTAGACAAGAAGGCTGTCAAGGGGTGTATCCTGAACAGCAGAATTATGTGGTTTTTCTCGAATGCTTATATGGTATTGCATGACCCTGCCTTGTTAGACGAGGCAAAGCATGCATATGAATTCATGAAGAAATTCTGTATAGATGAACAGTATGGCGGTGTCTACTGGTCTGTCTGTTATGACGGAACGGTGGATGATTCTACGAAGCACACTTATAATCAGGCTTTTTCCATCTATGCACTGTCCTCTTATTATGATGCATCAGGAGATCGGGAAGCACTGGAGCTTGCACAGAAGCTGCAGCATCTGATAGAAGAAAAATGTACGGACCATATTGGATATCTGGAGGCATTTACAAGAGATTTCCAGCCGGAAAGCAATGAAAAGCTCTCCGAGAATGGTGTTATGGCAGAGAAGACAATGAATACGCTGCTGCATGTATTTGAAGCATATACGGAGCTTTACCGTGTCAGCCATGATGAGAAGGTAGCAGACAGACTGCGTTTCATGCTGGATCTGATTGCAGATAAAATCTATAATCCTGCAAAACATCGTCAGGAAGTATTCTTTGATTCGAAGTACAACAGCATACTGGATATGCACTCCTACGGACATGACATAGAGACTGCGTGGCTGACAGACAGAGGCTGTGAGGTATTAGGAGACCAGGCCTATATCGATAAACTGTCACCGGTGACAAAGGCTCTGACGGCAGAAATCTACAGACGTGCCTTTGTGAACCATTCCCTGTTAAATGAATGTGTAAATGGAGAGGACAATCTGTGGCGTATCTGGTGGGTACAGGCAGAGACAGTTGTCGGCTTCTATAACGGCTATGAGAAGGACCCGTCAAAGAAGGAATATCTGCAGGCGGCTGAGGACGAATGGGATTATATTAAGAACTATATGATTGACCCGAGAGAGGGCTCAGAATGGTACTGGCGGGTAGACGAGAACGGCAATCCGGATCAGGAGAAGCCGGTAGTAGAGCCTTGGAAATGCCCGTATCATAACGGAAGAATGTGTATGGAAATCATAAGGAGGAACGAACATGCTGCATCCTAATTACTATGTGGAGTTAGAGAAATACAACAAGGTAATCTCCACTCCCAACAGAAAATCTGATATTTATAACGGAATCTTCGACAGGTGGGTCAATCCCGTTGTGACGAGAAGACATATTCCGCTGACTTGGAAATATGATCTGGATATGAATACAAATCCGTATTTTATGGAGCGTCTGGGTGTTAATGCAGTCATGAATTCGGGAGCAATCGAACTAAACGGCAAGTTCTATCTTGTATGCCGTATCGAGGGAAATGACAGAAAATCCTTCTTTGGCGTGGCAGAGAGTGATAATGGAGTGGATGGATTCCATTTCTGGGATTATCCGATTCTGTTAGAGGATACTTGCCCGGAAGAGACCAATGTATATGATATGCGTCTGACCAAGCACGAGGATGGCTATATCTATGGCGTGTTCTGTTCAGAGTCCAAGGATACATCTGTGAATGATCTGTCGGCAGCAGTCGCAGCGGCAGGTATTGTGCGTACGAAGGATCTGAAGACTTGGGAGAGACTGCCGAATCTGAAGACCCTGAACTCACCACAGCAGAGAAATGTCGTGCTGCATCCGGAGTTTGTGAATGGCAAGTATGCCTTCTATACAAGACCGATGGATGACTTCATCGATACAGGCTCAGGCGGCGGAATCGGCTTCGGACTGTGCGACGATATTACCCATGCTGTGATTGATGAAGAGATTATCACAAGCAAGAGAAAGTATCATACGATTACAGAGGCTAAGAACGGTGCAGGTGCTGTACCGATTAAGACGGACAAGGGCTGGATTCATATCGCACATGGTGTGCGTAATACGGCAGCCGGGCTTCGGTATGTCATCTATGCATTTGCAACATCGCTTGAGAATCCTGCCGAGGTAATCGCCGAGCCAAGCGGAGTCATGATTGCACCGCTTGGAAAGGAAAGAGTCGGAGATGTCTCCAATGTGGTATTTACAAACGGAGCGATTGCCAGAGAAAACGGAGATGTATTTATCTACTACGCATCCTCTGATACGAGAATGCATGTGGCAACTACGACGATTGAGAAGCTCAAGGATTATGTGTTCCATACGCCGGAGGACCCGCTGCGCAGTGTGGAATGTGTTGCACAGAGATGTGAACTGATAAAAAAGAACTTGGAAATACTGAAGAATCAATAATACAAAGGGACGGCGGCGTATGTCGTCGTCCCTTTTATCATGATAGAGGGTGGAGAGGACATGGAGAAGGTTTTGAGAATGGATAGCAATGTTATCTATCCGGATGATGAGGCGCTCATCTACAGTGGAAGAATAGATTTTGAAAATAGAACGGAGCCGACATTTGTGTATGCCTACAGCTCAGTTTGTACTGTGTTTTCGGGAACGAAGCTGGATGTAATCATCAGAAATCACAGAGAGTGGAATGACAACTATCTGGGATTTGTCATTGACGGCGTGCAGGGATGCATACTGCTTCCGTATGATGAAGGCGTCACGAGGCTTCATCTTGTAAGAAATCTTGCGGATACGGAACATACACTGTTCCTATTTAAGCGTCAGGACGGCTGTCATTATTTTGACCTGCTGGGGTTTGTATTATCAGAGACCGGCTCGGTCAAAAGACCGGAGCAGGGACAGATTGCAGAGACAGATTATCTGCCATCCGGGGGAAATAATGTTTCTGAGGGAAGTTATGAACCACACCGCTGCATGGAGGTCTTCGGAGATTCTGTATCAGCAGGAGAGGTATCAGAGGCACTCGACTTCATGGGAAAGGCTGATCCAGTCAATCATGGAGAATATTCAAATGCATACTGGTCCTACTCGGCACTGACAGCGAGAAAGCTGAAGGCGGAGCTGCATATCACTGCACAGGGCGGAATCGCACTGCTTCCGGGAACCGGATATTTCGAGCCGGACTTCGGATACGTCGGCATGGATACCCGATATGATAAGCTGCGCTATAATCCTTTTCTTGGCAGGGTGAATGACTGGAATTTTGAGCAATACACTCCGCAGATCGTTGTTGTTGCAATTGGACAGAATGATAATTATCCGCTAGACTATATGAAAGAGGATGATACATCAGCGGCTTCTAAACACTGGAAAGTGGAGTACGGCTCTTTTCTGCAGAAACTGCGGATGAAGTATCCGAAGGCGTTGATTATTACGGCAACTACCATACTGGAGCATGATTCCTGCTGGGACAAAGCCATTGATGACGTGACGAGGGGACTGCAGGATGAGAAAATCGTGCATTTCCTGTATTCGAAGAATGGCTGTGGAACTCCGGGCCATATCAGAAAGCCGGAGGCTGAAGAGATGGCGCAGGAGCTGAGCACATTCATTGACTCCTTCGGTGAGAGCATTTGGGACAGATAAGGATTTAAGAAGAATTGGGGTGGATGATATTTTATGAATCAGGACATACAGGAATTATTGCTGGATGCGGTACAGAATGGATTAGTTAACCGGGGTAACTGGGAGCGCATGAAACGTTGTATCAGGAAGGCAGACTGTGGAGAACCGGTTACGGTCGGATTTATTGGCGGTTCCATTACACAGGATGCCGGTGCGACTATTCATGAGAACTGTTATGCATATCGTGTATATCAGTGGTGGAAGAAACAATTTCCCAAGAGCAGGATTACCTATGTGAATGCAGGAATCGGCGCGACCACCTCTCATTTCGGAGTGGCGAGAGTACAGACAGATCTGCTGTATGCGAAGCCGGATTTTGTAGTAGTGGAATTCAGTGTAAATGATAATGATATAGATGGGATAGATGAGACAGATTTCTTTCGGGAAACCTATGAGGGGCTGATACGGAGGATATACGGGGCGGAATGTGAGCCGGCGGTTTTATTGGTTCACAACGTGAGATATCATGACGGCAGCAGTGCGGAGGATTTTCATCTGGAAATCGGGAGAGCTTATGAGCTGCCATGTGTCAGTATGAGGAAGACGGTATACCCGCTGATAGAACAGGGAATCATCAAGGCTTCGGATATCTCTGAGGATAACCTGCACCCGAATGATCTGGGGCATCAGGCATTGGCACGTTTGATCACTTCTTTTCTGGAAACGGTCAGTGAGGAGGAGCACGTGAAGGAATCCGGGTTAGAAGTGCAGAAACACATGCTGCCGGAACAGACAGTGACGCAGAATACATATGAACATGCCATGTGTCTGCGCAATGCTTCCTGTGAGGTGCACCCGGTCATCTGCGAAAAAAATGGATTTGTTGTGGATGAAAAGGAGAGGGAAGCTGTCAGGGATATCTTTCGAAGTGGCTGGATCGCTGCGACAGTCGGAGATTCTATTATCTTTCATGTTACAGGACAAAATATAGCCATACAGTATAGAAAGTCCATCCGGAGACCGACGCCGGTAGCACAGGTGATCGTGGATGGGGATGAAGAGCATGCGATGATTTTAGATGGCAATTTTGATCAGGACTGGGGTGATAAACTGCAGCTTGATCAGGTGATGCACCACGGTACATCGGGAGACCACCAGGTTGAAGTGAGGATTATACAGGCGGAGAAAACAGATCAGGCACCCTTTTATCTGGCATCTGTGATCACAGCCGGATGAAAACGGTAAATCAAATATTTTGAGAAAAGGATGATTCGATATGAGTATATTGTATGATGAGAAAAGAAGGATTTTTAAGCTGGATACACCGAAATCTTCTTATATAATCGGAATCGTGGATGAGGAGAATTTCATAGGACATGTGTATTATGGAGAAAGACTGAACGCAACGGATGTCGGGTATTTGATGCGGTTAGAGGAGCCTCCGTTTGTACCGAGCCGGAATAACAGGGACAGAGTTACATTTCTGGACAGCTTTCCGATGGAATATCCGGCTGCGGGTCTGGGCGATTTCAGGGAAGCATGTATAGAGGTCAGGACAGAAAGTGGAAATGCAGGCTTGCAATTGAATTATGTAAACCATAAGATTTATCCGGGAAAGCCAAAGCTTGAGAAGCTGCCTGTTACATTTGGTGACGAACAGGACTGCACGACACTGGAGATCTTATGTGAGGATGAGCATCTGCATTTACAGGCGGTACTCATGTATACGGTATTTGAAGAACTGGATGTCATCACGAGAAGTGTCAGGGTGATGAATCAAGGTGATACCCCGATTTATCTGACCAAGGTACTGTCAGCCTGCGTGGATATGGACAACAAGGATTTTGAGATGATCTCTCTGCATGGCTCGTGGGCGAGAGAAAGACGTATACAGCGAAGAAAGATCGGCTACGGGAAGCAATCTGTCTCATCCATGCGAGGAGAATCCGGTCATCAGGATCATCCATTTATGGCGCTGGCGACAGAGCATGCGACTGAGGACAGAGGAGAGGTTTATGGTTTTCATTTTGTTTATTCAGGCAATTTTATCGCACAGGCTGAACTGAATCAGTTTGACATGGTGCGTGCCGTGATGGGGATCCATCCACATCATTTTGCATGGAAGCTAGAGAATGGTGCGGAGTTTACTACACCGGAGGTTGTGATGGTGTATTCGGCAGAGGGAATCGGGAAGATGAGTCGTACGCTGCATGACCTGTATCGGAAACACCTGATTCGTGGAGCATTTAAAGATCGTAAACGACCGATTCTGATTAATAACTGGGAAGCCACATACTTTGACTTTGATACAGACAAACTGCTTGCAATCGCGCGTGAAGCTGCGAAGAATGGTATTGAGATGCTCGTCATGGATGATGGCTGGTTTGGCAATCGCAGCAGTGATAATATGGCACTTGGAGACTGGTTCGTCAATGAAGACAAGCTCAAGGGCGGACTCAAGTATCTGGTGGATGAAGTGAATAAGATCAAGGTATCCGGCGGGGAAGCAGATGATATGCAGTTTGGCATCTGGATGGAGCCGGAGATGGTCTCACCGGACTCTGATCTGTATCGCGCACATCCTGACTGGGCGATTCAGATACCGGGTCGTACCCCGAGCCTGTGCCGCAATCAGTATGTACTGGATTTGTCCCGTCCGGAGGTCGTGGACTATGTATACAAGATGATATACGATATTCTTTCTTCTGCCAATATTGCTTATGTGAAGTGGGATATGAACCGCCAGCTGACCGACCTTGGAAGTGCGGCGCTTCCGGCAGACAGACAGGGTGAGCTGTACCACAGATATGTACTTGGTGTTTATGAGCTGCAGGGGCGCATGATGAGGGATTTTCCGGAGCTGCTGCTTGAGAACTGCTCCAGTGGTGGCGCAAGATTTGACCCGGGTATGCTGTATTTCAGCCCGCAGATCTGGAGCTCTGATGACACGGATGCGATTGAGAGGCTGATGATCCAAGAAGGAACGGCTATGCTTTATCCGCTTTCTGCTATGGGAGCGCATGTCAGTGACTGCCCGAATCATGCTGTCGGCAGGACAACACCGTTTACAACACGCGGGTATGTGGCGCTTGCCGGAACGTTCGGCTATGAACTGGATATTACAAAGATCTCTGAGGCAGACAGGTCACTGATTCTGCCACAGACGCAGATGTATCATCGCTACAATGATCTGGTCAGAACCGGTGATTACTATCGGATTGCTTCTTACGCCGAAAATCATTATTATGACTGCTGGCAGGTGACTTCAAAGGATAAGAAGGAGTCTCTGGTGACATTTATCCAGGTGCTCAGCAGACCAAATGTCCATAGCAGACGGGTGTATCTGAAGGGGCTGGATGCAGATGCCACATACTGTGTGACACAAGACAAAATAGGAGAAGATTTTGTGAAGGGGGCACAGATGGTCACAGCAGAGGTACTCAGCGCGACACAGACCTATACAGGTGATGTGCTGATGAAGGCAGGCATGAACATTTCTATGCAGGGTGACTTTACAGGAGTGCTGATATCTGTTCGGCAAATGGAGTAGAGAATTGCAAATGTAAAATGGAGAAGGGAGTCAGGTATGGAACGGTTAGAAATACAGGAAAATGGAATTTATGTGGTATTTGAGGTATCGGATGAAGGCTTTATGAAGCTGCTGCATTTCTCGGCACTGCCTTTTCATGAGGACGATATTAAGGCCCCCAATACAGAGGATGGATTCAGACTGGTCGAGATGAACCTGGCAGGCTTTGACCGGCCGGGAGAGCGCCACGGCAATAAATATATCTATACAGCTCCGGGCTACCGGATGAAATACGAGAGCCACAGAGATGAACGCAATGCATTCGGACGGAAGCTGGAATTCACGTTATATGATGACGAGACCCAGGTCTATGTAGTGAATCATATGCAGTTCTATGACGGAATTTCTATCGTGCGATGCTGGAATGCGGTTGAGAACAGAGGAGATGAGGTTCAGACTCTGGAGATGATTTCTTCCTTTAATTATACAGGCATCGAGAAGGAAGGACTGCTTCCGAGAGATGAGAAGATGTCTCTTAAGATTCCGCATAATTCCTGGCAGAGAGAGATGAACTGGAGAACCTATACACTGCCGGAGCTTGGCATGTGTCAGGTGCAGCCGACTGAAATCCAACGTTCCTCCTCAGCCATTGAAGTTACGAATACCGGCAACTGGTCAGCGAAGAAATATCTGCCGATGGGTTATCTGGAGAATACAGAGACAGGCAGCAATCTGTTCTGGCAGATTGAACACAATGGCTCGTGGCACTGGGAGATTGCTGATCAGAATGGTCATATGTATCTGTGCATCACAGGACCGAATGAGATTCAGTCTCACTGGTCAAAGAATCTATATCCAAATGACGTATTTGAGACTGTACCGGTCGCTGTGGGCGTGAGCTGCAGCGGCAGTACAGGCTTTGATACTGCGATGGGTGAGCTGACAAAATACAGACGTATCATCCGCAGAAAGAATGATGATAATGAATCATTGAAGATTATATTCAATGATTATATGAATTGCCTCTGGGCAGACCCGACCACTGAAAAGGAAATACCACTGATTGATGCGGCAGCAGAAGCAGGCTGCGAGTATTTCTGCATCGACGCCGGCTGGTATGCACCCGGAAAATGGTGGGATGCAGTCGGAGAGTGGAAGGAATCCAGAGAACGATTTCCAAATGGTATGAAGGAAGTGACGGATTATATCCGTTCCAAGGGTATGATTCCAGGCGTATGGCTGGAAATCGAGGTCATGGGCATCAACAGCCCGGCTCTGCAGCTTGCGAAGGATGACTGGTTCTTCCTGCGTCATGGCAAGCGCGTATATGACAGAAGCCGTTACCAGCTGGACTTCAGGAATCCGGAGGTCATAGAGTATGTGAATGGTGTGCTTGACCGGATCATCAGTGAATATGGTGTAGGCTATATTAAGATGGACTACAATATCGAACCGGGAATTGGTACGGAATTCAATGCAGACAGTGTCGGAGATGGTATGCTTGGACATGAGAGAGCATATATTACGTGGCTTAAGTCTGTATTTGAGAAGTATCCGGATCTGATTATTGAGAACTGTTCCAGCGGCGGACTGCGTATTGACTATGCGATGCTGAGCCAGTACAGTATCCAGTCCACGAGTGATCAGGAATGGTACGGCAGATATGCCACCATATCAGCCAATGCACCGGCGGGTCTGACACCGGAGCAGGCAGCAATCTGGTCTTATCCGCTGCGTGAGGGGGATAAGGAAGAGGTGGTATTCAATATGGTCAATGCCATGCTGCTTCGTATTCATCAGAGCGGACATCTGGCTGAGCTGTCACCGGAGCGCAGGGCACTCGTGAGAGAGGCTCTCGACTGCTATAAGACGATTCGCCAGGATATCAAGACAGCACTTCCGTTCTGGCCTCTCGGATTATCTAAGTATGAGGATGAATGGGTAGCACTTGGGCTGCGCAGTACATTATCCGATAAAATCTACCTGGCTGTATGGAGACGTGAAGGCGGTCATCAGGAGTGCACACTTCCAATCGCCTATACCGGAGCAGGAAAAGTGGATGTACAGTGCATCTATCCTGCCTACGGAGCATGCGAATACAGCTGGAATGATGCATCGCGTCAGCTAACCGTGAAGTTCCCCAAGGAAAATATGGCACGGCTGTTCGAATTGAAATATTACTTTTCGAAGTGTTGATAATCTTTTACAGAGTTCCAATCACCGCCCCAGGTGAAGCCGTGGGCGGTGAAGAGCTTGCAGGCGAGGTCGTCGTGGGTAATCTTGAAGGCAAAAGGGGCTTCCCGGTCGGCGTAGGGCTCAGAGCCATCGGGGGCTACATGCATGACTCCGTCGGGGTATGTGACATAGGGGTTATAGAATGGATTGATGTCGATTGCCATTCCGAGCGCATGCTTCGATAATCGTGTGGTTCCTTCGATGACACGGTAATTAAAGCCGGAGGAGTTATTATCCTTCATAGACAGCTCATCATCTCCACTGTATTCATCCACGAGGCGTATCTGTTCAATCGGATATTCTGCCTGATACAGTTCGTAGAATATTTCGACCAGATCCTGTGCAATTTCTTTGTTACAAATCAGTTCACCTGTCCGCTCCTTGCCATTCAGGTTGTGATGCCGAACACTGACATACCGCAGTTCCTCATATGGAACGGTGCATCCCTCCGGGTAAGAAGTTCCTGTGATTCTTTTCTTTACGCTGTCAGACAGGGATTCATAGTAAAATCCTGGCTGATAAGTTACTCTGTCGCTCATAGCCTTCTCCTTAATATCATTTTCATTTCTGTCTTCATTTTCAATTTCTGCTTCTTTTTGTTCTAATTGCTGCTCATTTATTTGATCTGAAGCAGTTACTGTGCTGGACTCACGTTCATCCGCGTTACTTGAAGCTTCGGCAGCTTTTCCGACTGTAATATCCGGAATATCAGCTGAACCATTTTGCAGTTTGATTGTCTCAGTATCTTTACATCCGTCTGCCGCCAATAAGGCAAGTATCAGGAGGATGAGTAATCTTATTTTCATAATATAGCTTCCTTTGATATAGTAGAATAGAAAATTACAAGAATTCTTTTTATGATTATATCATTTTTATTGAGCAGAGGGTAGAATTTTGAAATATATGAGAATTTTTGTCCCTTAACAAAAGGAAGGGAATGTCTTATAATAGAAGTAGAAATATGACGATTCACGGAGGCTCACATAATATGAAATTGAACAGCAAACGTACGGTACTCATTGGTCTGGCATTTATGTCTATCTGCATGTTCTGGCAGATGTATGATGGAGTCATTCCTTTGATTTTGAAGGAAACCTTTCATCTGGGAGATGGAGTCGCCGGAGTGATTATGGCGCTTGACAATGTCATTGCTTTGTTTTTATTACCCCTGCTTGGCTCATTTTCAGATAAGTGCCATACGAAAATCGGACGCAGAATGCCGTTTATCATAGGTGGAACTGCAGCAGCAGTACTTTTGATGACCTTTATTCCGATGATGGATAATCTTTATGCGGATAATCCGCAAAAGCAGTATCTGGTGATTTTTATCATATGCCTTGGTTTGCTGTTGATTGCTATGGGAACGTATCGTTCGCCTGCGGTTGCCCTGATGCCGGATGTCACACCGAAGCCTCTGCGCTCTAAGGCAAATGCAGTCATCAATCTGATGGGAGCGGTCGGAGGAATCATTTATTTAATCCTGACCAGCATTCTGTATTCTAATGCAAGGACAGAAGGACTGACTCACGTGAATTATCAGCCGTTATTTGTGATTGTGGCATCCTGCATGGTAGCGGCAGTTGTGATTCTCTTTGTCACCATCAAGGAGCCGAAGCTTGCTGCAGAGTGTGATGCCTATGAGGCAGCACATCCGGAGGATAACCTGGAGGTCGTGGATGAAGCAACCGGAGAATCTGTGATTCCGAAGGAAGTGAAGAGAAGCCTCGGATTTATCCTGGCATCCATCACCTTGTGGTTTGTCGGATATAATGCAGTTACAACCTCCTTCACCAAGTATGCAGCTGAGAAATGGGATATGGCACTCGGAACGGCTTCCGTATGTCTGACGATTGCCATGGCGGCAGCCATTATTTCTTATATTCCGATAGGTGAGCTGTCTTCGCGAATCGGACGTAAGAAGACGATACTCATCGGTGTGGCAGTACTTGCAGGCAATTTTCTGCTTGGAACAGTTATGACCTTTGTTTTGAAAGGCTTTTCACCGATCCTGTATGTGATTTTCTGCTTGATTGGAATGGCATGGGCAGCCATCAGCGTTAATTCTCTGCCGATGGTTGTTGAGATGTGCAAGGACTCGGATGTCGGTAAATTCACGGGCTACTACTACACATTTTCCATGGCGGCGCAGATTGTAACACCGATTATATCAGGACTTCTTCTGCAGTATGTGGGTTATTGGACACTCTTTCCGTATGGCGCCTTTTTTGTGGCATTGTCCTTTGTCACGATGCTGCAGGTTAAGCATGGAGACAATAAACCTAAGCTTCCGAAAGATAAGCTTGAAATGTTAGACGTTGAGGATTAGAATGATTCATGCATCAAAGGATGTCAAATCAGAGAAGATAGATAAGAGAACAAAAAGAAAGAAGAGATTAAAATGAACGGCATGTTTACTGTAATCGCAATTTTAGCAGGTGTTGTGATATTGCTTCTGCTGCTGAATCTTGTGATGATCAAACCAAATAAAAGAAGAGATGTATCCAAGTTCTTCGGCAAGAGATACGCACACAGAGGGCTGCACGGCTCCAAGGTTCCGGAGAATTCGAAGCAGGCATTCGCACTTGCAAGAGAACAGGGCTATGGAGTAGAGCTGGATGTGCAGATGACGAAGGATGGAAAGCTTGTGGTGTTCCATGATGGTACTCTCAAGCGCATGTGCGGCGTTGACGGAAAGCTGCGGGACTTTGATTATGCCGAGCTGCAGAAGCTGTCGCTGAAGGGTACAGAGGAGAAAATCCCTTTATTTGAAGAGGTGCTTGAATTGCTGGGAGAGACAGACCTTGTCTGTGAGATTAAGAGTGATAACGGAATCAGGAATTACGGACTGTGCCGCAGAGTCTACGAAGCACTGCAGAAGTATCAGGGAAATTATTGTATTGAATCCTTCAGTCCTTTTCTCGTCAGATGGTGGAAGCTCAATCATCCGGAGGTCATCAGAGGGCAGCTGTCCTGTAATATGAAGTATGAACCGGGGCAGAGTGCTCTTGTGAACTTCCTGCTGACCAATCTGTATGGCAATTTCTATGCCAAGCCGGATTTTATAGCCTATAATTTTAAGGATACGAAGAAGGCATGGGGCTATCGGCTGTGCAAGAAGCTGTATCATCCGTTTTGCATTGCTTGGACACCGCGCGGTAAGGACGAAATAGAACTCGCAAAGAAGGATTTTGAGACTATTATATTTGAAAAGGAACCGCTTAGCACTCATCATGATACAAATTGCTCCGTTGCGTTGCAACTCTCGCAATTCTAACAACATTCGAAATCCGCGAATTTACTACGTAAATTGCTACTTTCTCATGTTGTTGGGCGTCATAAAGTCAAACAGCTTATCATGCAAGCATGAATGCTTTTTGACTTTTGACACCTGTATCATTACAATCTTGCAACTCCGGTATCACGGGCAGCCTGTGCAACGGCCTTGGCAACAGCAGGTGTTACCTTTGCATTGAAGCTGTTCGGAATGATATTGTCCGGAGCTAGCTCATCATCAGGAATGATGGAAGCTATGGCATAAGCAGCAGCCAGCTTCATTTCGTCGTTGATATCCTTGGCACGCACATCCAGTGCACCGCGGAAGATACCCGGGAATGCAAGTACATTATTAATCTGATTCGGGAAGTCGGAACGTCCTGTGCCCATCACAGCGACACCGGCTTTTTTTGCTTCCTCAGGCATAATCTCGGGAACAGGATTCGCCATGGCAAGTACAATTGGCTTAGCTGCCATAGTGGCAACCATTTCAGCGGTCAGGACACCGGGAGCGGACACACCGATGAAGACATCTGCACCCTTGATGACATCAGCAAGCTGTCCCTGCTTTTTCTCGAGGTTAGAAATCTTAGCCATCTCAGCCTTGATGCTGTTGAGATTGTCACGTCCGTCGTAGATGGCACCTTTGGTATCACACAGAACAACATTTTTCAGACCTGTCTTCATCAGGAGCTTTGTGATAGCGATTCCGGCAGCTCCGGAGCCATTGACAACGACTTCGATCTCTGTCATTTTCTTGCCGACAAGCTTCAGCGCATTGATGAGTCCTGATAATACAACAACAGCGGTACCATGCTGATCATCATGGAAAATCGGAATATCACATCTTTCCTTTAATTTCTTCTCTATTTCAAAACATCTGGGAGCAGCAATGTCCTCCAGATTGACTCCGCCGAAAGAACCTGCCAGCAGAGCGACTGTATTTACGATTTCATCAACATCCTTGGAACGGATACACAGAGGAAATGCATCAACTCCGCCAAAACGTTTGAAGAGGCAGCATTTACCTTCCATAACAGGCATACCGGCTTCCGGTCCGATGTCGCCGAGACCAAGTACGGCAGTTCCGTCTGTAACGACTGCAACCAGATTGCTGCGCCTTGTATAAATATAGGAAAGATCTACGTCCTTGTTGATGGCCAGACACGGCTCAGCAACTCCCGGTGTATAGGCAACAGACAGATCCTCCATTGTGGAGAGTTCGGCGCGGCTGACTACTTCGAGCTTTCCATGCCATTCTTCATGTTTTTTCAGTGCATACTCTTTTTTATCCATGTTGATTTCCTTCCTGTTTCTTATATTCATCATTCAGACGGGATTTTCTCCACCTCTGAACAGATATATTCAGTATAAGCATTTTGCAGGGGGTTGGCAAGGCAAAATATAAAATACCCGGTTTATGAGCACAAGCTGCAAAACCGGGTATTTTATATGCACAGATCGTTTCATGATATCGTGAATTTTGAAAATCGACTAAGAAATCTTGATGGATTTACTGCCGGAATGCTCTACCAGTCCACCGATAAAGTCAGCCATGACCGGAATATAGGTCATCATAAAGACAAGCAGGGATATCAAAATTACGGCTTTGCGAAACTTCTTGGGAACTCCTATTCCAATCAGGATTCCGAGGGCGAGAAGACAGAACTTCAATAATGTAATATCCTTGGCATCCATCTTTTTAATATAGTCGTTTGCATAATCAAATAATTCTTTCATGAGAAAACGACCCCCTTTCGTACCTAATTTTATCATAAACCAAATCAAAACGCCATATATTTTGAAGTTATTCTCTGTTTTTATCTGTTTTTGTAAATCATATGTTTATGACTGCTCCAATTCCCCACGATAGGAGGCAATGCCGCCGATTACGCTCATGGCATGAAAGCCTCTGTGCTCAAAATCACGGGCAATTGTCAGACTGACAGTGCCTTTATCACAATACAGTATATATATTTTATCAGGATCTAATGGTGGAAATTTATTTTCAATCTCATCAGACGGCAGGTTGACAGCTCCCTTCAGATGAGCTGTATTGTAATCAGATGGATCCCGTACGTCCACAATGATGTAGTGTTCATTATCTCTGTAATTGTCCAGTTCCCCGGCAAATATAGTATCCATTTGCGCAGACAGCTCCCTTCATCCTGTATATTACTAAGGTATTCAAAAAGACAGCAGACGTTCTGTCTGCTGTCAGGTGCTTAGTAATTGTTGCTGCAGTTGCTGTTCTTGTTACTGTTGCTGCTTGACTTGTTCTGGTTTTGATTCTGATTCTGATTCTGGTTCTTGTTACTCTGGTTGTTACTGTTCTGGTTGTTGTTGCTGTCGTAGTTGTTTTCATTTTTAGACATCATGCATTCCTCCTAAAAGAATTTTCTTGTTACATCTTTTATTGTTTCACTAAATATGCTTTTTATTCATAAATTTTTCACAACATCTTGTTATTAGGGCAATAGTACTAAAATTTTGCAAAAAAACATTGCAAATTAGGCAATTGTGTATTATAATATGCATGTAGGAAGAATTTACCCTTCAAAGAATTCTTCTTTACGACCCCTTATTAATTATTTATACTCCCCTCATCGAGGCCTGTGGTTCCCCCACAGGCCTCAAATCATGTTATATTCAGAACCAAGT
>JAUNSO010000011.1:60006-68065 GCA_030539165.1 bacterium
TTGACAGTATCGGAAGTAATACATTAAGATAAGGTAAGCATTTGGCTGTATTCTCGTATGGAGGCTTTCATGAGAAAGTATGAACTGATTGCCCCATGTCACTTTGGCATGGAGGCAGTGTTAAAAAAAGAAATTATAGATCTGGGCTATGATATTTCATTGGTAGAGGATGGCAGAGTCACCTTCCTTGGAGATGAGGAAGCAGTGGCAAGAGCCAATGTATTTCTACGGACTCCGGAAAGGATCCTGATCAAGATAGCCCAGTTTAAGGCTACTACTTATGATGAGCTGTTTGAGGCAACCAAAGCCATACCATGGGAGGACTATATCGAACAGGACGGGAAGTTCTGGGTTGCAAAGGCGGCCAGCGTTAAAAGCAAGCTGTTTAGTCCGAGTGATATTCAGTCCATTATGAAAAAGGCAATGGTAGAGCGTTTGAAACAGGTATATAAGGTGTCCTGGTTTGACGAAGATGGTAAGAGTTATCCGTTACGTGTCTTTTTAATGAAGGATGAAGTGACCATTGGTCTGGATACAAGCGGCGAGTCTCTACATAAGCGTGGCTACAGAAAGCTGGTCAGCAAGGCTCCGATCGCAGAAAATCTGGCGGCAGCACTGATCATGCTGACTCCTTGGAATAAAAGCCGTATTTTGGTGGATCCTTTTTGCGGCAGTGGCACATTTCCGATAGAAGCTGCCATGATGGCGGCCAACATGGCTCCCGGCATGAACCGGTCATTTACAGCAGAGGACTGGACACATCTGGTCGGCCGCAAGATTTGGTATGATTGTATGGATGAGGCCAATGAATTGGTAAATCTGGATATTGATGTAGATATCCAGGGTTATGACATAGACGAGGAAATCGTTAAATCTGCACGGGAAAATGCAGTGCTTGCAGGGGTAGATAAGCTGATTCATTTTCAGCAGAGACCCGTGGCCAATCTTTCTCATGCGAAAAAGTATGGATTTATCATTACAAACCCACCTTATGGGGAACGAATCGGTGACAAAGATGTACTGCCGGAGCTTTACCGCGAATTTGGTGCAGCTTATCAGAAGCTGGATGCGTGGTCGGCATATGTGATCACCGGTTATGAGGATGTGGAGAAATATATGGGCCGCAAGGCTGACAAAAATCGGAAGATCTATAATGGTATGATGAAGACCTATTATTATCAGTTTATGGGACCGAAGCCGCCCAGAGCGGATCAGGGAAAGCATTAGATTAGGAGCAGCAGTAGTGGAAGAACAGTTAATGAAAAAGGTATTTACCGCGAGCACGATTGTGTGTGCGGCAACAATGGTCATCATGGCATTGTTTATATATGGAAGAGATCATCTCGGACCACTGGAGATGATGATGAAACAGGAAGTGCAGGCAGGCAGCACGGATACAGAGGAGACATCTAAGGTATATCTGGGCATTCCGCTGCCTGATGGTATCGCGACAGAGGATATATCAGTTGAAAACTGCTATATGGAGCAGAGTATTGTTGTAAATGTGCAAAACGCATCTGTTGATTTTTATGACGGAAAGGTACTGGACGGCAGCTCTAAACACATTCAGAACGTTTATTATGACACAGATGCCAATGCTGTCCGGATCCATATTATATTAGATGAATTATGTGAGTACAGTACACGATTTTACGGACAGGAGCTGCAGCTGACTTTTATTCCCGTACACGAAATGTATGACAAGGTCATGATTGTCGATGTCGGCCATGGCGGTGCTTCGACAGGAAACGTATCCTATGGAATCAGCGAAAAGGATGTAGTGCTTGCAGTCGCAGAGAAGCTGAAGCTGCTGTTGGATCAGACAGATATCCGTGTATACTACACAAGGCTGTCGGATACAGACGTATCACAGGAAGACAGGATGCGGCTGGCTGAGCTGTCAGGTGCAGATCTGTATCTGTCTCTCCATGTGAATGCTGATGCAGGTTCGCATGTTACGACGGGCATCACTACTTATTATAATGATGGAACAGAGGATCAGGGTCTGACAGGTAAGGTACTGGGAACAGAAATTCAGAAGGCTGTGATCGCGTCTACGAAAGCAAATGACGAGGGCGCGGCAGATCATGCAGGCAAAATCACGTTATTAAAGAGTATGACCGGTCCGGCATCCATGTTGGAAATCGGTTATCTGACCAACCGGCAGGAAGCGCTGCTGCTCGCATCGACATCTTATCAGGAGAAGGTGGCAGAGGGGATATACAACGGAATCGTGAAGGCATATAAAAAATCCGGAAAGACGATCAATCAGGTGACGGAAAATGAATAATCTTTTAAAAAAGAAAATCATATTTGCTACGGGCAATGAAGGTAAAATGAAAGAAATCAGAATGGTTCTTCAGGATATGAATGTGGATGTTCTGTCCTTGGCGGATGCCGGAATCACAACAGAAATCATTGAGGATGGTAAGACATTTGAGGAAAATGCCATCATCAAGGCACGAACGATCATGCAGGAAACCGGACTGCTGACATTAGCAGACGATTCGGGTCTGGAAATCGACTATCTGAATCAGGAACCGGGTATCTATTCTGCCCGTTACCTCGGAGAACATACCCCGTATCGCAAGAAGAACAAAATCATTATGAATAGGCTGAAGGGTGTTCCGGATGAAAAAAGAACAGCCCGTTTTGTATGTGCGATAGCAGCAGCACTGCCTAATGGAGAAATCATGACGACGAGGGGAACGATAGAAGGCCGGATCGGATACGAGGAGCGAGGAAAAAACGGGTTTGGTTATGATCCGATCTTTTATGTACCTGAGTTCGGGTGCTCCTCTGCAGAGCTATCACCCGAGACCAAAAACGAGGTCAGCCACAGAGGCAAGGCTCTGCGCGCGATGAAGGAAAAGCTGGAGAAAGACGGGATCCTGAATACTGCCAAGGTTTTGATTGTCAGCGATACACATAGACAGAACGGTAATCTCTACCGGGTGATCGAGCAGGTAAAGCCTGTGGATCTGCTCATACACTGCGGCGACATCGAGGGCGATGATCAGAGCATCGAAGTCACGGCAGGCTGTCCGATACAGGTTGTAGCCGGCAACAATGATTTTTTCTATGGATATGATAATGCAAAGACATTTTATCTTGGAAAATATAAGGTTTACCTGACACATGGTCATCATCATGGAGTGAACTACAGCGATGAGAAGCTGATTGCCGCTGCTCAGGCAGAGGATGCAGACATCGTAATGTATGGACACGTCCATGTTCCGCGTGTAGAGCAGATGGAGAACCTTATGATCATCAATCCAGGCAGTCTGACTTATCCACGGCAGGAGGGGCGAAAACCTTCTTATATTATAATGGATATTGACAGACATGGGGACGCGCATTTTACACTTCGGTTTTTATAACAAATCCTATCTGAAACGCTTTCAACTCAGGGTTTTTGCCGGGGTAAAATCAAGAGAAAATTTGGTTGACATTATCCATCTCCTATTATATAATATACCTTGCGTCACGAGTTGACGGGTGTCATGATATAGGAAACGGGGTGTGGCTCAGCTTGGCTAGAGCGCCTGGTTTGGGACCAGGAGGTCGCAGGTTCGAATCCTGTCACCCCGACGCTATGCGTTTGCAAAGCAAATGATGCGGGTGTAGTTCAATGGTAGAACACCAGCCTTCCAAGCTGGACACGTGGGTTCGATTCCCATCACCCGCTCTTGTGGTTCATTATCACACGACCTGTGTCCGTAGCTCAGTTGGATAGAGCAACGGCCTTCTAAGCCGTGGGTCGGGGGTTCGAATCCCTTCGGGCACGTTATATCGCTGTTTTTGAGCGATATATATTTTTCTACAGATATGTAGCCGTAATACTATGGTGGGTGTAGCACAGTTGGTTAGCGCGCCAGATTGTGGTTCTGGAGGTCGAGGGTTCGAATCCCTCCATCCACCTTGCTTGTCTTACATGACTGACAAGGCAGTAACTTAGGGCTATCGCCAAGCGGTAAGGCACAGCACTTTGACTGCTGCATTCGCAAGTTCGAATCTTGCTAGCCCTGCTAACTTTATTATGACAGAAATGACCGAGGATGAAAGTCTTCGGCTTTTTTATTTTATTCTATTCTTTACTTCAACTGGGAGGATACGGTATAATAAAATCAGGAAACCTTTAACAAGCACAATGAGGATACAACATGCTGTTTAATTCGATTGATTTTCTTGTCTTTTTCCCGATTGTACTTATGATTTATTTTGTGATACCGCGAAAGATACGGTATATATGGCTTCTGATTGCAAGCTATTACTTCTATATGAGTCTGAACCCGCATTATTTGATATTGCTGGTCATACTCACTCTGGTTACATATTTCACAGGAATTCAAATAGAAAAGAGTCCAAAGAAGACAGGAAAGTGTCTGCTGGTGATTTGCCTGATCATCAGTCTCGGGATACTGGGTGTATTTAAGTATGCGGGATTTGTGACAAATGGTGCATGGAATCTGATCCTTCCGGTCGGTATCTCTTTTTATACATTTCAGGCAGTCGGATATATTCTGGACGTATACAGAGGAAACATGCAGGCAGAACGAAATATTGCAAAGTATGCACTTTTTGTATCCTTTTTCCCGAATATTTTATCCGGACCGATTGAGCGTGGGAAAAATATACTGCCGCAGATCGAAAAGATCAGCGAACAGAGACTGTGGGACTATGATAGAATCACATCCGGAGCTGTGCTGATGCTGTGGGGATATTTTCAGAAGATGGTGATTGCAGACAGGGTGTCATTACTGGTTGGCGAGATCTATGATCATTACCGGATGTATGGAGCAACGGCCATCATCGTGGCAACGCTGTTCTTTGCGGTACAGGTCTATTGTGACTTTGCGAGCTATTCAAATCTGGCAGTCGGAGCTGCACGAATCATGGGGATAGATCTCATGAGAAACTTTGAAACACCGTACTTTGCGCGCAGTGTAGGAGAGTTCTGGCACAGATGGCACATTTCGCTCAGTACATGGTTTCGTGATTATCTTTACATCCCTCTGGGTGGTAATCGCTGCTCCAAAGCAAGGCACTATCTGAATCTGATGCTTGTATTTCTAATCAGCGGTATATGGCATGGTGCAGGCTGGGGATATGTAGTATGGGGTGCACTGCACGGTGCTTATCAGGTGATCGGCATCCAGACAAAACAGATCAGGAGACAGATTGCAGACAGACTGCAGTTTAAACAGCAGTCCTTCAGTTATAAGCTGATGCAGACAGGAATGACATTTTCGATGGTAGGCTTTGCATGGATTTTCTTCCGTGCTAAGACAATCGGACAGGCAGGCAGCATGATTTCCAGACTGTTTACCAGATGGGATCCGTGGACATTGTTTGACGACAGTATCTATACGTGGGGACTGAACAGAAAAGAATTCTGGATTGCGCTTGCGGCAATCGCTGTTTTATTTACGGTCGATCTGGTGAGAAGGATCAAGAAGCAGGATATCATACAGATGCTGAATACGCAGTGTATCTGGTTTCGTTGGGGGATATATCTGTTGATGTTGTTTGCTGTATTGATACTGGGGCATTACGGTCCCGAATATGATCCGCAGGTATTCCTGTATTTCGACTTTTAATTACCAGATTGAAAGAACCGGAGGCTGAAAGCATTTTTGGACAACTGGAGACGATGCATCACTAATGGAGACGGTATATGTTAAAGAAGATCTTAAAAATAGCTGTGTTTACAATGTGTGCGATTCTGTTGATGGTGTTGGTGATCAGAGTATTACGTTTCAAATCACCGGACGGCATTGACCAGATGCGTGCATTTTATGAGAACGAAGATAATACTGTGGATGTGCTTTTCCTTGGCAGCTCACATATGTATACGAATGTTAATACAGGTATGCTGTGGAGCGATTACGGGATTGCTGCCTATGATCTGGGTGGTGCAGACCAGCCTTTTTGGAATACATACTATTTTTTGAAAGAGGCATTGAAAACGCAGAAACCGAAGGTCATAGTAGCGGAGATTTACTCGGCGACAGTACAGAAAACACATTTTCAGGGAGTCTGGACGATTGAAAATCTGTTTGGCATGAAGTTTAATCAGAATTTTGTGTCCTCTGCAAAACAAAGTATCGCAGAGGACTGGCACAGTGACTATATCAACCGGTTTGCAAGATATCACTCTCGTTATTCTATGATCACAGAGGACGACTTTGTTTATGACAGGCAGCTGGAGACCTTTAAAGGTTTTGATCCGAAGTTTGGGACAGAGCCGCTTGAGACACCCAGTGTGGCACATGTGACGGAGCTGTCGCCGCCAAATGAGAAAATGGCTGACTATATGATTCAGATGATTGATCTGGCAAAGGCTGAGGGCATTCCGATTTTATTGGTGTGTGCGCCTTATGGCATTACAGAGGATCAGCAGAAGATTTTTAATTGCTTTTATCAGTATGCTGATGAGAATGATGTGCCGTATATTGACTTTAATGTACGCTATGAGGAAGTGGGAATTGACTTTGCGCAGGACTTCCGCGACTGGTCACATCTGAATGAAAAGGGCAATGCGAAGTATACACGCTATCTTGGAGATTATCTGAAGACAAATTACGAGTTGGAGGATCACAGAGGAGATCCTGAGTATGTATCCTGGGATCAGAGTGCGGAGCTGCTGGAGCACGAACTGAATGCATATCAGCTGACACAGAGCCCGGATCTTGCGTCTTATCTGGAGCTTGTCGGCAGTGAGGACTATGTTGTGATGTTTGCAGCGCGCAATGTTGAGGATGTAACAGCTGTTCCGGAGCAAGTGCTGCAAGGTCTGCAGGCATTTGGACTGGATCAGGATACGATCCTGCAGGATGGCAATGTATTCTATCGGAACGGTGTAGCGGAATATAAGCATAACGGAATGAATTTTGAGTGGTTTACAGAGGAAAATAAAAATGATTTTTGCATGGAAAGAGTCTATATTGACAGTGTGGAGGATGAATTTGGAGAATCTGTACATGATGTCAGCAAGATCATAGTCGATGGGAAGAATTATTATCAGGAAGGATATGCATTTAATATTGTTGTGTATGATAAAGTACTGGAACAGGTAATAGATGCTGTCGGAGTGAGGAACGAGGAAGGTATGCCACTCGAGAGAGCGGCTGCAGAAGAGTAGCTCTGAGGGCGGATATGATATTACGTTGGGAGTGGTGTATATGGCGGAAAAGAGAAAGGTGATCGAAAAGGATGCCCTGCGATTTGCCATGGTGCTGCTGGCATCGTTGGTGATTGCATTTAACATCAAGAGCTTTGTCCGGGCGGGTAATCTGTTTCCGGGAGGCTTTACGGGACTGAGCCTGCTGGCGCAGAGGAGCGCGGCTAAGTACTGGGGACTGGATATTCCATATACCCCTATTAACCTGCTGCTGAACATTGGACCGATTTTCCTGAGCTGGAAGACGCTTGGAAAGAAATTTACGCTTTATTCCTGTGTTGTGATTATTTTGAGTGCAGTCTTTACGGATATTCTGCCGGTAACGGCCATTACATATGATAAGCCGTTAATCAGCATCTTCGGCGGGCTGATCAATGGTGCAGTCATGAGTTTTTGTCTGTATGCCAATGCGACGACCGGCGGTACCGACTTTATTGCAGTTTATTTCTCCGAGAAAAAGGGTCTTGATGCATGGGACTATATTTTTATTGGAAATGCAGTGATTCTGGTGACAGCGGGTGCATTGTTCGGATGGGATGCCGCTTTGTATTCGATTATTTTCCAGTTTACATCGACGCAGGTGGTACATACGCTGTACAGGCATTACTATCAGGATACAATGCTGGTCATTACAGACAAGCCTAATCAGGTCTATGAGGTTATCAAAAAGGTGACCAGACATGATGCAACGGTGTTTAAGGGAGTCGGCTGCTATGAGAAGGAAGAACGCAATATGGTTTATTCCGTAGTCAGTCGTGATGAGGTAAAAAAGGTGACCGATGCCATCCGAGCCCTGGATCAGCATGTGTTCATCAATGTAATTCGTACAGAGCAGGTAGAAGGAAGGTTCTACCATCGGCCGAAGGATTGACATTT
>JAUNSO010000069.1 GCA_030539165.1 bacterium
GTTCGATTCCGGTCACCAGCAGTTGAATGAGATACTTCAAATTTTGTAGATATACAGGTTTGAAGTATTTTTTTGCTCGAAATAAGATATATAAAAGGAAATAAATTGTAATAAGAAAGAAATCTGTAAATCTGATTAACGGTATCATATAGTTGACGAATACATATAATAAGTATATAATAAATGTACAAGATATTGAACAATAAATTGTACAAAAAAGGAGGCGATTATATGTTAGCAGTGAATTATTCGACCATCAGGAATAACCTGAAAGACTATTGTGATGCAGCTACAGATGAAAATGAGACTGTTATTGTTACACGTAAGGAAGAGAAGAACGTTGTTATTATCAGTTTAGATAAATATAATCAGATTATGAAATCAGCACGTAACGCCGAATACCTTGCTATGATAGACAGAGGTATGGAACAGCTTGCTGCCGGTAAAGGGCAACAGCATGAACTGATAGAGGTAGAAGAAGATGAATAAACTTTGGTCAGATCGTGGATGGGATGATTATCTTTACTGGCAGACTCAAGATAAAAGAACCTTGAAGAAAATTAATGACTTAGTAAAGAGCATTGAAAGAGATGGACTGTCAGAAGGATTGGGAAAGCCTGAGCCATTGAAATATAGAAAAGCATGGAGCAGAAGGATGGATCAAGAGAACAGACTGGTATATAACATTGATGATAATGGTAATTTATTGATCATTGCATGTAAAGGACATTATGAAGATTGATTACATTTTTGATTACACTTTTTTAGATGACGTGCTGAAAGCTCCTTTCAGTGCGAGTTTGCATGATTTCAAAATTGTTCGATTCCGGTCACCAGCAGTAAAAAAAGATGCTTCAAATCTAGTATATACAGGTTTGAAGCATTTTTTTGATATGATAGGTCTATATTGAACTTATGAATATTACATGTCATTTTTAATCGTATATTTCTTCACAAATTCCTCTTTCGCAGCCGTATATCCATCTCGGTCATGCTCATATTTTTTCCACAGGGAAAGCTTCAATTCTTCATATTGCTTGGCAGCATCCGAATGTGCGTTGAGGTAGTCGCGGAAGTAGAGCTCATCATGGTCTCCGAAGGTACGAAGATGCAGGTGGAAGACCTTCTCGGCAAAGCCTTGTTCTGTATAACCTTTGTTATAGCCGCGGCGCTGTTCTTTGGTGTACATGTTCCGATAGCCGTTTGCCAGCAGAAGTTCATGAATGACGGGAAAGTCTGCGAGTTCTGCTTCTATTAAGATGTCCACGATGGGCTTTGCCCAGATTCCTTCGATGGCAGTGCTGCCGACATGATGTATGATAACGTTTTCGGGAAGGAGTTCTTTTAGCGTAAGAGCTTCCTTGTTATACCAATCCTTCCAGACAGGGTTATATTCAGTCAGTATAATGGGAAATAGCTGCCACAGCTCTTCCAGTGTCAGTTCTGAAAGATTATGTTTGTTGCAAGAAGTGCCTGACCTGTTGATTGATTCTGTTGTGTTCATATTGAAACAACCTCCTGATGAAAAGCTTTTGTATATATTCCATTGCATGTAATATTGGTTACTCATTTGATTTTAGCAAGAAAATGCTCTGATGAATAGTAAACAATATATAAAATGACAAAAGTCACAAAATGATGAAATGTAGGATTAGGTCTTGTCTGATTGCCCCTGTTACAGGTATAATAATTTTCAACGGGAAATTAAGGGAATCACGGATTAATACAGATTAGATAGAGAAAGCTGAGTGAACAAATGATTAGAGAGCCGGAAAGTGTGAAGGGAATTGTAATTTGTTATATCATAGGATTTTTAGGACTGGTCTTGGGCTCCGGATTTGTGGCGGCTCAAAGTGAGTATTTATTTGTAGGCTTGATGTTTATCCTATTGATTGGTTTTTGTGCTTTTTATATTGCAGTGAAATCGACGGTGAGATACTGGAGACGTAAGCGGCGCGAAGAAATGTTAAGCAATCGGAAAATGCGCAGTCAGGCAGAAAATGAAGCGGCAGTAGCAAAAGCATTGGGCTTCACCGGTGATAAACTCCCGACAGATCCTGAGGAATTTAAGAAGATGAGAGAAGAGAGCGCACGGCTTATGGAACAGCAGGGAGATAAGATTCGTGCAATTCGTGAAGGCTTTATTGAGAAATATACGCCGCGCATTGATTATTATCCGAATAATGATAAGACGACTCATAATACTTCATTTGATTCCATCGCCGCCGGCAGAGAAATTGCAGACCTGCTTATGGAGAAATTGCAGACGGAGAATGGAATTCATTTTGAGACTCTTTTTGCATATCTTGGAACGATGGCAGGCAGGGAGTGTTCAGAGGGGCTGATACAGAGTCTGAAGGAATTGATTCCGAATCCTGAACTGCGTGAGCGTCTTGCCGGAATTCTAGATATGATGATTGCAAGAACCACCTCTGATGAGTTATTTTTACTGGGAGACAGAGTCGGAGATACCTTTTTGAAATATTATAGAACAGCGTTAACAGAGCCTGATTTGTTACCGGATGTCTTACTGCCGCTTGCAAGCAAGATGGCAGGACTGGTTGGACAAGAACCATATTGGGAGACACCGTATGATGCGCAGGTAAACCTCAGTCTGAAGGAGATAGCGAAGACCGGGTTAGAGAAGGAATTTGCAGAATTGCTTCAACGTCGCTGCAGCTGTCCTTCAGAGCGCATGACAGCCTATGCATTTGCTGCAAAGAACGCGCTGAATAAAGTGAAGCTGGCAGGAAGTTCAGATATTGAGGGAGATCCGAAGAAAATTGCAGCAGATATTCTGGCCGAATACGGATGGCGTGCATCTCATTATATCTGGAACTGGGAGTAATCCTGAGGGCATGTCGGCGTAAGTTCGTAATTTATTCAATCAAATTCGTAGAGGATTGAATTTTATATCAGTAGGATTCTTGTTATGATGGGACTGTTTGGAGTTGGGTGAAGACTCTGAACAGTCTTTTTTACGTTGATTCATTTACAGGAGGTGAAAGGAATGTCAGGAAAGAAAAAAATCAGATTCTATAGTCTGATCAGAACAAAGATCATTACTCTGGTAATCTTCTCGGTTATTTTGACGTTGGCAATCAGTACGATTGCATTTGTATCAAAATCCGGAAGTATTATGAATCGCTTGGTGATAAATTATATGAAGGATGCTGTGACCTATATGGGCGGTAATTTGGAGCGGGATGTGGAGCTTCTCGGAAGGTCGGCTCTGTCCGTAGATTCTCTGGATAAGAAGCTGTCCGGTTACAAATTATCCGGTATGGCATCCAGCTATACTTATATTGTAGACAGTACCGGCTATGTACTGTACCACCCTGTTTCGGATGAGATGGGGAAGCCGGTTAAAATCGATGCAGTCAAGGAATTGCAGAGTAAGCTTGGAAACGGCAATCCGCCGGCACCGAATACGATGGAATATCAATATGATGGTGTCGATAAATATGCAGCTTACTATGTCAGTGCTGATGAATCTTACATTCTGATTTTAACGGCAAATAAAGAGGATGCAATGTCAGAAATCAACGGATTGACGCGTATCATTCTCCTGCTGAGCTTGATTCCGCTGCTGATTTGTTCCGTGATCGCTGTCATTATTTCCATGATGATTTCAAAGCCGATTGAGAAGACCGTGGAGCGAATTGACAGACTGTCGGAGCTGGATCTGAACAGTGAGACCGGGGCTGCTAGGTTCAGAGGTGAAGTCGGATTGATTAATACTTCTGTGGATTCGCTTAAGAGCAAGCTGGTATCTACAATCCAGAATATTAAGCAGGCTTCGGATGTTGTTGATATTAATGCAGATAATATCACAAGCATTGCTGTCGACTGCTTCCATACAACAGAAAATATCAGTTCAACGGTGGGAGAGCTTGCAAAGGGTGCAACAGAAATGGCGCAGAATACGGAAAGTACCATGCGCGGAATCGAAAATATCGGGAACAGCATTGATGATATTACAGATGTGACGAATCAGAGTCTGTCAATTGTGACAGAGGCTACCTCGATTGGCAATCATTCCAAGGAATCTCTGGACAAGCTGATTGTGGCGAATTCGGATACTAAGAGAAGCGCAGAGGATGTCTCTGACGGAATCTTCGAAATCAATAAGACTGTAGACGAGATTCATAAGGCAGCAGATATGATTCAAAGCATCGCTTCCCAGACCAATCTGCTTTCGTTAAATGCAAGTATTGAGGCGGCAAGAGCCGGTGAGGCAGGCAAAGGCTTCGCAGTTGTCGCGACAGAAATCAAGGGCTTGGCAGAGCAGTCCAGCGAATCTGCAAGAGAGATAGCAATGATTGTTCAGCAGATTACATTGTTGGTTGACACGAGCGTTCAGATGGCTCAGAGCATCAGAGATGCCTCAGACCATGAAGGTACGGTTCTGCAGGATGTCAGTGCAAGCTTCGAAGCGGTTAATGGAAAATTAGATGAGGTGGCAAGGGCAGTTCACACAATCGTAGACAGAGTAGACTCGGTCAATGCGGAAAAAGTGGATATTATCAATGCAATCTCCAATCTGTCAGCCATTTCTGAGGAAAATGCTGCATCGACACAGGAGACCTCAGCATCCATTCAGCTGCTCGTCGATCGTATGCAGTCGGTTACAGATAATTCGAATGAATCGAAGCAGACGACCGGCGGGCTGAAGGATATGATCAGCGTATTCAAAATATAAATTAATACTTCTTATTATAGAAGAAATACATGAGCAGATAGCATAATACCTGAAGTCCGGCAATGCCGCAGACGATGGATGCAATCTGCTCTTGTCCTGTAATGACCAGAACAAGCATAGCGATATATTCTGCTGCTACGGTAATCAGGAATGTCAAATATCCGCTTCTTGTAACAATCAGAATCAGACGTTCTTCGTTTTGCATCAGTTCGTATTTCTTCAGCTTCTCCGGGTCACGGGAGAGACGGAAGAACTGGATTGTCTTGAGCAGTGCAATTGCTGCCATACCGACTCCCATACCCATCAGTATGGAATCATCCCCCTTTATATACGCAGCGCAGATCAGAATGATGCCTGCAAGCATCAGTGAAATACAATAAATCATCTTTTTCTTAATCAGTTTCATTTTAAATCCTCCTTTTGAGCCTGATCCATGGGATCATGAAATAGAAATAATTCTTCAATGGTTGTATCGAAATACTGAGCAAGCTTATGTGCCAGTGGAAGAGAAGCTATATATTTTCCGTTTTCCAACGAAATGATGGTCTGTCTGGAGACATATACGATACCTGCCAGTTCCTCTTGCGTAATGCCGCGCAGCTTACGGTATTCTGCGATTCTGTTGTCAATCTTACCTTCCATTTGTATCACTCCTTTCTTCAAAATGCTTCTTGATGTAATGTTAACTTTACATTGAGAAGTATAGTACACTTTACATTGCATGTCAAGTCTACTTTACAGAAAATTTATTTGTATTTTGAATACGCCAGGTGAGAGGGGTGATTCCGTATTGCTTCTTGAATTGCGCACAGAAGGCAGCAGGTGTACTGAATGCAAGCAGATCAGATATGGTCTGGACGGAGTAGTCGCTTAGAGAGAGCATTTGTGTAGCGGTCTTCAATTTCTCCAAACGAATATAGGCCGTAATGGTCATACCGGTCTCCTGATGAAAGAGTGTAGAGAGGTATTGTGGGGTGACCTTGCAGTGAGAGGCGAGCTCAGCCAGCGTGATTCGATTATGCAGATGTTCCCCTATATAGCGTACACATCTGGAGACAGGATAGCTCTTCAGCTTGCGGAGCCTGATATCATGGACACTCTGCGTAAATTGGCGCAGGGCAGCAGGAAGCAGCTGAACAACCTGCTCCGGTGACTGCGCTTTGTCAGCCTGTTGGAGATAGGCGTCGCTCAGCAGATAGGCATCATGCTCCGGCAGTCCGCCTGTGATAGCAAAACGGGTCATTAAGGTTACGCCGCTGACCAGAGAAAATAACGCCTGCCGTAATGGGTCATCTGACATATAGCCTGCCTGAATCGGATTTTTTGAAATATCTCTCAAACGCTCTTCCAGAGCCTTCAGGTCTCCGTTCATGACGCAGTTCATTAATGCCAGTTCGTTGCTGTAGGTAGCCATATAGGTAGTAGAGCGCTCAGCCTCCTGACTGATGTGATAGAAGGTGTGGACGATTTCCTGTGTGGTTTTACTGGTGTATGTATCTGAAAGCATATCAGGCTTCCAGATTCCCATTTTCCTAATCATGTAGAAGCATCTCCTTATAGGACAAAATAAACAAAAACGTCTATCTGATTTCATATTATATCACATATCTGACAATAATATAAGAAATGAAAGATATAAATATGAAATATAAGATATTTGATGATTACGCAATCTGTTAATGTAGAATCAGAAAGAGTTACATTCACTTGATTGTTCAGGAGAGGGTAGGTGCTGTTATGGAAGAAAAAGAGATGCTAAGCAAGTCTAAGAACGGATATTTGACCGGTAAGGGAGAGCGGGCCAGCTATGGTCTGTATTTTGTCGGACAGAATATATTCTATATATTCGTCTATTTTTATCTGTCAGTCTATCTGCTGGATGCAGGAATTCCGGCAATGACAGTAACGGGTATACTGCTTGCGGTTAAGATCTGGGATGCAATCAATGATCCGATATTTGGTGGTCTGGTTGACAAGATTCGTTTTAAGAAGGGAGTCTTTCTTCCGTGGCTTCGTATTTCACTCATTTTTATCCCAATCAGTACAGTTCTGATGTTTGCGATTCCATCCGGACTTCCGGCAGGTGCGAAGGTGGTATGGGCGGTCGTTACCTATATGTTATGGGATACTGCATATACAATTTGTGATGTTCCGATTTTCGGTCTGGTTACAACCATGACGGATGTGCAGAGAGAACGTACCAGTCTGCAGTCAATCGGCAGAGTGTGTGCACAGGTGGCAAGTCTTCTGATTGCAGTTGGAGTACCGAGTGTCAGAGAAGCAATCGGCGGCTGGCTTCCGACCATTTTCATTCTGGCAGTTGCAGCGTTGATTACAATGGTTCCGATTTGTTTCAAAGCAAAAGAGAGAATTGCACCTTCTAAGGATAGTGGAGATGAGGGAATCGGTATGAAGCAGATGTTTTCCTATCTTGTACATAATAAATATCTGCTGATTTTCTATCTGGCGCTTTTTATCAGTTATGCAGCCAATGTACAGTCAACAATCGGGCTAATCTTCGCAAGAAATTGTCTTGGCAATGAGAGTATGCAGTCACTCCTGTCACTGGTTGGCTTCGTTCCGGCAGTGGTTATGGGTATGTTTATTCCGAAGCTGTGTAAGAAGTTTGATAAATTCATGCTCTTCTTCTGGAGTGTGGCAGCCTGTACGGTTCTGGGCTTATTACAATATATACTTGGCTATCACAATCTGCCGGTATTCCTTGTTACGACGATCCTGCGTGGCATTCCGCTGGGCGTATATACAGTCACAATGTTTATGTTTACACCTGACTGTGCAGAGTATGGTCATTATAAAACCGGTATTCGCGCACCGGGAATTACATTTGCTTTACAGACCTTCAGCGTTAAGCTGATGACTGCAGTTGCTACCGCACTTGGTACATTCTGCCTCGGACTCATTGGCTATGCAGAGGGAGAAGGGGCAGTTCAGGCAGCTGGATTTGCAGATAAGCTGTGGCTTGTGTATGCATTGGTTCCGACAATTGGTCTGTTGATAGCAGTACCAATCTTATGGCAGTATAAGCTTCGTGATAAGGATGTACAGGTGATGGCAAGCTGCAATGCAGGAGAAATCTCTCGTGAAGAAGCAGAGGAGAAGCTGTCTGGAAAATTCTAGAGACAGGGATGCATTCAGATACAGAAGGAAGGAATACTGTATGGATATTAGAAAACAGGCAGAAGAACTGCTTTCGAAAATGACTCTTGAAGAAAAGACAGGTCTGTGCGCAGGCGAGAGCTTCTGGCTGAGTCCGGCACTTGAAAGACTTGGTCTGAAAGCGCATATTATGACGGACGGACCTCACGGATTGCGTAAGCAGGAACAGGGAGCGGATCACCTGGGAATTAATCAGAGTCTGCCCGCAGTCTGCTTTCCGACAGCCAGTGCGGTGGCATGCAGCTTCGACAGGGAACTGATTGAGCGTATGGGAGAGGCGCTTGGAGACAAATGTGTACGGGAGGATGTAGCGGTATTATTAGGCCCGGGAATTAATATGAAGCGCAGCCCGTTATGTGGCAGAAATTTTGAATACTTCTCAGAAGACCCTTATCTGGCAGGTGAACTTGGAGCCGCTTATACTAAGGGCGTGCAGAGTAAGGGTATCGGAGTATCTGTTAAGCATTTTGCGGCAAATTCTCAGGAGACCAACCGTATGACGGTTGATAGTGTGGTGGATTTAAGAGCCTTGCATGAGATATATCTGGAGGCATTTCATCGTGTGGTGGAGGAAGCTAAGCCCTGGACTGTCATGTGCAGTTATAATCAGATTAACGGAATTTATGCAAATACCAATCATTGGCTACTGACAGATATGCTGCGGGATGAATGGCATTATGACGGTCTGGTTGTGAGTGACTGGGGAGCAGTCAGTGACCGGGCAGCAGGCATACAGGCAGGTATGGACCTGGAAATGCCGGGTGTCGGGCCGGATTCAGCTGCACAGCTCATGGAAGCTGTGAAATCAGGTGCCCTACAGGAAAAGGAGTTAGATAGGTCTGTTTGGCGGATTATTGAGTTAATATTAAAAATGCAGCAGGAGAAGAAGCCTTCTGAATATAGCGATGAATCAGATCATGAGCTGGCGGAGAAAATTGCAGTGCAATCTGCAGTGCTTTTGAAAAATGATGACCAAGTACTGCCCTTAGATCGAGCGATGAAAGTTGCTTTCATCGGGCAGATGGCGAAGAAACCAAGATATCAGGGAGCCGGGAGCAGTAAAATCAATGCATACCGGTTGGAAAATGTATGCCAATATGCCCAGAAGACCGGGATTTCATTTACCTACGCTGATGGATACGCGGAAGAGTGCAGCCAGATAGATGCACAGCTGCTCAATGAAGCTGTGAAAACGGCAGAAGATGCTGACGTGGCAGTCATATTTGCGGGATTACCGGATGCATATGAAAGCGAGGGCTTCGACAGAGATACGATGGAGATGCCGATTGGACATGTGCAGCTCATAGAAGCGGTTGCAGCAGCCAATCCGAATACAGTCGTGGTGCTGCAGTGTGGAAGTCCGGTAGAGATGCCGTGGCGCGAACATGTGAAGGGAATTCTGTTAATGTACTTGGGTGGAGAAGCTGGCGCTGAGGCTACGGTAAAGCTCTTATTTGGCGAGGAGAACCCGAGCGGAAAACTTGCAGAGACATGGCCGGAACGATTATCCGATACACCCTGTGCTTCCTGCTATCCGGGAAATGGAAGAGCCGTATGGCATCGGGAGAGTATTTACATTGGCTATCGGTATTATGATGCTGCAGGCTGCAGACCGGCATATCCATTTGGCTATGGTCTGTCCTATACGGATTTTCAATACCGGGAGCTTCAGCTTCTGCAGTCAGATGTACAGGGCGAGGAAAATGAGTATACGGTTACGCTGATGGTTAAGAATACCGGAAGCGTGGCGGGAAGAGAGACCGTGCAGCTGTATCTGGGGAAAAAGGGAGACAGTGCATTGATCAGGGCACCGAAGGAATTGAAGGGATTTTCCAAGGTGTATTTACAGCCGGGTGAAGAGAAAAGAGTTACCTTTGTATTCCGAGATGCCGATACGGCATATTATAATGCAGTCTGTGGTATGTGGTGTATTGAGGAAGGCGAGTATGCTGTACAGATTGGTGCATCCAGCCGTGATATCAGACTGCAGGGAGTGGTATATATCCAAGGAGATGGTAAAGAAGAACTGCTCCGGGAGCAGAAACAGAGGCTGGTGCAGTATCGAGAACCAGCAAGTCCACTTCGTATCGCAGATGGGCAGTTTTTGGAGTTGCTTGGTTTTACTCCGACTCCGGAGACACAGGATGCAGTGAAGCCTTATACGGTAAATAGTACATTCGGAGATATCCGTGATACATGGATTGGGAAAATGCTGATCAAGAAAGCGGTGTCTTCCGCTCCAAGGTTCGGAGAAGACCCCTCCATGCAGAGAATGGTGCAGGCAATGCTGTACTCGACTCCAATCCGCAGTCTGCGTATGATAGGAGATATGACATGGACACAGGCACAGGGAATTGCGGAAATGGCTAATGGACATTATCTAAAAGGATTCTGTATGCTGAAGGGAAAGAAATAGGTATCATTTAAACAGAGTAAGGAAATATATGGTAAATTCAAAATGTCTTGACATGGAGTGCACTCCATATGTTACGTTATAATTGCGGCAGCAAGGAGACGTCATAAGGGATTGTGCAGCTGTGTCAGGGCATTTTTGATGCAGTATGAATCACAATAGCAGGACTTTATGACCTTGCTTTACAGAAGATGTTGTTCGGGTTACAATGGAATGAGTCTGATGCAATGTGAAGGAGTGTTATAGATGGATACACGCGAGGTATTGGAGCAACTAAAGGCAGGCAGTATGACAGTGGAAGAAGCAGAGGGTTACTTAAGACGGCAGCCCTTTGAAGAGCTTGGATATGCAAAGTTGGACACACACAGGCAGACCAGATCAGGATTTCCGGAGGTGGTATTCTGTGCCGGCAAGGCAGATGAGCATCTGGTCAATATCTTTCAGCATTTATATCAGGATCAGGGAGAAGTACTGGGAACCCGTGCGAGTGAGGAACAGTATCATCTGATTAGAGAAAAATTGCCGCAGACCGAATATGATCCTATCTCTCATATTATGAGGATTGAGAAACAGGATAAGAAGAGAAGCGGGAGAATCGCTGTATGTACAGCCGGGACGGCAGATATTCCTGTTGCAGAAGAGGCAGCACAGACGGCGGAGTATTTTGGCTCAAATGTGGAGAGGATTTATGATGTAGGAGTGAGCGGACTGCATAGGCTGTTAGCGAGGTTGGAAGTGATTCAGAGTGCTAACTGCGTGATTGCGATTGCGGGAATGGAAGGAGCACTGGCAAGCGTGATTGGAGGTCTGGTCGATAAACCGGTCATTGCTGTGCCGACTTCAGTTGGTTATGGGGCGAATCTTGGAGGCTTATCTGCGCTTCTTACGATGATTAACTCCTGTGCAAACGGAGTTGCGGTTGTCAATATAGATAATGGTTATGGTGCCGGTTATATGGCTACACAAATAAACAGGTTAGGTGAAAAATAAAGCAGTCACTCACATGAAGGAGAGTCAATATGCATATGGCAGATGCGCTGGTATCACCGGCAGTTGCGGGAACAATGTATATATGTTCTGCGGCAGCAATGGGATACGCAGTCAGAAAGGTAAAGCTTGAAGAGGAAGAGAAGAAGATTCCGGTCATGGGCGTTATGGGTGCTTTTGTATTTGCAGCACAAATGGTGAATTTCTCAATTCCCGGAACCGGTTCCTCGGGACACTTGTGCGGAGGTATGCTCTTGTCAGCGATTCTGGGCCCTTACGCCGGTTTTTTGACCATGATTGGTGTGTTGTTGGTACAGTGTCTGCTGTTTGCTGACGGAGGCATTCTGGCATTGGGATGTAATATATGGAATATGGCGTTTTATGGATGCTTTATAGGAATACTCGTAGTCTGGAAGCTCATGATGAAAAATGGAATCAGCAAGAAAAGGATTGTGGCAGCTTCTGTTATTGGCTGTATTTTAACGCTGCAGCTCGGCGCCTTTTCGGTTGTATTGGAGACTTTGTCCTCCGGTATCACAGAATTACCATTTGGTTTATTTGCAGTTACTATGCAGCCGATTCATCTGGCAATCGGACTGGTGGAGGGACTGATTACGGCAGCAGTACTTTGCTTTGTCTATGAGGCAAGACCGGAATTACTGTGGCATGCGGATATGCTGACAGGTACAGAAAAACAGAAGAAAGGAAAGCTTTCTTACAAAAATACAGTCATCATCCTGGCGGCAGCTGCTGTGGTAATCGGCGGACTGATTTCTCTTGCAGCATCCTCGAATCCGGATGGTCTGGAATGGTCCATTGCACAGGTGACGGGTTCTACGGAGGTTGCAGCAGACGGAACTGCATATCAGGCGGCAGAGGAAGTACAGAATACGACGGCATTTCTGCCCGACTATGCATTTAAGGGTGTGGATTCTGTCCTGGGAACGTCCTTCTCCGGTATTGTGGGTGGCCTGATCGTAGTTGCGATTCTTCTGTTCTGTGGCTACATACCGAAATTCAAACAAAGGAAAAGGAAACATGAGTAAGATTGGTCATGCGATTCATGATATGCACCATCTGGATGCGATGGCTGCGGGAGATCGGTGGATGAACAGAGTACATCCTCTGATGAAGCTGATATTAACAGTAGTCTACGTTATGGCAGTTGTGTCTTATGATAAGTATAATTTCAAAGGATTGTTTACAATGGGAATCGGCCTGCTGACCGTACTTGCAGCAGGTCGTATTTCGGTTTGGCGTCATGCGAAGGGACTTGGTGTGGTAATGCTGTTGATTTGTGCAGTAGGAGTTTTGAATCCCTTTTATGACAGGACACCAATGTATCTGCTTGGAAATTTTACAATTACGGGTGGTATGATATCCATGATGACCCTGTTGATTAAGGGTGTATTGACGGTGCTGGCATCTTATACTCTGATGGTGACAACTTCTATTACGAAGCTGTGCTATGCACTGCGGCTGCTTCATATCCCCAAAAGTATTGTTACGGTATTTGCATTAATCTACCGTTATGTCATTGTTCTGCTCAAGGAAGTGGAGCGGATGCAGCAGGCTTATCAGCTGCGGGCACCGGGGCAGAAGGGGATTCATATCAGCACCTGGGGCTCTTTTATCGGGCAGCTGCTCCTTCGCAGCATTGACAGGGCACAGATTGTATATGAGAGTATGCTGTTACGAGGATATGACGGCGAGTTTCGGTATTCCCTAGACGAGGGCGAAGCAGGAAAATCATAATTGATATTAAATAACAATGTTATTAAAGAAGGTAGCTGCAATGATAGAGATCAATAACCTTACATTTTCATATAGTTCACATCCGCAGGCACGTACGATTCTGGATGGAATCAGTTTTCATGCAGGTGAGAATGAGAGTATCGGAATCATCGGAGCAAATGGAGTAGGGAAATCAACTCTGCTCAAGATACTGACCGGATTACTGCTTGATTATACAGGCAGTGTGAGGATTAACGGAATCAATGTGGAAAAGAAGACATTAGCGGACATCCGCAGACAGCTGGGCTATGTATTTCAGGATTCCGACAGCCAGCTTTTTATGCCGACGGTGTATGAGGATGTTGCATTTGCCCCGCGTAACTACGGCTATACAAAGCAGGAAGTAGAGGAACGTGTTGAACAGGCACTGCTGATGGTTCATATGGAGGAGTTACGGAATCGGCAGATTTACCGTTTGTCAGGAGGAGAGAAGAAGTTAGCTTCTATCGCGACGATTCTGTCTATGCAGCCGAAGATTATGCTGTTGGATGAGCCATCAATTGCACTAGATCCAAGGAATCGCAGAAACTTAATTCGTATCCTGAACGAGCTGCCGGGATTGAAATTGATTGCATCACACGATCTTGACATGATATGGGACTGCTGTGAACGAACCATTCTGCTGTC
>JAUNSO010000070.1 GCA_030539165.1 bacterium
GAGATATTGCAGTACAGATACTCAGGAAGGATATAATGAACATTTATGGACGATACTATGAACTCGGAATTTGATCATATACTGGATGAGGTACTTCCTGTAGCGTCAGGAGAACCGGAAACAGAACCGGAGACAGAGCAGGACGGTGTGCAGACAGAATCTCAGGAGGAAACGATTGCACCGGTGGAACACCCGGAGGCAGTTCTGGAGGTAGTTCTGTTTTCCATGGGGCATTCCGTCGGACTGAAGAAGCTTGCCATGACGATCGGACGGGAACCAGAGGAAACACAAAGCATTTTAAATAAAATGATAGAAAACTACCAGTCACAGGATCGTGGGATTACCATCATAGAGCTGGATGGCTCTTTTCAGATGTGTACCAAAAATGAGATGTATGAGCATCTGGTCAGGATCACTAAGGTACCGAAAAATTATGTTCTGACGGATACTCTGCTGGAGACATTGTCTATTGTGGCCTATAAGCAGCCGGTCACACGACTGGAGATAGAGAAAATCAGAGGCGTCAGCTGTGATCACGCGGTGAACAAACTGATCGAGTACAATCTGATCATGGAACTGGGTAGGCTGGATGCTCCCGGAAGACCGCTTCTGTTCGGGACAACAGAGGAGTTCCTAAGGGCATTCGGAGTCAAATCTCTTGATGATCTGCCATTGTTAAGGCAGGATCGTTTTGAGGATTTTAAGAGAGAGGCAGAAGAGGAAATCCAGTTAAAGCTGGATATATAGAAACGCAAAAAGAAAGACTGATGAGGATGAATGTAGTATGATTCCTGTCATCAGTCTTTCTTTTTGTTCATATATTCAATTAATGACAGTATTAGGTGTGACAGTCATGCACAGATTATGGAAATCATTCAAGTGGATAGGAGTATTCGGACTCATGCTGGTGTTGTACACATCCTATGATGTGAGTGCCGGGGAGGAACCGGAACAAAGTGAACTGTATGCCACATCAGCAGTGCTGATGGATGCAGCTTCCGGCAGGGTCTTATATGAAAAGAACGGATATGAACCACTTCCGATGGCAAGTACGACGAAAATCATGACCTGTATTCTGGCATTGGAAAATGGTGATCTGGATTCGCTGGTGACAGTTTCGGATTATGCGGCATCACAGCCAAAGGTACGTGCAGGCATCCGGTCAGGGGAGCAGTACCGGCTTGAGGATCTGCTGTATTCATTGATGCTGGAATCCCATAACGACAGTGCTGTGGCCATAGCAGAACATATAGGCGGCAGTGTGGAGGGCTTTGCGAAGATGATGAATCAAAAGGCCCGCGAGATAGGATGCAAGGATACATATTATATTACACCAAATGGACTGGATGCGGCAGTCACCTTGGCAAACGGTACAGAGAAAGCCAGAGTGGAGACCCATCGGACGACGGCAGCGGATCTTGCAAAAACGATGGCGTACTGCATCGGCAAATCTGCACAGGCAGAAGCTTTTCTGAGGATTACACGTCAGCCGGACTGGCGGTTTAACAACCGGATCACAGAAGAAAATGGAAGCAAAGAGGGCAGTCACAGCGTGTCCTGCAATAATCACAATGCATTTCTCGGAATGATGGACGGAGCACTTTCTGGAAAAACCGGCTTTACAAGTAAAGCGGGGTACTGTTACGTAGGGGCACTGGAGAAGGACGGCAGTACGTTCACAGTAGCACTTCTGGCATGCGGATGGCCGAATCACAAATCCTATAAATGGCAGGATACACGAAAACTGATGGAATATGGTCAGGATCACTATGAATATCATGCATTTGCAGATATACCGTACATAGAGGAAAAGCTGCAGCCGATTACTGTCGTGAATGGTCAGACAGACAGAATCGGCGCACGTGCCGTGACTGCATTGAGCCTGGAAGAGACGGATGACAGAGAAGCCGTATCCGGATTGCTGTTAAATAACAAAGAGGAAATAGAGGTGGTTTACTCACTGCCTGATGAACTGACAGCACCTGTTTATGCCGGCCATAAGATCGGCAGTATCAAATATATAGTGAAGGGAGAAGTATGGAGAACGGAGGTGATTACGGTAACAGATACGATCGAGGCAATTGATTATCCCTGGTGTCTTGCTAAAATAATCTCAATCTTCTTAACCTGAGAAGGCAAATCATACATATTGTTAAACAAATAACGATTAACAGATAAATAGTCAGATAAATCAAACGAAAAAAACTTAATTTCGTTCTATGCTCTTTTGAGAAGTTGTGCTATAATCAAATATGTGCGAATTTCTGCGGTTTTATCAGTATTTCGCAGCGATAATCGATACGCAGCAGCGCTTCGATTCAAATGTTCAATCAAATTATTTATATAAAATGGAGGGCCAAACAAAATGAGTAACACTTCTCAAGCGAGTCAAAGAATTCAAGCTTTACTCGATGAAAACAGTTTTGTTGAAATCGGCGGCCTTGTTACGGCAAGAGCAACAGATTTTAACATGAAACCACAAGACACTCCGGCCGACGGTGTAATTACCGGTTATGGACTGATAGACGGCAATCTGGTATATGTATACAGCCAGGATGCTTCTGTCATGAACGGTTCGGTAGGTGAAATGCATGCAAAGAAAATTACAAACCTGTATGACTTTGCATTAAAGATGGGCGCACCGGTAATCGGACTCCTGGATTCAGCAGGACTCAGACTGCAGGAAGCAACAGATGCACTGAATGCTTTTGGTACAATTTATCAGAAACAGGCACTTGCATCCGGCGTGATTCCCCAGATCACAGCTGTATTCGGTAATTGCGGCGGCGGACTTGCATTATTTGCAGGTATGACAGATTTCACATTTATGGAATCCGGCAAGGCTAAAATGTTTGTAAATGCTCCGAATGCAATTGACGGCAATGAAATCGGAAAATGCGATACATCAGCTGCAGCATTCAGAAGTGAAGAGTGCGGAGACGTAGATGTTGTTGCAGATGAGGCTTCTATTCTCGGACAGATCAGACAGCTTGTAACGATGCTGCCTGCTAATAATGAAGAGAACGGTTCCTTTGATGAGTGCACGGATGATCTGAACAGAACCTCAACAGATCTTGCAAACTGTGTAGGCGATACAGCCATTGCTTTATCACAGATCGCTGATAACAATCTGTTCTTCGAGGTAAAGAGCGGTTATGCCAAGGATATGGTAACCGGCTTCATCAAGTTGAATGGTACGACAGTCGGCGCGGTTGCTAACCGTACAGAGGTATATGATGCAGAGGGCAATAAAGCAGAGACATTTGATGCAGTACTTTCAGCAAGAGGCTGTGAGAAGGCTGCAGAATTCATCGCTTTTTGTGATGCATTTGATATTCCTGTGTTATCACTGACAAATGCCAAGGGCTTCAAGGCATCCATGTGCTGCGAAAAGAAACTGTCAAAGGCAGCTGCAAAGCTTACATATGCGTTTGCAAATGCAACTGTACCGAAGGTAAATGTTATCATCGGACAGGCATTCGGCAGTGCTTATGTAACTATGAATTCCAAGGCTCTCGGAGCAGACATGACATTTGCATGGTCAACTGCCGCTGTAGGTATGATGGATGCAAAACTGGCCGCAAAGATCATGTATGACGGACAGGGTGCAGATGTGATCGATGAGCAGGCTAAGAAATATGCGGATCTTCAGATGAGCGCAGTTTCAGCAGCCAAGAGAGGATATGTTGATACAATAATCGAAGCACAGGATACCAGAAAGTATGTCATCGGTGCTTTTGAAATGTTATTCACAAAGAGAGAAGATCGTCCAAGTAAAAAACACGGAACAGTTTAAGAAAGGTGATACTTAATATGAAGAAATTAAGATTAGTATTATGTCTGGTTGTCTCTCTTTTCTGTATGACGGCATGTGGAACAAGTGAACCCAAGGTTTTGTCTCCTGAGCTGGAGAAGGCTGCAGTCGGTATGTCCGAATACATGGTACAGGGTATCTTTGCAAATATGACATCCGCAGATGCGGCAAAGCATGCAGAAGTAGGGGCAGAAAAAGTGGCTGTTTCCTATGAGAACACTTATTCTATTTCTGTTGACGGCAACGGTATGATCGGAGCTGCTACTTCCTGGGTGTCAGCAAAAGAAGACATGGGTGATCTGGTCAGCATTGACGGTTCAGAGGTTGTCAGCTATGACGGCAAGGAAATCATAACCAATGTAAAGATTACAGGAACAAAGAGAACAGCAGTTGTAGAGTTTATATTTAAAGACAATCCATATCTGACGATGAAGTCAGCAGCTACCAATGTAGATTATACCCGTCTGGAAAAGATGGAAAAGGCAGGTCTCAATACCTTACTCGGTATGGGCACGGTATTTGTTGTTTTGATCCTGATTTCACTGATTATCAGCTGCTTTGGTATATTCCCGAAGCTGCAGGCAGCAAGTGAGGCCAAGAAAAAGAAGAAAGCCGTTGCAGCAGTCGACAATACGGTTGCACAGATCATTGAAAAAGAAGAGTTGTCTGATGATCTGGAGCTGGTAGCTGTTATAACAGCAGCAATCGCAGCAGGTACGGGATCTTCAACAGATGGATTTGTAGTCAGAAGCATCAAGAGAGTAAAAACGAATAAATGGCAGAAAGCCTAACCAATAGGAGGAATATGAAATGAAAAATTATACCATTACCGTTAACGGAAACGTATATGATGTAACAGTAGAAGAAGGCGCATCAACAGGAGCACCTGTTGCAGCAGCACCTGCAGCAAGCGCAGGCGCAGGCTCAGTCAAGATCGAAGCAGGCGCAGCAGGCAAAGTATTTAAAGTAGAAGCAAGTGTAGGACAGGCAGTAAAGGCGGGAGATACAGTTGTTGTTCTGGAAGCAATGAAGATGGAAATCCCTGTTGTAGCTCCTTCAGAAGGAACCGTAGCAAGCATTGACTGTGCAGTAGGCGATGCTGTTGAAGCAGGTGCACTTTTAGCCACACTGAAATAAGGGCGTTTCGTTCAAGAGAAAATAACATGGAGGTCACAAAATGTCATATGTAACAAATACATTGGAAAATCTGGTTCAGCAGACGGCATTCCTCGGCTTAAGCTTGGGCAACTACATTATGATTGCCGTTGCTTGTCTGTTCCTGTATTTAGCCATTAAAAAAGGGTTTGAACCATTGTTATTGTGTCCGATTGCCTTTGGTATGCTGTTGGTTAACATCTATCCTGACATCATGATGTCAATAGAAGATTCTACGACAGGCGCAGGTGGATTACTGCATTATTTCTACCTGTTAGATGAATGGGCGATCCTGCCGTCCTTGATTTTTATGGGCGTAGGAGCAATGACAGACTTTGGTCCGCTGATTGCCAATCCTAAGAGCTTTTTGCTCGGAGCGGCAGCACAGTTCGGTATTTTCGTAGCATATTTTGGAGCCATTTTATTAGGCTTCAACGATAAAGCAGCAGCAGCAATATCCATCATTGGTGGTGCAGACGGCCCTACATCCATCTTCCTTGCAGGCAAGCTCGGACAGCAGGCACTGCTCGGACCGATCGCGGTGGCGGCGTATTCCTATATGTCCCTCGTACCGATCATCCAGCCGCCTATCATGAAGCTGTTCACGACTGAAAAAGAGAGAAAGATCAAGATGGATCAGCTTCGTCCGGTATCCAAGCTGGAGAAGATCCTGTTCCCGATCATTGTTACCATCGTAGTATGTATGATCCTTCCGACGACAGCTCCTTTGATCGGTATGCTGATGTTGGGAAATCTGTTCAGAGAGTCAGGCGTAGTCAGACAATTACAGGAGACTGCATCCAATGCCCTGATGTATATCGTTGTTATTCTGCTCGGTACATCAGTAGGCGCAACGACAAGTGCAGAAGCTTTCCTAAACTTGAATACCATTAAGATCGTAATTCTTGGTCTGGTAGCGTTTGCATTCGGTACATTTGCAGGTGTTATGTTCGGTAAGCTGATGTGCCTGATTACACATGGTAAGGTGAACCCGTTGATCGGTTCTGCAGGCGTATCTGCTGTACCGATGGCAGCCAGAGTATCACAAAAGGTCGGCGCAGAAGCAGATCCTACCAACTTCCTGCTGATGCACGCAATGGGACCTAACGTAGCAGGAGTTATCGGAACAGCCGTAGCCGCCGGAACATTCATGGCCATATTCGGTGTTAAATGAGACATGCGAAAACAGACTGGGTGACAATGCAGATTTATCTGCAATTGTCGGGCAGGCTGGTTTCATAGGGCGAAGCCCGCGATGAAGCAGATCGAAGATCTGCGAATTGCGCATGTCGGGGTAAAGACGACCACAAGCGGCAAGAGCAGATCGAAGATCTGCGAATTGCGCATGTCGGAGTAATTTCATAAAACAAGGAGGAAAAGAAATGTCAGATATAGCTAAAAAGCCGGTTAAAATTACCGAGACAATATTGCGTGATGCGCATCAGTCCCTGATCGCAACACGTATGCCGACCGAAGAAATGCTTCCGATTCTCGAGAAGCTCGACAAGGTTGGATATCACTCACTGGAGTGCTGGGGTGGAGCTACCTTTGATGCATCCCTTCGTTTCCTGAAGGAAGATCCATGGGAAAGACTTCGCAAGATCAGAGATGGCGTAAAGAATACAAAACTGCAGATGTTATTCAGAGGACAGAATATCCTTGGATATCGTCCTTATGCAGACGATGTGGTTGAGTACTTTGTACAGAAATCAATTGCAAACGGTATTGATATCATCCGTATCTTTGACTGCTTAAATGATCTTAGAAATCTGCAGGCAACTGTAGATGCAACCAATAAAGAAAAGAAACAGTCAGGCAAGGGACATGCACAGGTTGCACTGTCTTATACACTGGGTGATGCCTATACAATGGAATACTGGATGGATATGGCTAAGAAGATCGAGGAGATGGGTGCTGATTCTATCTGTATCAAGGATATGGCAGGACTGTTAGTTCCTTATAAGGCTGCAGAACTGATTACAGCTATGAAGGGCGCTACAAAGCTTCCAATCCAGCTGCATACACACTACACATCAGGTGTAGCAGGCATGACATACCTGAAGGCAGTAGAGGCAGGCGTAGATGTAATCGACTGCGCGATGTCACCTCTTGCAATGGGTACTTCACAGCCGGCTACAGAGGTTATGGTTGAAACCTTCAAGGGAACTCCTTATGATACAGGATACGATCAGAAGCTTCTGGCTGAAATCGCTGATTACTTCAGACCATTCAGAGATGAGTGTCTGGCTAACGGCCTGCTCAATCCGAAGGTTATGGGCGTTGATATCAAGACTCTGTTATATCAGGTACCGGGTGGTATGCTGTCCAACATGGTATCACAGCTGAAGGAACAGAATGCAGAAGATAAGTACTACGAAGTACTTCAGGAGATCCCGAGAGTTCGTAAGGATCTCGGTGAGCCGCCTCTTGTAACTCCTTCATCACAGATCGTTGGTACACAGGCTGTATTCAACGTATTGATGGGCGAGAGATATAAGATGGCTACAGACCAGACCAAGGCAGTCCTGAAGGGCGAATATGGTCAGACTGTAAAGCCGATGAGCCAGGAAGTTATCGACAAGGTTATTCCGGGCGAAGAAAGAATCACATGCCGTCCTGCAGACCTGATTCCGAACGAATTAGACAAGCTGGAGTCAGAGATGAAGGAATGGAAGCAGCAGGATGAGGATGTCCTTTCCTATGCACTGTTCCCGCAGGTAGCTGTTGACTTCTTCAAGTATCGTCAGGCACAGCAGGAGAAAGTAGATATGACCAAGGCTGATACAGCGAATGGAGCATATCCGGTATAGAAAATGATGATGTTCTTGCATCATAAAATAACGTATGTTATAATGAACAGGTGGTATCTGGATACAGATACCACCTGTTGTTGTTTTGAGACAAGAATGTTGATGGATGCAGAGAGGAGATTGTCAGAATGGCAAGAAAAGAAACGATTACCAGAAAAATGATTGTAGACGGTGCTTTTGAACTTTTACGCGAGCAGGGAGCCTATTATGTGACGGCAAGAAAACTGGCAGCACAGATTGGATGTTCAACACAGCCGATTTTCAGGATCTTCAGCGGGATGGAAGAATTGAATCAGGAATTATTCATAAAAGCACGTGAATATTTTGAGGATGACTACGCTGATGCTGAGAAAACACATGATATTCCGTTTGTTGATCTGGGTCTTGCGTACATAAAATTTGCAAAAAAAGAGACAAATCTGTTCAAACTGCTGTTTTTATCAAAGCTTGAGGAAGACCAGACGATGTATGATTTGCTGAATGGAGGCAGCAAGGGTTTTGTCATTCATGAAATCAAACGGATCCCGAATCTGGATCCTGACAGCGTTGGCACGATCTTTATGAAGATATTTACATTTATACACGGCATGGCGTGTATGGCAACAAGCGGCGAATTCGATCTGACAGAGGATGAGGTCGTTGAAATGCTGCAGGATGCATACCGTGCATTTACGGAGCAGGCTTAGTCTATGAGCCGCGTAATCGTGATTGGCGGCGGAGCGTCGGGAATGATGGCAGCCATCGTTGCAGCCGACAACGGCCATCAGGTGACTTTGCTTGAAAAAAATGAAAAGCTGGGAAAAAAACTCTTTATCACAGGAAAAGGACGCTGCAATCTGACGAATGCATGTGATGCGGAAACCTTCTTTGATCATATTATGTCAGGAAAAAAATTTATGTACAGCGCTTTTTATGGATTTTCTAATGATGAAACGATCGGCTGGTTTGAAGCACATGGTCTGAAGACCAAGATAGAGCGCGGAGAACGTGTATTCCCGACCAGTGATCATTCCTCTGATGTGATTAAGGCTCTGGAAACAACCATGCGAAGGAGCGATCCCGCAGTTAAGATCAGACTTCAGGCCGTCGTAGAAAAGATATTATTTGATCAGGAAAAGATAACAGGTGTTTTACTGAAAGACAGAACCCGTCTGGAGGCAGATGCTGTCATCATAGCAACCGGAGGCTGTTCTTATCCGGCATGTGGCTCAACGGGTGATGGATACAGGTTCGCCGTATCAGCCGGACACAAGGTGACAGACAGACAGCCTGCACTTGTTCCCCTGGTCATTGAGGAAAAATGGATACAGGAACTGCAGGGGTTATCCTTAAAAAATGTTGCAGTATGCATCAGCAAGAATCATAAAAAGCGATACGAAGGCTTTGGTGAAATGCTGTTTACTCATTATGGTGTCAGTGGCCCTTTGATCTTAAGCGCAAGCAGCCATATCACTCAGGAAATGTATGGTGATGGACTGAAGCTGTCAATTGATCTGAAACCGGCGCTCAGTGAGCAGCAGCTTGACGAGAGAGTACAGCGTGATTTCATGGAAAACCAGAACAGACAATTTAAAAATGCGCTGAACAAGCTGCTCCCGGCCAAACTGATACCGGTAGTGATTCAAATGTCAGGCATCGGTGAGGACAGGCAGATCAACGGGATTACGCATGAAGAAAGAGGCCGTCTGGTTCATATTCTGAAACATCTGGAGATGACCGTGACAGGAACCAGAGGCTTTGAAGAAGCAATTATCACCAGGGGAGGCATCTCCCTAAAGGAAATCAATCCGGCAACTATGGAATCCAAAATAGTAAAGGGACTGTATTTTATCGGTGAGGTGCTCGATATTGATGCACTGACCGGAGGCTTTAACCTGCAGATCGCATGGTCTACGGCATATGCTGCAGGAAATAGTATCATATAGTAATTGGAGGATGGTTATGGAAGTAAGACTTGCTCAGTCGGCTGGCTTCTGCTTCGGCGTGAAACGTGCCATGGATAAGGTATATGAACAAATAGAGAAGGGCGGCAGTCTGTATACACTGGGCCCAATCATACACAATGAAACGGTAGTGGCTGATCTGGAGAGCAAAGGAGTCAAGGTACTTCATTCACTGGAGGAATTAAAGCATATACAGGAAGGAAGTGTTGTCATACGTTCACACGGGGTTCCGAAGGAGGTATACAGACTGATTGAGGAACAGGGTCTGAACTGTATTGATGTTACATGTCCGTTTGTGAAGAAAATACACAGGATCGCAGAGGAAGAAAGCAAAAAGGGCTGTCAGATTGTTATCATAGGAAATGACCAGCATCCTGAGGTGGAGGGAATAAAAGGCTGGTGTCTGGCACCTGCAGTTGTGATTGGAACGGCAGAGGAAGCAAGAAATTTTACAATGCCCGAAAATAAAAAGATTTGCATTGTTTCGCAAACGACATTTAACTACAATAAATTTCAAGAATTAGTTGAAATTTTTTCTGAAAAAGGTTATGATATAAATGTTGTGAACACAATTTGCAATGCTACGGAAGAAAGGCAGAAAGAAGCTGCCGAGATTGCAAGTATCGCAGATACAATGATTGTGATCGGGGGAACGCATAGCTCCAACACACAGAAATTGTATGAAATCTGCAAAGACAGATGTGCAGATACACATTTTATACAGACACTTGATGACTTGAATTTAGAAAGTGGAGCTGCTAAATCCATTCGTTGTGTAGGTATTACTGCGGGGGCGTCAACGCCAAATAATATTATTGAGGAGGTTCAAAATTATGTCAGAATTAACTTTTGAACAGATGCTGGAATCATCATTGAAAACAATACACACGGGAGAGGTAGTTGAAGGCACTGTCATAGATGTCAAGCCTGATGAAATCATTTTGAACATCGGTTATAAATCTGACGGTATTGTATCGAGAAGCGAATATTCCAATACACCGGTAGACCTCACAACCTGTGTCAAAGTCGGTGATACGATGGAGACAAAGGTCCTGAAAGTAAATGATGGTGAGGGACAGGTGTTATTAACATATAAACGCCTTGCAGCTGACAAGGGTAACAAGAGAATCGAAGAGGCTTTTGAAAACAAAGAGGTACTGAAAGCAACCGTTACACAGGTACTGGATGGCGGATTAAGCGTCATTGTAGACGAGGCAAGAGTATTTATCCCGGCAAGTCTGGTTTCAGACAGCTATGAGAAGGATCTGACCAAGTATGCCGGACAGGAAATAGAATTTGTAATCAGCGAGTTCAATCCGAAGAGACGCAGAGTCATCGGTGACAGAAGACAGCTGATGATGGCCAAACGTGCAGAGCTTCAGAAAGAGCTGTTTGCAAGACTGAAGGTTGGCGATGTGGTGGAAGGTATTGTCAAGAATGTTACAGACTTCGGTGTGTTCGTTGATCTGGGCGGAGCTGACGGACTGCTTCATATTTCAGAAATGTCATGGGGCAGAGTTGAGAATCCCAGAAAGGTATTCAAGACCGGCGATACATTAAAGGTTCTGATCAAGGAGATTACAGGAACGAAGATCGCACTCAGCCTGAAGTTTGATGATGCTAATCCATGGCTTGAAGCTGAAAAGAAATTTGCGGTTGGTACCGAGGTAACAGGCAAGGTTGCCAGAATGACAGACTTTGGCGCATTTGTAGAGCTGGTTCCCGGTGTAGATGCTTTATTACATGTTTCACAGATTTCAAAGGAGCATATTGAAAAGCCTTCAGATGTATTAAAGGTAGGCGAAGAAGTGACAGCAAAGATCGTTGACTTTAATGCAGCAGACAGAAAGATCAGTCTGAGCATAAAGGCACTGCAGGCACCCGAAGAGGAAGCTGTTTCTGAACCGGAGGAATCTGATGCAGATTTTGTATCTGTAGACATTGATGCAGAAATTGCCAAGGATACAGAGGAGTAAGAATAATTCTGCAGGAGACAAGAGTATATGATATATGATTACGAGGCTTTTAAGCGGTCTGTGCTTGATATGACCAAGATTGATCTGAATGCATACAAAGAGAAACAGATGCGCCGCAGGATCGATACTTTGATCAACAAGTACAAAATGAGTGGATATGAAGAATTTCTTGGAGCGCTGAAGTCTGATAAAAAGATTTTTGAAGATTTCGTAAACTATCTGACGATTAATGTGTCGGAGTTCTACAGAAACACCGATCAGTGGGAGCTGATGGACAAGCAATACATACCGGAGCTGATTTCAAAGTTTGGACCGAATCTGAAGATTTGGAGTGCTGCATGTTCAACCGGTGATGAGCCATATTCACTAGTGATGGCGTTATCCAGACATCTGCCGTTATCGCAGATCAAAATACTTGCAACCGACCTGGACAAGCAGGTAATCGCGGCAGCCAAGATGGGGCTATATTCTGAGAAGAGCATAGCAAATGTCCCAAATGACTTGAAAAACAAGTATTTTACGAAGGTCGGGGCATCCTATCAGATATCGAATGAGATCAAAGCCAGAGTGGAATTCAAGGAACACAATCTGCTCAAGGATATTTATCCGGACAGATGCCATTTCATCATATGCAGAAATGTATTGATTTATTTCACAGAAGAAGCAAAGGATGAAATATTTAAAAAATTCAGTACCTCTCTTGTCAAAGATGGGATTCTGTTTATCGGAAGCACAGAACAGATCATGAATCACAAGGATTACGGGTACAACAGAAAGAATTCATTTTATTATCAAAAAGTATAGCAGTAAAGGACATTCAGATTACGAATGTCCTTTTATTATGCTGGGAAAAAATGAAGAAGATCGTTCGCGTATGCAGTGAGTGCATTCTCATCCTTGAGAAATGAATCTTCAAAGCAGAAATAAGAGTCAGCGGAACGAAGTGCTGTTTTGAATTCAGGTGAAAAACGGGAATGCCATTGTGGAAGAAAATCAGCCTCTTTTTTAACATAGCATGTTGCCTGAGTAGCCGGAATACGATGTGCGTGATCGACATAGGCAGCTACGCTTTTATGTATTGCACTGTCCTCCATAGGCAGATAGTAGTAATCCTTATAATCCGGCAGGTAGTATTTTAATTCTGTATGCAGCAGGGGAACTCTGAATTTGACCTGACTGGCATCACAGATCATACGGCAGTCCTCCTTTTGATAAGAGATATTTACCGGCAGTGGTTGTTTTGCAGAACAGGTCAACAGTAATTCTCTGCGGCTGGTTCCATGGATATCTTCATATTCATTCAACAGAACTTTTTCAAGCTGTAATGCAGAGTGGAAAAGATCATAGTATGAGAGGATCGGAAGAATTTGCAGCATACCCTTTAAATCATCCCAGTTGTGCAGCAGAAGAAGCTCATAGTTATAGCTGGTGGGTGCCTTCACATAATCATGATAGATAGAGATCAGCTGACCACCATTATAGAGATCCTTGCGATCCACCGAGAGGAAAGCCTCTATGGATTTCTGCTTGAGATTTTCGAGAGCCAGTATCTGCTTATATGGCATGATCCGTTTATAAATATCAATGCTTTCAAAGCGATCTAAAAGATACGGAAGATGATATTTTTCGATTTTTTTATTGAGATAGGGAAGATCGAAGCCATCGCCGTTATAGTGAACCAGATAACGAAAGGACTCACTGAAGCGAAAGAAAGAATTGATGATCTGACTTTCTTCTTCATAGCTGTCAGCAAACCATTGTATGGTATGGAATTCATTTTGTGCATAATACAGACAGCCAATCATATATAGATAAGAAGTGTTGGCGGAAAAACCGGTTGTCTCGATGTCAATAAAAAGCAGCTCCTCTGGTGGTGCAATCGACTCCAGCGGATATGCTGCCACAACACCATCCAGCTGATGTTTTTGTGTCTGCATATGGTTCACCTCGCTTTTGATTCATTATACTATATTTTGACGAAAAAGGCAGTAAAAA
>JAUNSO010000110.1 GCA_030539165.1 bacterium
CGGCGGTTATTACTTTTTTGTTTTACTTTTTGTTTTTGGATTCAGTGGTCTGTTCTAAAGCCGCCTTATCCGTACTCTTTCTGTTTCATTGTTACTAACTTTTTTAATCATTAAAAAACTGGCGTGGGTCGAAATCCTTGATGTCATCCGGAACCGCCACTGTCATATCGGCGTTGGATTTACTGCTGCCTTTGCCATCTACATACAATGCAATCGCATCGTATATTCTATCCGACAGTTTTTCATCTGATACAGCTGATATTATCTTGTCAAACAACTCGGTATTTTCCAACTCTGCCATTACCTTACCGACATTATGCTTTTCCTTGACTGTCAGATTCTGTTTTCTTACAGTATCAACCGCATACGCAATTTCATCAAAACTACTTCCGGACGCTGATTTTCCTTCTTCCATTTCATCGTCCCCTTCAACGTATTTCACTTCTGAAGGTGGAATGCTTGAAAAAACATCATTAAGCTTCTCATCCGGAACTTGTACATTGCTTACATCACTTGTGGATTTGATTTCCGCCTTTTCTTCTGCAAATGTAGTGTCGTCCTCAGACAGTTCTATGGCTTTCTCCGAAGTGGCAGCTTCCTGCGTCGGTATGGCAGTCATTGTCCGGTTTGACGCCATCTTGGAGTGGCTCTTTCCTATGACATCCACCGGTTCGGCACATGCTCTTTTATTTCCGGTTCCGGCTTCTGCTTTTCCTGCATCGAGGGACTTCCAAAGTTCCACCATGCTGATAAGGAAACGGACAAACCTTGTCTCGACAATCTGGTCATACAGTAGAAGGAATGCAAACCAAAAGTTGCAGGCTAACGAAACCGACAACAACATCATTGTCATGTTCATTGTTGTGGCTTTTCTTTGCGAAGAAAATGGTCTTCAAGGATATTCATCACATATTCCTCTATGGATATTTTAGAACCGGAAACCTTAAGGATGTTCTGCATACGTTCAAGATGTTTCACACTCATCCATATCTTGGTACAGCTCATGCCTTTCGCCTTTTTGTTTCCTTTCAGGAATATTTCGGCATAATTATTTTTGTCAATCTTCATGTCTTTTTCTTTTAATGTTATTAAATCTGATTTTATTGATGGTTGAATCTTTTGTCCAATACATCACGCATACGTCTGTTTATTTCCTCGCGGTTTAAACGTAGATGTTCTCTGAGTACATTATCGACATATCCGCCGATGGACGTACCGTTTACCGTAAGAAGGCAGACAATGTCGGTTATCTCCTTATGGACTTCACGGCTGATATATACGGACTGGCGTGTTTTTATCTCTGTAGTATGCAGGAAGTCTGAAAATCTCCCTTCCTCCTTATTTGTGGCTGCACCAATCTCTTGAAATGACGGAGCCAATTCTCCCACTGGAATTGTGATAGCCGTGTAAGGAGACTGTGCAACAGATTCCTTACTGTTGCCTGTTTTGAAATAATCCAGAATACCGGATTGCAATTTGTTTCTTTTACTTTTCATTTTCTTGTTTTTTAATTTATAAATTATACGATTTCATGTGCTTGTCGAATGATTCGGCAATGTCACTTTTAAACTGTCCGAAATGATAGGTCAGCACATTATCCAGAAAACTGCCGATGGTAACCTCATTCTCTCCGATGACATGTAGTATCTTCTGAATGCGGTCATGATATTCCTTTCTGATATAGACCTGCTTTCCCTGTCTTGCTGTAATCTTTGATTCACAGATGAAGATACTCTCATAGTCAGGCTTGGCAGTCCTTCGTTTCTTTTCTACATCTTCTCTATGGATGGAGGTGGACGTGGATACAAGAGCAGAAACTTCTTCCGGAGAATATGGGTTCTCATTTTTAACAGCCGTGAGTTCAACTCCTGTACTACGGGCTCCGGGTGGAATGCTCGTATCATCTTCACGGAAAGAATTGATAATGGCATTCCCGTCGATGTCTTCCAATCTGGTCTTTCTTGCCATCTTGGTTATCCTTTAATGATTTCAAGAATCTCATCGACAAGTTTATCGAGATTACTACCCCTCATCAGATTTTTATCTGCCGGAAATATCGTCGAACGAAAGACAGCCTTACGTTCATCGGCGGTCTCCTTTCGAAATCTTTTGCTGTCAGGCAGGACAGTTGTAAGAATAGGCAGTGCAAATGTCCCACATACTTTGTCATAGGATTTATAAAGCTCTGTCTTCTCTCTTCCGTCAACCATGTTCCATATCATATAGAGACCTTTGATGTCGGACTTGCCTGAACTTATAAGATGGTCATTGATGACATTTGCAAACTTGATGGAACTTTCCATCACAACCTTGTCTGCAATGATTGGAGTAAAAATGTAATCCACCCTTGCAAGCGTCTTGATAACATCCGGATTGTTTACTGTTCCCGGCAGGTCAAAAAACACGAAGTCAAGGTTTTTCTGCAATCCTACCATTTCATTAGCGGTTTCTATTGCAACATCGGCTTTGCTGCATTTGATTGCATAGGGATTCTTGTTCAGTTTCTTCATCTGGTCATAGAACATGATTTTGTAATAATCATCTTCAAGTGACGCTTTTTGGTCACGCTTGCGCATATCGTGGATACTGTACTGGGGAAAATCACAGTCCACCACTGCCACGTTGTACCCTTTGACATAGTGCAGGTAACTTGCCACGAGCACTGTCATTGTTGTCTTACCGGCTCCTCCTTTTTGTGTGGAGAAAGCTACATACTTTGTTTCATTCATTCTTTTAATTATTTATTCGGTTATACATCTGTCCGGACGTCATAGCGTATTAGCATCCATACATACACACGTCCATTCATCAATTCATTCTGTCATTCATCTGCATTCATTGCCAATCCCATATCCATTCATTAAGACTATCATTCAAAGGAATGAATGACGACTTGAATTTTCGCACGTTTGGAAAAGCATTCGTTTATTCAATAATCTGCCCGCCCGAACATCCGTTTATCAACCTGTATGGATGTGTTCATTTTCAGTCCTGCATCTGAATCACGGTGCAAAGGAATAACCATTTTTTCGAATAGCAATCACTTCCAAGGCAAGTGGCAGCATGATGCGTCGGTTGGCATGGTTTGTCCGGGTTAATATTCTGCTTCACACTGGTTTAAGGGCGTACCTTTGCACCCGAACGGCAGGGTCAGCCAATGGGTGCGCAGCCGTGGGTCAATAGCTTTCCTGCTCAATCCGTCACGGACGGATTTTTATGTTCTCCAGAACATAGCAAGATGTCTTTTCAGCAGCTCAAAATATTTTGAGCATCGCGAA
>JAUNSO010000012.1:0-53453 GCA_030539165.1 bacterium
CAGGAGTAAATTCCCCCGCATAAGCGGGCGGTGGAATTTACTTTTGAAATTTTTACATTAAAAAAAACCAGCAAACATCACGTTTTCTGGGTTTTTCAACACTTATTGGCTTGGGTCAAAAATCATTCTGATTTTTGACTGTCGGCAAAATTGCTATCGCAATTATATCCGACTACTTCGCGTAGTCCACGACCACTTATCATTCATCCTCGCGAACCCGCATTGTTACTGGATTTTATGAGATTTCGAATTATTAATTTTACTTTCTATCACAACTCTATCACAATAAAAGCATATTGAAGCAGGACATAGCAGTAAACTATAGTGCATCTAAATTTTTCTGGCATTTCCATAATGCCATTGGATGTTCTTTTACATTATTACAATGCTCACTTAATCCAAAAATCAAATCCGGGCGATAGCTTCCTTTCCTAAATTCTTCCCAAAAAAGCATCTCCTCTTTCGTTGAAATAAGAATATCACCTAAATACATGCTTACTTCCTTCTTAACAACATCAAGGTCAAATCTTTCTCCTCTTCTCAACACAGGATTTAAATCCGTCTTAATCTTTTGAGCTGACACATTCCCAATATTAGAAAAACTAAATTTCTCTGGCGGCGTTTTTGTCCCAACTGCACTATAAAAAACAGCACATTTTTTTAGCATGTTATGTTCGTCTTCATCAAACAAACCATACCTAACCATATTATGTATATCATATAAATCTCTTGGAGCTGTTCGATTCAGTAAAGCAACTATTTTTGATGAGAAGATTTCTAAAGGATCAACACTTAATACTGTTAGTTTGTCATTATTCCATGGTAGTTCAACATTTCTCCTTATAACAGGTAATACGTGACAACGTAGCATATAGTTAATCTCTATCTTTAGATTGTCCTTTCCTCCTCCAACATTCACATATTCATAAACAAAGGAATCTAACGCATGATAATTCTTGGATTTCTGATTAAGTAGATAACCATTTGCTGACATATATTTTGAGATTCTTTTATTAATAGCTTCTCTATCTTGTAGCATATCTTCTCTTTTGATATTTTTGGAATAGTCCATATCGATATCTACCGATAATCTTGGAAGATTAAATATTGTCAAGTTGATTGCTGTACCACCTTTTAATGAAAGGCACTCTGATAACATCTCATCTTCTTCCATAAATTTCAATACATCTGCAAGTCTGCACACCTTCTCCAACGTATCCCTGACAAATCCTAGTTCTTTTGCCGTCTTTCCAAGCATTACCCGGTCAAATTGCATCATAATCGGTTACCCCCTTATCTATCAGTTTTCTGATGGAACTAGGTGTATAAATCCCCCAATTTTCATTCCACACATTATCTTGTTCTTCCTTCATCAGATATCTTTTAGAATCTGGGCAAAATCTCTTACATTCCTTATAGAATTCATCTGACAGCTTTAATTCTTCCTTTAGCTCCTGAAATATATATCCGCACTTTTGATACAAAAATCCATTATCATTATCTTTCAGACATTTCAACAATTCCAATTCCCTTAGGCTGGGCACTAGCATCAAACATCGAATTATCTCTTCAAGTCCTGCAATCTTATCAAAATCACGGATGCTGTCTACTACTGTTTGTTCCAGACTGGTAACAGTGACCTTTCCAGTTTTCATTGTACAAATCCATGGTTTTTTCTCTATACGATGATAAGTAACTCCATTATATTCAAAATCAGTAAATCGACTTTCTGTTGCAACATAGCATTCATAAAATACCTGGTTCGCATATCCATACACTTCAAATGCACTATGATGAGAAATACAAGCATCTTCAAAAAGTCTACTGCCAATCTGATATCTGTTACAAACTGGTTGTTTTGTTTCAAGACTGATTGCGACATATAAATTTCTTTTAACCCGCTCTATATATTTTTTTCTCTGATAATCATAAATAAGGGATTGTGCCGCAGCCTTACTACCGGTCAGTTCCGCTAGGTCTTCCCTATTAAAACAACCTTTCTCAAGAAGTTCTTCATAATATTTCACTTCATCACCGCCTTTTTATTTATGCACAATATAATTCTCATATCAATTGTTTTGTGTTATTTTCAATAATATCATATATTAATTCTTATTTCAATTGTATTGTGCTTTTTTTAATATTCAGAATAAAAATACATGATCTCTTGCGTCGTAAAGTGAATTTAAAATTAGATTTAATCTCTTTCACATTCTGATATACATTTAGTTCTTTTGAAACTAATAAACTCTCATGTATGCAAAATATTTATATTTCCGGAATTTCATCGCCGACACTTTTTTTGAAAAACGCCGACGATTTGCCGACGTTTTACACCAATTCTATAGTAATTTATAGGAAATTGTCAAAATCCATACATAAAAAAGCCAGCAACACTTGGTTACTGGCTTTTGATACTTATTGGCTTGGGTCAAAAATCATTCTGATTTTTGGCTGTTGGCAAAATCACAAAGAAATTCATTTTATATTTTCCATATTTTGTCATTTTGCGTAGTCTACAACTCTTGACTCTCTGATAACACTTACCTTGATCTGACCCGGATATTCGAGTTCTGCTTCGATCTGTTTAGAAATATCTCTGGCAAGTAATACCATGTCTGCATCAGTTACCTGATCAGGAACTACCATAATACGAATCTCACGACCTGCTTGAATAGCAAAAGATTTATCAACGCCCTTGAATGCGTTTGTGATATCTTCTAATTGTTTTAATCTGTTTGTGTATGTCTCTAATGTTTCGCGTCTTGCACCCGGTCTTGCTGCTGAAATGGTATCAGCTGCCTGAACGATGCATGCGATGAGTGATTGCGGTTCTACGTCACCATGATGTGATTCTACTGAATTGATTACGGTTGCAGATTCCTTGTATTTTCTACAAAGCTCTACACCTAACTGGATATGTGATCCTTCCATCTCGTGATCCACAGCCTTGCCGATATCATGCAGCAAGCCTGCACGCTTTGCAAGACGGACATCAACACCAATTTCGGATGCCAATAATCCTGATAACAGGGATACTTCGATGGAATGCTTCAATGCGTTCTGACCATAGCTGGTTCTGAACTTCATCTTACCGAGCAATTTCACGAGTTCTGGATGAATGCCGTGTACACCAACTTCCAGTGTAGCTGCCTCACCTTCCTCACGAATCATCACTTCCACTTCTTTTTGAGCCTTCTCGACCATCTCTTCAATTCTCGCCGGATGGATACGTCCATCGACGATTAATTTCTCGAGAGCGATTCTGGCTACTTCTCTTCTAATCGGATCAAATCCTGATAATACAACTGCTTCAGGAGTATCATCGATAATCAGGTCTACACCCGTCATGGTTTCGAGTGTTCTGATGTTACGGCCTTCTCTACCGATAATCCTTCCCTTCATTTCATCGTTGGGAAGCTGGACTACTGAGATGGTAGTCTCTGCAACGTGGTCTGCAGCACATCTCTGTATTGCATTGACAACGTATTCCTTCGCCTTCTTGTCCGCCTCTTCCTTGGCACGTGATTCAATTTCCTTCACGAGCAACGCGGTTTCATGTTTCACTTCATCTTCAACAATTTTCAACAGATAATCTTTTGCTTGTTCGGAGGTCAAACCTGAGATTCTTTCTAGTTCCTGTACTCTTTGTTCGTTCAGCTTGGCTACTTCTTCTTTTTGTTTCGCCAGAGCCTCTTCCTTTGCTGTACTTGCAGCTTCACGTTTTTCGATGGCATCGAGCTTTTTATCTACGCTCTCTTCCTTCTGCTGTACTCTGCTCTCCAGACGCTGCAGCTCTTTTCTGCGTTCCTTGGATTCTCTTTCAAGTTCATTCTTTGTACGAATGGACTCTTCCTTGACCTCCAAAAGACCTTCACGCTTCTTAGTCTCTGCTGTCTTCAAAGCTTCGTCTATTATCTCTCTTGCCTTCTGCTCTGCATTACCGATTTTTGCATCGTCTGCCTTCTTACGAGCATTGGTAGTAACAAAGAAAGTAATAGGAGCAACTGTGAATAACGTGGCCACAACAGCGATAATAACACTGATTGGCACAGGAGCACCTCCTTATTTAATTTTCATTGTACTTTATCAATATAGAATGTATGTAATGAATTACAATAGCACATCCTAACTTGCGATTTTACAACAGTTAAATTTTATACTGTTTTCTAAGTTATGTCAAGCACTATCGAGAAAATCAGCCGAAAATACGCCAAAAATCAGCTTCAAAATCAGCACATACACGGCAAAACCCGAAATCAGATTCGGTCAGTAAAATCCGCTCTGTATTGCTCCCATGCCTGCTCTATCCGGTCAATAGGAAATCCTTTTCGATAAAGATAACCAAATAATTTCTGCTTCTCTTCATAGGAAATCGTCTGGGGTTCCCTGCATCGCTTCCGCATCAGTTTCATAATCAAATCCGTCTCATCCACTTCTGATATGGACAGAGCCTCCTCTATAATATCCTTGCGGATCCCGCGCTGCAGCAATGTTTGTTTGATCTCATTTTTACTTGAAGTCGTACTTTTATAGTGTATATAATTCTGTGCATACCGCTCATCGTCGATATAATGATAGCTCATCACATAAGCAATGGCGGCGTCGATAGCCTCCTGCGGATACAGATTATCCTTCAGCTTGCGTCGTACATCTGCCTCCGTACGGTCGTTCTTTTCTAACAGATGCATCGCACGCAGCTTTGCACGCTTTGTCAGCACCTGATCAACCAGCTCATGATACAGCTCTGCCGTCATCGGCATTCCCTTTTTGATACCATAACGACGCAGTTCGCCCTTATATAGTACAAAGGCGAACTCGTCATTGATAAAAATCTTATATTTACTTTTATGATATTCTTCTATTGCAGTAACGACTGATTCCATACGCTCATCTCATTCATAATGCACGATGCATTATGTTGTTGGCTCAGATGCTTTTGATGCCTTTTTGCTTTCTGTAGCATCCTTCGTCGCACCCTTCTCTTCCTGCTCATCATTCTTTCCTGCCCCATCAAGGCCAAAGTGTGCACGTACCTTTGCTTCTATCTCTGCGCACATTTCAGGATTTTCTTTCAGATACTGCTTTGTATTCTCACGTCCCTGTCCGATCTTCTGCCCATTGTATGCATACCATGCGCCACTCTTATTCACGATATCCACCTCAGCAGCCAGATCTACGATATCTCCTATCGTGGAGATACCCTGACCGAACATAATATCAAACTCTGCCTCTTTAAAGGGAGGCGCAATTTTGTTCTTCACGATCTTGACACGGGTGCGGTTACCAATCACTTCACCACCCTGTTTCAAAGACTCTATTCTTCTGACATCCATACGTACAGATGAATAGAACTTCAGAGCACGTCCACCGGTGGTGGTCTCCGGATTACCAAACATCACACCAATTTTTTCACGCAGCTGATTGATAAAAATGACTGTACAATTAGACTTACTCATGACACCGGTCAGCTTTCTGAGTGCCTGAGACATCAGTCGCGCCTGCAGTCCCATATGGCTGTCGCCCATCTCACCATCTATCTCTGCCTTTGGTACAAGTGCCGCAACAGAATCGACTACTACGATGTCTACAGCTCCTGAACGTACCATGGTCTCGGTGATCTCCATTGCCTGCTCACCGTTATCCGGCTGTGAAATATACAAATTATCTATATCAACACCAATATTCTTGGCATAGACAGGATCCAGTGCATGCTCTGCATCAATAAATCCTGCAATACCGCCTCTCTTCTGCACCTCAGCAATCATATGCAGAGTTACGGTTGTCTTACCACTTGATTCCGGTCCATATATTTCAATTACCCTTCCCTTGGGAATACCGCCAAGACCCAGTGCTACATCAAGGCTCAGAGAACCGGTCGGTGTTGTTTCTACATTCATATTGGCTCCTGAATCACCCAGCTTCATGACCGAGCCCTTTCCAAACTGCTTCTCAATCTGTGCGAGCGCCGCATCCAGCGCTTTCATCTTATCATCTTTTTCCATGTGATTTCTCCTTCTCATCAAGAACGTTTGTTCTTTTAATATAATAAAACGTTTGTTCGGTTTTGTCAATCTATTTTATTAAGACTTTTGACAAACCTTATTTTTGTCTGCATCAATAGAATAACCTATATGCTGTCCGATAAAGTTCCCACCTTAATAAAAACCATCCTATATTGAAAACACTGGCTGATATGCCGGAAATTCTGAAATGTTACTATCCACCTCAAAATAATAGCACAGTTGTCTCAGATTCGCAATAGACCACTGTGCTATATCATTCCTGCTGTCTTCAAGACAGTTTATTTTTCTTTTTTGCCAAACGTAATCTCACTGAAATACTCCAGTACGCACAAACGCATCAGCGTTAATGCAGAGGATACTGTATTCTCACGGATTTTGGCACGATTTCCGCTGAAATGATATTCCTTGACTGTCACTTTTCCGCACACATTACATGCAATGTATACCAAGCCGACAGGTTTTTCCTCAGTACCGCCATCCGGTCCGGCAATTCCGGTTACAGCCACACATACATCGGATTTGGTGAAAAAGCATCCGCCCTTAGCCATTTCCTTTGCAACCTGTTCGCTGACTGCCCCGTATTTTGCGAGTGTTCCCTTTTTCACGCCCAGACGATTCCGTTTTGCTTTATTGGAATAGGTGATCATACCCTCTTTAAAGACCTCAGATACACCGGGAACATTTACCAGTCTGGCTGCCAGCATACCGCCGGTGCAGGACTCTGCTGTACAGAAGGTCAGATGATTCTTGTCTAACAGATCTACCACAGCCTCCTCCAGTGTCACATCCGGATTGGTTGTATAGATATAGGAGCCGATACGACTCTTCAATTCCTTCACAACAGGCTTTGTCAGCTTTTTGGCTTCTTTATCATTCTCAGCCATTGCTGTCACACGCAGATGTACTTCCCCCGTTTTTGCATAAGGTGCCAAAGTCGGATTGTCATTCTCCATCAGATCCTTTACCATATCCTCGACCTGGCTCTCGCCCATACCACAGATCTTTACGACCTGTGAACTGATCGTATTCGGAGTCTTACGGTTCAGATAGTCATATACATCCTTTTTGAACATCGGAAGCAGTTCGTTGGGAGGTCCCGGTAATAAGATAACAGTCTTTTCTCCCTCTTCCATGATGATGCCCGGTGCTGTACCGTTATCATTATACAGGATAATGGCGCCTTCCGGTATCAATGCCTGTTTCCAGTTATTATCCGTCAACGGTAATCCACGTTTTTCAAAGAAGGTCTTGATGCTCTCCTTCTGCTTTTCATCCATATACATTGATTTTCCAAGTACCTTTGCTGCGACCTCTTTGGTCAGATCATCTCTGGTGGGTCCCAGTCCGCCTGACAAAATAATGACATCAGAACGCTTCAAGGCTGTGTGAAGTGTCTCTGCGAGACGTTCCTCATTATCGCCTACCGTCGTCTGGTAAAAGCAGGACAATCCCAGATAAGCGCACTGTTCTGCCAGAAATGCAGCATTTGTGTTTACAATATTACCTAATAATATCTCTGTTCCGACTGAAATCAATTCAACAACCATTTCGTCACTCCTCTTTTGCGCTGAGCACACCTTTGTTTTTAATCAGGTAATCAATCAGCGATACGACCGTAAGTACCAGCGCAATCCATATAATCACGGTAGTAATCGCCTGTATGGCATTGATTTGAATATCTGCAATCAATAATATAATCATCAGCATTTGAAATACTGTTTTGAACTTTCCCCAGTAACTGGCAGCAATCACCACACCATTATCTGATGCGATCAGGCGGAATCCACTGATGATGAACTCTCTGCTGATGATGATAATGACCATCCATGCTGCAAGCTGATCCATTTCCACCAGACAGATCATGGCAGAGCACACCAGAAGCTTATCAGCTAGCGGATCCATGAATTTTCCAAAATTGGTAACCAGATGATTCTTTCTGGCCAGATAGCCGTCCAGCCAGTCAGTCATACTTGCTAATATAAAGATTGCCAGAGCGATCCATTTTCCTGCTTCTCCACCTAGGTCTGTCAGCATGAACAGCACAAAAAACGGAATCATACACACTCTGAGTAAGGTTAATTTATTTGGCAGATTCATATTGTTCCTCCTTGACCGTAAAATAATGCTTTCTATCTAATATCGCCTATACCAGTTCACCGATCAGATCATACTCATGTGCTCCTGTGATCCGTACCTGTACAAAATCGCCGCTCATCAGCTCCTGATCTGTATTAATAAACAGATAGCCGTCTACATTAGGGGCATCCATATAGGTACGCGCAACATATGCATTTTCTTCTACTACTTTTCCTTCGATCAATGCTTCAATTTCTCTTCCGACCATACCGTCTGCATGATCAAATGCAATTTCCTGCTGCAGCTCCATCAACTCTGCCTGACGCTCTTTCTTGCATTTCTCACTGATCTGATCAGGCATTTCGGCTGCAGGTGTATTTTCCTCCGGTGAATACGTAAATACGCCCAGACGTTCAAACTCCATCTCATCCACAAAGTCCATTAGCAGCTCATGTTCCTTTTTTGTTTCTCCCGGAAACCCGGTGATCAATGTCGTGCGCAGACAAATATCAGGAATTTCTTTTCTGAGTTTTCCAATGATTGCCCGCAGCTGCTCATTGCTGGTCTTTCTTCCCATACGGGAAAGAATATGATCCGCCGCATGCTGTATCGGCAAATCAAGATAGTGACAAATCTTCTTTTCTTCCTTCATGACCCGGATCAGCTCATCATCGATTTCTTCCGGATAGCAGTACATAATACGAAGCCACTTGATTCCATCTATCTCAACCAGTTTTCTCAAAAGCTCCGGCAGTGATTTTTTCCCGTACAGATCCTTTCCGTACAGCGTCGTTTCCTGTGCTATTATGATCAATTCACGGACACCGGCCTCTGCCAGTCCACATGCCTCCGCAATCAGGCGTTCCATCGGAACACTTCTGAAATGTCCACGCAGCTGTGGAATCACGCAATAGGTGCAATGCTTATCGCAGCCTTCCGCTATTTTCAGATAGGCATAATAACCACCTGTAGTCAATATCCTCTTAGTCTCCGGTAACGGAAGCTCCTCTTCCGATGCAAACCGGTCTCCGGCCTCACCTGCAAGGACTGCTTCCATGGCTTCAACAATCTGATCATATGCCGTTGTTCCGACTATGGCATCTACCTCTGGAAGTTCCTTTGCTATCTCATCGCGATAGCGTTGTGCCAGACAGCCTGTTACAATCAAAGCCCTGCAGCATCCAACCTCTGGTTTTTTATACTCAGCCATATTCAGTATGGTCTGAATACTCTCTTCCTTTGCATCATGAATAAAGCAGCACGTATTAATTACGATTACGTCTGCTTCTGCTTCATCATCTGTGAATTCGTAGCCCTTATCCCGCAGAAGCCCCAGCATGACCTCCGAATCCACCAGGTTTTTATCACATCCAAGTGATATGAAAATAATTTTCATTCCTATAATAAGTCCTCTGAATCTCCAACTACCTTAACCTTACCGGTATTGACTTCCTCAATGGCTACAGAAAGAGGTTTCTTTCCCTTTGAGGGAACCAGTGTACGGGAACCGTCAATGATCTGTCTTGCTCTCTTTGATGTTGCGAGTACGATAGAATATCTGCTGTTTACAACGGGATGTTCGCCCTCTTCTACCTCACTGTTTACTACTTTCATTAAATCTGTATAAGACGGATGTAACATAAATCCATTCTCCTTTCCCGAGTCGATCTGATCGCTCTATTCAAAAAATTCTTGAAATTCTTTTTTAATGGTTTCTATTGTTTCCATATTTCTCTTTGTTGCATAGTGTGCACTGACAATCGTTCCGTGCAGCCGCTCCACACATTCATCAATGTTGTCATTCACTACGAGAAAATCGTACTTTTCAATCTCCTCGACCTCCTGCCGTCCACGTTCCATTCTGGAAGCTATGACTTCCGGTGTCTCGGTTCCCCGTTCTACCAGTCTTCTGTGCAGTTCCGTCACGCTTGGCGGCATCACAAACAGCAATAGTGAATCCGGATACTGATCCTTGATCATCAATGCTCCCTGTGTCTCTATCTCCAGTATGACATCCTTTCCTGCGGCCAGCTGTTCCTCAACATAGAACTTTGGTGTTCCGTAATAGTTCCCGACATAACATGCATGTTCCAATAGCTCGTCGTTCTCAATCATCCGTTCAAAATGATCCTTATCCATGAAGAAATATTCTCTGCCGTGAACCTCACCCGGACGCGGCTTTCTCGTGGTCGCTGAGACTGAAAATGCGTAATTGTCATATCGTCTCATCAATTCCTTCATCAGGGTTCCTTTACCGGAACCTGCAAACCCGGATACTACTAATAGGATTCCCCTATGATTCATTCCTCTCCCTCACTTTTTACTCAATATTTTGAATCTGTTCTCTGACCTTCTCTATCTCAGTCTTCAAATCGATTGCTTTATTTGAAGTATCCAGATCATTTGATTTGGAAAGAATCGTATTTGCTTCCCTGTTCATTTCCTGTGCAATAAAATCCAGCTTTCTGCCGATGCTGCCACCCTCCTGCAGGGTAGATTTTGTATGTTCTATATGGCTCCGCAGTCTGACGATTTCTTCATCCACGCAGATCTTATCCGCAAACAGTGTGACCTCTGTCAGTATCCTGTTCTCATCAATCTGTGCATCACCCAGTAGTTCGTGAACCTTGTCCTCCAGCTTTGTACGGTATGCATTCAAGATCTCCGGAGCACGTTTGGAAATGTAATCTACCTGTTCCAGCATGCCATCCAGTTTGCTGATCAGGTCATTTTTCAGATTCTCGCCTTCTTTGATCCTTGTTTCTACAAATGCCTCGGCAGCACCTTTGACTGCCTGCTCCAGGCTCTTCCAGATCTCTTCCTCATTGATATCCTGCTCTTCCATGGATAGTACTTCGGGATATCTTGACAGTGTCGATACTCTGATATCCTTTTCCAGTGAAAAGGTTTCTGCCATCTGATCCAGATATTTCATATACTCCTCAGCAACATCCTGATTGTATTTGACAGAAAGATTGTTTTCTGTAAAATCCTCATATGTGATGAAGATATCTACTTTTCCACGCTGGATATAGCTCTTCAGTGTATTTCTGATTGAGGACTCAAAGAAGCTGAACTTTTTCGGCATCTTTAGGTTCACATCCAGGTATCTGTGATTGACAGCCTTCATCTCTACGGTGAACTTCCGGCTCGCATCGGATACTTCACAGCGTCCGAATCCTGTCATGCTCTTAATCATTAGCGTTCTCCTTTATGTCACAGCCCCGGCTGCGTACTTCATTATATTATAGTGCAATAAAACTTTTGCGTCAAGACGCGAATCCTGCGTATTTTTCTTATTTTTTCGAAGCCTGTGTCTCATTGATTGTAACAATAATTTGAATGTGTTATACTCGATAACACATCGAAATGACTTCACCGGATGACATGCTATATCCGATGTCGTCTCTTGACAGGAGGATCAACATGGCACTGGACGGAATTACAATTGCAAATCTCGTACATGAATTCAATCAGACTCTTTTAGACGGAAGAATCTATAAAATTGCACAGCCTGAAAATGATGAGCTGCTGCTTACCATCAAGAATAATGGAGGACAACAGCGTCTGCTGATTTCGGCAGGTGCTTCTCTTCCCTTTTTATATCTCACAGAGATCAATAAACCAAGTCCCATGACAGCGCCTAATTTTTGCATGCTGCTCCGAAAACATATCCAAAATGGACGAATTATATCCATCTCGCAGCCCGGACTGGAACGTATCGTGCGTTTTGAAATAGAACATCTGGATGAGCTCGGAGATCTTTGTAGAAAAACACTCGTTATTGAAATTATGGGAAAACACAGTAATATTATCTTTCTAAATGATAAAGCTATGATAATAGACAGTATCAAGCATATATCCAATGCTGTCAGCTCTGTCCGGGAAGTATTGCCCGGACGCGATTACTTCATTCCTGAAACGCAGGATAAGCAGGATCCCGTCAGCCTGTCTGATGCGGCTGCCTTTGTTTCCATCATAAAAAACAAACCGATGCCACTTGCAAAGGCCATCTACTCTTCCTTTACCGGAATATCGCCGGTCATCGCAGAGGAAATCTGTTATCGTGCATCTGTTGAGTCTGCCCAGCCTGCCAATACGATAGATACCGATATCCTGACGCATGTCGGAAAACAGTTTCTTCAGCTGATGGAGGATGTGAAGCTGCACCGCTTTTCACCGAATATCATATCAAAGGACGGGGTTCCCATAGAGTTTTCGCCGGTTCTTCTGCAACAGTACGCAGACTGTGAATGTCATGAGGATCCATCTGTTTCAAAAATACTGGAGACTTATTATGCTACAAAAAATATTGTCACACGTATCCGCCAGAAATCCGTTGACCTGAGACGGATAGCACAGACAGCTCTGGAACGAAATACAAAAAAATACGATCTCCAGCTCAAGCAGCTGCTGGATACTGAAAAAAAAGAAAAGTATAAGGTATATGGCGAACTGATCAATACCTACGGCTACAATCTGGAATCCGGCTGTCGATCATTTGAGGCTTTGAATTACTATACAGATCAAATGATGACAGTTCCGCTTGATCCCATGCTGACACCCGGTGAAAATGCCAAAAAATATTTTGATAAATATAACAAGCTTAAAAGAACTGAAGAGGCATTAACAACACTGATTCAGGAAACAAAGGATGAAATCACCCATCTGGAATCCGTACTGACCTCACTGGATATTGCGCTGCAGGAGACTGATCTGGTACAGATCAAGGAAGAGCTGACGGAAAGCGGCTATATCAGGAGACATGGAAAGCCCGGTATGAAAAAAGAGAAGGTAACCAGCAGACCATTTCACTACATCAGCAGTGATGGCTACGATATCTATGTTGGAAAAAACAATTATCAGAATGAGGAACTGACCTTTAAGTTTGCAACAGGAAATGACTGGTGGTTCCATGCAAAGGGAATTCCGGGTTCTCATGTAGTACTCAGGGCAAATGGAGATACACAGCTGCCGGATCGAGCCTTTGAGGAAGCCGGGAGGCTGGCCGCATTTTACTCCAAGGAACGCGGACAGGAGAAGGTTGAGATCGACTATACCGAGAAAAAGAATGTGAAAAAGCCCGGAGGTGGGAAACCGGGCTTTGTCGTCTACTATACAAATTACTCTATGATGATCGGGACGGATATAACAGGCATTCACGAATGTTCATAAGCCATGCCACCCCTCGAATCCGCTTCGCTCCTTCTCGTGGTGCGGGCTGCGCCCTAACAACAAGAAGCCGGAGACTGCTTAGCAAGTAAACTTGCACGCAGTTTCCGGCTTCTTGTTGGCATGGCTTTAGCCAACGAGCCAGTCGTAGAGTTCCTGGTATTTCATGGCTGAGGTATGCCATGAGAAATCAGCTGCCATGGCGCGGTCTATCATTTTATTCCATTCGCGTTTTTTGTTTTGGTAAATGCTGTGTGCGTAGCGGATCGTGCGCAGCATCTCATGTGCATTATAATTGCTGAAGCTGAAGCCTGTTCCGGTGCTCTCATACTCATTGTATGGATCTACGGTATCTTTGAGTCCGCCTGTCTCACGCACGATTGGAATCGTGCCATATCGAAGTGACATCAGCTGACTCAGTCCGCATGGCTCAAAGAGCGACGGCATCAGGAACGCATCTGCTGACGCATAGATCTTATGTGACAGTTCCTCGGAATAATAAATATTGGCTGAGACCTTATTTCCGTATTTCCAGTCAAAATGCCGGAACATGTTCTCATAACGGTCTTCACCTGTTCCTAGAATTACAATCTGAACATCATCTCTGCACAGTTCATCCATAACATATGCTATCAAATCAAATCCTTTTTGATCAGTCAGTCTGCTGACAATGCCGATCATGAATTTCTTATCATTCTGTTCCAGGCCAAGTTCTGCCTGCAATGCCCGTTTGTTCTTGATCTTCTCTTTACGGAAGTCAACTGCATTATACGGAAAATCAATACAGGAGTCCGTCTCCGGATTGTATTCCTCGTAATCAATTCCATTCAGAATACCGCGCAGATCATTCGCTCTGGCACGCATGAGCCCGTCCAGTCCTTCTCCATAGAACGGCATCTTGATCTCCTCGGCGTAAGTATTGCTGACAGTTGTAATCGCATCTGCGAATACCAGTCCACCCTTCAGCAGATTTGCGTTTTGATATGCCTCCAGCTTATCCGGTGTAAAGAAATACTCAGGCAGGCCGGTCATGTCCTTAATAGACTTTACGTCCCACACACCCTGAAACTTCAGATTATGTATCGTCATAACAGACTTCATACCGGCAAAAAACTCTCCTTCACGAAATCTTTCTTTCATAAATACGGGAATCAGTCCCGTCTGCCAGTCATGACAGTGAATGATGTCCGGCTGAAATCCAATCGCAGGGAGTGCTGCCAGAGCTGCCTTTGAGAAAAAAGAAAACTTCTCAATATCTGAATAAATATCCCCATATGGCTTTGGTCCTGAAAAATAATACTCGTTATCTATAAAGTAAAACTGAATACCCTCATATTCCATTTCCAGAATACCCACATACTGTGAGCGCCATGCAAGGTCAATATAGAAATGAGTCAGATATTTCATCTGATCCTTGAATTCCTTTGGAATACTCATATATTTAGGCATTATAACCCTGACGTCAAAATACCGTTTATCAAAACATTTGGGAAGGGATCCGACTACATCTGCCAATCCGCCTGTTTTTATAAACGGTACACTCTCTGATGCTGCAAAAAGTACTTTTTTCATGTATAATCCTCCCGTAGCTTAATATATCCTGATTATACATCATCCTGACTTTTATGAAAAGTCTTATCTGTTCATTTTATATTCAATTCTGATTTTATCTGCTATCATAGCGATAAACTCTGAATTTGTCGGTTTTCCTTTGCCCATATTAATGGTATATCCAAACAAAGCATCAATGGTATCCATTTTTCCTCTGCTCCATGCCACCTCAATGGCATGTCTGATTGCACGTTCCACACGGCTCGGTGTTGTCTGGTACTTCTTTGCAATGGTCGGATACAGGATCTTCGTGATAGATCCAAGCATCTCAATATCATTGACTGACATCATAATGGCATCTCTTAGATATTGATATCCTTTTATATGCGCAGGCACTCCGATTTCGTGTATCATATCTGTCACATCACTCTCCAGATGATGCTCCTGCAGGTTGTCCTGCTGACTGATTTCACGGCTTCTGTTTACTTCAAGGCCTCTCCTCAGGCGTCCTTCTCTCATCATTCTGATTCTGTTCTTGATGACCTCCGGATCAAAGGGCTTCATGATAAAATACTTTGCTCCGATCAGAAACGCGTCTTCTGTAATCTGCTCATCTCCAACAGCAGAAAGTATGATAAATTCCGGCTGTTTTTTTATAGAAAAATCTTTTTTGACACGATGCATCACTTCCATTCCATCAAGCTTCGGCATGATCAGATCCAACAAAACAACATCCGGCTCCTTTCTCCTGATGATATTCAACGCTTCATCCCCATTTGATGCACTGCCCACCACTTCTACATCGTTTTCACTCTTAAGTACGTCACTGACTAATTCCAGCATTCGCCGATTGTCATCAAAAATTGCGACATTCAGTTTTTCCATTCCCATGTTTCTCCTTCTTTCTATGATTTGCATGGCCAATGCTTACTTAGTATATAAAACTCACCATTTTTCTACAAGAGTGATAATACGCACTTTTAGAGTCGATTTTTCATTTTTCAAGCATATTTTCAATAAAGATACCAAATCCCTTCGTCGAATCCTGAACAAAAACATGTGTTACGGCTCCAATAATCTTGTGATTCTGTATGATCGGGGAACCACTCATGCCCTGTACGATACCGCCTGTCATTGATAACAGTCTTTCATCCGTTACTTCCAATACAATTCCTCGATTGACACTATCCGCAGTCAGGTCGATGCTTTTGATCTCTACCTGATATGTTTCACGCTCGCCATTTAAGGAGCAGATGATCTGTGCCGGGCCCATCTCAATGTCCTGTTTGAGTCCGATTTGCAGTGCTTCTCCGGATACTGCCTTCAGAATTGACTCATTTCCTGTACCAAATACTCCATGATTCGTATTACTCGTAATTTCCCCCAGTACATTTTCCGGTAAATAATCTATCATACCGGTCAGTTCTCCCGGTTTTCCGTTCTCACCTCTGATCACGGACATGATCTGCGTATGATAAAGAGTACCCGAATCCACCTCCATTAACAGAGCGGTATCCACATCATTGATACCATGCCCCAGTGCACCAAACCGGAGATCATCATCTACAAAGGTCAGTGTCCCGATTCCCTGAATATTGTCTCTGACCCACACACCAATTTTATAAACGCCATCAGCAGACATAACGGGTGTTACCTTTGTTTGAAACCGTTCGCTGCCCCTGCGGATATCAAGGATCAGTTCCTCTCCGCCACTGTCACTGACATATCGGATCAGATCCTTTTTATCTGTCAGCTCCACATGATTGACCTGTTCAATGTAATCCCCTGTATTGAGTATATGTTCCGCCGGCGCATAATCTGTACCGTCCAGTCCCCGTACTGTTCCGGAGCTGATGACCAGCACACCGTCAGTTTCTACAAAAATACCGATGGGGATACCTGCCGGAAGCAGGCTGGTATCTTCAATCACCGCAAAGTCAACCTGTTTCAGCGGCACGACTCCAAACAGCCTGCAGTCCATTACATAACGTCCGGTTGTTGAAGTGATAAATGTCGTCGGCTTCGATAAATTAACTTTTACCCCGTTCATAGCCGATGCCTCAATCATATCATCCTGTGGCGGAGTATATATAACGCCCGTTATCGGTGTGTCCAGATCCAGCTGTTCTTCACGACCGTTGATAATCCTGATTTCATCCGGCACACTGTTCTGAAGATCTCTGTATACTGTTATAAACAACAGCACTGTTACAGCAGCACACACCAGCATCAGCATACGCCTGTATATACGATATCTTTTATTCATATTCCTATACCTCACAATGAATTCAAATTTGAAAATAGGAGCACTTTCCTGTCATATAAAAAAAGCGTACACAGAGTGTACACTTTTCTTAGTATATGATTTTTTCTATTTTTCAAACATCTTTTTCTTGGCAGTGGCCAATTCTTTCATCTCCGCTGCATTTTGTAAAACCGTATTCGTGATCTCTGCTCCGCCAAGCAGCCTTGCAAGCTCCTGAACAGCTGACTCCTCCGACAATTCATGTACTTTTGTTAATGTATGTTCACCTGTTGTCTGTTTTGTGATTTCATAATGTGCGTCTGCCATGGCTGCGATCTGCGGCAGATGTGTGATGCAGATCACCTGATGATTTCCGGCCAGCAAAGCAAGCTTTTCCGATACCTTTTGAGCTGTCCTGCCGCTGATGCCGGCATCAATTTCATCAAAAATCAAAGTGGATGTCTCATCCTTATCAGCCAGCACAGTTTTGATTGCCAGCATGATTCGTGACATTTCACCGCCGGAAGCCACCTCTCCGAGCGGCTTTACGCGTTCTCCCGGATTCGTCGAGATCATGAACTCCACTTCATTATGACCTGCTGCAGAATAGTAATCCGGTAATACACGTACCTCTATAGAAAACCTCGAATCCAGAAAGTTCAGATCAGATAAAGCTTCCTTCATCCTGTCTGCAAGAATAACGGCATTCTGACTGCGTATTGCAGTGACCTGATCGTATAATTTCAATAATTCTTCTTTTGCATGGGATGTCCTCAATCGAAGTTCCTGCAGATATGTGTCATAATCCAGCAGTTTTTCCAGCTTTTCTTCCTGTTCCTCACAGTATTTCATGATTTCTTCGACAGAGTTTCCATACTTATCCTTCAGGTGATTGATTGTATTCAGTCTTTCTTCAATCTGTCTGAATTCATCATCTCCAAATTCCATATCTGACAGATAGTCTGATACATGCCTGTTAAAATCATTCAGAAGATCATCAATTTCTGATAGTTCCTGCAGCATGGATTCCAGTTCTTCATCATATCCTGCCACATTTTTAATCTCACGAAGCGCTCTGCCGATACTCTCTCCGGCTCCGTTTTCCGATTCATAACCGGTACTGTAGTGAACAGCATTGATGCCCTCCATGATTTTCTTTGCATTGACCATCTTCCGGTAACTGATTTCCAGTTCTGCATCTTCACCAGTCTTCAGCTGGGCCTGCCTGATCTCATTTGTCTCGAACTGGGCAAGTGCGGCCTCTTTGTCCCTGTTGTCATCTGTTGTCTCTGCATTCTTTAACTCCTGTTCCAGCTCCATATACAGATGATACTGCTCGCTGACTTTGCCGAGTAATGGTTTCAATTCACTGGTACAGAATTCGTCCAGTACCTGCATATGTTTTTTCTTCTGGAGCAGTGACTGGTGTTCATACTGTCCATGGATATCAATCAAAATGGATGCCAGCTCCTGAAGAACACCTGCTGTTACGACTTCTCCATTCACCCTGCTGACACTTCTGCCATTGACGATTTTTCTCTGCATGATCACTTCATCTTCAACCGGAATCTCCAGATTTCTGACTGCCTGCAGCTGTTTCTCGGTATCCGGCACAAAGATCAGCTCTGCGAGTGCGTAGTCTGCCTGATCACGCACAAAATCCTTGGACAGTTTGCCGCCCAAAGCAAACAGAACAGAGTCAATGATGATGGATTTTCCTGCTCCGGTCTCACCTGTCAGTATATTGAGTCCCGGTTTAAAATCGATCTCTGCTTCCTCGATCAATGCCAGATTTTTCACATGAAGATTTGTTAACATATCTTACCTCTGTAACTCTCTGATTTTATCCATTACAATACGTGTATCTTCTACACTTCTGACAGCACACATCACTGTATCATCACCTGCAATACTGCCAACGATCTCACTGAAATTGATGGCATCCAATGCTGCTGCCACAGCCATGGCCATACCTGATACCGTTTTGACCACCAGAATATTCTGCGCCATATCCATGGATACCAGTCCGTCCTTCAGCACTCTGATATACTTTTCAGCCAGTTCTGTACCGCTCTCCCCTGAAAATGTATACCGCGACTTTCCATCAACGCCTGATGTTTTTGTCAGCTTTAGCTGGCGGATATCCCTGGATACTGTGGCCTGTGTCACCTCATATCCAGCTTCATTCAGCCGTCTGGCCAGCTCCTCCTGCGTATCAATCACATGCTGCTGTACCAGTTCGATGATTTTCTGATGTCTGTTATTCTTCATATTCTACTCCGCATCCTGGAATTTTCTGCGCAGTACATCCAGAAAATTCTCTTTGCTCATCTTAATGATTCTTGTTGTCTCCTTGGCTCTGCCGATATTCAGATAATCTCCGGAGGTCATCTCGGCAATCACTGCTCCGTCAAATACTGCCTCTGCTGCTTCTATATTGCCATGCCTTCCGGCTCCGATCTCGATCCTGATATCATCCTCAGGTGACAGCACGATGCTTCTCGAATTCAGTGTATGTGCATTAATGGGGGTCAGCAGCAATACCCTTGCTCCCGGCTCCACAATCGGTCCTCCTGCAGACAGATTATATCCGGTAGACCCTGTCGGTGTTGAAACAATAATACCATCAGCGCCGTATGTTTTCAAAAGCTTTCCGTTTACATATACATGAAAGGTAATCAGGCGCAGGGAGCCACTTCTTGTAATGACAATATCATTGAGTGCAAACTCCTTTTCCAGCTCTTTTCCATCTATATTTGCGATGCCGCACAGCATCATTCTCTCTTCTGTTTCATATTCATCTGCAATCAGACGCTCCAGGGTCTGTTCAATATGTTCTTTTTCAATCTCTGCAAGATAACCCAGCCTGCCAAGATTGACTCCGATCATTGCAATATCCTTCTTCGCCATGTCTCTGGCTGTCTGGATCAGCGTACCATCTCCACCCAGAACAATGATACATTCTGTCTGCTCCGGAATATCCGTTTCCTTCAGATGTCCGTCCTGATTGTCCTTCGAATAGCGGACAAAATCCTGCATATCGCAGCGGCATCCGTGATTCTTCAGGAAACTCAGAATCTGCTGTGCCGTAGCCAGCGCTTCATTTTTACTTCGATTCGTCACCACAAAGAAATGTTTCATTTCCCACCTCTGGTTTTCTCTATAAAGACATATGAGCCCTCTCTACCAGCTCTTTGATTTCAGCTTTCTTATCTTCTGTGAGTATCTGTCCTGTCTTTTGAATCAGTAAAAGGTATTCAATATTTCCCTCAGGGCCCTTTATGGGGGAATAATCCATACCGGCTATTGAAAAACCGATGCTCATACAATACAGAACGATCTTCTCAATCACTTCTTCGTGTATCGCAGGATCCCTGACAACACCCTTTTTCCCGACATGTTCTCTGCCTGCCTCAAACTGTGGCTTAATCAGGCATACCATATAGGCCTGTTCCCTGAGCAGTGCATATGCCGGCAAAAGGATCTTCGTCAATGATATAAAGGATACATCTGTTGCCGCAAATGCTATCACATCAGGAATATCTGCTGTTGTGACATACCTGAAATTTGTTTTTTCCATACAGACAACTCTGTCATCCTGACGCAGCGACCACGCCAGCTGTCCGTGACCCACATCAATGGAATATACCTTACGGGCGCCATTTTGCAGCATACAGTCTGTAAATCCACCTGTAGAGGCTCCGATATCCATACAGACCATATCCTGTACAGCAATATCAAATACCTTCATGGCCTTATCCAGCTTCAGTCCGCCACGGCTGACAAACGGCAGCGTCGAGCCCTTGATCTCAATCTCCAGTCCTTCCTCTTCAAAGGTGGTCCCGGCCTTGTCTTCACGCTGTCCTCTGATAAATACATTGCCGGACATAATGATTGCCTTTGCCTTCTCACGTGACTCTGCCAGACCCTGTTTGACGAGCAATACATCTAAACGTTCTTTCATAGGCTGACATACTCCGCGATAATCTTCTTGACGATGGAATCACTGTCTATCGCAACTTCCTTTTTCAGCAGTTCCACATTACCATGTTCTACATACTCATCCGGAAGCGCTATATTCAGGACATCTGTCCCTAGCTTCATCCGATCCTTGTATTCACGTACCTTCTCACCAAATCCACCACTGAGCACATTTTCCTCCATTGTGACGATTAATTTATGAAAGCCTGCCATCGCCGTAACCATCTCTTCGTCGATCGGCTTTACAAATCTGGCATTGACCAGACTGCAGGAATATCCTCTGTCCTTTAGCTGGGCTCTGACCGTCTGAGCGGTCTTGACCATACTGCCCACAGCCAGCAGTGCGATATCGCCTTCCTCGTAAAGGATTTCACTCTTTCCCAGCACAACCGGTGCCCGAAACTCCTTCAGACCATCGTATGCCTCTCCTCTGGGGTATCTGATTGCAATCGGATGATCAAAAGCAACTGCAAACTTCATCATATCTGATAGTTCCCACTTATTCTTGGGAGCCATTACATGCATGTTTGGTATCGAGGACAGATAGGAAAGATCAAAAATTCCCTGATGGGTCTCTCCGTCACTGCCGACCAGCCCTGCCCTGTCAATGGCAAATACCACCGGCAGATCCTGAATGCATACATCATGCAGGATCTGATCATATGCACGCTGCAGGAAAGAGGAATAAACCGCCACAATCGGCTTCAGTCCGCCGACAGCCAGTCCTGCTGCAAATGTAACTGCATGTTCCTCTGCAATGCCTACATCAAAAAAGCGTTCCGGATACATATTGGAAAACCGTTTCAAACCAGTACCGTCAGGCATGGCAGCCGTAATGGCAACCACTTTTTCATTTCTGGCGCCAAGCTTTGTCATCACTGTTGAAAATACATCTGTATAATTTGCCTTTGTCCGGTTCTTGGTTGGCAGACCGGTTTCGATCTCAAATGGTTCAGCACCATGAAATCTGGCCGGATGTCTCTCTGCCGGCAGATAGCCCTTGCCCTTCTTTGTGATGACATGTACCAGAACAGCCTTCTGTACCTTCTTCGCCTCTCTGAGCACCTTCATCATTGCCTTGATATCATGACCATCTACAGGTCCGAGATAGGTAATACCCATATCCTCAAAAAACATTCCCGGTACGACCAGCTGTTTGATACCGCTCTTATATCGTTTTAAAGTGTCAACCACCGCATCGCCGTATTTGGGGATCTTGAGCAAGCTGTTTTCCAGTCCGACTTTAAAGCCCTTATATGCATCCGCAGTTCTGATGCTCTGCAGATACTTGGATACACCACCTACATTTTCAGCTATGGACATATTATTATCATTCAGAATAATGATAAAATTCGTCTCCAGCCGGGAAGCATTATTCAGTGCTTCATATGCCATACCACCGGTCAGGGCACCGTCTCCAATCACAGATACTACCGTATGACCCTCACCATTAATATCGCGGGCCTTTACGAGACCCAGTCCTGCAGAGACAGAGGTGGAGCTGTGCCCTGTATCAAAGGCATCACAGTCACTTTCCTTGCGCTTGGGAAATCCACTCATGCCACCGTACTTTTTCAGTACATCAAAGCCTTCTTTTCTGCCTGTCAAAAGCTTATGTGTATAGGACTGGTGTCCCACATCCCATACAATTTTATCGTCAGGCAGATTCAATGACAGATGAAGTGCCATTGTCAGCTCTACAGCCCCCAGATTGGATCCGAGATGTCCGCCCGATACACTGATTTTCTCTATTAAGAACTGACGGATCTCATCTGCCAGTTCATTATATTCTTCCGGATCGACACACTTGATGTCATTCGGCTGATTGATACAGTCCAGTATCATATCCATACCACCTTATCTGATTGTTTGTTCTGTGATGATTAATGCTGCCGGGTAATCAGGGACTGCACCAGCTGCAGCAGGTAACGATCCTCTCCTGCATACTTCTCCAGAATGTCCATTGCCTGCTTCGAATAATTCCTGACATCCTCCGCTGCCTGCTCCATTCCCTTCATGGTCACATAGGTCAGCTTCTCATTCTTGGCATCACTGCCGACAGGCTTGCCCAGCACCTCTGTCGTAGAGGTCACATCCAGAATATCATCCTGTATCTGAAATGCCACGCCTATGCTGAGTGCACACTGTTCCATATCCTGTACTGTCTGATCATCTGCACCGGCCAGCACCGCTCCGATACCCATAGCCGCCTGTATCAAAGCTCCTGTCTTATGTTCATGAATGTATAACAGGTGTTCTTCATTGACATCGGTCTTCTGATGCTCTGCTTCTATATCAGCTGTCTGTCCGCCTATCATACCATAAATTCCGGCTCTGCCGGCCAACAGCTTCATTGCCTTTGTCACCCTCGCCGGGTCAGAGGTTTTGTCATATGCCTGTAAGGCTGTTTCAAATGCATAATTCAGTAATGCATCACCTGCCAGCACCCCCATGGCCTCACCATATACAATATGCGTTGTCTTGCGTCCCCTGCGGTACTCATCATTGTCCATTGCAGGCAGATCATCATGCACCAGTGAATATGTATGAATCATCTCCAGCGCTGCCATGAACGGCTCTACCGTCTGTTCCGTACCACGAAGCATACGGTATGTTTCCTGCATCAGCAGTGGTCGCAGTCTCTTGCCGCCCGCGAGAATACTATAGTTCATAGCCGCAAGAACTGTCTTTTGATATCCTTCCTCAACGGGAAGATACTTTCTGAGCATTGTCTCAATCTGTGCTGTTTTATCTGCTGTTAATTCTTTAAAATTCATTTAATTCACCCTTTTCATCCATCACAAGAACCTGTTTCTCCACACGGTCGATTTTATCATTACAGATTTTCAGAAGGCGCATACCCTCCTGATACATCTGAAAGGAGTTCTCAAGTGTCGTATCCTCTGCCTCCAGCCTGTCCAGTACCGCTTCCACCTTTCCAAAGGCTTCATCCAGTGTCATATCCTCTTTCTGCAGTTCTGTATTCATTGATTCATTCTCCATGGCTCTCTGCTAACACTCCCTTCTGATCCGTTCTTTGTCTGTTACCAGTGCCGAAATCTGTCCGTTTTTCATCTGCAGTGTCAGCATCTGACCCTTTTCCACCATATCAATATCTGATACGGACTTTCCCTCTGCATTTGTCACATAGGTCAGTCCCTGATTCAGTTTATCCAAAGGAGATAATCCCTTCATTTTCTCAATATACAGCTCCAGCCGGTGTTTCTGCTTTAACAGTGCGGCTTCCATCGCTTCTCGAAGCTTTGCATCCATATCAGCGGCATACATCCTTTTCTCCTGGATCCTGCTCTTCGGACTTAAATAGGATACACGAAGCTGCAGCTTCTCGAGTCTGGATTTGTATAGTGAAAGCTTCATGCGAAATCTGTGATTCAGCAGATTATAATCGTCAAAGCATTTCTGCGTATAATCTGTCATCGAAAATACCGCAAGCTCTGCCGCTGCTGACGGAGTCGGTGCTCTCAGGTCTGCAACATAATCTGCTATCGTAGTATCTGTCTCATGTCCGACTGCCGAAATCACCGGAACGCTGCACTCAAATATTGCCCTTGCCACGATTTCCTCATTGAAAGCCCACAAATCCTCTATCGAACCGCCGCCACGGCCTATGATCATCACATCCACTGCCTGCTGTTCCAGTGCATGGATTCCGTTCACAACACTTTCTGCCGCTCCCTCACCCTGTACCAGTGCCGGATATAAAATCAGCTGTACATAAGGATTTCTTCTCTTTGAGATATTGATGATATCCTGTACTGCCGCTCCGGTCGGTGCTGTCACAATGCCGATTCTTTGTGCATACTTCGGAATGCTGCGTTTATATTCCTTTGCGAACATTCCCATCTCTTCCAGTTCGCGCTTCAGCTGTTCATATCGTTCGTATAACTGTCCCATCCCATCCAGAGTGATGTCTCTGGCATACAGCTGGTACTTGCCGTCACGTTCATAAACCTCTATGCTGCCGCCAACAACAATCTGTTGGCCCTCCTTCAGCTGAAATCTCAGGCCGGCACGACTGCCGGCAAACATAACGCATGTAATTGTTCCGTTTTTGTCTTTCATGGTAAAGTAGATATGACCGCTGGAATGGTACTTTACATTGGAAGCCTCTCCTTTGACATAGATGCTCCGCAGCATAAAGTCCTGTGCAAACATGTTTTTGATATAAGAATTGATCTGACCTACAGAATAAACATTATTCATTATGCCATTTTTGCCAGAACTCCGTTGACGAAGGAAGGTGATTCGTCCTGACCGAAGCGCTTGGCAATCTCCACTGCTTCATTGATCGCTACACTCACCGGAATGGTGTCATCATATTTGATTTCATAAACAGCAAGCCGGATAATTGTCAGATCCACCTTGCCCATGCGGCTGATGTTCCAGCTCTCTGCTTTATCTTCTATCATCTTGTCGATTTCAGGAAGTCTGGCTATGATATCATCATACTTTTTCTGAATATGTCCGGCATCCTTCTCTGAAATATCGGGAAGCTCCTCCATATATAACCTGACCTGCTCCGGCATATCCTCCGGACTGTTAAATTCCACTCGAAACAGCATCTTGAATATATGCTCCCGAATTTGTCTTCTGCTCATCATTCTCTCCTGATTATCGATCCTGCTTTTCCATATTGATGCCGGCAATGCGGATATTGACATCTGATACTTCCAGACCTGTCATATTCTCAATTGCAGCTTTGATTCTTTCCTGAACACTCTTGCAGGTAGTCGGGATATTGTATCCGTATTCCATGATCAGTGCTATGTCTACAGATACAGCAGACTCGATCACTTCTACTCTGACACCCTTGCCGATTGTCTTCATTCCGACCTTGTTCATCAGTTCCTTTGTAATGTTACCGGCTGTTGCTGCCACACCGTCTACCTCGACAGCTGCCAGCGCCGCAATATTTGCAACGACATCATCTGCAATCCTGACTTCTCCGAATGCATCTCCCTGTAATGTCACTGTTGATTTATCTGTTTCTTTCGCCATGTTTCACTACCTCCTATACTTGCACATTATACCAAACCCACCGGTTTTTGCATAGTCTATAAATAAAATAACATCGAATTCTGTTCTCTCATTTCAACGTATCTGACGCTTCCGCCGCCATTCAGATACCCAAATATTTTCTCATCCTTGATCAGGTACTGGTAAAACGCCTGGTATACAATCGTATCCGCACATTTGAGCTGAACAGTCGTTTCTCCATTTGCATATGCATCGCTAAACAGTCCTGCCAGTTTGTTTTCATCAAACTCCGTAAAATAGATACCCTCGCGTACATAGTAATTCGCATTCATGGAATTGCAGGTCGGCAGTGTGACCGGAGGATTCACAAAATGCGAAGACCGAAGCATCGAATCCGGTACATTCAGATAATCATAATTGATCTCCGGAACATTGGCATTTCCCGATGACGCATCCACCCCTGTAATATTATAGGAAGCATCGCCCCATGTCACATCCATATTATAATACTCACCGTCGATCCTGACAATATTCCATACATGCGGTTCATTGCCTTTTACGATACCCTCGGCAAGCGTACAGAACATACCTGACTGATTCAGCAGATACTGTGCAGTCTTTGCATAGCCCTGACACACACTGCGTCCGTTCAGCAATACGCTTAAAATATTCTGATTCTGCTCTGAATTGATATCATATTCTGTATGCAATACCAGATATTCATATATGAATTTGACACGATCATATTCGGAAACTCCCGGTGGTATCTGGCTGAGAATATTAGCAGCTGCCGCTGCTGCGAGCTTTTCCTTTTCTTCCTTTTCACTCTGACTCATGGAATAGGTGCCGGATAACGTAATCTTACTCAGCACACCGCCTCTGGTCAGCTTTGTCATGGAATATCCTTTGACATAAAAAATCTCCGGATGATCCAGCAGTACACATTTAAATGCCTTGTCAATCTGTTCTGTATCTGTTGAGGATACTGTGATATCCTGTCCCATTGCACGCAGAATCGTTAAGATCTCCAGATAAAGTCTTTGCTCGTCCTGATCCAGCATACTGTATGCATAGTGATCTGACGAAGCCTGTGACTGAGCCGTCTCTTCCAGCCCCGCCTCTGATACCTCCTCATACTCCTCCGGGGCAGCCTCCTCGGTCTCCTCCAGAACCGTAATCAGCGGTTCTTCCAGCTCAGGCTGTACCGTCGGTGCTTCCGCAGCATCTGACGGTGTTGGGTTCGGAGTCGTCACAGCATCAGCCGTGATTTCCGGCTGTGTTTCCTCTGCCGGTGCCCCGTACAGCTGTTCAGCCAGCCAGTCAGAAAAATCATGTGAACAGCCTGTGAGCATCATAGACACAGCTGCCATACATAAAATAGATCTTAATCTTTTTCTTTTCATCCGTTCTTCCTAGTCTCGTCCAAATTCTTCTAAAATCAGTCCTTCATTTCTGTCCAGTGTCATCCCGACACTCCAGGCATTTACAAACAGCAGTAACGGATTGCCTTTCAGATCCTTCACTCTCTTCATATCAGAAGTTCCTGTGATCTTATCTACATCAATATCCTTATTCTTGATCCATCTGATATGAGCATACGGGAGGTTCTCCAGTGCGATTTCCACATTATATTCATTCTCCAGACGGTATTTCAGCACCTCAAACTGCAGCACCCCGACAACGCCTACGATGATCTCCTCCATACCGGTGCTCAGCTCCTGAAAGATCTGGATTGCGCCTTCCTGCGCGATCTGATTAACTCCCTTGACAAACTGTTTTCTCTTCATCGTATCAATCTGTCTGACACGTGCAAAATGCTCAGGTGCAAATGTCGGAATCCCTTCATATCGAAAGCTTTCCCCGGGCATACAAATCGTATCCCCGATTGAGAAAATACCCGGATCAAATACCCCTATGATATCTCCTGCATAGGCCTCCTCTACCATCTTACGCTCAGATGCCATCAGCTGCTGCGGCTGTGACAGGCGCATAATCTTACCGCCCTGTACATGATTTACCTCCATACCCGCAGTGAACTTGCCGGAGCAGATACGCATAAATGCAACTCTGTCACGATGAGCCTTGTTCATGTTTGCCTGAATCTTAAATACAAATGCTGAGAAATCATGCTCTGCCGGATGAATCACTCCGATATCTGATTTTCTGGGCAACGGGGGCATGGTCATCTGCAGAAAATACTGCAGAAATATCTCAACGCCAAAATTGGTCAGTGCGGAGCCAAAAAATACAGGTGATAATTTACCGTTCTGAACCTGTTCCAGATCAAAATCAGAGCCTGCTCCGCCGAGCAGCTCCATCTCATCAGCCAGCTGTGTTCTGGCCTCTTCACCAATATAGGCTGTCAGCTGTGCCTCATCATCAGCCGGTATTTTGGTGGTATGTCCTTCTTTTGTTCCTTTTTCTGTGTCTTCATAGGTGATGACACACTTTTCCTTGCGGTCATATACTCCCTTAAATCTTTTTCCGGAGCCGATCGGCCAGTTAATCGGACACGTCGCAATACCCAGTTCTTTTTCGATATCATCTAACAATTCAAATGTATCATTTGCATCTCTGTCCATTTTATTAATAAATGTAAAAATCGGAATCCCGCGCATACCACATACCTTGAACAGCTTACGTGTCTGTGCCTCCACACCCTTGCTGGCATCTATGACCATCACGGCTGAGTCTGCCGCCATCAGCGTACGATACGTATCCTCGGAGAAATCCTGATGTCCCGGTGTATCCAGTATATTGATACAAAACCCATCATATCCAAACTGCAGTACAGAGGATGTAACAGAAATACCTCTCTCCTTTTCTATCTCCATCCAGTCGGATACCGCATGCTTTGCAGTCGCCTTACCTTTAACGCTTCCCGCAAGATTAATCGCTCCGCCGTACAGTAAAAACTTCTCCGTCAGAGTCGTTTTGCCTGCATCGGGGTGTGAGATAATGGCAAAGGTCCTGCGCTTTGCGATTTGTAATTCATTTGTAGTGTCTGACATAATATCCTCCAAAATTTATAATACTGATTTTCCTGCAATGTCACCCTTGATTCCGAAATAATCCAGCACGGTTGCACCGATATCAGAAAATGTTGCGTGTGTTCCGATGTTCTTTGCTTCCAGCTGCTTGCCATAGATCAGGTACGGCGTGTACTCTCTGGAATGATCAGTGGATACCGTATAGCCGGGATCACATCCATGATCTGCAGTGATCATCAGCAGATCATCTTCCTTCAGCTTTCCAAGCAGCTGCGGCAGAAAATCATCAAAATAATGAATGGCCTTTGCATAGCCGTCAATATCATTACGATGTCCATACAGCATATCAAAATCAACCAGATTCACAAAGCATAATCCGTTAAAATCACGATCCATGATCTGCAGTGTCTGATTGATTCCGTCAGCATTGCCCTTTGTATAGGTAAACTCTGTCAGACCCTTGCCTGCAAAAATGTCTTTGATCTTACCGACACCGATCACATCATAGCCCTGATCCGAAAGTACATCCAGCATCGTTGTCTTTGGAGGAATCAATGAGAAATCATGTCTGTTCGTTGTCCTGGTATAGTGTCCGTCCGCACCGATAAATGGTCTGGCAATCACACGACCCACTCCATGCTCTCCCTGCAGGATCTCCCGTGCCATCCTGCAATACTCGTACAGAGTCTCAGGTGGTACGATGTCTTCATGGGCAGCGATCTGGAACACACTGTCTGCTGAAGTATATACGATCAGCTTGCCTGTTCTGACATGCTCATCTCCGTAATCCTTGATTACCTCAGTTCCTGAATAGGGTCTGTTGCACAGCACTCCTCGTCCTGTAGCACTGCTGAATGCATCCAGTACCTCCTGTGGAAAGCCCTGCGGATAAGTCGGCAATGGCTTTTCTGATATAATGCCGGCAATCTCCCAGTGTCCGATTGTCGTATCCTTGCCCTTGGAGCTCTCAGCCATCCGCCCGTAGACGCCTGTCGGATGCGCTTCCTTTTCGCCACAGCTCACACCGTCAATATTGAACAATCCCAGCTTCCCCATATTGGGTGCTCCAAAATACTGACTCTTGGAACAGGAAAGCAGGGTGTTGGTTCCTTTATCTCCATATGCATCTGCATCCGGCATTTCACCGATGCCCATACTGTCTAATACAATCAAAAAAACTCTTTTATTCATAGGCTCTTTCTCCTTTATTCTACTGAAATACTCAGTAAATTATCATACCATAAAAAGGAACGCCAAACAAGTGGCATTCCTTCTGCTTTCATCATTTTATTCTATTGATTCAATCGGAGTAATCACCAGATTCTCAGGAGGGATGCCGGTCTTTCGCTTGATCACATCCTCTATCTGGGCACGCTCTGCATCTGACACCTCATATGCATTGACCAGAACATCTGCGGTTCCGTCAGTGATACTGACAACAACATCGGTAAATCCCTTGGCTGAGAGCAGCACCTCTGCCGCCGTCTCGCGTTCTGCGATATCAACCATCGAGATCATCAGATTGATGGCTTCCTGCTTCTGTACATCTGTCACTGCAGTAGAATTGATCACCTCCAGCATGGTCTCCTTATTCTTGGCTCTTGTCTGCTCCTTCAGCAGCTTTGCATTGGATGCAATGCCTGCTCCGGTCATGGAGCTGGTAAAGATAGCTTCTCCCGGCTCTTCACCGACTGCAGTCTCTGTTCCTTCTGTGCTGCCATCTACTGCTCCGGTCATAATCTCTGCTTCAGAGTCCAGACTTTCGATGTCGCCCTGCAGCTCCTCTGCCAGATACATATCCTCTTCCGATATGTCCGCATACAGATCTTCTTCCCCGGAGCTTTCCTCTGCCGCCACCTCTGCTGATGTTTCCTGCACCTCTTCATTGACCGCCTCTACTGCTTCCATTCCCGATGCCGTATCTTCCTGATCAAACTTTGTTCCTGTAAAGTTCAGATAACCCGCCACGGCTATCATAATCGCAAGTGCTGTGATAATCATTTGATTTTTTTTCATTATATTCTTCATCTCTCAATTGTCTCCTTACCGCTGTTTGTTTTTGTGACAGCCATCCTGACTACTTTAATCTTATGCGCCTCTACAGGAAATAATGCCTTTACAACACCTGTAATATCAGAACGGACAACGGAATTATCACCACCCTCACAGATGACGGTCACACCTTCTATCTGCGGAGGGAGATTCTTGCACACATAAGGAATCCTGGTTCCATTTTCCTCTTCCACATATATGGTTGTCTCAGCTGTCTCATTCTCCATCACTGTCCTGTTGCCTCCACTTGCATCCTTTTCAATGGTGCTGGCACCCTGATCACTCGTGTCCTTGAGTACAACCTGTTCAGTACCGGCATTCAATGTAATCATCACCTTGACTCTGCCTGCTCCGGCAATATAGGAGATCCCCCTCTCTAGTTTTTCTTCCAGCATGGAAATATACGCCTCCTCAGATCCTGCCTGCATCCCCAGGGTCTCCTCTGATACCTCTGTCAGATTGTTGTCTGTCGTATGAGTCTCTGCTGACTTAGCCGCTGCCGCATCCTCTTCTTTGCTGCCGGTCGGGAATACGATGACCAACAGCAGCACTCCTGTCAGGATCAGTATCAGGTATTGATCCTTCTTCATTGTTCTGAACTTCTGTTTCAAGGCCGGAATTGTTTCACGAAAAGACAAACTGTATCACCTCCCTGTTAACACCCAATGCTTCTGCCAGTCTGTCGCGTAATCTCTCAAGCTTTAAATCGTCACTCATTTTATCCTGTTTTCCGATAATTATATGATCCACAACGATATTACCAGACTTATCCACATTTTTTGAAAGTCGGATTTTTATTGTGGTAACTTTGCCGTAATCCACATTATTCACATCCTCGCAAATCCCTATTTCAAGGCATTCTGCGGCAATTTCGTCTCTGTAATCATAATTATTAATTGTAGAATTAATTTTATTTTGAAGTGTGGATAAAGCCCATAAATACTGACTTTCGCTTGTTTTTTCATCTGCATTGATTTTAAAATTTAATTTTTGATTGTATAATTCTGTAATATCTTTTTTCTGGTACTTAAGATATACTCCTGCTCCACTTCCGGTATCCAGAATAAAAGCAATCATCACAATTCCCAACAGCAGCTTTACATACTTCCGGTATTGTTCGCCCGGAAGTATATGCATGATCAGTCCCATGTAAATCAATAACTCCACGAGCCCTGTAACAGATTCCTTGAAATATCCGTACATCATCAATATCCCCCATTTGTAGAGACGGCAACAATAGCAATTGTAATCATAAACAGAACAATAGACGTAACAACTGTTTTTAACAGCATCCCGGTTCCATCTCCCATTCCACTGATGCACTCCGCTGTACTGCCTGCAGACAGCCCGCCCGCAAATGCTGCAGCCAAACGGTACATAAACATAATGACGGTCAGCTTGATCACCGGAACAATCATAATCAACAAAATCATGCACACTGCTGTCACGCCGACCGCATTCTTGATCAGTACAACAGAGCCTACCACAGAATTCCATGTTGCCTCTGTCACACCGGACATACCCGGAAGCATGGACACTGCGCCTGTCAGCATGCTTGTTTTCACGCTATGCATCACCGGTGCGAACATCCCCTGGATGGTATTCAATCCAATGACAACCGCTATCACCGTCTTCAGGATATATTGAATGACACTCTTTAACAGCTTCAGCAGCTGATCAAGAATCCCGTCCCCGGCTATATGGTTTACGATGATCAGCATGATATAGATCTGAATCATCGGAAGCACGACTGCAGCTAACAGTCCTTCTACAAAAAAGACAGCCAGCAGTGCCGTTCCATAAAAAGCCGATGCTGCGGCGGAGCCTGATATAAATGCAACCCCCATAAAATATGCAGGCAGCAGAACCTCCATAAACAATACAAGCTGGTTGATCGTCTCAGAGGCAATTTCTACCGTCGTTTTCATCGTCTGCAGAAGCAGAACAGCAATCACCAGTGCCATCATATAGAAGCCGACCTGGGCAATCTGTCTGTTATGAAATACCGCTGTGATATTAGACAAGACTGCCGATAAGACAGACAGCAATATAACGCTTGTAATGCCAAATCTGTTTTCAACAACCTCCAAGGTCAGTATTTTCAAGCTTTTTCCCAATATTAAATTTATATTTAACGCCTCTTTACCAGATAGAACATCTTGAAATACCTGTCCAAAATCCAGTTCATAGTCACTCCTGATCTGATCCAGTGCCTGTTCGATTTCCCGAAAATCAGGCTGCTGTGCAGTTCCAAGCCTGTCTGTTTCTGCTGCAGGTACAGGCACTGAGACCATATACAGTAGCAGGATATTCAACGCAGCGAATAAAATCACCTGTATCATATGTTTGTATCTCTTTCCCGGCATACTGTCTCCTCCCGCTCCGGAATCACAAAAAAGAATACAGACTCGAAAGCAGTGTCCGCAGTGCCGGAAGACTAAGAATCAGAATGGACAGTTTTCCAAATACCTCTATCTGTCCGGAGATTGACTGATACCCGGCATCCCTGCAGATGCCTGCGGCAAATTCTGCAATATACGTCAACAGTACGATCTTCATCAACGTCCTGCCAAGCGTTCCCGCTATCATCGGTGTATCAAAGCCGGACAGCAGGCTGATGATACTCTGCATTTCATCCATGGATCCACATAGCAAAATCATCCCTGTTGCGATACCGATATAGAGTCCATATTCACTTTTCTGGCTTTTAAACTGCAAAGCAATCAGTACCCCTGTCAGACCAATTGCAGCAACACGCAGCAATTCCATGATGCCACCTCCCCGGAGATCAGAGTGCAAACAGCTTTTGAATGGTTTCAAACAGCTCATAGATATAAGGAATGATCCATAACAAAACCAGTATCAGCCCTGCCAGACTGGTCATAAATGCCTGTTCCTCTCTTCCGCTGTGTTTCAGAACCTGCGTCAATACAGAGACCAGTATACCGACTGCTGCTATTTTAAAGATCAAACCTGTTTCCATCGTCTGTTTCCTCCATATCAAATCCTTTTATTGTATCAAAGCAGCATAATCACAAGAAATGCGCCTCCCAAAATTCCCATTGTCCGGTAAATACGGGAAGTCTCACGTATTTTCATAACTGCTCTGTCCATATCCTCCTGTAGCTGCTGTTCATACTGCCTGATCATGTTCAATTGTATTGTCTGATCACTGAATCCCAGTTCCGTTCCAAACCTGCACAGCTGTACGATTTCGCATTCCCCCAGTATACCGTCTGCTGCGTCATTGCCTGATGTGAAGTGTATTCTCACCTTTTCCTGCCACAGCTCCGATAATGAGGTTCCCATTTTGTTTTTCAAGTCATCGGACAGATCCATCAGAAAAGCTGCCACCTGACCCGTGAGTCGTCCGGCCGTCACAGCAAAACACTCCGGCAGGTTCAGATGATGGTGACGGATCTCGCTTTCCAGCAGCTGCAGCATTTTGATTAGATTTTTCTTTAATTCCACCTCTTTTTTCATGTCATGGATGATGCGGCAGGAAACGCCGATGCTGCCAGTCATAATCAATACCACACCCAGAATTTTATACATCTGAAACTCCTTCGCTTTGATAAATACACCTGTAATCCATGTCCAGAACCTTCATGCTCCTGTTTTCCAATGCCCGACCTTCCAAGATCACAAAGCGCTCCAATGCCTTTTCCCTGATCAGATTCTGAATCCCATCCTTTCCCGCAATATCATCAATATTGTATCCATGTACCGTAGCAATCAATCTGCAGCCAGAATGCAGGGCCATGCCGATTGCCGCCGCATCCTCTCTGCTTCCAATCTCATCGACAGCGATGACATCCGGTGCCATAGACCGGATCAGCATCATAATCCCCTGCGCCTTCGCACAGCAGTCAATGATATCTGTTCTCCTGCCAATATCATTTTGCGGAATTCCCATGTAGCACCCACCGATCTCTGAACGCTCATCTACCACTCCTACGGTTTGTCCGCTGTCTGAAATCTGTCTTACCACATCTCTCAGCAATGTAGTCTTGCCGCATCCCGGCGATGACAGAATCAGTGTGTTTCTGACTCGCTGATGGTGAAACAGATAGGGAAGGATATGATCCGCAACACCTGTTATTTCATGTGCCACTCTGATGCTAACACATGTAATATAACGAAATGTCCTGACTGAGGCTCCTTCCATGGCTACACAGCCGCCGATACCGATCCGATGGCCTCCCGTTACCGTAATAAAGCCCTGTCTGATTTCCTCCTCATAGGCATAGATGGAATAATCACATATGTAATTGATCAGCTCTGTTAATTCTTTTTGTCCGATCACATAGGGTACCGCACTGTTCCTGCAATACAAAGTGCTCTCCTTTAATCCGCACCGCACCAGTACCGGTTGTCCGACTCTTAAGCGGATTTCCCGCAGATCATCATAGCAAAACCCTCCTGCTGCTAACAGTTCTCTCAGACTCCCTGGAAAAAGTCTGTAAAATGTCTCAGCCTTGTCCATATACATCGTCTGCCCCTTCCCCTGTATCCAATGTAAGTATATGAGTCTCCTATCCAAAAGTAGAACAACAAAAAACGCCCTATCCTGTTCGGATAGAGCGTTCATTAATTCTGATTTTTTACTGTTCCTGAGCAACATCCTTCATAGAGAAGCTGATTCTGCCCATCTTATCCTTGCCAAGGCACTTAACGGTAACAACATCACCAAGTGTCAAGACATCTTCTACATGATTGATTCTTTCCTTTGCGATCTTGGAGATATGAACCATACCTTCCTTACCCGGTGCAAATTCGATAAATGCACCAAAGTCCTTGATGCTGATGACCTTGCCCTTGAAAATCTGACCCTCTTCGAAGTCAGTCACGATCATCTTCACCATCTCTACAGCCTTGTCCATGCCAACCGGATCTGTTCCACAGATAGAAACTGCTCCATCATCGGAAATATCCATCTTAACACCTGTCTGTTCAATGATTGCATTGATGGTCTTACCACGCTGTCCAACAACATCGCCGATCTTCTCAGGATTGATCTTGATCTGGATGATCTTCGGAGCGTATTCGCCAACCTCTTTACGAGGCTCTGCGATACAAGGCTTCATACAGTTGTCCATGATGAACATTCTTGCCTCACGACATCTTGCAATGGCACCCTCAACGATCGGTCTTGTCAGACCGTGAATCTTGATATCCATCTGGATGGCTGTGATACCATCTGTTGTTCCTGTTACCTTGAAGTCCATATCACCGAAGAAATCCTCAAGTCCCTGGATATCTGTCAATAATACAAAATCATCATCTGTGTCGCCTGTTACCAGTCCACAGGAAATACCTGCGACCATTTTCTTAATCGGAACACCTGCAGCCATCAGTGACATACAGGATGCACATGTGGAAGCCATAGATGTAGAACCGTTTGACTCAAATGTCTCAGATACGGTACGGATTGCATACGGGAATTCCTCTGTAGAAGGAAGTACCGGAATCAGTGCTCTCTCAGCCAGTGCGCCATGACCGATCTCACGACGTCCCGGTCCTCTGGAAGGCTTTGTCTCGCCTACTGAGTAAGACGGGAAATTATAGTGATGCATATATCTCTTATTGATTTCGTTCTCATCTAAGCCGTCAATTCTCTGAACCTCTGATAAAGGAGCCAGTGTACAGATATTGCAGATCTGTGTCTGCCCTCTGGTAAACATGGCAGAACCATGTACTCTGGGGATGATATCTGTCTCTGCAGCGAGCTTTCTGATCTGTGTAATCTCACGACCATCCGGACGCTTGTGATCCTTTAAGATCATCTTGCGAACTGTCTTTTTCTGATACTGGTAGAGAGCCTCACCTACGAGCGGCAGCCAGTCCTCCTTATCAGCAAATGCTGCTTCCATCTTATCTCTGATCACGCGGATATTCTCCTCGCGAACCTGTTTTTCATCTGTAAATACTGCTACTTCCATCTCAGCCGGAGTTACGATCTCCTTCATGGCTGCAAACATCTCTTCCGGAATTGCACAGCTTGTATACTCATGCTTCGGCTTTCCAACCTCAGCTACGATCTTGTTGATAAATGCAATGATTTCCTGATTGATACCGTGGGCCATGTAGATGGCTTCGATCATCTTGGCTTCCGGAATTTCATTTGCTCCTGCCTCTATCATAATAACTTTCTCTGCTGTAGATGCAACAGTCAGTGTCAAATCACCATTCTTCCACTGTTCCTGATTCGGGTTCACAACGAACTGTCCGTCAATCATACCGATCTGTGTCGTTGCACAGGGTCCGCAGAACGGAATATCAGAAATGCTGGTTGCAATTGCAGAACCAAGCATAGCAACTACTTCAGGACGACACTCCGGATCAACTGATAATACCAGATTGTTCAGAGTACAGTCATTTCTGTAATCCTTCGGGAATAAAGGACGCATCGGTCTGTCAATAACACGTGATGTCAGGACTGAATTCTCAGATGCTTTACCCTCTCTCTTATTGAAGCCGCCCGGGATCTTGCCGACTGCATATAACTTCTCTTCAAATTCTACACTTAACGGGAAGAAATCAATTCCCTCTCTCGGCTTCTCAGATGCTGTTGCCGTACATAAAACGGTGGTATCACCATAGTGCATAAGAGCAGCACCGTTTGCCTGTGCAGCCACTCTGCCTACATCTACTGTAAGGGTACGGCCGCCGATTTCCATGGAATAACTTTTGTACATATCATTCTCCTTTCAATGGTGTTATGAATCCACTCCTGATTCATAACGGTTCACGGCAGAAGAATTGATATTTCCGAAACAACTGATGGATACACGAATCTCTTCATGGATTCATCAGTGGTCTCGGGTACATTCTTCTGCTTGACTGCTATAACATAATAAATAGGGCGGATGACTCCGCCCTGTTTTTATTATTTTCTGATTCCTAACTTCTCAATCAGTTCACGATATTTCTCAATATCTGTTCTCTTCAGGTAATCCAGTAAGCCACGTCTCTGACCAATCATTTTGAACAGTCCGCTTCTTGAGTGGTGATCCTTCTGATTGTTCTGAAGATGCTCTGTCAGTTCCTGAATTCTCGCTGTCAGAACCGCAATCTGAACTTCCGGTGAACCTGTGTCGCCTTCTTTTCTTGCGTATTCCTTCATGATAGCTGTTTTCTTTTCCTTGCTGATCATATTCATATCCTCCTTTTCTTCTTCGTAACGGTCAAGTCATGATCACGACTGCCGCTCATGTATCCGCTCTCACTAAGAATCGGTCGGAGTGTCCTGATCCTGAGTGGGGCTTTTCACACTTAGGCATTATAGCATAATAATTTCTTTCTGTAAAGAACCAGAGTTACATAATTCTTACATAATTCTTCTGACTGCGAGCGGTGTTCTGTAGGTTGCGTTGGAAATCTTAATACCGGTTCTTGCACTTGATGCATGTACGACCTGACCGCCGCCGATGTAAATTGCCACGTGGTTGATCGTACTGCCGTTTCCATAGAATACCAGATCGCCCGGTTTTGCCTCGGATAAGCTGATGCCTGTACCGCAGCCTGCCTGTGCACGGCTGGAATGTGGCAATGATATACCGTAGTTTTTAAATACTGACATTACAAATCCTGAGCAGTCAGCACCGTGTTCCAGACTGGTACCGCCCCATACATACGGATTGCCGACAAACTTCTTTGCAAAGGATACCAAAGATACTCTTGTATCTGATACACCCTCACCCATCTTCAGCTCTGTCAGGGTAACTGCCTTATCCAGTTCTACTGCTATATCTACAAATTCCTTGGAAATAAAACCTTCTTCATCATCGATTGCGATCTTGACCCATTCGCCGGTATCCTCCAGAACCTCAAGTTCTTCACCTTCAGGAATCAGCGTAATGACATTGCCGTTCAGAGATGGTGCCGTACGCACCTTTAAGGTCATCGTGTTGACAGTCGCCATGGTCGTCTTGACTTCCTCTGCCTTTGCAGTCGCTTCTGCACCGGTATAGAGAAATTCTGCACTGACATATCCTTCTACCTTACCGGACTTGATCTTCGCCCAGTCACCTTCTATGGACAGAATTTCACATCCTGCATTCTTAGGCATTTTACCAATGATTTCTCCGTCTTCCTTTGCTTCTTTTCTGACATTCAGATGATTGTCCACATGAGCAATACCAAGATTTGAAAATCCATATGTTTCTTCTGTTGTCTGTCCAACGATAATCACAGGAGCTTCTGTCTTAGCCGTATCGGCTGTGTCCGCACCGGCCGCCTTTGTCTCAGCTGCTGCTTTCGTATCGGCTGTGCCTGTACCTGCAGCACTGCTGTCAGCTGCATTTTTGTCTGTGACGCTGTTATCGGATACGCTGCTGTCGGTTTGTGTTCCGCCAACTGTAATCGTAATCTCCTTGGCTGCGCCTGCACTGATCATACTGTCAAGCGGCTCTGCAAACGTATCAAAAACAAAACAAAAAGACATCAGTCCACTCATAGCCAGTGCACTCATGCCTTTTAGCATTTTCTTATGAAGCTGTTGATTTCTTCTATATGAATTGTGGTTCATGCAAGATAACTCCCATTGGTCAAAGTTCAAATTGTTACAAAATTGTTACATTTCTATTCGTATTATAACAACATTGAACTATTATGTCAACAATCATTCCTGTCCATCTTTTTCCATAGGGATGCGTATGGTGAATAATGAGCCTTCACCCGGCTTGCTTTTCAGAGTAATGGTACCGTCCCGGTATCCCACGATATGTTTGACAATGGACAGACCCAGCCCTGTACCGCCTACTTTTTTATCACGTCCCTTATCCACGCGGTAAAACCGCTCAAACACCCGTTCCTGATCGTCTTCAGGTATGCCGATTCCATTATCTCTGACTGTAAGAACCATAATATCATTTTCACGGCTGATGCTGACCCATACCTCGCCATCCGGATGATTATATTTAATTGCATTTGTCAGCAGGTTCGTCAGCAGCTCCTCCATCTGATTGGCCGATTCCTGCAGAACGATCGGCTGACAGTCCATATGTACCGTCACATTCTGCTGTTTCATGATCGGCTGCAGTGATTCTACTACCTCTGACAGTAAAGGTGCCATCCGGACCTCGGAGATGTCCACTGACAGATCCTTGGTCTCCAGCTTTGATATCATCAGAATATCATTGATCAGACTTGTCATATGATCTGCCTCTGTGATGATCCTGCGGATACAATCCTCTTCTGCCGCCGGATCCTTTGCCAGATGATTTTGCAGGATCTCTGCATATCCCTTTACAGAGGTGATCGGTGTCTTCAGTTCATGTGAAGCATTTGAGAAAAACTCCTGTCTCACTCTGCGTTCAAACTCGAGCCGGTCTATATTTCCCTTGATTTCTATAATCAGCTGATCCGTTGTATAGGAAATGATATTCAATTCCTCGTAGCGATAGGTTTTAAAATGAAATTCAGGATCATCCCCCTGTATGTGTACCATTTCTTCCGCAATCTCACGCAGTGGCTTTGTGACCGTATCTGAAAAGCGAACAGAAACAAGCATTGCAAGGATGAAAAGAAAGATTGCCGCAAGCGCCAGGGACGGAAACAGTACCTTCAGATAGTCCGTCATACCACTAAACAAAATCGATACTCTGATCACATGTGCTCCATCCTCCGACAGCTCAGCCACATACAGCATCCGCTCGCCCAATGTGCTGGAATAACGTGTCGAGTAGCCAAAACCATTTAAAAATGCCTGTCTGATCTCTTCCCGGCCTCCGTGGTTTTCCAGTGCAGACACATCCGTTGCATCGGTATCTGCCAGAACACTGCCGTCATTCTTCAGTATCGTAATACGTACTTTGCTGCTGTTTTGATCTGTCGTACGGTCTATTTTTTGTTTCATGTCAAGGATTTGCTGCTCTGCATCCCCCGAATAATCAATGGCATAATCTATCTCCCGCACAAGCTGGCGCATGTTTCCGATGGTTGTTTTCAGCATCTGCCTGCTTGCTACGATATAGGAAATCACGCCAAATACACCGATTGTGATCGCCAGTATAATAAAAAAACGTTGTATCAATGCACGTTTCATATAATTCCTCCAAACTATTTATCAAATGATAGAAACCGATAGCCCACATTGCGAACGGTCTTAATGCTTTCAGTGCCTTCATCGCCTAATTTCTTCCGTAGTGTGCCGATGTGAATGTCTACCGTTCTGGTCTCCACATCACAGTCATAGCCCCACAATTTATCCAGCAGTTCATCTCTGCTGACTACACGCTGATTATTCTGATACAGATACATCAGCAGTTCAAATTCCCGATACGTCAGTTCCACATTCCTGCCATCTATCAATACCTCACGGGCACCCGTATCGATCTGCATGCCGTTGATGAACAGCTGCTGCGGATGATCCTCTTTTTGTGGCATACGGCGCAGCAGAGAACGGATTCGTGCAGACAACTCCATGATGCCAAACGGTTTGGTCATATAATCATCAGCACCACAGTCCAGTCCTGTCACCTTATCAAACTCCCTGTCCTTTGCAGTCAGAATCATCAAAAGCATATCCTTGATTTCCGGCATACGGCGAATCTTCTTAATGGCTTCCAGGCCATCGATTCCGGGCAGCATCAGATCGCAGATCGCCAGATCCGGTTTGACCTTTTCAATCACAGCAAGCGCATCCTCTGCATTTTCAAATGCCTCTGCCTGATAGCCGTTTCCCTCTAATGCCATCTTGATTAGATTTCTGATATTCTCATCATCTTCTATTACAAATATTTTCGCCATATAGTGCCTCTTTTCCTCTATTGTATAATATAATGTATCATTGTACTATAAAAGTCTGACAGAATCAATGGCACCGGTCTCTCTGAACATTTCCCAATCGCAGATATTCACTGCATGATCACCGATCTTCTCAAGATATTTCGCAATCATCAATACGTCCACCAGACAGTCCGGGTCTGCCTTTCTTTCACCGCTCTGATCCTGCATCTTATCTGTCCGCAGCATTTGCACGACTTCATCCTTGACGTGATTAAACAGATCATCTACCACATCATCCATTTTGATAATCTGACCAGCGGCTTCCTGATTATTCTGTATAAATGCATCTACGGCACAGTGTACCATGTCCTTGGCAGAATGGATCAGCTCCGGCATTGGTTTTGAAATCAGATATAAGGAATATTGTTTGTTTCTTAAAGCCAGCTCTGCAATATCAACTGCCTGATCTCCGATTCTCTCGATATCTGTTACCACCTTCAGCGTCGCCGTCACTACACGCAGGTCACTGGCAACAGGCTGTTGACGTGTGATCAGAGAAAGACACTTTGCTTCTATTGCGCGTTCCATATCGTCAATGACACGATCACCCGCTATGATCGTGCCAAGCAGCTCCTGATCCTTTCCTTCCAGCGCCCTAAATACCTGGTCTATTGTGTTTTCCACATGCTCACCCATCTCTGCCAGACGGTTATGCAGCTGTTCTAATTCCATTTGAAAATTCATTCTTGCAGTCATTTTAACTCTCTCCTTTTATCAACCAAAACGTCCTGTAATGTAGTCTTCTGTTCTTTTATCCTTAGGTCGCGAGAATATGACATCTGTGTCATCCAGTTCGACTACCTCACCAAGCAGAAAGAATGCTGTATAATCTGATACACGTGCCGCCTGCTGCATGTTATGTGTGACGATTGCTACAGTGTACTTTTCTCTCAGCTCCTGCATCAGGTCTTCTATTTTCAGCGTAGAAATCGGATCCAGTGCCGATGTCGGTTCATCCATCAGCAGTACCTCCGGCTTTACCGCCAGTGCTCTGGCGATGCAGAGTCTCTGCTGCTGTCCGCCTGAGAGTCCGAGTGCAGATTTCTTTAAGCGATCCTTCACCTCTTCAAAAATCGCAGCTCCCTTCAGACTTTCCTCCACGATCTGATCCAGTTCCTTTTTATTTTTGATTCCGTGAATGCGCGGTCCATAGGCTATATTATCATAGATGCTCATCGGGAACGGATTGGGCTGTTGAAATACCATACCTACTTTTTTGCGCAGCAGAGTGGTATCCACCTTCGGATCATAGACATCTTCTCCGTCTATCTTTACATAGCCTGTAATGATGACATTGTCCACCAGATCATTCATGCGATTCAGTGTCTTTAAAAATGTGGATTTTCCGCACCCACTCGGCCCTACAAAGGCTGTAATTCTGTTGGTGGCAATCTTCATATCCACATCCTTCAGTGCGTGATTACTTCCATAATAAAGATTCAGTTTTTCAGTTACAATTTTACTTTCCAGCATATTTTTCATCCTTTATATGATATTCAGTCAAAGTAAATCATCAGTCGTTATCTATGGCTGACATCCAGCTTTCCGATCAGATATTTTGTCAAAAAGTTGATACACAGTACAATGATCAGCAGTACAAAGGCGATGCCGAATGCCGCATCATACTGCGCCTTTGACATACTCAGGTACAGCTGTATCGTCAGCGTGCCGCCGGGCTGCATGATTTTATCAAGCATTGCTTTACCGGTCTGCGGGAGCAGATATCCGCTTCCTGCCGTAAACAGGAGTGCTGCAGATTCTCCTACAATCCTGCCGATGGCTAATATGATACCGGTCACGATACCAGGCATCGCAGATGGCAGCATGACAGTCCTGATCATATACCACTTTGTAGCTCCGATTCCCAATGCACCGCTTCGATACGTATCAGGTACCGTTTTGAGTGCCTCCTGTGTATTTCTTGTAATCAGCGGCAGTACCATCAAAGTCAGAGTCAGGGCACCTGTTAAGATAGAATATCCAAATCCGAGTGTCGTTCCAAAGAAGATCATACCAAACAGACCAAATATAATGGACGGAATGCCAGCCAGCGTCTCTGTTGTAAACTCTATCAGATTGACAATTTTTCCGGGTTTCGCATATTCATTCAGATAAATCGCAGCTCCCACACCGACCGGTGTTGCAATCAGCAATGTCAGAATGATCATATAAAGTGTATTGACAATGTTGCCTGCGATTCCAAAGGTTCCGTTCATCGTACTCGGTACAGTCGTCAGGAATGACCAGTTGATGACACCGATTCCTCTGTAGAAGACATAACCGACAATTCCGATGAGCAGCAGTATGGATATGGCTGCACTCAGATTGATCAAAAGCGTAAGTACCGCATCACCAGGCTTGATTCTTCTTCTTTTTACTATGATGCTGTTATTCATCTGCTCTACTCCTCCACATTACTGTGTTTCAGTATTTTCGTCAGTGTGATATTGATCAGCATGATAAATACAAACAGTACCAGTCCGATCGTAAATAATACATCTCTGTGTGTATCCGTTGCATATCCCATTTCACTGACGATAGCCGTTGTCAGGAATCTGACGGAATTAAACGGCAGCGGAAGGTTAACAGAGCTTCCCGATACAAGTGAAATAGCCATGGCCTCTCCAATTGCACGTCCCACACCCAGTACAATGGCTGTAACGATACCGGACTTTGCGGCCGGAAGGATGACCTTGAAAATCGTCTGCATCCTGGATGCGCCGACTGCTAACGAAGCGCTCTTCAGGTGCTCAGGAACAGCCTTAATCGCTGATTCACTGACATTGATGACTGTCGGCAGAATCATGACTGCCAGTACAATCACTGCAGAAATCAGATTTGCACCACCTGTAAACTGATGAGTCTCTGAGTCAGCAAATATCTTTCTTTCAATCTGGTACATCAAAGGATTCAGGATCAGGATACCCAGTAGTCCATAGATAACTGACGGAATTCCTGCCAGTAGTTCTACCGCCGGCTTTACAATCGCTGCGATCCTTTTGGGTGCTGTTTCTGCCAAAAAAATGGCTGTACATACACCGATCGGTACACCGATGAGAATTGCTGCAAATGTACCTACAATAGATGTCAGGATGACATACAGAATACCAAAGGAGGGGTCTGCCGCTGCCGGTTTCCACACGGTGCCGAACAGGATGTCTGTGATACCGATTTTGGCAAGTGCGGGAGTACCGCTCACGATCATATATGCAGTGATAGAAACAACAGCCAGCACCGCCACGAATGCACAGCATATGAAGATGATCTGTGCTGCAGATTCTACAGCTGATTTATTTTTATAGCTTCTTATAATAGAAGTATTTCTTTTCATTTGGAAACCTCTTCTGAATGAATCGAGCCGGTCTGTTTCAACCGGCCCGGTTCTGATTCACCTTATGATTCTTAGTCTACTGTGATTAATCCAACTGATTCGATCAATGCTTTCCCTTCTGCTGATGCGATGTAGTCAAACAGTGCCTTTACACATTCATTCTGCTCTGCGATCTCGCCCTTTGTTGCCATTACGAACGGTCTTGAAAGGAAGTAGTTGCCTGCTTTGATGTTTTCAGCTGTTGCTGCAACACCTTCAAGAGACTCTGCAATAACTGTGTCATCTACTACGTCGAGTGATACATATCCGATTGCGCCCGGTGTTGATGCTACCTTTGCCATCACTGCTCCGGTGCTGTCCAGCTCATTTGCATATACACACTGGTCTTCGATCTCCAGCAATTCTTCAAAAGCACCTCTTGTGCCTGAACCTGACTCTCTGCCGACTACTACGATAGGCATTTTCTCGCCGCCCAGATCACTCCAGTTCGTTACCTTGCCTGTGTAGATGTCGATCAGGTTTGCCTTTGTCAGATCAACAACTGTGTTTGCCGGGTCTACCACGACTGCGATACCGTCGATTGCAACGATATTCTCTACTGCTCCGCCTTCTTTTTCACTGTCCTTCAGTGCTCTGGATGAGTTTCCGATGTCAGCGCTGCCTGCAAGTAATGCTTCAATACCTGCACTGGAGCCTACGAACTCAGGTGAAACTGTTACGCCCGGATTCTGCTGCATAAATGCTTCTGAAAGTGCATTAGCAAGCTTCTCCATGGAAGTAGATCCTACGAGTGTGATACTGCCTGAAAGATCAGATGCTGTTGTGTCTGCTGCAGGTACTTCTGCGTCTGCTACTGCTGTGTCTGCTGCAGGTGCTGCTGCACTCTGTCCGCATCCTGCCAGCATGCCGACTGTCATTGCCGCTGCGGCAACCAATGTTACTATTTTGCTTACTTTGTTCTTCATTTTTTTCATTCTCCTCTTTGTTTAATGATTGTTTTTCTTTCTCTTTACAATGAGAGAATACCATGGCATACATTTTACAAACACCAAACTTGTGTATTTCTTTTGTAAAATCCGTGTAAAGTGTCCGGAGCATGCCTGCCGGCCACCTGAACGTCGGCCGCGTGCGCATCCTCGCAGTCTATTTCATATCATAGATGTACTATTCCATGATAAAAAAAGACTGTATACCAGTTTGTACACAGTCTCTGTTCTATCTCTATTCACTTTTTATTCTTGGGATCTGTCCTGCCGAATCTATGGTGTCCGCCGATGCACTAGGCTCTCACAACGACCTTGCGTGCTCCTTCCGGATCAGCGTCTAAAATCGAGAATGCTATGTTGGTTGCATGATCTGCAACACGCTCCAGACCGGATACAATGTCTGAAAACAGCATACCTGATTCCGGTGTACACTCATTCTTGGTCAATCTGTCTACATGTGCCTGCTGAAGCTCACGTTCCTTCTCATCAATGGCATCCTCCAGCTGCAGAATGTCATGCAGATGCTCCTCACTGTTCTTGGAAAACATCTCAATAGAAAATCTGACAATGGTATTGACCATATCCAGCATATCGCCCAGTTCCTTCTGTGCCTCTTTGCTGAAGCCGAGGTTTCCCTCCAGACGCTGACGGGCCGAATCTGCCACGTTCTCGGCATGGTCACCGATACGCTCGATATCATTGACGACATGGAACAGTGCACCGATGCTCTTGGCATCCTCAACCGGCAGATTAGTCTGACTGATCTTGACCAGATAATTTGTGATTTCATGATTCAGGAAGTTGATATTTTCCTCTACCTTATATACTTCATCAATATCTTCTTCATCCAATGTAACCAGTGCATTCATGGCACGGTTCAGATTCTCGCTTGCAAGTGAAGCCATACGTTCCAGCTCCTTTGTTGCATCAATCACTGCCGTTGCCGGAGAAAATACTGCCTTCTGCCCGATATATTTCAGCTGCAGGTTTGCACGATAGCCAACCTTGGTATCCTCACCGGGTACGATCAGATAGGTAAGCTTGACTAACAGATTGCCGAACGGGAACAGGATGATGACCTGGAATACCTTAAACAGCGTATGTGCATTGGCTACAAATCTGCCCGGATTGTCTCCGGATAACATATGGATAAACGCAACCACCTGATCCAGTGCCAGCTGTAGTATCGTAAATATGATCATGGTTCCGAATACATTAAACAGGAAGTGAATCAGAGCGGCTCTCTTTGCATCCTTCTTACCTGCAAGAGAAGCTAATAATGCGGTTACACAGGAGCCGATATTACAGCCCATGATAATGAAACAGCACATCGGCAGTGTCAGCAGACCCTGATTTGCCATCAGCAGGACAATACTGACTGTAACAGATGAACTTTGAATGATTGCAGTCAGGATAAAACCTACCAGTACTGCTAAAAACGGATTTCTCAGTGAACTGAGCATGGCAGTCACAGACGGCATTTCCTTAATGCCTTCCATGGCTCCTGCCATAATGGATAAGCCCATAAAAAGAACGCCGAAGCCGAGCAGAACCTCACCTATTTTCTGCACATTCAGGCGTTTTGAAAACATCAGCATCATCACTCCGCCTAATACAAAGATCGGTGCTGCTTCAGATAAATTAAAGGAAACCAGCTGTGACGTAACAGTTGTACCGATATTGGCACCCATAATGACTCCAACTGCCTGATACAGACTCATGATCCCTGAGTTGACAAAGCTGACTACCATAACCGTACATGCTGAAGAGGACTGTACAATTGCTGTAAATACAATACCAACAAGCATTCCGCTAAAACGATTTTTTGTGAAAAACTCTAATATATTTCTTAGCTTCGCTCCGGCCGCCTTCTCGATGCCTTCGCTCATCATTTTCATACCAAACAGGAAAAGACCTAATCCTCCTGCTAATGACAGTACAATGCTTACACCCATGCTTATTTAATCTCCTTAGTGACTCTTGATCCCCAACACCCAAAACCCATTTTAACGTAAGAAGTGACAACTTACAAGGCATTTCTAAACATTTTATTAAATTTCGTGATTTTTGGCGTGCCAAGCTCTGCCTGTTTCGATATCCTGCTGCATCTGTTTCTTCAATGCGTCCACGGCAGGAAACCTCTGCTCCGGTCTCTGAAACTCCAGTAGAGAAACCCAGATGGAATTACCATAGACATCCTCATGAAAGTCATAGATATATGTTTCCACTCCGCGAATCTCATCCCCGCTGACTGTCGGTTTGCATCCGATATTCGTGATCCCGTCATACCATTTGCCGTTACAGCTGACACGTGAAAAATACACTCCGTTCGGCGGCAGCAGCTTGTCCGGTTCCGGTATCTGGTTGACCGTCGGCATACCCAGTGTCCTGCCCAGCTTACGTCCATGAACGACCTCACCGTAAATGGTATACGGTTCCATCAGCATTTCGTTGACCTTCGTAATAGAACCATGCTCGACCTCCTCACGGATTCTCGATGAACTGATCACTGCATTGCGGCAGCACTCTTTTTCGACTGCGATAGTCTCATACCCATAGATTGCCCCATATTTCTGCAATAATGCAAGATCTCCTGCACCCTTGTGCCCGAATCTGCAGTCAGTTCCGGCAACAATCACCTTTGCATGAAGAGAATCGACCAGTATTTCTTCTATAAAATCCTCTGCTGAGATTGCGGCTGTCTTTTCATAAAACGGAAACTCGATCAGATAGTCCACGCCCATACGCCGGAACAGTTCCCGCTTTTCTATGTTTGTTGTCAGTACCTTTTGATTCTCTCTAAAAAAAACAGAAGTCGGAGGGGTATCAAATGTAAATACTACACTTTGCAGCCCCTGTTTTCTCTGGGCCAGCAGCTTCTGTAATATTTTTTCGTGTCCCCTGTGGATTCCATCAAACTTTCCGATGGTCACCGCAGTATCCGCTTCTATTTTAAAATCTGTCGTATTTTCTATATGAATCATATGATCAGCTCCCCAAAAACATCTTGACCGGACGGTATTCCGACTGCTGTTTGCAGTAAATACCGGTAAAATGTCCTTGTGAATCATATACACGCACCTGTGTGTTTTCTGTATATTCATCCGTTCTCTTGAATTTATTGCCGTTTAGCAGCAGCTTATCCAAAGACGCATCTACAGTGAGCTTTGGCAGAGCATCAAACATGGTCTCCAGCGATATCATATGCTGCTCTAATGCTCCCGCATCACGTAGTGACTCGACCTGAGATAACGTCAAGGCATCCTCCAGCAGAAACCTGTCTACCTTTGTCCTTGTTAATTCCTTCATTGCTGCACCGACACCCAGCTTTTGACCGATATCATGGCACAGAGTTCTGATATAAGTACCCTTGGAACATGAAACCTCTATCGTGACCTCCGGTAAATTGACATCCAAAATACGAATTTCTTCTATCTCTACTGTCCTTGCTTTCCGCTCCACCTCAATACCGGCACGCGCCAGCTCGTACAGCTTCTTTCCATTTACCTTCAGTGCCGAATACATCGGTGGAATCTGCTGATAAGTGCCCACATAACTCATAATCGCAGCACATACCGCATCCTTCGTGATGTGAACCATATCACTTTCCTGTGCCCTCGTCAGCACCGTTCCGGACAAATCCTGTGTATCCGTCATGACACCAAGCAGCATCACCGCCCGATATGTCTTACTATGATCTGTCAGCATATCGCACAGCTTCGTTGCCCTGCCGACACACACCGGAAGCACCCCTGTTGCATCAGGATCCAGAGTTCCGGTATGCCCGATCTTCTTTTGATGCAGAATCCCCCGCAGCTTTGCAACAACGTCATGGGAGGTATAGCCTTTTTCCTTGTAAATATTCAGAATGCCGTCCATTACTGCTCCATTTTTCTATTCTTGTTACTGCATTTGTTTTTCAATCTGTGCAGATAGATTATTGACTACATCATGAAAAGTTCCATTCATTGTACAGCCGGCCGCACGGATATGTCCGCCTCCGCCAAACATAGTCGCAACCTTCGCCACATCCACGACACGATTTGAGCGCATGCTGACCTTAAACTCCTGAAATCCTGTTTCATGCAGGAAAATCGCACACTCCACGCCTCTTGTAATACGCAGCTGGTTCACGATTCCCTCTAATGATCTCGGCAAAGCATCATAGAAATCCATCGTTTTACGGTCTACCATACTGACAATACACTTTCCATCCATGATCAGAAAGCTTTCTAACAATGCACGCCCCAGGATCTGGTTTGCAATATAGGATTTCTGGTAAAATGTCCTGTCAATGATTCCGCTTCTGTCAAAGTCAAATGAAGCCAGTACACTGACCGCCTGAAATGTCTTCGGCGAGGTACTCTCATACTGAAATACTCCTGTGTCATGTACAATCCCTACAAAGATTGATTCTGCCATATGAACATCCAGATCATCTCTGTCAATCAAGTCAAAAATCAGCTCACAGGTTGAGCTTGCTGTCGGTACGATATAGTTGATATCGGCAAATCCGGAATTGCTGATGTGGTGATCCACACAGATCGTTTTTTTTGCCCCTTCGTAATACCGGGCAGCATCGCCAAGTCTTCCCTCGTCTCCACAGTCCAGTGCTATGAATACGTCATATGTCATTTCCTTATCATATGCACTGTTAATACAATCGTAGCCCTTCAGAAAGGAAAACACCTCTGATGGCTGTTCCAGATACAGATCAACCTCTGCCTCCGGCATTATTTTTTTTACATACTGATACATCGCAGTATTGGCACCGACGCAGTCGCCATCAGGACGCATATGTCCTGATATTGCGATGCTCCGTGCTTCTTTTAATTCTTGTTTCAAATCTATCATTTATCATTCACCTTTATTCACTTCGTCAATTAACTTTGACATATTGATACCATACTCAAGTGATGTGTCCAGAATAAAGTGAATCTCCGGCGTATGGCGCAGATTCAGTGTCTGTGCCAGATTTTTGCGGATAAATCCCATAGCGCTTTCCAGTCCTGCTATCGTATCCAGCTGCGCAGCATGATCTCCCAGTGCACTGATCCAGACCTTACAGGTCTTCAGATCTGTTGCCACCTCGACTGCTGTCACCGAAGTCACAGGACCGACACGCGGATCCTTGATTTCTGTACGGATGATATCCGCCAGCACTTTCTGTACCTCACCATTGAGTCTGGTGTTTTTGATACTGTTTTTTCTCATATGATTTACCTCGGCACTTCTACCATAGTATAGGCTTCTACCTGATCCAGTTCCTGAATATCATTAAAGCCGTCAAATACAAGACCACATTCAAATCCTGCCTTCACTTCCTTCACATCGTCCTTGAATCTCTTCAGTGATGCTAACGGGCCTTCAAAGATCTGCTCACCCTCTCTGGTGATTCTGACAGAGCAGCCTCTCTGGAAAATACCATCCAGTACATAGGAACCTGCAATATTTCCGATACCGGATGCCTTGAAGATCTGTCTGACCTCTCCATGTCCGAGTACCTTTTCCTCAAATACAGGATCCAGCATTCCCTTCATGGCTGCCTCTACGTCCTCAATGGCCTTGTAGATTACATTGTACAGTCTGACATCAACACCCTCTGTCTCAGCAGTTGCCTTTGCTGTTGCATCCGGTCTGACATTGAATCCGATGATGATTGCATTGGATGCAGATGCAAGAATCACATCTGACTCATTGATGGCACCTACGCCGCCATGGATGACCTTTACAACCACTTCGTCATTTGTCAGCTTCAGCAGACTTTCCTTCACAGCCTCCACTGATCCCTGTACATCTGCCTTGATGATAATACTGAGTTCCTTCAGATTACCTGCCTGGATCTGTGTAAACAGATCATCCAGTGACAGCATCTTCGCCTTTGTATCATCCAGCATCTTCACACGACCCTGAGAAATAAATGTAGCGGCAAAGCTTCTGGCTTCCTTATCATTTTCGGGTGCTACAAAGATATCTCCCGCTGCCGGTACATCACCCAGTCCGAGAATCTCTACCGGAGTAGACGGGCCTGCTTCCTTGACACGTTTGCCCTTATCATCGATCATGGCTCTGACCTTACCATGACAGCTGCCTGCTGCAATAAAGTCACCAACCTTTAACGTTCCCTTTTGTACAAGAACTGTAGCAACCGGTCCGCGTCCCTTATCCAGCTCTGCCTCGATAACAAGACCTCTGGCCTTTCTCTTGGCATTTGCTTTCAGCTCCAGAATGTCTGCTGTCAGCAGGATCATTTCCAGCAGCTGCTCAATGCCCTCGCCTGACTTTGCTGATACGGGAGCAAAGACTGTACTTCCGCCCCAGTCTTCCGGAATCAGCTCATACTCTGCCAGTTCCTGCTTTACCTTGTCTATGTTCGCACTTGGCTTATCTATCTTATTCACTGCTACGATGATTTCAATGCCTGCAGCCTTTGCATGATTGATTGCCTCGATTGTCTGCGGCATCACACCATCATCTGCTGCGACTACCAGTATCGCTATATCTGTTGCATTTGCACCACGCATACGCATTGCTGTAAATGCTTCATGTCCCGGTGTGTCCAGGAATGTGATTTTCTGTCCATTGATGGTAACAACATAAGCTCCGATATGCTGTGTGATACCGCCTGCCTCACGATCCGTCACATTCGTCTTACGAATGGCATCCAGAAGTGAAGTTTTACCATGATCGACGTGACCCATAACACAGATAACCGGTGGTCTGGAGGTCATCAGGCTTGTATCTTCTTCGTCTTCCTTCAACAGCTCCTCGATCACGTCCACTACAACTTCTTTCTCACAAAGCACTTCAAACTCCATGGCGATCTCTTCTGCCACTTCATAAGTAACCTCTTGGTTCACGGTTACGATCGTGCCCTTTAAGAACAGCTTCTTTACAATGACTGACGGCTGCATTTTCATCTTCTCAGCCAGTTCCTTGATCGTTAATGATTCCGGAAGAGTGATTACCTTGATCTTCTCTTCCTCTTTCACAGCCTGCTTCTCCTGTGGTCTCTCCAACTGCTTGACACCCTTGACGGCTTTACCGCCTCTGAAGCCGTCAGCATCAGAATAATTATCCTTACGTTTCTTATCCTGATTCTGTCTCCGCTTCTCCTGCTCGTCGCGATGCTTCTCCTGTTCCTTTGCTGTCATCTTTGCAGGAGCATCGAAACCGCCGCCTGCGCCAGGACGTCCTCCGCCCTGACCCGGTCTGTTGTTATAACCACCCTGACCTGGTCTGTTATTATAGCCA
>JAUNSO010000012.1:53463-67333 GCA_030539165.1 bacterium
GTAGTTTCCGCCGCCCTGTCCGGGTCTGCTGCCTTGATAGCTGCCGCCGCCCTGATATCCGCCGCCTGACGGTCTGCTGCCCTGATAACTGCTGCCACCCTGGCGATTTCCTTGATAATTATTGCCTTGATAGCCGCCGCCTGACGGTCTGTTGCCCTGATAATTGCTGCCGCCCTGGCGATTGCCCTGATAATTGTTCCCCTGATAGCCGCCTTGACGGTTTCCCTGAGAATTGTTTCCTTGATAATTACCGCCCTGACGGTTTCCTTGATAGTTACTGCCCTGATAACCGCCCTGTCTTACTCCGCCTTGGCCTCCTTGACGGCCATCACTTCTCCCAGCACCGCCATTGCTATTACTATAACTTCTAGCAGCAGTACTATCACTTTGTACGTTCGGTTTGCTGTTTTGAGCAGTTTCTTCGCTTTTAATGATTTCGCTTTGATTTTGATCAGCTCCTGTTCTCGTTTCCTGTACCGGGTTATCAATCACTCCAAAGCTCTCATAGCCTGCTGAGTGTTCCGGTCTGACAGATGTCGTGATTCTCTCACTGGCAGATGGTCTGCCTGAGTTCATGCCTGGTCTGTTCTGGTTTCCCTGACGGTTCTGTCCCATGCCATTCTGTTGTCTTTGCTGTGGCTGTCCTCCGGGTACTCTTGAATTATGAGGATTGCTGACAAAGATAATATTGGGTTTCTTCTTTTTTACCGGTGCTGCAGCCGCATCCTTGCTCTCTGCAGGCTTCGACTCAGCCGTCTTTGTATCTGCCGGCTTTGCTTCTGCTTCTTTTTTGGCCGATGTCTGATCGGTCTTTGCTGCTTCCGGTTCAGCCTTCTTCGCTTTTGTGGCTGCCGGCTCTTTTGTTTTATCCGTCTCAGCTGCCTTTTCGGCTGTTTTCTTGACAGCCTTCTTCACGCCGAATGCCTTCTTGACAACCTCGATCTGCTCTTCATCCAGATTGGACTGAGCAGACTTGCCTTCGATTCCCTTCTCGGCCAGAATCGCCGTTACTTCCTTGCTTGTTTTATCTATTTCTTTTGCTAACTCATGTACTTTCATTTTAGTCATTTATTTACCTCCGTATTTGTTTCTTCCAAATGCTTCAGGATTGTTTTTGCAAATCCCTCATCTGTAATTGCAAGAGATGCCCGCATTTCATTTCCGATTGCGTGTCCGAGTTCCTCTTTGTTACCATATTCACAGATTTGTACCTGATAAAATTCACACATATTGCGGAACATCTTTCTGGTATTGTCCGAAGCATCCGCTGCTACGATCACAAGCCATGCTTTACCATCCTTGACCGTTCTCTCTGTCATGAATTCTCCGCTTGCCACTTTTCCCGCACGCTTTGCAAGTCCAAGCATCTGCAGTACCTTATTCTGTTTCACGATTATCAAACTCCTTCATCAAACCTGCAACAACATCATCCGGAATACTCGTTTTCAAGGAGCGTTCCAGTCCCTTATGCTTCAATGCTTTGTCCAGACATTCCCTGTTGGCGCATACATAAGCACCTCTTCCGTTCATCTTACCGGTCATATCTAACAGGATTTCATCCTCGGCGGTCTTGATCACGCGGATCATTTCCTTCTTATTTCCCATTTGATTGCAGCCTACGCATTGTCTCAGGGGGATTTTCTTTGCCATGTCGACTGCCCCTTTCTGCAGATGATTCTGTTACTCCTCCGGTGCCGCTTCTGTATCTGCCGCCGGTTCCTCATCTATATATTCTTCAGCGCCTTCCTCATACTCTTCATCGTACTCTTCTTCATCATAGTAGTCTTCCATTCTGAAGCCCGGTGCATCCTTCGCCTGTGTCTCACTCTTGATATCAATCTTAAATCCTGTCAGACGCGCTGCAAGTCTTGCATTCTGTCCTTCCTTACCGATGGCGAGTGAAAGCTGATAATCAGGCACGACAACCTTGGCTGTCTTCTCATCGCCATCTGCGATCACGAAAACGACCTTCGCCGGTGACAGTGCATTCTCGATTAAGATTCCAGGATTCTCATCCCAGTTGATAATATCGATTTTCTCTCCACGCAGTTCGTCAACGATCATATTCACACGTGAACCGTTCATACCAACACATGCACCGACTGCATCTACTTCCGGATTGTTGGACCATACTGCAATCTTTGTTCTGCTGCCGGCTTCACGGGCAATGCTTTTGATCTCTACCGTACCGTCCTTCACCTCTGTTACCTCAGACTCGAACAGTCTCTTCACCAACTCCGGATGCGTTCTGCTCACCAAGATCTTTGGTCCCTTTGTCGTATCCTTGACCTCCAGAATGTATACCTTTACTCTTTCAGTCGGCTTTAATACCTCTGTCTTGACCTGCTCATTCTCAGCAAGCAGTGCATCTACCTTGCCCAGATTGATGCTGACGTTCTTGCCGACATTTCTCTGTACGATACCGGTCACAACATCCTTTTCTTTTCCGTAATACTGATTGTAAAGTACGGAACGCTCTTCCTCACGGATTTTCTGCAGAATGACGTTCTTTGCATTCTGTGTTGCAATACGGCCGAACTCTTTGCTTTTTACCTCGATGGGAAGGACTGCTCCTGCCTTTACCTTCGGATCAATCAGCTTTGCATCTGCCAGGCTGATTTCCATAACAGGATCCTCCACTTCCTTTACAACGGTTTTGTCTGCGTATACCATGAAATCACAAGTGTCACGATTGATCTCAACTCTGACATTATCGGATTTTCCGAAATGGTTTTTACAAGCAGTAATCAAAGAATTCTCGATTGCGTCGAAAAGTGTCTCTTTGCTGATGTCTTTTTCCTTTTCCAAAATATCCAGTGCTTCCATTAATTCCTTGTTCATTTTTCCTTTTCCCTCCTAAAGTTCCAATGCGAGTCTGATCAATGCTATGTCTGACTTCGCAAATGTGGTCTCTTCTTCATTGATGATAATTGTAACTGTATCTTTATCGTAGGATTTTAAGGCACCTACAAATTCCTTTTCATGGTTAATTGCCTGATAGGTTCTGATCTCTACATCCTTACCGATGCTTCTGTCATAATCCTTTGGCTTTTTGAGCGGACGTCCGAGTCCCGGTGAGCTGACCTCCATAATGTAGGCATCCGGTATAAAATCCTCTCGATCCAGTACATCTGACAGTGCACGGCTGACAAGCTCACAATCATCGATCGTGATGCCTCCCGGCTTATCAATATATGCCCGCAGATACCAGTTGCTTCCTTCCTTTACATACTCTACATCCACGAGTTCAAACCGGTTGGCCTCTATAATGGGTGCCAGCAGCTGTTCTGTCCTTGCTTCGTAGTCTTCTCTTTTAGACAATTGCAGTCTCTCCTCTCAAATGGCTCTGAATGGTAATTCAGAATTCTGCCCTAACAAAATTTTAAGAGTGGACTGCTGCCCACTCTTATCTTCGTAATACCTTATTAACTTTAAATATGATAACACTTATTGGCATGAAATGCAAGTGTTCATGGGAAATTAATTTATTCTATGGTGAAAACCATCCTCTAATGTTTCTCCACGGTTCTCCCAGTACTGGATATTCTCTCCGAAATTGGTTGCCGGAAACGCATAGTACCATGACTGCCCTCCTGCTTCCTCTGGATAATAAATCGTAATACCGTTCAAGTCCTCTGACAGCATCGCCGGCTGCGGATAATCCTTCTGTCTGACTATATAAGAAGTATCACTACGTGCATTCCATGCAAAGAGAAGATCCTCCTTCAGAATGCGGTACGTTGGAACCCACAGGATAAACAGCACTGCCAGTGCGCTTAGACCGGATACCAGTCGCCGCCACAGCTTCTGATCCTTCACATTGGTTATGAAGCTTCCTGCAAATAGCAATGGTAAGGTCAGTACAAATGCATAACCGTAACGATGCAGCGGCGAAGTAAAGAGCCACGAGAGAAAGCTGATAAAAACAACTGCTTTTAAAAAGGTGATCGCCGCAAAATCTGTTTGTTTTTCTGCCGCTTTACTTCTAAGCTTCAAGTGCGTCAGCCCCTGCATCAGCAGATTCACAATTTCTGCACCGACTGCTGCAAATGCCGCCAGTGAAAACCATCGTTCCACTGATTTTTGTCCGTTCCACCAGGTCGGAAACCACTGCAGAATGTTCTGGTCGATAGCAGCGCGGTCATAAAGATAGCGCGCATAGACCTTCACATCCATTGCATCTCCGATGACGGTCTCCTTCGGAAGCTTCCAGTCAACAGGAAACAGATCAATTGCCTCAAAAGGATAGATCAGCCACCCGGATATAAAATAATTGCGGATAAAATAAGGTGCTGCCACGATGATTCCAAGTCCAAGGCACATCCATATTTCCTTCCATTTCTTTTCTTTGACCAGTCTGTATGCCGGATATAGGACAAGCAGTGCCATACAGGCTGCCGTCAGTTTGAGGGATACCAGAAAAGCTGCCATGATGCAGTAAAAGGCATAGGGTGCAGTCTCCTGTTCTCCATCCTCGATCAGTTCCGCCCACGAGATCACAATCCACATCACGTAATATACTGTAATATAATCCGTTGCCGGAGAGACGATTTCTGTCGCAATAATCATCGTATACAGAATCGGAGCCAGTCTGCACAGATTGCCTGCTGTATGTTTCCAAGAACGATGCTCCCAGATTCCCCTCACAGAAGCCGCGCAGAGAATCACTGCGATCAGTCCATGAACCGCATGCATTGACTGACCAAACACATCCTTCATACTATAAAGTGCTGCCAGACAGAAATAGGAGCTGTTATAACCGAAGCGTTCATGTATATTTGCAATACCCCTGATCACGCCATAGTCTTCTGCCAGCCGGATGCTCTGTGCATGATACAGACCGCTGTCATATACGAAGTTCGTTCCTGCACAGTAATATGCGACCACTAAAGCGATCAAGACATAAAGAATAAAATAAAATGGCTTTTGTTCTGTCAGCTGTTCCTTTAGTTCCGTCACAAATGTCTTTCTCTCAAAAAACAGAATTGCTGCACAAAAGATCAGCATCACAATATTGGCAGCCAGAGATACACCTGCAAATACACTGAAATAACCAGCATATACTGTTGCCGCTGTAACACCTGTCATCAGGCACATTGTCATGCTGTTTTTTCCTTCATAATCAAAAAACTTTCGAAAACGTCTTAATAGAAATGCTCCGAGAATATAAGATGTGATACCGATATAGATCCAATTGATTAAAATATACAGCATGGAGAGTCTCCTCATAAAATAGGTTGCCGCTTCCCCATGATGCAAAAAACACACTAAACAAAATTGTTTAATGCGTCTTTCAGGGTTGGGCTGTTATATAACAGTCAGTAGCCCGTACGGGAATCGAACCCATGATTCCGCCGTGAGAGGGCGGCGTCTTAACCGCTTGACCAACGAGCCATTTATATTCCGTACCGAAACAGTACTAGCATATTCTAACGTATTTATTTCACCTTTGCAAGTACTTTTTTATTTTTCTTTCACTTTTCTTTGAAATGCTCAATTCTGGCCTCGCCCCAGCTGTACTGGGACATGTATTCTCCTTGATAAGCATTGATGGCATATGGCAGTCCCTTGAGCCAGTCGTAGTAATCACAGGATACTTTCTTTGGCAGGATACACAGCATACCCCGCTTCTTCTCTATGATGTCTACGCACTCCAGCCTGTCTAATGTAGTGCTCAAATCCGCTCTCAACCGCTTAATATATGTATTCTTTTTCTCCAGATCCTCTTCGTTCTCCCACAGTGCTGCCACAGCCTCACGGCTCGTGCAGAAAGCACCATTGCGGTCTACCAGAAGTGCCAGCAGTTCTTTTGTCTTGGAATATGCAAACTTCACCGGCTCATCATCCACAAATATTTCAAAATGCCCGAAGGTCTTGATTTTAACACGTTCATCGTCAGACTGTGGCACCGGATGCCGCAGCTCGGCAAGTTCTCTCTTGACTGCCTCCTCCGTAACCGGCTTCAGGACATATCCGCTGACATGCAGCCGGTGTGCCTCCACTGCATACTCAGAATAACCCGTTGCAAATATAATATTTGTGAGCGGACTATACTGTTTAATCCTCTTAGCCAGCTCCACACCACTCATACCCGGTGTCTCGATATCTAAAAACGCAATTTCCGGATATCGTTTATGCTCTGTCATCTCGTTCAGCAATTCAGAGCTTCTGCGAAATGCCCTTACCTCTGCCTCTGGCTGAGCCTTTTGAATAGCATCAGTCAATTCCTCCAGCATCAGCTCCTCATCATCCATTGCAAATATCAGCATGACTCTCTCTCCTTCGGTATCCTGATCGTGACCGTCGTTCCCATCCCGTTGGCACTGTCTATTGTGAGTGTTCCGTTGCATAGCGTTCTCAGTCTTTCTCTGACATTCGGAATCCCGATATGCGATCTGATAACTCCTGTACCGCGATCTGCATCAGCTGATTCAAATCCCACGCCATCATCCTTCACTTTCACTACAAATTCCTGTTCTTCTTCATATGAGGAAATCTGAATGTTTCCACCTTCCTCTTTCATACTGACACCGTAATGGACTGCATTTTCAACAATCGGCTGCAGTGTCAGTGTCGGAATCCTGAATTCCATTGTCCTGATGTCCCATTCAATATGTAGTCTGTCTGTGAAACGCATCAGTTCCAGTTCCAGATAATGCTTCGTATGGGACAGCTCCTGTTCAAAGGATATCGGCTTTTCCGCAGTCAAGGAATCAATATTTCCCCGCAAAAACTCTGTGAATTCCAGCATTGCCTGCTCTGCCCGCAGTGGATCCCGTCTGTACAGTGCGCGAATCGTACCAAGTGTATTATATAGAAAATGTGGCTGGATCTGCGACAGCATGATTGCCATCCTGCTCTCCACCAGTTCCTTTTCTTTCTCAATAATAGAAAACCGCTGCCGGCTCATCATCTGCTGCTGTACATTCATATAAACCATCAGCAGACATAGCGTTGTAAAGGGCCAAATCCAGGAGATTCCATAATAAAAGGACTCCAGAATGGTTCCTACAATCGGAAGAAACATATAAACTACCAAGGACGCGGATTGTCTTCTCTGTTCATCATCCTTCTCTTTATAGAAGCCAGCGGCCGCAAAGAAAAGTGCCCCGAGAATATAAAAATAAAATGGGATCAGATTATATACATATAGATTTCCTCTAGAATAAATATTTTGCTCGTCAATCGCAAAAATCCATCCGGTCAGAGGATTGATCAATATCAGACACACCTCAGCCAGTGCCGGTATTCCTACAAAATATTTGATTTTCTTATCATGCTGGACAAAGCCGCACCACTTAATGGAAAACAAGATCCACAAATAGCAAAACAGGATCTGACATGTATAGTATCCGGTATCCAGTATATAGCAGATCAGACGCGCTCCCGGAAACATCACCCCATCTAGCATCCATGCCGGAATATCCAGTATCAGTACGCCGCAAATAGTCATCCACAGCCAGTCAAACAGCCTTTTATAGAGTACATTCGGCTGTTCCTTTTTCTCACTCAGTCTGATCGCCGCAACTACGAACAAGGCCAACAGATCTATCAGTACATTTACATTAAAGCTTAAATTCATCATCCGATCATCTTCCCGTCACTCGTTTATCGCAAGAGTTTCCGCTGCTTTCTATTTTTTCTTTTACGAACCACAAATCTGACAATCCATACAATGATCAATAGGATCAGCAAAATAATACAATAGAGAATGATGGATATTTTATTCGGATTTTTGATCAATTCAATCAGGTTCTTTGAATCCGACATGATCTTTCTTCCCTGCAGTTCTCCATAATAAGCGGGAACCTCCGGCAGGTCATTGGTGGTCGGTTCAAAGGACTCCAGATACATTGCCAGAGTCTCCCACTCTTTTAATTCTTCTCCGGTAATATGATCATATATAATATAGTTCTCATAATCTGTGATAGCCTCTCCGTCCTGATTCTTCGGAGTGACACTCAATAGTCCTTTGGATTTGTCCTGCACAGTACCAAGCATCTGGACACAATACAGCGGCGTTACTACACGATACAGCTTTTTCTGGTCAACCGGCACCGTCCTTCCGTCACTGTTCATTTCAAACACCTCTGTCACACGGTTCAGAATCAGGCGGTTCGGATTATAACTCCAGCCGATGCCCCCCGGATACATCTGTGAAGTGCCTCCAGCTGATACAGAAATATCGATCTCGGCAACTGTCTCGAGTTCCTTGCCACTCAGCCAGATGCTGACCATCGGATAACCTGAAATCCTGTCCGGTCCGACTCCCAGTGCACATACATCGTAAACGTCCTTTACCTTTACATCACCGACAGGTATTCTTTCCCTGATCATCCCTTTTCCTACGATTGCGACATCCACCGGAACCCCGTCATTGCCCTCTGCTGTCTCTACTCCGTAGCAGTACGCATCTGCAATCAGATTTGCCAGAGGCTCCTCGCTGACTCCCTTGGTCTCCAGATCATCAATCGTGATAAAGTCCACCGCATTATGTGCGATCACTTCATCATAGGTATAGCCAAAACGGCTCAGATACTTCTCATTAATGTCCTTCTGATAGTTTTTCAGCTCCGCTGTGATTTTCTCATCCTGCTTAACATCTGCTGTCATCGGATGCACATGATACTCTTTCATATCATAACGTCCGTCAGCATTTCTCTGAAGAGACAATTCTCCCAGATTATGTCCGTAACAGCCACAGGATACGATATAGGTACTGCCGATCACGATTGGCTGTTCCAGTGTGGTATGGGTATGCCCGCTGACAATGACATCTATCCCCGGAACTGCCTTTGCAAGCTGCTCATCCTCAGATTTGTCCGGATCACTCCAGGTTCCGGAATGTGACAGACAAACAATCAGATCCACCTGCTCTGCCTGCAGATCTGCAACCGCTTTCTTCGCTGATTCAATCTGATCCTCAAATACCAGACCGCACAGCGGAGACACATCTGCTGCATCTTTGCCGAATATACCAAACAATCCGATTCTGACTCCATTGCGTTCTATCACCGTATAACCTTTTGCTCCATAATTGTCCCATGCCTTTTTCAGCTTCTGGTTGTCCTCTGTTGTATTCCTGCTCCAGTCCAGATTAGAAATCAACAACTCAGGAAGAACCACCTCTCCTGCGTCTTCCTTTGCCTTTGCTGTATTCAGCATCTCTGATAATCCTTCTTCACGATAATCAAATTCATGATTTCCGAGTGTCGTCGCATCGAATCCCAGCTTTCCAAGCATGACCAGCTCGGCTGCCTCCTGTGGATATAGCGCCTGATACAGCGTTCCCATTGAAAAATCGCCGCCGTCAACCAGTATCGTCGTATCATGAACTGCCTTCCGTTCCTCTATCATCGTAGCCACTCTGGCCAAACCGTATTTTTCTCCCGTTCCGTCATCCTTTGGAGCCAGATATGAATGGATGTCATGCGTAAACAGCACTGTAATTTCCTGTCCTGCTTCTGCTGCCTGTGCCATCTGTGCATGCAAAATCGCCACTGTCCCTGTTAGCAACAATGCACTGATCAATATTGCCAGTCTCCACAGTTTGTTCTTTCTTTTTACAAATCTGTCCATCATCTGTCTACCTCATTTACTTGATCTTAACAGGAAGCTTTCCTTCAGGCGAAAATGCCCCCAGTGCTGCTCCGACTGCCGCCGGAATATTGGGGCCGTATTTACCTGTAATGACACCACTCTCTGCATCTTCACGACTCATCGTTTTATAACCATATGCAAGATACACCTGTTCATCCGGATAATCTGCAGCATCATAGGGGAGCGCCAGACTCAATATCGCAGTCCTTTCACAGATATCCTTTGCCTTGATGTATTCACACAATTTCTGCGGAAATGCAATCTGCCAGTGATCCGGCTGATCCATCACGGATGCACTCAGCTTGGAGCCGATCAGTATATAATCCGCTGACTCCAGCTTTTCCTTGCATGCCTGATCCGGTTTCTGTACTTCCTCATATATATAATACTCTGATTGGATTTCAGGTATTGCTTTCTCTGCAGACAGTCTGCTGACTGCAAATTTGACGCTGTTGCAGGTGTCCTCATCAGGCATGATAAAAAGGATCGTCTCTCCTGCTTTGGGTAAAACTGTCTTTTTGTCACTTTGATTATATAATGTAATGGCGGCTTCTGCAATCTCTCTTTCTTTTTCACGATGCGCCTGACTACCAACGACCAGCTCTGCCTGTTTGATCTGTTCACACAGTGCTGCTTCATGATCCACTGCTTCCGTGTCAGCTGCTTCGGATTGTTTCATGTCCTTCTGTATATCCAGAATGCCGCATTTTTCTTTCAGCTGCAGGATGCGTAAGACAGCATCATCTATCCGATCCTCTGAGATTTCTCCCGCTGCCACTGCTTCCTTGATTGAATCATAGATATCCCTTAGCTTTGCAGCGTCTTCACTGCATTTTAAACTGGTTGGATTGCAAAGCATATCCACTCCGGCATTGATTGCCATAAGGATGGCCTCCGTCTCACCAAAGTGCGTCGTGATTGCCTGCATATCCATCGCATCTGTTGAAACGACTCCTCCGTAATTCATCTCCCCCTTTAGAATCCCTGTTACAATTTTCTTGGAAAGCGTTGCCGGAAGATAAATTGAAGAACCGTCTTCTTTAGAGACTGTCTGCGTATCATCCAGACCGGGATACTGGATATGAGCCGTCATAATGATATCGATTTGATTGTCTGCCGCCGCCTGAAATGGCAGCTGTTCACACTGTTTCCATTCGTCTTTTGATTTTTCTACTATTGCAAGTCCTGTATGTGTATCTGTCGCAGTATTTCCATGTCCCGGAAAGTGTTTTGCACATGCCGATACTCCGGCATCATTCAGACCCTCCTGCATTCTCACGACATATTCTGCTACCTGACTGGCATCATCTCCAAAGGAGCGCAGATTGATAATCGGGTTTTCCGGATTATCATTCACATCTGCATCCGGTGCAAATGTCACATAGATGCCAAGCGCCTTTAATTCCTCTCCGATTACCTTGCCTGTATCATAGGCATACTCTGTATTGCCTGTCGCTCCGACTGCCATATTGCCGGGCATACAGGTTCCCTGACCCAGTCTCGTAATGATACCGCCCTCCTGGTCGATTCCGATCAGTAACGGCAGATCATCGGATTTCATGGCTGCCTGCTGCAAGGCATCAGTCAGACGGACTGTCTGGTCTGTTGTCTTTGTATTTTCTCCAAACAGGATGATGTTGCCGATATGATAATCACTGATAATCTGGGCAATTTCGTCATTCATGACCGTCAGGTCTTCTGCCTCTTCCATATCTACACTTTTCCATGAGCGAAAATTGACCAGCATCATCTGACCGATTTTCTCATCTAAAGTCATATCCGCCAGTATCTGTTCTGCCTGACTTTTCTGCTTTGAATCAGTCTTTGAAGTGTCAGCTGGCTGCTGTTTGGCTGTATTTTCTGTCTGTTCTTCTTCACTTTCTTGTGTGATGTCAACCTCGTTTGTTTGTGGTACGGTTTCTCTGTTTTCTGTATTTCCGGCTGTAGCACATGCCGTCAGCGTTCCTGTCATCAGAACCACCGCCAGAAAACCTGCTAATGCTCTTTTCAGTCTGCATTCATCCATAACTTTACTACCCTCATATATCTATCATTTGCCATTCCGAAGCATGCTCTGGCGACACCGGGATATCTGCTCATCAAATCTATCATGACCGGAATCGGTATGTGCATCAGTGTTGTATTCATTGAATTCGCCGTCATTGTGAAGCCCGAATGCCTATCCTCCTGAATCCATTGTCCGGTCAGCATCTGATTCTTTTTTAATAACAGGATCGGGCGTTCCCAGCCATCTTTTCCTGTCTTGCTTATTTTTACACTGCCTTCTATAATAAATGTCGCCATTTCGACTTCCTCTCCTTCTGTCAGGACGACATCGTATTCTGTACACTGCATGATCTGTGCTGACAGTGCCAGCTTTTCCAGTTCCTCCGCCGGCAGACTGCTGAATACAGGATTTTCTGCAAGCATAATCACCCTTCTGAGATATTGTTTCTCTCGTTCCTCTTGAATATCCTCAATCCGTGAGAATTCCTCTGTCCGCAGTTCTCCAACCTGTTTCTGCTCGTCCTCCGTAATCTGCCGCAGCAGGCTCATATAGGCCTCCAATACAGCCTGTACACTCTCCGGTTCATAATGACTTTGATCATAGATACAGTTAAATGCCACCTTTCCAGACAATACCCTGATATTTAAGCAGAAATCCCAGCGTTCCTCTGTATAGGTCACAACCGAAATTTCTCCCGTATTCTTCTTTTCTTTGGATGGCTTCGTCGTTTCCACCAGTGCCATATTGTTAAAGCTCAGGAGATGATTGATCAACGGCTCATTCAGTGCAAGTCCTTTTTCCAACTGTGATATCGTAAGTTCTTTATGTTCCTCGATGCCACGATTACGTCCGCTCACGCTCATGACTACGCGCAGACTCTTCATATAGTCTCCAACCATCGTTCTGATGGGTACGATACCGCCTCCCTCGCGATCCCCTGACGCACCGAACAGAATATCCTCATCCTGAGCATACCGGTGTAAAAGAATCGCCCATGCCGCCTCCATAACATCATTGATCCCGATCTTTTTGCGCACTGCCATTTCATTCAGTGTATCATAAAGCGTATCATCAGAGATCATTCTGCATACTCCCTTATGATACACCTCGTCGCTCTCTATATGTCCGGGAACAAACTGTCTCTTCCCCAGATCCTGCAGATAATCCTTCCAGTACCGTTTTTCTGCAACACTCCATGCCCTGTCGACATTGTAGGCTTCTTTCCCCTCTTTATAAACCAAATACTGGCCAAACAGTTTTTTGATAATCAGGCTTGCCTTTTCACTGCCGTCATCCTCACATACCTGTGAGATCAGGGCGTAATAAAGATTCTGATTGATCTTGAACAGGAGGACACGCACCAGAGGTTCTCGTTCCAGCTGGAAGCCCCTGCGTCTGTCTGCAAAGATGTTTTCCCTCACTGTATCCTCTGCTTTTTCCTGTGAAGACCCGGATAAATCATAAAAGCGTATCGATCCTGTCTGCGACTTCAACTGTACCTTGTAGCACCGATTCTTCTTTGTATTGTAATAAGCTGTTCGCAGACAGACACTGCTTTCCACAAGCTCCTGATACTGCCTCTTCATAGCTTCATGATCCAGTGCATACATGATCTTCACTGTGCTCTGCACATAGTTCATCCTGTTCTTCGCCTGAAATCGGCATGCACTGACGTTCTGTATATTCGTTCCATATAGCAGACTCATCTCCTGATATTCCTCTACGAACATACCCTCAAACACCTTTTCTGTTCTTGGTATCACCACAGACTCTTCTGCCCTGCTCCTGAGTTTTTTGACCTGCCCTTTCAGCTCCTCTAGTTCACTCTTCATATTTTGTCCTCACGTCAAAACAGTCGCTTCGTTCTTTTCTTAGATTATAGCATACCAATGGACACAAAAGAGACACAAAAAAAAGAAGAAATAGCCGCACCAGTCAACGTAAAATTCAAAAATTCAACAATTGAACATTGATACATTTAAGGACTTGATGGTGGGTTTGCGGTGACTGTAGTTTTGATTGTGGGGCTGAATTTGCACACCATATTGGCTTATATTGATTTGTTGGTGGGTTCGCGGTGACTGTAGTTTTCATTTGGGGGCTGAATTTGCACACCATATTGGCTTATATTGATTTGCTGGTGGGTTTGTGGTGACTGTAGTTTTCATTTGGGGGCTGAATTTGCACACCATATTTGCATTTTGAAAACCAAGGGTGGGTATATGAATAGAAATTAAAAATCCGCAGGATACCTGATGGTGT
>JAUNSO010000013.1:0-14114 GCA_030539165.1 bacterium
ATATGAAGGACGAATATGATTTTAACAAAGTCCGAAGAAATCTATATGCAAAAGGTTGAATCTATAAATTTAATGCGAATTCATAGGTTTTGTTGTATAATCAGTGGAGAGCTCTCGTTGCGTAGCAATGAGATACCGCTGATTATATGTTTTATTAAGAAGCTTTTACAGCGAATCATTACAGGAGATTAAGAGCAGATATGAAGATTAAATGCGATTATTGTGGCAGTTTTATCAGTGATACGGACGAGAAATGTCCTAATTGCGGTGGTGTGAACAGCCATCTGGTACGGCGTGCAGTGGGTGTGCCGAAGACCATTGAGGAATTGAAGACCTGGTGTACGGAGAAGAATATTCCTCTGAAGGATGCACGGTTCTTTATTGGCGAGGACTACAGAGGTGCACGTGCATTTGGTATTTACTATGATGAGAAGACGGAGAATTATGTTGTCTATAAGAACAAGTCTGACGGCAGCAGGGCAGTGCGCTATGAAGGTAAGGACGAGGCTTATGCAGTGAACGAACTGTATCAGAAGTTAAAAGAGGAGATTCTTAACCAGAAGCAGCGGATCAGCGCACAGAAGCAGTCCGGTCGTCCCTCTGGCAACGCTGTTCGGGGAAAGCAGAATGAAATAAAGACAAAGATTTCGAAAGCACTCTATATTACAGGCATAGCTTTGATTATTCTAGTTTTCTTATTTGGAATCTTTGCACCATCCGTTCCGGATCGAGGCTATTATAATTATGAAAATGAGACATATTATTATCAGCCAGGAGACGGATGGTATACATATAATGGCGGCGGCTGGAACAGTACCACAGTAGACAGTACCTTGTATGATAACTACAGTGATTACTATGATTCCAGTTCTTATAGCAGTGATTATGATACGACAGACTTTGTTGACAGTGGATATTATGAAGAGAGTTCCAATAACAGCTATGACAGTGACTGGGATTCAAACGACAGTTGGGATTCAAGTGACAGCTGGGATTCCGGCGGCTCAGACTGGGATAGTGACTGGTGATTGATTTTATGTAAACTAATGAGGGGATTCACTTACGAATGAAAATCAAAACAGTAGATAAGACTTATGAGGAAGTGCTGGCACTTCCGGAGGCAGTACATAAAAGACCGGTCAGACAGGCAAAATTCTGGAGAGGTCTGCTGAAAACAGTATCAGCGGGCGAACTGAAACAGGTGAATTTTCAGTATAATCAGGATTCTTCTATGGAGGAAATCGAAAAGAAGGAACCATGTCTCTATCTGATGAACCACTCCAGCTTTATTGATTTGAAAATAGCGGCGACCTTGATTTACCCCAAGCCATATCATATTGTGTGTACTTCTGACGGCTTTGTCGGAAAAGAAAATCTGATGAGGGCACTGGGCTGTATTCCTACCAGAAAGTTTGTAACAGATGTTACTTTGGTCAAGGATATGATGCATGTCAGCAAGAAACTGAAGAGTTCTATCCTGATGTACCCGGAGGCCAGCTACAGCTTTGACGGAACAGCAACGCCACTACCGAGAGGACTGGCAAAATGCATTAAGATGCTGGGGATTCCTGTGGTCATGATTAAAACCAGCGGCGCCTTTCTAAGAGACCCGCTCTATAACAATCTGCAGTTACGAAATGTGGATGTCTCTGCTGATATGAAGTGTATTTTGACAAAGGAACAGGTGGCAGAATTTCCGGCGAAGAAGATACATGAATTACTAAGAGAATCATTTTCCTTCGATTATTTTAAGGAGCAGATGGAGAATCAGATCGAAGTGACAGAGGATTTTCGTGCGGACGGGCTGGACCGTGTGCTATATAAATGTCCGCATTGTCAGACGGAAGGCAAGACAAAGGGCAGAGGAATTCTGCTGACCTGCGATAATTGCGGTAAGAGATATACGCTGACGGAACTCGGAAGCATGCAGGCAGAGGACGGGAATACGGAATTTGCCCATATCCCGGACTGGTACCGCTGGGAACGTAAATGCGTGCGCGAAGAAATCATAAATGGAAGCTATCAGCTGGATATTCCCGTGAAGATTGGTATCATGAAGGATATGAAGGCTATTTATATGGTAGGGGAAGGAAGGCTCACCCATAATCAGGAGGGCTTTCATCTGACCGGGTGTGATGGCGCACTTGATTACCGTCAGCTGCCGTCTGCCTCATATAGTCTGTATTCAGATTATTTCTGGTATGAGATAGGTGATGTAATCTGCATCGGTGATTCTCAGATGCTGTATTATTGTTTTCCGCAGACAGAAGAAAGTGTTGTAGCAAAGACCAGGCTTGCAGCGGAGGAACTCTATAGACAAAATCTGACTGAGAGTAGCAAGTGAACATTCAGAAGTAAAGATAACGACAGTATAGGAAAATAATTTTCAAGAGTAGAGAAGACATGAAACAGAATGAAGAAATCAAACAGGTCTCAGACCTTAGCTCCCTGCAGATGCTTGGACAGGGCAACACAGCTGAGATTTACACATATGAGAACAACAGAATTCTGAAATTATTTAGGAACGGAATGCCGTTACCGCCGATACAGAGTGAATACAGGATGGCAAGAATCATACAATGCAGTCTGGACTTTGTACCGAAGGCTTATGAACTGGTCAGATACAATGAACGATATGGCATTATCTATGAGCAGATCAAGGGTACAGATTTGCTGGAAATCATGCTCAGGCATCCCTTTCAGCTCGATCGGTATGCTCGGAAACTGGCGCAGATTCATGCTGATATGCATCAGACAGAGATTAATGTGCAGTATTCCGTCAAAGAAAAGCTGACAAGAGATATTGATGGCTCAGAAGACCTTACAGCTGAGGAAAAAAGCAAAATCAAACTATATATGGAGCAGCTTCCGGAGGGCAGCAGGATCTGTCATTTTGATTATCACCCAGGGAATATTATGATGCGGGATGGTGAGCCGGTTGTCATCGACTGGATGACAGCGTGTACCGGAGACGCGGCAGCAGACACGGCAAGAACCTGCATACTGCTGCAATTCGGCGAACTGATGCATGCAAGTCCGGTTATGAGGTTTGTGATGCATTTTGTTGAACGTCGTATCGGAACTGTCTATGAGAAGGAATATCGAACGATAACCGGAATGACTCAGGCAGAAATCGAGCAGTGGAAGCTGCCGGTTGCAGCGGCCCGTCTATCGGAGTGGCTGACCGAGCATGAGAGACAGAAGCTTCAGAAATACATCCGTGAGAAGCTGAGAATCATTGCTGCAGCATGAGAAGGGAAAGCATTCGTGTGAGTAAAAAAAACTATCATTCATCAGGAAAAAAGAAGATATCGCAAACCTTTCAAAAGTGGCTGACAGTCTGTGTTTTGATTGCTTTTGTAATATCCGGAGTGCTGACCTTCTGGATACAGACAAGAATCTCTAATACGGATACGAACAGGCTGCTGCGACTGAATATCGAGGATCTGAAAGCAGAGATCGAGAGAAAATCAGATGAGAATATGCTGCGGATTGCAAGGCTTGTGGTGGAGGATATAGAGACAAGTAGACAGAATGACGGTGGATATCTGCGTATGATTGCGGAGAAATACCATGTCTCTGAAATTAATCTGATCGGAACAGATGGCGTCATTTATGCGTCTACCTATCCTGACTTTATTGGATTTGATATGGCTTCGGGCGAGCAGTCAGCAGAATTTCTGGTATTGTTAAACGGCCAGCGTCAGTATGTGCAGCCTTATCAGCAGACCTCCTATGACAGCAGTCTGTATCGAAAGTATGCCGGTGTGACTTCGAAGAGAGACGGATTTATTCAGGTGGCATACGATGCGGAATCTTTTCAGGAGGATCTGAAGGAGCAATTAGAGGATGCATCAACAAACAGACATATTCGCAACAGTGGAGGCATTCTGATCTGTGATGAGGACTGGGACGTAGTCAGCGGAGGCAATGGATATACAGGTAAGCTGAATGACAGACATCTGATCAATGCCGTGACGAGCCACCCGGAGGGAAAGCCTTTTTCTGTACAGATCAACGGCAATGTGAATGTGGTGTGTATGTATATGACGACAGAGGGCTATTACATTATGGCAATCCTGCCGCAAAGTGAGGTTTCACTGTCTAGAAATGTATCGGTCTTAACGATTCTGATCATGGAAATCCTTCTTTTTGCAGTTGTATTCTCTATGATTTATAACCTGCTCAATAAACTGGTAGTACAAAATATCAGAGACATTAACTATTCCCTGATGCAGATTACAGAGGGCAATCTGGATGAAAGGGTGGAAATCAGAACCAATGAAGAGTTTGATTCTCTGTCGAATGGTATCAATATGATGGTCGAGGCAATGAAGTATTACATTGATGAAGCAGCCAGACGTCTGGAAAAGGAGCTGGAGACAGCAACAAAGATCCAGGCGAGTATGCTTCCTTCTATTACACCGGTATTTTCAGAGCGCAACGAATTTAACATCTATGCGTCCATGACACCGGCAAAGGAGATTGGCGGAGACTTTTATGATTTCTTTTTTGTAGATGAAGATCATCTGGCTCTGGCCATCGCGGATGTATCCGGTAAGGGAATACCGGCAGCGCTCTTTATGGTAAAGTCCATGACACTTATCAGAAATACTGTACAGATCGGCATAGAGCCATATCAGGTTATGGAAAAGGTCAACAATCAGCTCTGTGAAGGAAACGAGGCGGGCATGTTTGTAACAGTATGGCTCGGTCTCTATGAAATCTCCACAGGAAAGCTGACCTATGCAAATGCAGGACATGAGTACCCGGCAGTGATGCATCAGGGCGGCAGCTATGAGCTGATCTGTGAAAAACACAATCTGGCACTGGCATGTATGGAAAATATGAAATACCAGCAATATGAGGTGCAGCTAAACAGTGGGGATAAACTGTTTCTGTATACAGATGGAGTACCAGAAGCCACGAACAGTGCAAATGAACTGTTTGGCAATGACCGGATGCTGGCAGCGCTGAATGAATGTCCCGAGGAGGATCCGGTACAGACACTGCATAAGGTACATGATGCAGTCAACCGGTTTGTGGGGGCAGCTCCGCAGTTCGATGATCTGACGATGCTGGGGCTTGACATCAGTAAATAAAAGTATAATAATGAGAAAATAAATGTACAGTATGAAAGGAAGGTAAGTATCATGTTAGACATCAGATTTGAAAAAACAACCAATCCCAAACCACTTCCGACTGCGGACAATCCGCTTACATTCGGAACCATTTTCACGGATCATATGTTTGAGATGGACTATGAGACAGGGAAAGGTTGGCATGATCCACGAGTCATTCCTTATCAGCCGATCACTTTGGATCCTTCTGCCATGGTATTTCACTATGGACAGGAAATGTTCGAAGGATTGAAGGCATATAAAGCAGATGACGGAAGAATCCTGTTATTCCGTCCGGATATGAATGCCAAGAGAACCAATAACACCAACAGAAGAATCTGTGTTCCGGAGATTCCGGAAGAGGATTTTGTACAGGCAGTCAAAGCAGTGGTAGCAACCGATAAGGCATGGATTCCGACAAAACCGGGTACATCACTCTATATCAGACCTTTTATCATTGCAACAGACCCGTTCCTCGGCGTTAGACCGTCAGATACTTATAAATTCATTATCATTCTCTCTCCTGTAGGAGCATATTATCCGGAAGGACTGAACCCGGTCAAGATCTGGATCGAGGATGACTATGTAAGAGCAGTTAAGGGTGGTGTCGGTGAAGCTAAGACAGGCGCCAACTATGTAGCCAGCATGGCTGCTCAGATGAAGGCACATGATGATGGATATTCACAGGTACTGTGGCTCGATGGTGTAGAGAGAAAATATATCGAAGAGGTAGGTGCCATGAATATTTTCTTCAAGATCAACGGAACAGTTGTGACCCCTATGCTGAATGGTTCTATTCTGCCGGGTATCACACGTAACTCCTGTATAGAGCTGTGTAAATCATGGGGTATTCCGGTAGAGGAGAGAAGAATTTCCGTACAGGAGCTATTTGAAGCTGCAGATAACGGATCTCTTGAGGAAGTATGGGGCAGTGGTACAGCAGCAGTAATCTCTCCGGTAGGACATCTTCGCTGGGAAGATAAGGTCGTTCAGATCAAGGACGGCGGAATCGGAGAATTAAGCCAGAAGCTTTACGATACCGTAACAGGTATCCAGTTAGGAAGAATAGAAGGCCCTAAAGGATGGGTAATCGAGGTATAGGCTCTGCCAAAACCTTAAAATCAAAAAAGCCGCAGTTTGTTTTGCGGCTTTTTTTGTCTCCTTTTTTCTTTTTATTTTCCCTTGACAATCAGATATTCTTTTGCTATTATTGCTTTAATGCGTTGCGCATCAACGCGTTAAAGCGTTTAAGCAATAAATTCTTTTAACAATAAAAGAAAATGAGAGAGGGAAATTCACCATGATACTGAAACTTATTTTACTCGTTGTATTCTTTGGCATTATGATCGGAGTTGGCTTTTATTCTAGAAGGCATGCAACCAATGTCAATGATTTTGTACTTGGAGGGCGTACGGTTGGACCTTGGCTGACAGCCTTTGCATTTGGTACATCCTACTTTTCATCAGTGGTATTTGTAGGCTATGCAGGACAGTTCGGATGGAAATACGGAATGTCAGCCACATGGATCGGTATCGGCAATGCATTGATTGGCAGTCTGCTTGCGTGGATTGTACTTGGCAGAAGAACGAGAGTCATGACGAATCATCTTTCTTCCGCAACGATGCCGGAGTTCTTCGGGAAGCGATTTGAAAGTCATTCGTTGAAAATTGCTGCATCCACAATTGTATTTATATTCCTGATTCCATATACAGCATCTGTATACAACGGTCTGTCCAGACTGTTCAGCATGGCATTTGATATTCCTTATAAAGTATGTATTATCGTTATGGCACTCCTGACAGGTGTCTATGTGATTGCCGGGGGCTATATGGCGACTGCCATCAATGATTTCATTCAGGGAATTATCATGATCATCGGTATCGTAGCAGTCATTGCTGCAGTGTTGAGTGGTCAGGGTGGCTTTATAGAGGCAATCGGCAAACTGGCACAGTTTGAGAGTGATATCGAACCGACCATCGGACAGCCGGGTGCATTTACATCCTTTTTCGGACCGGACCCTGTCAATCTGCTGAGCGTCGTGATTCTGACATCACTTGGTACATGGGGACTGCCGCAGATGGTACATAAATTCTATGCCATCAAGGATGAGGAATCCATCAAAACCGGAACCATCATATCAACTGCTTTTGCAGTGATTGTAGCCGGAGGATCCTACTTTCTCGGAAGCTTTGTCAGATTATTTGATGATCCGTCAGTTCATAATGAAACAGGCGGCATGATCTATGATGCTCTGATGCCTCATATGCTGTCTACATTACCTGATATACTGGTTGGTATCGTGGTGGTTCTCGTACTGTCAGCATCCATGTCAACACTTTCTTCATTGGTACTGACCTCAAGCTCTACACTGACACTGGATATGATCAAGGGAACCATTATCAAGGATATGAGTGAGAAAAAGCAGCTGAGCTGCATGAGAATATTTATTGCATTTTTTATTGTCTTATCTGTAACGATTGCCTTGAATCCACCTACATTCATCGCACAGCTCATGGGTATCTCATGGGGCGCACTGGCGGGAGCCTTTTTAGGTCCCTTTATCTTTGGACTGTACTGGAGGAAAACAACAAAGGGCGCTGTATGGGCAAGCTTTATCGTAGGTATTGGTATCACGGTTGCTAATATGCTGTTCAGCTTTACTTCACCGATCACAGCCGGAGCGATGGCGATGCTTTCCTCTCTGGTAGTTGTACCGGTTGTCAGTTTGGTGACACCTAAACTGACAGATGAGTCTACCGATGCGATCTTTGAGTGCTACACCGAGACCGTCATTGTATCTAAGAAAAAATCGTTGGAGCCCTAAAATTTCAACCGCATAGAAATATAGAAGTCAGGCGTCCTGTTTCGGCAGGACGCTGTTTTCGTATAAGAAAGTGTTCTTGTGCGCTTTGTTAATGACAAATCATAGTGGATAATGTTATGATATGCACAGAAATGAATACAAAGGGTGACTGCAATGAACAGAACATTTGTGAGAGAAAAAACATTTGCACGTGACAAGTTTTTAGGAAATATGAAAATAGCGGTGATGTCAATGATTGTGACCTATGTGACATCTCTGCTGGACTTTTTTTTGGTAGGACAGGTGATTGGCGAGAAGGCACTGCAGGCCTTTGCACTGTTGAATCCGTACCTGTCTATCATATTCTTTGTATCCTGTCTGATCTCGGCAGGCACATCTGTCATGCTGGCATTTGAGGTGGGAAAAGGCAGCCGCGAGAACGGTAATCGTTATTTCTCTCAGGGTATTCTGCTGACTGTTGTGACAGGTCTGCTGCTGGGGCTGATCCTGTTTTTGTGCAAGGATCTGATTCTCGGAAATAAAAATGTTCCGACGGAAATCATGCAGATGATGAATGACTATTATCTGTTTATCTGCCTGCTTCCTGTGTGGCATATGGTGGGTGAACTGCTTTTTTCTACGATCTGGAATGCCGGCGGAGATCGATACTGTGGGATTTCCATGATAGCAAAGCTTCTTGTCAATATCGTGACATCTGTCGTACTGATGAAGTATATTGGTATCGGAGGTACCGGACTTGGCACCGTTCTCGGCTGTATGGCCGGTATCATAGTCCTGCTCTTTTATTTTCGATCGCCGGATAATGTGTTTCACTGGCATTGGAGTTTTCAGCTGAAGTCTATTTATAAAATGATGCATTACGGAACACGGGATGCAATGCCTTATCTGTATACGGCAGCACTCCAGTTTTTTATGAATCTGTATCTGCTGCGATACTTTGGCAGTGGTTCCATCCTGATCTTCTCTGTGATCATGAATATAGAAAACCTGTATCTGACAGTGTTTAATGCGCCCTCCAGTGCCGTGTCCGTACTGTTAACCGTGTTTGTCGGGGAAGGAAACAGGTACGGTGTTCTGAAATCTATGAAAACAGCTGAGAGAATGGCAACCTTGGAAGGACTACTGACGATCTTTCTGTTACTGGTCTTTGCAAGATGGATTCCAGCTTTTTTTGGAATCAGTGAAATCCCGGATATTGATGCGACTGTATCAGCCATTCGCTTATTTGCGTTAGGAGCACTGGTATACCCGTATACTATGTTATATACGACCTATTATCTTGCCATTCAGAGAGTTTACCTGTCTATGAGAATGATGACGATGCAGATTCTGATCATGCCTGTGGCATTCGGGGTGTTATTATCGAGGCTGTTTGGGCTGAATGGTGTATGGCTGGGTCTGTCATTGGGCAGTATCGTTACGTTTATCCTTGATGCACTGATCATTAAATATCGTCATCATGATAAATCTTTTCCGCATTTATTAAATCTGGATAAGCTGAATCATCAGCTGTCTTATGATGTGCCGATCAGCCAGGAGGGAGTGATGTCTCTGGTAGATCATGTAGAAGCAGATCTGAAGAGAAGAGGGGTGGATCCCAAGAAGATTTATCGCATCATGCTGATGATAGAGGAAACAGAAATGCTGGTGGTAGAGCGCAATCAGGGAAGGGATGGAATCATTCAGTGTGATATCTTTCTGGAAGATCCAATCCGACTGATCCTACGTGACAGCGGACCATACAGTGATGTGACCGACCAGGACAGTGTCGCAGAATCTTTCCGCGCCTATTCAGCAACGATGATCGGTGGAAGCTATGGTGCAGGCAGATATGTGATTGCATGGGGGAATAACCGTACAGTGTGTAAATTCTAAGGTATTAGTGTACGATAGTCAATCTATTTTCGAAAAGCGTGAAAGCATTATCTATTTGCTATTATCAAGGTGTCAGTCTTCTTTTATGATAAAGGTAACAAAATGAAAGAATTGTTATCATTCATGGAAGGAGATGGAATTGATGATGAGCAGTATGTGTATCCGACTGTAAATGATCAGGGGAAGCTTGTATACGGGCTGTTCTGTATGAATGCCGAGGGCGAGGAATTTCCCGAGAGCATTCGGCTTGTATCTGAGGATGGGGAAACGTCTACGTTAGATATGGTATGGACCATCGTATGTGCAGGACCGCAGTACAATAATCTGGATGTGTCACATGAGTATTATGAAAAAGACGGTATCCCAGTGACAACGCTGACTAGAATGAGCATAGATTTTCATGATGTCAAAATGACAAATGAATTTATCAATGAAGCGAAGAAGCTTAGAGATGAGCCTATTTTTATCTTGGATTTGCGCGATAACACAGGCGGGTTAAATGAAATTGCAGACTTCTTCCTGTATAATCTGACGGGTGACAAATGCGAAGCTAAGATGCAGTTAGCGACCAGGTATAGCGCAATCAATCAAAACATTGAGAAGGCAATCAGTGAAACAAAGAAGCTGAGTGATTTTTCAGAGGTGGATTTTTATCAGGATAATCAGGAACTGGTTAACGGCTGGACGGCAGACAGAGAACGCGGCGGTCAGGCGAGAACGGGCGAGACAGTTGTGATTGACAATCATGCGAAGTGGAATGATTACGAGAATACCATCGTAGTGCTTGTAAATCAGAAGACCAAGGCAGCCGCAGAATATTTCCTAATGAAGCTTAGTACAGTCAGTAACGTTGTAATCATAGGAACGAACACTGCAGGGTATATGATTACGGACAGCGATATAGATGCAGAAGATATCTACCTGCAGTATACAGGGATTCCGGTCAACTATGGGCCGACACTGGTACTGCATGACAAAATGGAGGACTTCGATACGACCGGATGGATTCCTGATATTGTTACAAGAGGAGATGCGCTTGACGCAGCTACAGCACTGTTGAGAAATTAGAATGAAACCAAGAGATAATGGTTGACACTGTTTTTCACCTATGGTATCATCTTCATAGTTTGAGGGAGTAATCGGCGCATTTTGTGCGGTATATCAACAGACTGTCGAAAGACTGGTATACCTTAATTGATGAGACTCACATTGCAGCAGCAGGCTGTATGTGCGTCCGGATAGAGATTCATCAGAGCAGATACAGCAATGTATCTGCTCTTTCATATTATAAACGATGGAGGAATGAACATGGGATTGATTGAATTATTATTACTGGCGGTGGGATTATCAATGGATGCGTTTGCCGTTTCAGTGTGCAAGGGACTTGCAATGAAGAAGATTAGCTTTAGGAGCGGTGCAATCTGTGGAGTCTGGTTTGGTGGATTTCAGGCACTGATGCCGATGATTGGTTATATACTTGGCTCGAGATTTGAAACATACATTGAAGCAGTTGCTCCGTGGATTGCATTTTTCCTGCTTGTGCTTATCGGAGGCAATATGATCAGGGAATCACTTTCCAAAGAAGAGGAGTGTGCCAAGGCTGACCTGGATGTGAAGACGATGTTCTTAATGGCTGTAGCCACCAGTATTGACGCACTGGCAGTCGGTATCACATTTGCCTGTGTACCGGTCAGAATACTTGCAGCCAATGCATGGATCAATACCATCATAGCAGTTATCATCATCGGCATTGTGACATTCATACTGTCCTGCATCGGTGTGAAGGTCGGCAATGTATTCGGTACGAAGTATAAGGCAAGAGCAGAGTTTGCCGGCGGACTGATACTGATTTTGATTGGACTGAAAATACTGCTTGAGCATTTTGGATTATTTTGAATTACTATTTTCAAATTGCGTATGTTTTATCTATGAAGAGTTGTCAAAGGTGAATCCGCTTGGAATGATTGCAAGTGCATCATTTTCGGTGGATGGCAATCTACGCTTCTTTGTAATTGCTGTAAAGTATCATGTACTTCAATGAAATGTCAAGTCATATACCCATGGAAGTGGATCAGGCAAGGATAATAGTTTGCATAAAGCGCGAAGTAGACATAATGTGTATACATAATTAATAAAATGGATTACATACAATAATTGAAAGGTGAAGAAATCCAACAAAATGCAAATATATGTTAAAAAGAGACTTGATTGGATTTCAGAAGGGACTATTTATTAATAATGCTCCAAGAAATGGTATTATATGTAAAAAGCGTGGATTATAAAGAAGAGAATTCCGTAAAGCCAGTCCAAACTAAAGTTTTATGAGAATTTACTCGCATATATTTAAGAATAGGTTCCCTGTGCAGTCATGACAATATGTTTTCAGATACATAAAAAGCAAATTTGATAGGATGTCCGTTTTTTACTGTAATACAAAAGAAATATGCGATATAATGATTTGAAAAGGGACTACTGAGAAGGAGAGAGTTTATGAACTGGGAACCGTGGACTGGATGCTATCAAGCAAGTACGGGATGTGAGAATTGTTATTTTTATGGGCCGCATGCGAAGCGTTATGGACAAAATACTGTACTAAAAACCGATAAATTTGATTGGCCAATCAGAAAAAAGGCAAATGGTGATTATAACATCAAGGGAGACAAGATTCTGCCAACCTGCTTTGCAACTGATTTCTTTTTGCCCGAGGCAGACGAATGGCGTAAAGAAGTCTGGGCTATGATCAGAGAGAGAACGGACATCGAATTTCTGATACTGACAAAGCGTATTGACAGATTTGAGGTATCTCTTCCAGAGGATTGGGGCGAAGGATATGATAATGTCAATATCGGTTGTACCTGTGAAAACCAGAAAATGGCTGATTACAGACTTCCGCTGTTCTTATCTTATCCGATGAAACGTCGATTTATCGCCTGCGCCCCTTTATTAGAAGAAATAGATCTGACACCGTATCTTCATGGAGTAGACCATGTCTCGGTAGGTGGTGAAACAGGCAGGGATGCACGTGAGTGTGATTACAATTGGATACTATCGATTCGTGAGCAGTGCATACAAGCTGATAAAACATTCTGGTTCAAGAATACAGGCTCGTATTTCAGACATGACGGTATCGTGGAAAAAATAAATCCCTATCAGCAAAACAACAGGGCAAAGGAACTGGATATCAGTATTTTAAATGGAAAACGATTCTTTTAAACAGAGAGGACAACAGCATGGAAATAATCAATTATTATGACACTGACAATCAGGCGTATTGGCTTGAGAAAATAAAAGAAAGTGATTGGGGAGCAGGTCAGATGTTATATGAATACATCAATGACAAGAAGCTCAAATCACTGGTTGGGGAGAAAACGAAGGTGCTGATGCTGACAGACGGAGAACAGCTGGTTTCCTTTTGTACGTTTGCTGAAAAGGATGATATTCAGCCTACAGAACTGACTCCATGGATTGGTTGGGTATATACCTTTCCTGCTTACAGGGGACGGCATTTGGCGGGTGAGCTATTAAGATATGCGGAACAGTCAGCGAAAGAAGATGGAGTGGGACAAGTCTACATTTCAACGAATCATAACGGATTATATGAAAAATACGGTTATGAATTTTATCAGATGATGAAGGATATTCATGGTGAAGATTCCAGGGTTTATGTGAAAAATTTATAAAAGAATGAATGAACAGAGGGAAAATAAGAAATGAAATATACGATTAGGGAAATCAAGAAACAGGAGTATGGCCTTCTGGAAGACTTTCTATATGAGGCGATTTTCCTGCCGGAGGGTGTGATACCGCCTCCAAGGTCGATTCTGGAGCAGCCGGAGTTACAAATCTATCTGACTGATTTTGGAAGCCAAAAGGATGACATCGGAATGGTCGCCGAGACAGATGGGAAAGTCGTGGGAGCCGTGTGGGTTCGCATCATGAATGATTATGGACATGTAGATGACCATACGCCGTCATTTGCAATATCTCTTTATAAAGAATATCGAGGTGCAGGCATTGGAACTGCGATGATGCAGGACATGCTGGGAGAACTTCGAGAAAGAGGCTACTCGCAGGCGTCTCTGGCTGTACAAAAGGCAAATTATGCGGTCAGAATGTATCAGAAGGTCGGATTTGAGATTGTAGATGAGAATGAAGAAGAGTATATTATGGTGTGTGAATTGGAGAACAAAATGAAGAAATTTTTAATTGCAGATGAGTATGTAGATTATGAAGCTCAGAATATCCAAGCGAAAGCATTGGAGCTCTTTGCAGGAGTAGAATCGGATGTAGAGAAG
>JAUNSO010000013.1:14214-16086 GCA_030539165.1 bacterium
CTTGCAGAGCCTATACTGGCATTTCCGAACAGAGAACAGTATGACGAATACTTTTGGAATGGAATCTATGCGAGGTCTCATGCAGCAACCATGCAGATGTTAGAGAAAGCAAAATGTCTGCAGGATATCTTAGATAATATTCCGGATGAGGTGACGGAAGCTCCGGATCTTGCAGAATAGAAGGAATCGTATGTTTACAAAGTTAAATCTTACACCGGTGCAGCATCCGGACAGGATGGCTGAGTACTGGAAAAAAGAATGGAAAACCATACTGATTGTTATTATATCAGGTCTGATTTTTGATGGCTCCATGTCTTTGATTCCGGTGTTTCAGGGGAAACTCATGGACACTGTAATCTATGACAGGACGTGGAATGCTATGATACATCAGGCTTTCCTTTTTGTGGCATTGGTTGTGGTCATACAGACCTTCCGTGGTATCAAGCGTTTTTCAGTGCGTGTATTTGCCAATCAGACAGGCGCTGTGATGCGCCGGATTATATACAACAACATTCTGCATCGTTCCTATGATGAACTGGTGAAGGAAACTGCCGGGGATTTGATGAATAAGGCAGTCAATGATGTGGATTTATGTGTGGAGGGAATGCGTAAGGTTACGACGGAGGTCTTCGATACCGGCGTACTCATGACGGGATATATGATTTCTCTGTTTCTCTATGACTGGAAGATGACGATTGCGGCATGCATCCTGATTCCGGCTGCGATGTTCATAGCAGAACGTCTGAAGGTCATCGTAGTACGCTTTAACAAGGAAGCACGTAAGCAGAGCAGCACCGTGGCGGAGCTGACCTACAGCAACATTGAACACATCAAGCTATACAGGATTACGGGAACCATGGCAGATCGCAAGGCTCAGTATGAGGATGAACTGAAATCTCTAGAGAAGGCATCTGTACGCGCCAATGTCATAGAGACCTCCATGCAGCCCATTTATAATGCAATCTCTATGCTGGGAATCGGAGTGATTCTATACATAGGAGGTATGAAGGTAATCGGTGATGTATGGAGTATTGGAACCTTTACAGCATATATTGCTATTTTCACGGCACTCGGAACCAAGGCGAGCAAGGCAGCGAAGTTGTTTAATTCCTTCCAGAAGGCAACTGTATCATGGAAACGGCTGAAGCCGTATTGTACTGGCTATCGGACAATGGATGAGACAGACAATCTGACTGATATGGATGAGCTCGGTAAAGTACCGTATCAAATTGTGTGCAGTCATGTTTCCTTCGGATATGAAGATGCGGAGGAAGAACTGCTTCACGATATTACGTTTTCTGTACAGACCGGAGAGATTGTCGGTGTGACGGGTCCGGTAGCGTGTGGTAAGACGACTCTGGGACGTGTACTGACTGGAGTCTATCATTATGACGGAGACATTTTGTTAAATGGAGTGCAGCTTTCCTCTATGACGGAATACCAGAGAAGCAGGAGGATTTCCTATGAGGGACATCATTCGGAGCTATTTTCTGATACCATTTACCGGAATATTACCCTTGGGGATGATGGAGACATAACACAGGTTCTGAAGGATGTCTGCTTCGATGTGGATCTGCAGACGATGGAGAACGGGACAGAGACGCTTGTCGGCAATGGCGGTGTGCGCCTGAGCGGAGGGCAGCAGTCTCGTATTGCGCTTGCCAGGGCATTGTGGCACAGAGCACCACTCATTATTTTGGATGATCCTTTTTCAGCGGTTGATATGGAGACAGAAAAAAGGATTATCGAGAATCTGCATGCACACTATCAGGATTGTGCGTTTGTACTGGTTTCGCACAGATTGGCGGCATTTCCGGGACTTGATCGGGTGATTTATCTGAATCAGGGCAGGGCTGAGATTGGAACGCATCA
>JAUNSO010000013.1:16186-67124 GCA_030539165.1 bacterium
GACTTGATCGGGTGATTTATCTGAATCAGGGCAGGGCTGAGATTGGAACGCATCAGTCATTATTACAAGAGAATACGGATTACAGAATGCTCTGTGAACTCCAGAATGGAGGTGTGGCAGAAGCATGAAGCAAATACTGAAGGATGTAGTGAAACGTCATATTGGACTATTAGCTGTTTTAACCATTATGATCATAGCTGTGGTCGCCATCAATCTGACACCGGCGCAGTTGCTGCGTATGATCATCGACCGCAACCTGAATCAGAAGGTGACTGACGGATTAGGTACTCTGGTGGCGGTTTATCTCGTTGTTCTGATCCTGATTGGTGCACTGGATTTTGCAAAGGGTTTCATATTGACAGGAATTGGTCAGATGGTGATTCGTGAAACTAGGAGCAGGATGATGGCTAAGATTGAGAGAATCTCCATCCGTTTCTTTACAGATCATTCCGTTGGCGAGATTACGACCAGATTCACCACTGACACGGAGAGCATTAACACACTCTTTGCAGATGGTGTGATTAGTATGGTCATTGATGGTCTGAAGATTATCGGTATCCTGATTTCCATCTGTATCTTTTCATGGAAGCTGGCGATTCTGACACTGTGCTTGATACCGATTGTATATATTGTTACAAGAACCTTCCAGAGAAATATGAAAAAGGCGCAGACGAATAATCTGGTGCAGCTTGGCAGGGTCGGCGGGCATATTACGGAGAGTATCCAGAATGTGCAGATGGTTAAGCTTTTTGCCAAGGAAACATACATGGAAGAACAATACGGACAGAAGTTAAGGGATAATTATGCAACCAGACAGAAGGTCAATTTCTATGATTCAGCCTATGCTCCAATTATCCAGATGATTAAGGCACTGGCCATTACGGCGGTTGTACTGCTGTCCAGTCAATATATAGGTGTACTCGGAATCAGTGCCGGTATGTTAGCGGCAACCCTACAGCTGATTTCGGATCTGCTCCTGCCGATTGAATCACTGGGTATGGAATTTCAGAATATTCAGCAGGGCTTATCCGGTATCGACCGGATTAACAGCTTCCTTGGTATGACAGAAGAGGAAAAGGATGAAGAGCTGACATCTGAGGAAATCTGTGGGACAGACGGAGTTGCAGTTTCCTTTGACCATGTTATCTTTTCTTATGAGGAAGGGCACAGGGTCATTGATGATATTACATTTACGGCAAAGCCCCATACAAGCGTGACACTGGCAGGACGTACAGGCGTCGGCAAGACGACCCTGATGAACATGATGATGGGATTTCTGGTGCCGGATCAGGGACATGTATTGATTAACGGCTATGAAGCAGCGAGAATTCCGGACAGAGTCAAACGCCATATCTTCGGTTATGTGGAGCAGAGATTCCAGTTCGTACCGGGAGATATTCGAGATCAGATTACACTTGGAAATCGAGATGTGTCTGAGGAGAGAGTGACAGCGGTCTGCCGGTTTGTCGGACTGCATGATTATATCAGTGCGTTCCCGGAGGGGTATCATACCATGCTCGGTGACGGGATGGACGGAGCAGGCGGAAGATTTTCCTTCGGACAGCAACAGTTATTATCTATTGCGAGGGCACTTGTATATGACCCACCGGTGTTGTTATTGGATGAGATTACGGCAAATCTGGATTCTGCAACGGAGGAGCATGTAGTCGGTATTCTAAACAAGGCCTGCGCAGACAGAACCATCATTAGTATTTCTCACAGAAAGACCTCGATGGTTCATTGTGACCAGTTGATTCAGATTAAGAATGGGAAGGTTGTTTAAATGAAGTCTAAGCAGCCGACCGGAATAAATTCCTGTCGGCTGTATTTCGATTGTTGATAGTTATACGAAGAAAGCAGGTCAATCCATACACATACACTCAAGTATTTCTTCTGCTGATTTTTCGGGATGTTGCTTGATCAGGTCGTAGATAGATTGGATGCTGTCGGGAGTTTCCTCGATTTCATCAGCAATTGTTTCCAAGGCTTTTGATTTTTGGATTTTCTTTTGAATCAGTGAAATCAATTTTAATGACTCGCCTTTACTAAGACCAATCTCAAGACCTTCCTCAAGACCTTCTTCACGAATATCCATAAGCAATTTGGTGTTGCAAGCAGTAATTGTGTTATGCAATCTCTTTCACATGTCTGTATTTCATAGATATTATATGCGACACACGAGAGTGCCTTGGATAATGAAAGGGTGCATCTCCAAAATGGTATGCACCCTTTCATTGCCTAAGCTGTGACCTTCTTTTTATTCACGACGGAGATAATTGTTTCTGCTGCCACCATAATTGACAGTATCAGCAAGATCAGTGACACGATCGGAATGGCGGGATGTCCTGTTTTCAGTACCCAGCCTTCATAAATGCTGATGATCAGTGCCCAGTTGGACATGATGAACATGAAGATTGCGGGCAGCAGCGTGACCAGCCATACCTTTGAGGCAGGTTTGGTGTTGTAGAGCCATATGGTAACTCCTACAAGAGCCAGAGCCGCGAGCAGCTGGTTGGAAGCTCCGAAGGTATTCCAGAAGGTTTTCCATGCCGGAATGACGTTGCCCTTTGCATCGGTCATGGTCTGGAAGATGAAGAAGATCGGAACGCCTGCTGTTAATGCGGTTCCGAGGATCGTACCCTTAGCATCCTTCCATCCGGTCAGCTCCTCAATGATATAGCGTCCGAGACGTGTACAGACATCGAGCGTATCATATACAAATGTCGTAAACGCCATCAGACCAAAGCTGATGCCGAATACGGCAGGAATCCCAATCAGTTCCATAAAGCTGCCGATACCGGATGCGTAGATAAAGTTAGGAGCCTTGGTCAGCATCTCTGAATCTGTTGCGAGAATCATAACACATACAATGGAAATAACCGCTACCATGCCCTCTAACAGCATAGCTCCGTAGCCGACTGCTTTGGCATCGGTTTCCTTATATAACTGTTTGCTCGTAGTACCTGATGATACAAGCGCATGAAAGCCAGAGCAGGCACCGCAAGCGATGGTGATAAATAATATAGGAAAAATATTGTTCTGTAGATTGCCGTCACTTGCGATATTGATAAAAGCAGGATACTTAATATCATAACCGCCGAATACTACACCGATTGCGGCTACAATCAAAGCTGCATACAGGAAATATCCGCCCAGGGCGCCTCTTGGCTGCAGCAGAAGCCACATGGGCACCATAGCTGCAATCAGACAATAAATTAGAATGATAACACCCCAGACCTTTTGCCCTAATACGGGATCAGATATCGGAAGTGCCAACGGTAGGTATTTACCTGCCCAGATGGCGACACCGACCAGAGGCAGGAATATGGCAACAGCAACCCCCTCTTTTAAACGTGCATATCTCATCAGTAATCCCATGATAATAGGGAGAATCAGATACATCAGTGAGGAGCTTGCAATTGCAGCACCTGCAACAACGTCTCCATTTTCGAGCTCTACATTACCGACAAAGGAGGATGCTGTGATGTCTGTAAATGCGACAATGACATACACCAGAGTAATCCATATAAAGACCATGAACAGAAGCCATGCACGAGGTGATACGTTTTCTCTGACTACTTCCGATATAGACTTAGCTTTATGTCTGACAGAAGCAACCAAACTTCCCATATCATGAACACCGCCGATGAAGATGGATCCAAGCAGTACCCAGATCAGAGCAGGTACCCAGCCGAACATAACGGCTGCAAGAATAGGTCCGTTTACCGGTCCGGCGGCAGCGATTGCTGAGAAGTGCTGCCCCATCAGCATTCCCTTCTTTGCAGGAACATAATCAACTCCATCGTTGATTTCCTGTGATGGAACCGGATTGTGATCATCCAGTTCAAATACTTTTTTGGCGAGAAACTTACCATATGTAAGGTATCCCATGATCAAAAACAAGGCACATCCGACTACAATAAGTAAAACCATTTTAAAACCCCCAGTTCATAGTATTAGTCTGATAACTATCTTATGCAAAAAGCAGGAGATATAGCATATCAGCCATGATAATTAATAAATATAAGAAATTAGCTTAGTAATGTAATATAGATACCGGTCAGGATTGCAGTTGTTATGACACCGCATATATTTGCTCCAAGTGCATAATCAATTACGATTGCAGAAGGAGTCACCTTTTGCACTTCCTTCTGTGCGACCTTTGCGGTGGAAGGTACACAGGACACACCTGCGATACCGACAACGGGATTGAAGTTGCCCTTACGGATGAAGTAGATCACATATCCGCCGACAATTCCTCCGATTCCGGATAACAGCAGTGACAGCATACCGAGAATCAGAAGCTTGAACACATCTGGATTTAAGAGTGTACTGGCGTCACACAGCACGCCTAACATCAGACCGAGGAAGAAGGTTGCAAAGTACAGAAACTCTTCACCAATCAGCTTAATATAGACGTTAATCTTACTTTCACGTATGACAATCCCGACAAAAAAGCTTAAGAATAACGGAGCTGCTACCGGAAAGAGCAGACACAGAACCGCATTTGTAATGACTGCAAAGATCAGTTTTTCACGTGATGTAATTTTGCTGACGGGCTTTTGCGAGTGAATGGTTTTTCCGCGCAGCGCCTTTGGAATGAACAGCTTGATCAGATATGGATAGCCGCCGTATGTAAGGCTCAGATATAGATATGCCACGATAGAGATTGGCACAAAGTATTCCGGTGCGAGCTTTAGCGAGGCAAACAGCACCATAGGCCCGTCAGCGCCTCCTATAATCGATACGGCGGCAGATGCCCCATCGCTCAGCCCCATTAGCTTCGCAACCGGGTATGTGAGTATCGTACCAGCTTCTGCAAATAATGCGAGTGTCATACTGATAAAGGGATGCTCTAATACATAGCCAAGGTCACACAGGATACCGATGCCCATAAATACGAGACAGGCAATCAGACCATTGCTGAAGGTCAGTGTATAGATTGGCTGGAGAAAGTTGATCTGCATATATTTCATCAGATCGTCGGTTGATGTCAGCAGGGGATCTATGATGAGGTTGCCCACCTGATTATTTTCCATAAATAGAACGCCTGCATTGACGGCAGACATTCCAAGTCCCATCGGAACCATGATTAGCGGCTCAAGTGTTCCCTTCACTCCGAGGTAAACAAGGAGAAAGCCCGCGAAGATCAATACGATTCTGCATATAACAATTTGTGGCGACTGAACGAACATCGTTCCGATGCCTTGAAAGAGATTTAAGATATTCACGTCCTTATGCTTCCTTTCTCTCACGTCCGAATATTTTGATGCAGTTTAATGTAAGGCACATAAACAGTGCGATTCCGTAGGAGATTGCAGCTCCGATTAAAATAACCTGTAATGATATCATAGTTTTCCTATCCTTTCTTTTTTTCATGTAGTTTCCACATTGCCCATAACACACTTGCAATGCAGATGGATGAATAGCAGCCACTGACAAGGCCGGTCAGCATCGGCAGCGAAAATTGGTAGATCGAAGTGATTCCGAATATAACAGAGGCACCAAGAATGATGAGGATACACATGGCTGTTGTTACGAAGGTATTGACGGAGCGTGCCATGACCTGTGTGATGCTGAAATTCACGAGAGATACCAGCTCATCCTTTGGCGACAGACGTGCATTTTCACGAATCCTGTCATATACGACAATCGTGTCGTTGATGGAATACCCGATGATGGTAAGGACTACAGCCACAAAGGAGTCCCCGATCGGTATTCCAAACAGTACAAAGGTAAAAAATACAATGGCCACATCATGCAACAGGGCAACCAGAGCCATCATCCCTGCGGACAATCCTGAGATTGCCGAAAAACGTATCCACACATAAAGCGTAATGCAGATAAAGGATATGATGACTGCCGTAATGGCATTTCTGAGTGCCTTTGCTCCGATGTAAGGTTCTACCGAGAAGCTTTGGGAGGGCGATAGCTCTGCCTGACCGACCGCTTCCCCTACGGCCTGACTGATTGCCTTTTGTGTTTCCGGGGTGAGCCCTTCATTTCCGGCAAGTGTCAGAACCAGTCTGGTAGAGGCATCCGTTCTGCTGTCTGTAATCTGTACGGTTACAGGACGTGCGGTCTGCGCGTTCACGGCTTTCTCCACTGCCTCGGTATCAACCGCCTGTTCCACATTGTATTCTAGTACCGTACCGCCGACAAACTGTGTATCCGGGCGGACACCCTTTGCAAAGACTGCAATGATTCCAATCAGTATGAGTGCCCCTGAAATGATGGCACAGTACTTCTTATTTTCGTAGAACCGGAACGTTTTTCTTTCCTTTTTCTCTCTGAAATAGTTTGTATGATTCCAGGTCGGATACTGCAGCGAGGATAACAGCATTCTCTTTGAAACCTGAACCCCTACAAAACAGTTTACAATCATGCCGATGAGCAGTGTATATCCAAAGCTGAGCATCGTTCCGGAGCCGAAGATCATTAAGATGACAGCCACAATTGCAGTGGTAATATTTCCGTCCAGAACGGAAGAGAATGCATTTTGATATCCGGATGTCACGGCGGAGGTGAGTCCTTTACTCTTGGCGATTTCTTCCGAGATGCGTTCTGAAATAATGATGTTGGCATCCACTGCCATGCCAAGTGACAGAATGATACCGGCAATACCCGGCAGCGTCAGGGTATACTGCGGAACCGATACGGCCAGAAGCTGTAATACCATCTGCAATAAAAGTGTAAAGCAGGCGATCAGTCCCGGAAACTTATAATAAATCAGCATAAATGCACATACGCAGAGAAATGCGATGAGCCCGGCATAAGTCATGACCTGCAGTGCATTCTGCCCGAGGGAAGGGCTTATGGTGCTGAAATTCTTAGTTGCCAACGAGAACGGGAGCGCACCGGCATTGATGGTGTCAGACAGATTTTCTGCTTCACTGAAGGACTGCTGACCGGTGATATAAGCCTGACCGCTTGTAATCTGTGTCTCCACAGTCGGAGCAGAGATCATGGTCTCATCCATGTAAATAGAGATCGGCTGCCCGATCAGCCTTCCGGTTGCTTCAGAGAAGAGCTTTGCCCCTTCTTCATTAAAATAGAGGTCAACCACATACTCTGTCATTCCGTTTTGTTCGTAGGAACGTGCCGTGCTGCTCTTCAGATCCTTGCCTTCAACTAAGATATTGCCATCAGGATCACGGAAGGTCAGCTTTGCCATGGCTCCAAGCTCCGTGATCGCATCCTCTGGATTGAAGTCAGCTTCATCGGATTTCCATGGAAATCGGACAATGATATAGCCTCCACTCTGATCAACGGTGACTTCACGATCCGTGATATTGGCGTTATCGAGACGCTTCTCGATGACATTTCTTGCTGCCTCTAATTGCTCTGTGGTTGGCTTCTCTGTTACATCCTGCGGTTCAAACACGGCTTCTACACCGCCGCGGATATCGATTCCGTATCGAATTTCACGAACACCCTTTAGAGAATCACCAAGTCCGAACCATGCCAGAAGTGTTAAAAGTATAATGACACAGAACAAAATGACAACACTTTTCTTTGTGACTTTCATTTGTTTTCCTTTCCTATACATACTGAAATAAGCCTGAGACAGTACACACCGCATTGTTTAACGGTCAATATGTTTCAGGTGATAAACTATAACAGCAACAGAAAGTATTACAAATGGGATTTCTTGCCATCAGAACGATGCAGGTAATAAATCATGGAGAATCTTTTTGTATATTCGCTTTTAAAAAAGAGCTGAACGATATGAATTGTAATGAAGTACAGTTGTGCCAGAACTGTTATATAGATGCATAAATTGATAGAGTGTACACTGGATCTTCTGTAACTGCCAACAAGTTTCTCTGTCTCGGTTATTTCAAACAGAGAGATGCCTTTATCCGATGCGAATCGAAATAATCCGATATCATGAGCCGGCTTATTGACAGAAGAAAGATAGGAAGAGACCGGTGCACTGTCACATCCAATGTGAGCATACCTGTACGGAACAGAACACAGGAAAAGAACGACTAACATGATTGCAATGATAATGTTATTGAAATAAGACAGTCTGCTTCCTTCCATAGTATTCACCCATTTCCACATAAAATTTGACCATCTGCATTATAAATGAATCCGATCGTTACGGATAGGATAAATAGTGTTAAGATTTTTGCTGTCTAAAACGGTCTGAATGGATTGAGGAATCAGAAGAAATATTATGGAAAAATTAGTATTGTAAAGAATGTGACAACATGATAAAATTATATAAATATTTACAAAATTCGTTGCAATCAGGGCTGAATTGAAAATATTCAGAGTACAACAGGATATAAGGCGACTGCACTATGAAAATACAAGCGAAACAACCTGATTCTAAAAGCTGGCAGATCAAGCCGTGGGTCTACATTGCATTTCTGTGTGTCAATGTACTTATTTTTGCGTGCATTGGTGCTGTTTATATTGCTTCCACCCGGGATTACAGCAAGAAGCTGTTCGATGAAAATGTCAGTAGTGTAGACAGTCTGAATAAAGCTTCTGCCAATGCTGCTTATACTTATATCAACAGTATGGGAATTAAGCTGGATGATATGGTCAGCTACATAGAGAATAATCATCTGAGTTATTCTGAAACCATGAAGTATCTGGAGGATGCCAATACGGATCCGGACAGACAGTTCCAGCTTGTTTTGTGCGGAACATACGGGAAGACGGGAGAACTCAGCTTCGGCGATTATTCCGGTATTTCATTCAGAAGAATTCAGGATGGGAACGGAAGCTATTCAACCATAAAAAAAGAGATTGTGTACGGAAGCGGGTATTATGATATTTTCAGATCATTTACCGATGTACAGGACGATAACTTTGAGGGAATCTGTTCTACACCTGAATTCACCGATCCTGATACGAAGCTTAAATGCTTTGCAGTTTATCGACATGTGACACTGCAGATGGTGAGCGGTGAAGAGCAACTGTATACACTCCTGTTGGCGACCAATTCCGAGACGGCACTGGATTCCTATAATATGCAGAATGAGTATGAGGGTCAGTCCGCTGTGCTCATTAACGAAAACGGAGATTATATCATCAAGAACAGTGATTACCGTAACGTTAATTTCTATGATTATATTGTTAATTATAATGACCTTACATTTGACCGGAAAAAGGAAATGCAGGAGCAGATACTGACGGCGGCTGAGGAAGGTATATCAACGACCAACCTGTTTTATAAGAATCACAAGGGCGATGATTGTATCTATGCCGTTACCATCATGGAGAATCACTGGTATAGTGTCACCTGTGTTCCGATTGCCTCCTTTAATCATGAAGATGAAAGCGTTAACTATTCGCTTTTTATTATGGTTCTATTTAGTGTGTTGTTCTTCGTTGATGCGATTGCTGTCTTTTTCTTAAGCAGATTCATGAGTTATAATATCAAGATTGCCAATCAGGCACAGGAGGAGGCAGACAAGGCAAATCAGGCGAAGAGCCGATTCCTGTCTACCATGACGCATGAACTTCGTACGCCGCTGAATGCAGTGATTGGTCTGACATCACTTGCAGGAGACAGCATTGAAGAGCCTCCGGTCTTAAAGGATTATCTTGGAAAGATTGATATTTCTTCAAAGCTGCTGTTGCAGATCATCAGTGATATTCTGGACATTTCTGCAATCGAAAGCAATAAGATTAAATTGAACGATAGTGAATTTGACATGACAAAACTGATTGCTTCCTTATCTACCATATATTATGACCAGTGCGTCGCAAAGGGCATTGAATTCAGCGTAGTATTGAAGGACATTCATTCCGAAATACTGATTGGTGATTTCATCAGAATCAATCAGATCTTACTGAATTATCTGTCAAATGCAGTGAAGTTTACACCTAGCGGCGGCAAGATTACACTTAGAGCAGAACAGGTTGAAAAAGCAGACAATACCGCAACAATTAAGTTCAGTGTCAGCGATACCGGCTGTGGTATCAGCGAAGATATGAAACCCAGATTGTTCAATCCGTTTGAGAGAGCAGGCGGAGACGAGGCTCGTAAATACAGCGGAACCGGACTTGGACTTTCCATTACGAAAAGCCTTGTAGAGCTTATGAACGGTCAGGTAGGAGTGGAAAGCAAAGCAGGAGAGGGTGCATGCTTTTGGGCTGTGATACCCTTCGCTACAGCAACAGAAAAGTTATGCCGCAGCTATACACAGATTGAGAATCTGAAGATTCTGGTGACAGTGAGCAATTGGGAGGAACGCGAATATATTAGTAAGATCCTTTCCAATTTTGGAGTCGATTACAGACTGAAAGAGAGCGCAAATGAAGCTCTTGATGTATTAAGAGAAGAGAAGGAGCAGGAGAAGTTCTTTGATTTATGTCTGCTTGACTGGAAGATGTCAGACCTGACGGCAATAGATGCAGTTACACAGATTCGCCGTGAGTTTGATGATAAGAAGCTTCGCATTGTGGTTATGGCGTATGATCTTGCAGAAGCCAGGAAGCTGTGTATAGGTGCCGGTGCAGACTTTGTATTTGGAAAGCCTGTCTTTCAATCAGCACTCTACAATTTCTTAGAGGAGGTTGTATCAAACCGTGTGAGAACTGTACCGGATATGAAGCAAAGCTATGATTTTAGCGGAAAACGGGTGCTTCTTGTGGAAGACAACCGGATGAATAAAGAAGTGGCTAAGAAGATGCTGGAAAAGGTTGGCCTGGATGTAGAGATTGCTGAGAACGGACAGATTGCAAGTGAGCTGTTCAAAGCTTCAAAGCAGGGACATTTTGATCTGATCCTGATGGATATTCAGATGCCGGTTATGAATGGATATGATGCGACCAGAACGATTCGGCAATGCACACATAAACAGGCTAAGAGTATTCCGATTGTGGCGATGACAGCAGATGCCTTTACGGAGGATGTAGAAAAGGCACATGCTGCCGGGATGAATGAACATCTGGCAAAGCCGATTGTACGTGAAGTGTTATATGCAACCCTGAAAAAATATTTAAACTAAGAGAGCGGAGGGCTGGGAGAATGAAAAAGATAACAGCGGTAACTATGTGCATGGTACTATTTCTTACAATGCTATCCGGCTGCAAAGGAGCTGCACCGGCAACCGGTAAGGAAGCCTTTGCAGATATGGAGCCGGTAACAATCAAGTATGCACACGCCATTCCCGAAGGAGAACTGATGAATTATATGATTGAGGACTGGATGGCAGCAGTGACCGAACGCTCCGACGGAAAGATCACATTCGACTATCATCCGGCAGGCGAACTCGGAACCTTCGTTGAGATCATTGAGCAGGTGGATCTCGGGGCAGTTGATATGTCGAGCGGAGAACCTTCCTTATATGAACCGTGGTGTCCGGAGGTTTCCATGCTGTATGCACCTCTGATCTGTGACAGCTATGAGCATCTCGGAAGATGTATCTATGGGAAGCCGGGTGAGCTGATTGAGCAGTCTATGGCTGAAAACAACAATACATACATTTTGGACTGGGTCTACAGCGGAGCCCGCGTGATTGCATCGACCCGTCCGCTTCGTACCCTGGAGGATATGAAGGGACTCATCATCCGTTCACCGGAAAGCCAGGTCTATATTGATACATTTACACTGCTTGGAATGTCTCCTACACCCATGGCTATGACAGAAATGTATTCTGCCATTCAGCAGGGAGTTGTGGAGGCGTGTGACTGCCCTGCACAGGCAATCTACGAGGGCGGCTATCATAAAATTACCGGAAATGTCTGCAAGACCCGGCATATGTATGCACTTGGTACTTTATCCGTTAATCAGGAGTTCTGGGACGGTCTCCCGGAGGAAGCAAGGGTAATGATGCTAGAGGTATGGGATGAACTCAAGGGCGACTTCAACAAGCGGGTCCAGGACTCAGAAGAAGAATATTATACAAAATTCGAAGCAGAGGGTACTCTGGTAACTGAATTTGAAGATCGTGAGGCATTCAGAGAGATTGCGGAACCCTACTGGAATGAGAAGGCAGCGTCTGTCGGCGGCAGGGCACCGGAGATTCTGAAGGAGATCAATGCTTTGCGGTAATTAGGGTATCAAAACATGAGACGTATTCGTTATACCCGTTATACCCTTTGCAACAAGCAACACAGGGGGTATAATGGGTATAACTGTTTTTCCAGGGAGGATCAATATATGCAGCAATACGTTGCTTTGTTAAGAGGAATCAATATCAGTGGGAAGAATAAGGTGCCTATGGCGGAATTAAAATCTGGTTTTATGGAAGCAGGGTTTACTGATGTGAGCACTTATTTGAACAGCGGCAACGTGATTTTTTCCAGCGTTATGGATAACTTGGCGGATATCACAGAGAAGGTCGGCAGTATGATACGAGAACGATTTGATTTGAGCATACCGGTTTACATAATATCAACGAAGGCCTTGAAAGAGATTCTCGATCATGCACCTGACTGGTGGGGAGATGAAAGTAAAGAGATCTACGATAATCTCATTTTCATCATGGCCCCTGCAACCTATGAGGAAGTGTATAATGAGATTGGAGAGCCTAAGCGGGAGCTTGAGCAAATAGAGAATTACAGAGATACTATATTCTGGTCTTTTTCACGCAAGGATTATGCGAAGACAAATTGGTGGTCAAAGACAGCCAGTGCAGATATAGGAAGCAGGCTTACGATCAGAACAGCAAATACAGTGAGAAAACTGATGCAGCTATGTGAGAAATAGAAAGGCATAGTATATTAAATAACTTAGGAGTGAAATGATATGAAATTAGAGACTGAAAGATTAGTATTACGTCCATGGAGAGACGAAGATGCAGAAAGTTTATTCCGATATGCGAGCAATCCTGATGTGGGACCGATTGCAGGATGGCCGCCGCATAAGAACATTGAAGAAAGCCGAGGTATCATCAAGGATGTTTTCTGCGGAAAGGCATGTTATGCAATTTGCCTGAAACCGGATGATACTGCAATCGGATGTATCGAACTGCGTCTGAAAGGCAATACCGATATGACAGACAGGGACGATGAATGTGAACTTGGTTATTGGATTGGGAAAGACTTCTGGGGGCAAGGATTAATGCCGGAAGCGGCAAGAGAACTAGTTCGATATGGATTCGAAAAACTCGGCATGAACATCATCTGGTGTGGATACTACGATGGTAATGCGAAGTCAAAGAGAGTACAGGAGAAGGTGGGATTTCTATATCATCATACATGTGATGATGTTCCGGTCCCCCTTATGGGTGAGACCAGAGTGGGACATACGAATTATATGACAAAGGAACACTGGGAAAAATCTAGGGAGAAGAACATGAAAACGTACAAGGATTTGAGCTTTGAGACTGTTGTTAAGGATGACGTGGAGGAACTGACCGCCATTATGAAGAATGCTTTTGATGAGGATTCTATGATTCATCTGGGCGAGCCCGGAGGACCTCCCGGCTATGATAACGGTGAATTTATCAGAAGGTGGGCGTTTGATCCGAAAGCTACAGCCTACAAAATCATTCGTGAGGGCAAGACAATCGGAATGGTATTATTATGGATCAACCCGAAGACGCATGAGAATTTCCTGGGCACGATTTTTATTGACAGTTCTATGGAGAACAAGGGACTTGGGAAGGATGTATGGGATTTTGTCGAAAGAGAATATCCGGACACCCGTGTCTGGCGCACCGAAACCCCTATTTTTTCTCACCGCAACCATAATTTCTACGTCAATAAGCTGGGCTTTCATGTAGTGAAGATAGAGAATCCCCGTGAATGGACTACCGGAGAGGGGCAGTTTCTGCTTGAGAAGCGGATGAAGTAGAAATGCCTTGGAAAGGGAACTATGATGTTACATGCGACAAATGGTATGCTCACACTTGAAAAGCATACAATGGACTACATATCTTTTGGTACCGGCAGCAGAAATCTGATTATGCTTCCGGGGCTGGGGGATGGTCTCAAAACAGTGAAGGGTGCCGCGATACCTTTTGCATGGATGTATCGCTCTTTTGCAGCAGAATATAAGGTTTATGTATTCAGCCGGATCAATGAACTGGAGACAGGGTATACCACAAGAGATATGGCACATGATGTCATGCTTGCAATGGATGCGTTGGGAGTACAGACTGCATCTGTCATGGGTGTATCTCAGGGAGGAATGATTGCACAATATTTGGCCTTGGATTATCCGGAGCGGATTGAGAAACTGGTATTGGCTGTCACCCTGTCAAGGCAGAACAGTACTGTTCAAGAGGTGATTGGCTCTTGGATAGAGTTAGCTAAGAACGAAGATTATAAGCAGCTTATGATTGATACTGCTGAGAAGTCATACAGTGAGGCATATCTTCGTACGCATAGATGGATTTATCCGTTAATGGGAATGCTCGGGAAGCCACAGGATTTCTCACGCTTTATCATACAGGCTGATTCGTGTCGTAAGCATAATGCATATGACAGACTTACAGAAATGAAGTGTGCAACGCTCATCTTAGGCGGCAGAAGGGATCAGATTGTAGGGGCGCAGGCCTCAGAAGAAATGGCGGAACGGATTAGCAATAGCAAATTGTATATGTTTGAGAATTACGGTCATGCCGCATATGAGGAAGCAATGGAATTCAACTCACAGGTACGAAAGTTTCTTTCAATTTGACGGTTACTCGAAAGGTCAGCAAAATAACTTGCGGGATGGAGCAGGTTTCATATGAGAAAATGAGGAAAAGGCATATACAAAACTGGTATATTTGGAGAATACTATGCAAAAGAGTCAAATGAAAAGAATTTTTTTGGTTTCAGGTATCTTATTTTTTTCTCTGCTGATTCTATTTATGGTTATGATTGCAGGAAAGAAACTCAATATCAATCAGTATCTGATATCATCTGATTTTGTAAAAGGAATTGACGTCTCTCATTATCAAGGTGAGATTGACTGGAAGCAAATTAAAAATCAGAACATAACGTTTGCATTCATAAAAGCAACTGAGGGAAGCGGCTATGTGGATGAGACATTTTTATATAACTGGGAGCAAGCGAAACAAGCAGGAATCACGACAGGAGCATATCATTTCTTTAGCTTCGACAGTCCGGCAGAGGATCAGGCCAGGTTATTTATTCAGACTGTAGGGGACTTGAATGGGAGACTGATTCCGGTCATCGATATAGAATATTATGGAGATTATGAGACTAATCCTCCGGCTGTAGATACAGTCACCTCTCAACTTCAGAAGTTACTTATATTGTTAGAACAAGAGTATCACGCCAAACCGGCAATCTATACAACCTATCAAGTATACAATCGTTATCTGAAAGATCATTATAAGGATTATCCATTATGGATACGGAATGTTTATTATCCACCAAAGAATCTGGGGAGGCAGTGGATTTTCTGGCAGTATTCTGATACCGGCAGATTGTTTGGTATGCATGGAACGGAAGAATGTGTCGATTTGAATGTCTTTCATGGGAATCAGACAGAACTGGAAAATTATAAGCTGGATGGAGTGAATCGCGACAAGGGTTATGATCTGGTGATTTCAGACACGGAGCAGAAGAATGCTGAGAACGACTGCTGCAAACTGTTGGAACTGGTAAGGGATATTTATCAAAACGCAGATAAAGGTAATACCTCCAATACTGTACTGTCGAGTGAAGCCCTTACTAACATGACAGATAGAATTGCGGCAGAGGGATACTGTGTCGGTACAACCGAAAGTTATTCCAGTTTGGATCATTATGAAGCTTTTGAGGATTTTTTACACACATGCGCTGCAGGGAACAGCGGTACCGCTATTACTTATTGCGTTTATTCTGATGGTAAAATTGGAAGAAATAAATACATATTTGATGGACAGAATATGTATCTTCTTGCAGCCAGGGGAGCGTGGTCAGATGATAGAAGACCTGTTGTTCCATACATGACTTATGCGAAAATACAGAAATGGGAATACACAGAACATGGATGGCTGCGCTATCAGCTGTGTGTACCGGAATATCCGGATGTTACAGAGGTGGTTAACGGAAATTGTCTGGTCAGGGTCAGACCAATGGATGAAGAGTTTAGAAAAATGTCAGAAAAATGTGTGTTCCATCTTGGATATCAAGGCAATAACCTGTTATGCTCTGATTGGGATGCTGATAATATGAAGAATATTGATTATAATGGTTTATACGAATACTTATATGAAGTAAAAAATCAACAGAAATATAATCCGGATACATATAAAAATGGAATACCAAAAGAAGAGTTTGAAAGTTTAATAACATATTATCTCCCAATCACAGCAGAGAAACTACAAGATTATGCCGTATACGACGAAGAGAAACAGACTTATAAGTGGACAAGATTAGGCTGCAGTAATTACAATCCGACCGCTTTTGGAATGTCTGTGCCAGAGGTGACAGCAATCGAACAAAATGATGATGGAACTGTAACCTTAACTGTGAATGGAATATGCGAAATGCTTTCATACGAGGATTCCACTATTACGCATAAATTGACTGTGAAATTCATGGAGGATGGACACGTTAGATATATAGATAATCACGTGTTATATTGTAGTTCGGAAATTCCGGAGTATCAGTCTCGTATAAGCTTTGACTAATACCCCAAAAGTCAGCAAATAAACTTGCGAGATGGTGCAAATTACAATATCATATAATCAGCAGAGAGTTCTCGTCGCAAGGCGATGAGAGACTGCTGATAGGAAAATCATGAAAAGCTTGGGAGGTTTCAAATGATTAGTTTAAAGTGCAGCAATTGCGGTGGTGAGATGTCAATTGATCTGAAGGGAGAATTGTTCTGCCCGTATTGCGGGACGAAGCAGCATTTTTCAGATACAGAATTTGAGGATTACAAGAGGTTCCGTCAGAATATGCTGAATTATCTTCGGGCTTCGGCTGATATTGCAGCAGATCAGGCAGATGACAGTTTCCTATGGTCGCATCAGGAAACTGTTGTATACTATTCAGATACAGATACCCGAATCAGTATTGACTATCTGTTTTATTTCAAGGAAGACAATGTAGATACATACGTTGCCAAGGACAGTGTCATCTTCGTCTTTGATCAAAAGGACATAGATAAAGCAGACAAGGCAGCAAATGGTATTCATATGCTCCAGTATCCATCAGCTGACCTGAAGGGACTTGGAAAGTATTTTCCGACAGTCAAGGCAAGGGTGAACCTAAAAGATGGCGGGCTTCTGGTGGCAGTTGCGAAGCCGGAGAATGTCTATCCCCTATTTGCTCTCGGCAGTCTGAGAGCGAAGCATGTGGCATGGATCATATCCCGGTTAGAGAATATCTGCTGTGTTTTTGAATTCAGTCAGATGGTACATAACGGCATCTCCGTCAATTCAGTATTTATCAATCCGAGAACGCACGAGGCATATCTGTACGGTGGCTGGTGGAATGCATATCAAAAAACAAATGTGTCAGATCAGAAGGATCTTCTGGCACTGCGTAAGGTAGCCGGACAGGTAGTAGGAGAATACAGAGATGATGCTCCGGCAGAGTTTGTTAGATTTATTTCCGGTCGTCCTGCGGCAGATGCCTACAGTGATTTCTCACTATGGGATGATGTGATCGAAAAGGGCTTTGGAGGTCATAATTTTACGAAGTTTTCAACAAAATAAGAGAGGATGTACTTAGTATGGGATATGGCAGTTATACGGCAGGCGATTGGTCAAAATTGAAAGAAAGCAGACCAAGCATTGCTTCGGGTTCCACCAATCAGATCTTTACAAGTAATGAGATGGATTCGAAATTCGATCCGAAATTCATTGATCAACGAGAGGCAAGAGATTCAGAAGAGCATCCTTTCTCGACGCCTCTTTTAATCGGTGTTGATGTCACCGGCTCCATGGGCTATCTTTCTACACAGATTATCAAGGAATCCCTGAATGAGCTGATGCAGAAACTGTACTCTACAGATATGATCAGAGATCCGCAGCTTCTCTTTGCTGCCATTGGAGATGCGACATACGACGCTGCACCTCTGCAGATCACACAGTTTGAATCGGATATTCGTATTGCCGAGCAGCTGCTGGGTCTATGGCTGGAAAATGGGGGTGGTGATTCACCCGAGGATTATGAACTGCTCTGGTATTTTGCCCATAAGCATACGGATATTGACTGCTATAACAAGAGAAGACAGAAGGGCTTCTGCTTTACAATCGGAGATGCTGATTTCCATAAAGAACTGAGAGCGGACTCTATTCAAAGAATATTCGGGGATCAGTCTGCTGTGACGGTTTCCTCTGAAGAGCTGGCAAAGCTTGCATCAGAGAAATACGAGCTGTTTCACATTACAATCGGAGATACCACGAAGAATGCTTCGGACATCATTCCGGGCAGGGTCCTTACCATTGCAAAATCAGAAATTCAGTACCTGCCGGAGGTGATTATCAGTGTCGCTCAGCTGGCAAAAGGGATGGAAGAGAAAGAAGTTCTGAAACAGTGGGGAGAGCTTGCACGAAAAGTTGTGAAGAAATCAATTACACTTTTATGCATAGGCCAAAAGAAAGAAATTCATTTTTAAGAAAAAGGAGAAATATTTATGGGACAGGGAAGCTATACAGCAAGTGACTGGAACAGATTGAAAAACAGCAGAGGCTTAAGCGCAGATGCAAATGCAAATCAGACCTTTGCAAATGACACCGTACAGGATAAATACAATGCACGTTTTATTGCAGCGAGGGAATCCTTTGATAGCGAAGATTCCCCGAAATCCACCCCGATTATCATCGGATTTGACGTGACCGGTTCCATGGGTTATCTGGCGAATGAAATCGCTACAAATTCTCTGAATGAGACGATTATGCAGATTCTTACCAAGAAGCCTGTCACAAATCCACATATGATGTGCGCGGCTTTCACTGACCCGGGAGATCCACTTCAGATTACGCAGTTTGAGGCTGATATCCGGGTGGTAGAGCAGCTATTGGATTTTAAGCTGGGTGGTGGAAACACCCGTGCATTTGATAATATTCTGTGGTATTTTGCCGCAAAGCATACGAAGATAGACAGCTTTACCAAGAGAGGAAAGAAAGGAATCCTGATTGGTATAGGGGATGAGATATGTGACAGAAGTGAGAATCAGATTTCGGCGGCTCAATTAGAAACATTGTTTTCAGACAAGGAAATGAGAGGCGTAAGCTTTGATGAGGCCCTATCTATGGCGCAGGAGCAGTATGAGGTTGTACATATCGTTGTTGGTGAAGAAGCGAGATTTGCGAATGGACCAGATGTACGTTATGGTGCCTCCTATCATGGCTGGAAGGAAGCATTACCGGGACGTGTCGTGAAGCTTCGGGCGAAGAATATCGGTTTACTTGCAGATGTAATCGTTGCCTGCATTCAATTGCTGAATGGTGTGAGCAGACAGGACGCTCTGGAGCAGATTCCGATTGAGAAACAGGAGATTGTTCGCACTGCAATCGAAGATTTTTGGGAACTGGGTTATACTCCGACAGAGGAGAAGACATCCGGTATATTTAATAGTTCCTTAGCGAATGAAATTACAAAAAAGAGGGGTATATTTGATGGTTTATTCCGTAATCGGAAGTAATTACGGTGACGAGGGGAAGGGACTTGCGACAGATTACCTGGCATCACGGTCCGGTAAAGTACTTGTCGTACGTCATAATGGCGGCGCGCAGGCAGGCCATACCGTGGAAATAGGTGAAAAGAGATTCGTATTTCATGAGCTTGGTTCCGGTTCCTTTCGGGGGACCTGCACTTATTGGGCAGACAGCTTTTTCCCGGATATGTATAAGCTGGAGGAGGAAGTACAGAGCTTCTGCAGCCTGTCTGGGATGATTCCGGATATTTATGCGTCCGGGCTTTCCTGTATGACGACCATTGATGATATTTTAATCAATATGCTCCTTGAATCCGGGAGAGGGGAACAGTGTCACGGAAGCTGCGGAATGGGAATCAACGAGGCAGACCTTAGGAAAAATGCCGGCTTTGGCATAACGCTTGACCAATTAAAAGTATACTCGGTTGACGCTCTGTTTCAGGAACTAAAGCGAATCAGGAAGGAATACTCGCTTTGCAGACTGCATGAAATGATGTTGGACTTCCCGGTTCAAAATGAATATTTTGAACTGTTAAATGATGAAGCCGTTCTCTACAACTTCGCAGAAGCCGTTATTCATAATTTTCGATATATAACAGTTGTGGATGATACAAAGGAGCTTTTCGCGGATTATGATACAATCATATTTGAGGGAGCGCAGGGACTGCGTCTGGATTCGGAATATGAAAAGAACTGGCCGCATGTGACAGCCTCCAGAACCGGTCTGACCAATGTACTACGTATTCTGGATGCAGTCAATCTGAGGCTGGATGAGGTGATTTATGTGACACGCAGCTATGTTACAAAGCATGGTGCAGGTCCGCTTGCATATGAGAACAGTGATTTACTGGGAGAGCAGAAAATCATGGATGAGACTAATGTACACAACCGGTGGCAGGGAAGCCTGCGTTACTCACGTTGGAAGGATGTTGATGACTTTCTGGAAGCGATACGGGAGGATAGCAGGAAATGTGTATATCCGGTCAAGCGGTCACTTCTGATTACACATCTGAATGAAACGAAGAATCAAATGCTGTTTCAGTCGGGAGATGTGGATATCATGACGTTGATTGAACATGAAATGATACAGTGCGAATTTGAACATATTTATTTATCCGGAACGAGGTTCGCAGACGATATCCGGCATGATCAACTCATCAGAAAGGTAAATACACTTGGAACAAATTGTTGAGCATCTGCATCCTTTGGTGACTCTGAGCGGCGGAATTGAATTATTTGCCGCTCTGATTTCGGTTGTTCTTTTAATTGGATTTCTATGTTCTGAGAGCATGAAAACGACAATTGGAAAGAGTATGATAGCAGTGCTTGCAAGTCATGCGATTATGCAGGCATCCGACGGAATTCTATGGTTTATAGTGGACATTCCCCACTATGTCCCTGTCGTCAAAGTACTGAGTGCTGTTTCGAATATATCATGGTGCTTCATGATGACAGCTTTTACATACTGTATTGTATTTTATATAGCAGTCAGAAGGCCTGTTACGATTAAAATAGCTCACGCAATGGCATGCTTAAATACTCTGGCGGCTTTGTTTTATCTGCTGAATTATAACGGAATGTTTTATTACATTAATGAGGCGGGAGTATATTGCAACGGACCTTATTTATGGATACATAAAGCAATCTGGTATATCATTCTTTTTGCCAATATTGTCTTCATTCTTTGCCATAGCAGGTATCTGGAACTGAAAGAGGAACTTGGCTTTTTATCCTATGGCGTATTTATGGTTTTTGCCGCACAGATTGAAACGATATGGGATGTTACCCCTATTTATATTGCCTCCACGATTTCGATTATATGGGTCTGTATACTCATCTATATGAACCAAAGCAGAGAGCTGAGAAAGAAGGAGCAGGAGCTTGCGCAGAATAGAATCGCCATTATGCTCAGCCAGATCCAGCCGCATTTTCTGTTCAATGCATTATTGGTCATTCAGGAGCTGTGCGTGATCAATCCAAAGGAGGCTGAACAGGCAACCATAGAATTCTCCAGGTTTCTGCGCGGCAATCTGGATTCTCTGAGTACAGATGTCCCGATACCCTTTTCGAAGGAAATCGAGCATACCGAAAACTATCTGGCTCTGGAGCAAAAACGTTTCGGAGATAAACTGCATGTTGAATGGGAGATTCAGACGACTGCTTTTATGATACCGGCACTTTCGCTGCAGCCGATTGTTGAAAATGCAGTTCGCTATGGAGTGACAAAACAAAAGGGCGGCGGTACGATTAGAATAACCACAGAGGAAGCTCCCACAGAATATGAGATTATCATTAGCGATGATGGGGTCGGATTCGATGTCTGCCAGACAAAAGAGGACGGAAGAACCCATATTGGAATTTCCAATGTCAGAAGAAGACTGCAGGAGATGTGTGATGGAGAATTGGACATCGAAAGCAGGGAGAATGTCGGTACGACTGCAAGAATTACCATTCCAAAGGGAGGAAGAAGCGCATGAATGTGATTGCTGTTGATGATGAAGCTTTTGCGCTGCATGCACTGACTAGAGCTGTCAGAGAGGCGGTACCGGACGCAGTTCTTCATAGCTATGGTGAAGTAAGTGATCTGATGGAAGACCTTAAGAAAAATGCAATTTGTCCGGATGTCGCATTTCTGGATATTGAAATGTCTGATTTGAATGGTCTGGAACTGGCAAAACGAATCAAAATGGTCTATCCGAAGGTCAATATTATTTTTGTGACAGGCTTTTCTCAATATGCACTAGACGCCTATACACTTCGGCCGAGCGGTTATCTGACAAAGCCTGTGACAAGGGAAGATATATTAAATGAACTGCAGAATCTACGCTGCCCGCCTGAACGGACAAAGCCTGCAAAACCGATATCCATCCGTTGCTTTGGAAATTTCGAAGTCAGGCATAACGGAACGGTTGTCAGCTTCTTAAGAACCAAGTCTATGGAAGTTCTGGCATACCTTGTAAGCCGACAGGGCAATCTTGCATCTATGTCCGAAATTGCAAATATTCTGTGGGAGGACGGCATCTATGACCGTTCCCGCCAGAAACAGTTATCCGTGATCCGGCATGACCTGATTAAGACCTTAGATGAGTATGGAATCAGCCATCTCTTAAGTGTCTCCAGAAATGCCATGGCAGTTGTACCGGATGCCTTTGACTGTGATTACTATATGATGCTTGCAGGTGACAGTACGGCACTGAACAGCTTTCACGGAGAGTTCATGCTGCAGTATTCCTGGGCGGAGATGATTACAGCAGAGTTAACAGCCTCAATTTTTCAATAAATTGAGGCTTTTTTGTAGTCATTTGTTGTCATTGTTTTCGTATACTCAAAGAAAAAAGGAGAACGCCGATGACCAAAGCAGGAAAATGTCTGAAAAGAATCTTGATCATAGTACCGGTTATGAGTGTGCTGACCGGGTGTGATTTGGATTCTACGAAGGTGATGGATTATATTATGAAGCCGCAGCCCGTTGTGACGGGAGCCACCATTTCATCAGATTCAAAATGGATTAATTCTGATATTGAAGGTGCCATTGATGCAGATACACCGACAAGTATACAGGATGATTTCTATACTGCGATTAATAAGGAATGGTTGTTAGATACAAAGCTTACAAAGGAGAAGCCCTATATCACACATTTTTCAGATACGGATGAGCAGGTGAGACAGAGAAAACTGGCTCTGATCAAGGATGAAGGCAATCTAAACGGTGAAAATGAAATCGGTATGAGCGAGGCTCAACTGGTTCACACGCAGGAGCAGTTGATCAGATTCGCAGAGCTTGCAGGTGATTGGGAGCAGAGAAATCAATCAGGTGCAGAGCCTGTCAGACCATATGTGGAGGCAATTGAGAGGATTGGTTCATTAGAGGATATGACGGCCTACTTACTGAATCGGAATGGAGATAATCTGATTCAGGAGAATCTGGTAGGAATCGAGGTGGCAGATGCACTATCCGGAGAGCATATCTATAGGGCTACGATTACTGCTGATGCTCCGCTCATTATGGGGACACCGCAGCAGTACCGCAGTATCGGCAAGAAAGGCAGCCTGAAGAAGGGCTACAGTAATGAAAATGTCCGTATGCTTTTATCACGGCTTGGGTATGAGAAGAACGTCATAGACCAATACATTAAGGATGCATATCAATTTGAATTCCGGCTGACGAGAGACCGGAAGAATATAGATGAGACAGACATGGATACATATTTAAGGCAGGCGGATAATAGCTATTCACGCAAGGAACTAAAGCAGCTTGCAGGTGATTATCCGCTTATGGAGCTTTTGAAGGAATATGGTCTGGATCAGGTCGAAAGCTATACAGTCTATGAACCCTTCTATGTAAGCAGCGTCGGAAAGCTGTATCAGGAGAAATATCTGGAGGAGATGAAGGCTTATTATCTGGTACATACCTTGAATGAAGCCATGTATCTGTTAGACCGTGATTCCTTTGAGACAGTTCTTAAGCAGGGAGGTTATCAGACGCAGACAGAACAGGATGAGAGTGATGAACCGACAGAAGAGACACAGGCGGACACGGAAGTAGATCTGCTGCTGAATGACTATGTAGATAAGTATATGCGCGTTCCACTGGAGGAAGTATATGTCGCCCGGTATTGCAGTCAGAAGCAAAAGGATGACATAACAGGTATGGCAGAGGATGCCATTGATTACTATAGAAAAATGTTGACTGCCTCCGACTGGTTGTCGGAGGAGGGAAAGGAAAAGGCTGTAGAGAAGCTGGATCATATGAGTATCCATGCCATATATCCGGATCAGATGCCTGACTATTCTCTGCTTAGTATTCCAATGACGGAACAGGGGAATCTGGTAGATGCAGTGTCATGTATCAATGCATTTAAGAAAAGACAGATGTCACTTAAGGCAGACCAGCCTGTAGACCGATCAGAATGGAATCTGGGGATGTTCCCTACCACTTTGGTAAATGCGGGATATCTGTGTAATGATAATTCCATCAATATCTGTTCCGGCTTTTTAGCAGACGATTTTCTATATCTGGAGGATGCTGATTATGAGCAGAATCTTGGGAGAATAGGCTGTATTATCGGACATGAAATCACACATGGTTTTGATGATAATGGTGCTAAATATGATCAGAGCGGCAGAAAACTCTCCTGGTGGAGTCAGGAGGACTTTCAGGCATTTAAATTAAAAACTTCAAAGGTAGAGAAGTTCTACAACGTCATTACACCTTATCCAGGAGCAACTGTCTATAGTGGAGTGAACGTCAAGGGAGAGGCAATCGCCGATATGGGAGCGGTTAAATGTATGCTGGCGCTTGCGTCAGAACAGCCGGATTTTGATTATGAGAAGTTTTTCATCTCATATGCGCAGATGTGGGGAACCAAGGATACCTATGAGAGGGAAAGAGCGGCCGCAATGAATGAGCATCCGTTAGGCTTCCTGAGAGCAAATGTAACCCTGCAGCAATTTGACGAGTTTTATGAGACCTTTGACATACAGCCGGGAGACGGTATGTATCTTGCACCGGAGAAGAGAATCCTGGTATGGTAAATCATATCATCTAAATTGAATCAGAAAAGGAGACCGGACTATGGCAGAAGCTGTTATATCCATGAAGGAAATCGAGAAAAGTTATGGGAAGCATAAGGTTCTGAGAGATGTGAATCTGGAAATCAACCGTGGAGATATTTATGGTCTGATTGGTAAAAACGGAGCCGGTAAAACGACATTATTCAAAATCTTACTTGGCCTTTCAGAGTATGAAAAGGGAAGTATACAGCTTGAAAATCAAAAGAATAACACGGCATTCAGGAAAAAGATTGGCTTCCTGATTGGCTCTAACTTTTTCAGCTATATGACAGCAAGACAGAATCTTGAATACTATCGTGTTCTGAAGGGCATTCGGGACAAAAAGGAAGTGGAACGTGTCCTGAAAATCGTAGAACTGGATCAGGTGAAGAGTACCTATAAGAATTATTCCATGGGAATGAAACAGCGGCTTGGAATTGCCAATGCCATTCTGGGCAATCCGGATGTTCTGATTCTGGATGAGCCTACAAACGGATTAGATCCGCAGGGAATTGCAGATGTACGAAAGCTGATACAGAAACTAAATGGTGATTATGGAATGACGGTCATCGTATCTTCACATATACTGGGCGAGTTACAGAACACCGCGCATCGTTTCGGAATTATCAATGAGGGAACATTAGTGAGGGTCATTACGAGAGAAGAGCTGCAGAAGAAGGAGGATGCGGTACGCATCACGGTATCGGATCTGGAGCGTGCAAGAAAAGCACTCGAGGAGGCAGGCGTAGAGATTTTGGAAGAGAAGCAGGATGCAAACAGTCTGGAAGAGTTCTATTTCAAGTTGTTGGGAGGGAATGAAGATGAATAATTATATAATCGCGGATTTGAGAAGAATTTTGATACGGATTCCTCTTTTGATTGCAGAGGTATGTCTGCTGGGTTTTCTGCTGATTGTCATTCTTGTGACATATAATGGAGATTGGAATTCTGTTTCCTTCATAGCCAATATCAGAACACTGCTCCAATTTATGGTGGTGTTCATGGGGCTGGTGATGGTTATTGCGGTATTTGCAGATGACTTTAAGACAAAGACGATGCAGGTTGCCATCGGAATCGGGATATCCAGAGCGAAGGTGATTCTCAGTAAGTACATCGAAATCATGGTACTGACCTTTATCAATTTGTTCGTGATGATCATTTTGGCCTTCGTGATGGGCGGAATCTTTCATGCCAATCTCATAGGAGAACAGGTATGGGAGCTTCTGGGTATCTTTTTTGTAACATGGCTCTCTGTCATCAGCTATACCGGTCTGACCATGATACTCATTTTCTATACGCAGACCGTTGGACTGTCCGGATTTGTATATCTGATTTTGTCAAGCGGATTAGTTTCATTTGGGATTGATCGGATTTTTGATATTCCTGCACTGTCTTCTTCTCATATCAATATGATGACACTCAGAAATGTGCTGAGTTCATTTGAGACATATCTTGCAGTTGGAGATTTCAGACTCAAACTGTTTCTGGGGATACTGGTTTACATGCTATCAGGCTATCTGATTTCCGTACTGGTATTTCGCAATAGAGAATTGGAGTTTTAATGATACACGTTTAGCATACATCACACATCAAATAGGAGGAAATAGAAATGAATCATTCAATTGTCCGTTTTATCGAATTTATGGGAAGTACTTTTTCTGTCATCAATCTGATTATGACGGTATTAATGCTCGTCGGTATGTGGAAGGTATTTGTGAAAGCAGGAGAGAAGGGTTGGAAGGCAATCATTCCGCTTTACAATTATCATGTACTGTATAAAATCTGCTGGAAGCCGATATTTTTCTGGCTCGGCAGTCTTGCTGGTATAGTCGGTATTGTGCTATACTTTATGTCCGGCGGAAAATTTGGGATTCTCATTATCCTTTATACAATTGCAATGCTGATTTCACTCGTATTGGTCATCAAAGCGTGGGTGAAGCTTGCCAAGGCTTTTGGACATGGAGTCGGGTTCGCAATCGGTCTGTTGCTTTTGACAGGTATCTTTTTGATGATTCTGGGATTTGACGGCTCAGAATATCAGCCGGAGGTAAGGAATCAATAAGAGAGAACAGGCTCAATACATACAGTGAGGGAATGCTTTGAACACAGACAGATTCATTATAAAATTCAATGCAGCAGGTGAATATCAACAGACTATGGATGCGATAGCAGCAGAGGTGCTGCTTCGCATCTATGTGAATGATGATTTTTTAACAGAGTTATCATGTACACCACAGGACTTACGTGAGCTGGTGATTGGTTATTTATATGTAAACGGATGGGCGAACTCTCAGGAACAACAGGGGGTTCCTTTTGATATATACAAAATGGAAGATGGCGTATATACAGCAAAATTAAATATATCGCTGAACCGGGAAGCACGTGGACTGACACAGATTGGAGCAGCTTGCCAAGACGGAGAAACGGATAAAAGAGCTGTGTATGTCATGTCCTGTATGGATGCGCTGCTGCATGCTTCGAAGGCATTTGAAGAGACAGGCTGTATCCATGCCGCAGGATTGTTCAGGATGTATGGAGAGGATGAAACTGCAGAAGCTGTGGGTCAGCCGGAAGCAGTTATGAAACCACAGTTTCTAGGTGAGGATATCAGCCGCTACTATGCATTATACAAGGCGGTTGGTAGCGCAGTTATAGCAGGAGCTGATTTATCAAAATTTTATCTGTGTACGACAGGGCGGCTTCCGGTAGGCTATATGGAACGAGTGATCAGAACCGGTATTCCCTGCGTCATTTCACGTTCTGCACCGACGGATGCGGCTCTCTCTTTGGCAGAAAAGTACGGGGTTCTGGTCTATGGCTTTGCAAATGGGAAACGTGTTAATCTATATCCGACGCTGACGGGCTGCGCAGTGTTAGCCGGTGGGATGGCAACAAGAATCGGCGGTGTGGATAAGTCGAGACTCACATATCAGGGAAAGACATTCCTAAGTCAGATACAAGGGCAGCTTCCGGTAACAATGCCGCAGTATCTGTCCTACAATCGAAATCCGGAGGATATCAGACAGTATTGTGAGCGGGCAGTCATCGTGCCGGACGGGATCGGGCAGATTGGTCCGTTAGGCGGTCTGGAGGCATTGTTACGCAGAGCAGGAAACGATGGCTGTGTCAGATTGCTGCTTGTGGCATGCGATATGCCATTGTATAATAGAAGTATCACGGAGACACTGCTACAGGAGGCTGATGATCACACAGATATTACCGTGTTCAGAACCGGAGACGGGCGTGTGCAGACGCTCTGCGGCATGTACAGAATCAGTTGTCTGCCTGTGATTGAGCAGATGATTGAGGAAAAGTGCTATAAGCTGCAGGCTCTGTTGGACAGAGTCAGAACACGTTATCTGCAGACCAATCCATATCAGCTGTCAGATGAATGGTTTAGAAATGTCAATACACCAGAGGATTATCCATGCGAAAAATGATCTCATTAGAAGAGGCAGAAGCACTCATCATAGAGAATACAGTAAGTGTGCAAACAACAGAAGAGGTGGAACTGACGAGGGCACTTGACCGCATTGCTGCAAGGGATTATCAGGCAGTGACTGACCAGCCGCCCTTTGACCGTTCGCCGTTAGACGGATATGCACTATGCAGTGCGGACATCGTAACAGCATCCAGAGAACAGCCTGTGGAGTTATCTGTCATTGAGACTATATATGCAGGCGATATACCAAAACAGACAGTCGAACGGGGACAGGCGGTCAGAATCATGACCGGAGCGATGCTGCCAAAGGGTGCAGACTGTGTCATACGACAGGAAGATACAGAAGCTGTGCAGGAATCCAAATGCCGGATATTTGCCTGCGTCAAATCACAGCAGAATATCTGCAGGCAGGGAGAGGATATCAGGAAGGGTTCGGTGATTATCAGACAGGGAACTGTAATGACTCCGGCACATGGTGCAGTACTTGCCGGTCAGGGGTTCTTTCGGGTGAAGGTATATGCCCGTATACGGATAGCAGTGCTGACAACTGGAACTGAACTGATCTCAGATATAGACGAAAGTCCGGAGTCAAACAGAGAGCCGGAGCAGGAGATGCAGGGTAAGATTTATGATTCAAATGGCTCCATGCTTGCGCTGCGGCTGACAGAACTGGGTATGGATGCAGATATTTTTCATATCTCAGATGAGAAGCATCTGATACAAGAAAAAATACAGGAACTGACCGCCGATTATGATGCCATTATTACAACAGGCGGCGTATCTGTCGGAGAGAAGGATTATATACCGGAGGTTATGAAGCAGCTGGGTGCAAAGGTGTTATTCCATGGCGTGGACATCAAGCCGGGAACACCTATGTTAAGTGCTGTATATCAGAACAAATTAGTATTCTGTCTATCCGGCAATCCATTTGCTGCCATAGCAACATTTGAATTACTGGCTGTTTCAGGACTATTAAAAATGACAGGTTTACATAACTTCAAACATCATCAATTCAATGCGATTCTGCTGAATGATTTTCCTAAGCAAACAATTGATAGAAGACGTTTTATCAGGGCACAGCATATGGAAGACGGGATCCGCATCCCGGATAATCATTCCTCGGGTTCATTGTATTCCATGATTGGCTGTAATTGTATGATTGACATTCCGGCGGAAAGCGGACCGCTGAAAGCAGGCACAGTCGTACAGGCTGTAGAACTGTTTGATTTACGACGCTTGCAGGAGAGACAAGGTGTTGATGTTCCGGTGATATGCATCTGTGGGCGTAAAAACGCAGGAAAAACCACATTCATAGAGGGATTATTGCCATTCCTTCTGAATGAAAAGCTTCGCGTTGGTGTCATCAAGCATGACGGGCATGATTTTATACCGGATGTACCGGGAACAGACAGCGCCAGGATGCATGCAGCAGGAGCAGGTACAACGGCAATTTATTCAGACAGACGGCAGGCTTATTATATTGAGCAGGAAGAATCTCAGTTTGAAATGGTGAAGAACCGGCTTTTGACTTTGCAGAAGCAGCCACTGGATTTGATTCTTGTGGAAGGGCTGAAAAACTCGGACTATGACAAGATTGAGATTATGAGACAGGCTGTTTCTAAGGAAACAGTTGTGCATGGAGGCAGGCTGTTAGCGGTATGCGCTGACTTTACGGCGGACCTAGAGCAGAAACTGCCGCATTTTGGACTGACAGAGTATGAACAGGCGGCACGGTGGATGAAACGGTATATCACAGAAGAATTATAAATCAGAATATACAGGATGTTGCAAGGAGGATAAGGCATGGAAAAGGAACTACAGAGATTTGTGGCAGCTGACCCGGAAAAGTGTGTAGGCTGCAGGGCATGCGAGGTAGCGTGCTTTACAGAGCATAACAGGAAGACAAATCATGTCGGACAGACAGTGGGAACAGTCAGCACACCGATTCTTCCGAGACTGTATCTGACGCGTGGAGAGGGAATCTGTACCCCCGTACAGTGCAGACATTGTGAGGATGCTCCCTGTATGCTGGCATGTACATTGCATGCGATTGAAAGGAAAAACAATCAGATTGTCGTCAATGAGGGAAAATGCACGGGCTGTAAGGACTGTGTGATGGCATGTCCGTTCGGAGCAATCGAGATACTGCCGTCCATCAGAAATGGATTGATCGAGAAACAGCCGGATAGTGATGACAACAGAAAGATTGCCTCTAAGTGCGACTGCTGTATTGATAATCCCAAGGGGCCGGCGTGTGTACGTGCCTGCAAACAGGAAGCACTTCGTATCGTGGAATTGAAAGAGGAAACAGATAATAAAAGACAAAAAGCCGCAAGAATCCTGAGCGGTATCAAAGGATAGACAGGAGGACAATGACATGAAGGTAATACAAATCGATGAAAGACTATGTACCGGCTGTCAGGAGTGCGTCAAGACCTGTCCGGCATATGCAATAGAAGGAGAGCATGGAAAACCGCAGAAGATCAATGAGACCATGTGTATCAAGTGTGGTCAGTGCGTGCAGACCTGCAAATCCTATGTATCTCTAATAGATCATGACCTGGCATTGTATGAGCAGATTAAGGAAGAACGCGGCATCCCTGCATCGGTACGGGAACCGCTCTTTGCCGCTTATAATGTATGCCATCTGCGCGAAGTGAAGGAAGCCTTGCAGAATCCGGAGAAGAAGACAATGGTTCAGTGTGCACCTGCCGTCAGAGTTGCAGTCGCAGAGGACTTTGGTATGCCGCTCGGAACATTGGCACCGGGGAAGTTAGCTGCAGCACTGAGAAGACTTGGCTTTGACTATGTATATGATACCGATTTTGCCGCAGACCTGACAATTATGGAGGAAGGCACGGAACTGATCAGACGGGTAACAGAAGGCGGTGTGCTGCCGATGTTTACCTCCTGCTGTCCGGCATGGGTACAGTTCATAGAGCGTACCTATCCGGAGCTGACAGACCATCTGTCCAGCTGCAAGAGCCCACAGCAGATGCAGGGGGCTGTGCAGAAGACTTACGGAGCAAACCAAAACGGTCTGAATCCGGCCGACATCTACAGCGTATCAGTGATGCCCTGCACCAGTAAGGAATTTGAATGCAGCCGTCCCGAGATGCAGGACAGCGGGTATCAGGACGTAGATGTGGTATTGACGACCAGAGAACTGGTCTGGCTGATCAAGGAACAGGGGATTGACTTTGATGCTCTGCCTGAGGAGACATTTGACCAGCCGCTTGGTGATTATACCGGAGCAGGCGTCATCTTCGGAGTCACAGGTGGAGTCATGGAAGCCGCCATCCGTACAGGCTACGAGCTGATTACCGGTCAGCAGATTCCGTGTGTGGATGTGACGGATGTACGCGGAACGAAGGGACACAGAACAGCAAAGGTACAGGCAGGAGATCTGACCTTGAAGGTCGGCATTATTTCAGGACTTACGGATATTATAGAGGTACTGGAGCAGGTGGCAAAGGGAACCTGTGACCTACATTTTATCGAGGTTATGACATGTCCGGAGGGCTGCGTCAGTGGAGGCGGACAGCCGAAGCTATTATTAGATGCAGACCGGGTGGAGGCATATGCCAACAGACGTGCCGCAATCCTGTCCTATGACGAGAAGCTGCCGCTCAGAAAATCCCATGAGAATCCAAGCATACAAAAGCTGTATGCAGATTATCTGGAAAAACCGAACAGTGAGAAGGCACATCATCTTTTACATACCACGTATCGAAAAGGAGGGCAATAATATGGCAATCAAGGAAGTACAGACAACCTGCGCATATTGTGCAAGCGGCTGCCAGATCGGTATGGTCGTGGATACGGAAGCCAACAAAATACTGGAAGCAAAAGCACTTGACGGAAGAACCAACGAGGGCAAGCTGTGTCTGAAGGGCTTCTATGGCTGGGATTATCTGAATGACCCACAGATTCTGACGAAACGTATCCGGAAACCAATGATTCGAAGAAACGGAAAAAGCAGTCCGCTAGAAGAGGTAGAGTGGGATGAAGCCATTCGGTTTGTTGCAGACAACCTGAACAGAATCAAGGAAGAATACGGAGCAGATGCCATCATGGGAACTGCGTCTGCCAGAGGACCTGGAAATGAGGCAGGCTATCTGATGCAGAAATTCATACGTGCCTGTGTAGGAACCAATAACATCGATCACTGTGCCCGTGTCTGTCATGCTGCATCCGTAGCAGGCTGTCAGGCATCCATCGGTGAGGGCGCGATGTCGCTTGGCGTACCGGAGATTGAGAATGCCGAGGTGATTTTCAACATCGGCTATAATGCAGCAACCTCACATCCAATCGTAGCACGCCGGATTGTCAAGGCAAAGCAAAAAGGGTGTAAAATCATCTGCATCGACCCGCGTGTAACCGAAACAGCGAGAATCGCTGACATTCATCTGCAGCTGAAGGGCGGTACGAATCTTGCACTGACCAATGCCATCGCACATGTGATTATAGAAGAAAATCTGATTGACCCTGATTTCATAGAACTGAACACAAAGGGCTTCGAAGAATATCAAAAGGTCATGGAAAAGTATACGCCTGAATATGCCCAGAGAATCTGTGGCGTACCGGCTGAGGACATCCGAGAGGCGGCACGCATTTATGCAGGCTCCCGTCATTCCGTCATTCTGTGGGGTATGGGAATTACCCAGTTCAGACAGGGTGTTAGCGTCGTGGAGAGCTGCTGTAATCTGGCGATGATGACCGGCAATTTCGGCAGACCGAGTACAGGTGTCGGTCCTGTCCGTGGACAGAATAATGTACAGGGTACGTGTGATATGGGAGATCTGCCGAATCAATATCCGGGTTATCAGAACGTGACTGACCATGCCATCAGAGAGAAGTTTGAACAGGCATGGGGCGTGAAGCTTTCTGACAAGGTCGGTATTCAGCTGACCCGTGTGCCGGAATTTGTGCTGGAAGAGAAAGACCAGAAGAAACAGCTGCACGCCTATTATATCTTTGGTGAAGATCCGGTGCAGTCTGATCCACATGCGGCAGAAATCCGTGCAACATTATCGAAGATGGATTTTGTCATTGTAGAGGACTGCTTCTTTTCAAGAACCTCTGCCTATGCAGATGCGATATTGCCATCGACAGCATGGGGTGAGGCAGAGGGTGTTTATACCTCCTGTGATCGTGGATTCCAGCGTGTACGCAAATGCATTGAACCAATGGGAGATGTCAAAACAGACTGCGAAATCATCAGCCTCGTATCCACTGCGATGGGGTATCCGATGCATTATGAATCGTCAGAGGAAATCTGGAACGAGATGATTGACCTGTGTCCGAAGTTCACGGGAGCAACCTATGAGAAGATGGAACTGTACGGAGGTGTACAATGGCCCTGCTACAGCAAGGATTTAAGCGATAAAGGAACTCCGTATCTGCATAAGGGCGGCAAATTTGCACACCCGGACGGTAAGGGCATTTTCATCGGTGTGGAGTATGAAGAGGTCTATGAGCAGGAAGAAAATGAATATCCACTGTCACTTTCTACCGTGCGTGAGGTAGGACATTATTCAGTCCGGACGATGACCGGAAATTGCCGTACACTTCGTAACCTGGAGGACGAACCGGGCTGGGTCGAGATGAACCCGGAAGACTGCGCCGAGAAGCAGCTGAAAGAGGGCGAGCTTGTCTGGGTGACTTCCAAGCGTGGTGAGTGTATGACCAGATGCAAACCGACCGACCGTGTGAAAAAAGGTTCTATTTACATGACCTATCAGTGGTGGATCGGGGCATGCAATGAGCTGACCATTGGACAGCTGGATATGCAAAGCCGGACACCGGAGTATAAATACTGTGCCTGCCGGGTTGACAAGATTGAGGATCAGGAATGGGCAGAACGGTGTGTACAAGCCAATTATAAAGCAATTCGCATGGAAATGGGCATTGATATCAGTCAGAAGGGAGGCGAGGCATAATGAATCATTTTGTAAAAGGAAATCCGGATCTGTGTATAGGATGCAGAACCTGTATGATCAGTTGTGTCATTGCACATGAGGGTAGAAGAATATTTGAAATCGATCCGGACGGATATGATTTTAATCCCAGATTACATATGGTGAAAACCAGAAAGATTTCTGTGCCTGTACAGTGCAAGCACTGCGAAGATCCCGCCTGCATGGCAGCCTGTCCGAAGAACTGCATAACCATACAGAATCACAGTGTATATCTGGATACAAAGGGCTGTATCGGTTGTAAGAGCTGTATGGAGGCATGTTCGTTTGGCGCAATCGACATGGTTACGACCAAAAGTGAAAAACAAATCGATGGAAGTGAACGTGTCATAGCCAATAAATGCGACCTGTGCGCTAATGTGCCGGGTGGACCTGCGTGCGTCAGAACGTGCCCGACAGATGCCCTGCAGCTGGTAGAAGAGGAAATGCTGGAGGAAAAGGTAGCAAACCGCAGACTGGAAGCCGCAAGAAGTCTGGCTGTGACAAAGGAGTTTCCGAATGGGTGACGGTAAGAAATTCGTGAATCCGTTTTTTGTTGCGTTACCTATTTTGGCTTTGATTACCATTCTGGTGATGTGTGGAACCTACTTTATACTGGAGCAGGACACGCATCACGTTCAGAAAGAGTTTCTCGATACGGCAGAACATGATATACTATGGAACGTAACAGAGGCTAAGGATGATCAAACCGATACATATTATCAGCTGTTTATAGCAGAAAAGCAGGGAGAGTACATTGCCTTTCAAATGAGTGAAGGAGAACTTGACAAAATTGAAGGATGTGCAGGAAGCTACTATCCGGAATCCTATTGGCAGGGTGAATGTAGTGACAGGGATTTAACCGCACTGTTTCAATACGAGATATCGGAAGGGGTCATATATGAGAAAGAACTGGAACATGTGAAGGTATATGATATCAGTGCTTATAAAGGATATGAAAGCTACTTGGGAAATGGTGGCACAATTCTATTGCTCTTTCTTTGTTTCTGTGAGGCAGGAGTCAGTATTGTCTTATTTGTTGTTCTGCTAGTCATTGGGATTGTCATTCAGGTAAAGCATAGAAACAGCAGGAGGTACGTTGATGGAACAACTCATTCAATATAGAACATTTACAACGGAAGATATTACAGAAGTGCTTCAGATGTGGCAGAAAACATCCGGTGTCAGAATGCATGAGAATGGAGAGGATTCTGAAAGCGGCATACGCCAGTGCATTTTACGAAATGAAGGACTGAGCTTCGTTGCCGAGGATGACGGAGTGATTGTTGGTGCAGTTCTGAATGGAGAAGATGGAAGAAGAGGCTACATCTATCATTTGGTTGTAAAGGAGAATTACAGAAAGCAGGGAATCGCATCACAGCTTTTGGCATTAACGGAGCAAAAAATGAGTAGTCTGAACATCCATAAACTGGCACTGTTTGTTCTTGATGAAAATGAGGGAGCGCAAAAATTCTATCAGACAATAGGCTGGAAGGAAGTAAATGAGGCAAAGACATATGCTAAGTTAGTATAAATCGGGTTATAGATAGGACGCAGCATGTGTAGGTGAGGGAAAAGTACAATGAGAAGAAAAGACAGAGAAGTTGCAGATGATGCAAAGATAGATGAAATAATCAGCCAGAGCAAAATATGCAGACTTGGCTTTCATGATGACGGAGAGGTATATATTGTCCCTTTGAATTTTGGTTATGTTCATAAGGACAACAAAAGGATCATGTATTTTCATAGTGCAAAAGAGGGAAGAAAAGTTGATTTGATCAGATGCAGTCCAAAGGTCGGATTTGAGCTTGATACAGCCTTTGAAATGTGGGAAGCGGATATTGCCTGTGATTTTTCAGCAGGCTATCAAAGTGTTATAGGTACAGGCATTATAAGTGAATTGACTGACTATGAAAGTAAGAAAGCGGGACTGATGGAGCTGATGAAAACGCTTACAGGAAAAGAACAATGGACGTTTGATGAAAACATGGTAAATGCGGTATCAGTCTTTCAATTAGAAATAGAGAAGCTTTCATGTAAGGAACACATGCGATCATGATGGATTTACATTTCAACCTTACACTTTTATACTAGGAGGAAAGAATCATGGCAGCAGAAAAGGCTACATTCTCAGATTTTGTATCTGCAGTTGCGCCCGAGCACCAGGCGTTTGTTGAGACACTTCATAACAAACTGCTAGAGCAGGGGTGCGATCTTGTCATCAAGGAAGCAAAGAGCGGTTATACCGCCTCGTACCAATTTGAGAAAAAGACAATTATGAACTGGGTATTTCGTAAATCAGGTATTTTGGCACGAATTTACGGCGATCACGTCGGCGAGTATGAAGAAGTAATCGCCTCCCTCCCTGCAGATATGCAGAAACAAATGATTACTTCCCGCGACTGCAAGAGATTACTGGATCCCAATGCCTGCAGCGATACATGCGTGAAAGGATTTGTTTATTCTTTAAATAGCAGTCTATATAAGAAATGCCGTAATGACGGGATGTTCTTTCTGCTGACAAAGGAAACCGCAGAAGCGATAGCGGCGCTTGTTTGTGCGGAGGTTGCTGTGCGCAGCAGGTAATGAGAAATTTCGGTGTTGTTTTATGTTCGGCTAAAATATGAAGTAATAGGAGATGGTTTGATGCAGATTTCAAGCAGATTAACAATGGCGATTCATGTCATTGTCTGTATAGATACCTTTAAAGATGAATATAAAGTGACCAGTGATTTTCTGGCCGGAAGCGTAAATGTAAATCCGGTAGTTATTAGAAGACTTCTCGGTCAGCTTAAAGATGCCGGTATTGTAGAGGTTACAAGAGGAAGCGGTGGAGCACAACTTGCAAGACCACTTGAACAGATAACAATGCTGGACTTATATCATGCTGTAGAATGCGTTGATGATGGAGAGTTATTTCATTTTCATGAAAAACCAAATCCAAAATGTCCTGTGGGAAAAAATATCCATAATGTATTGGATGATAAACTGGATCAGGTTCAAAAGGCAATGGAAGATGAGATGTCTAGAATATCTATGAAATCAGTTATTGAAGATACAAAGAAATTTATAGCAGCAGAATAAATAAGAACCGTACTTTTCTAACGAGGGGTACGGTTTAAAAATAATTCTGTTGTAACTATTGACATTACAACAAAACGATGATATAGTTCGTATTGTAATGATGACGGTTACAACAAAACAAAGAAAATTGGAGGATAATCAAATGAGTAATTATGCAAAAATGAGTGTGTCAAATGAAGCAAGAGTAGAACTTCACGATCAGATCGGTTTGACAGGAGCAGAAGTCAGTATCAATATCCTTCCTGCAGGAGCCAGCGTTCCATTTATTCATTCTCATAAGCAGAATGAGGAAATCTATGTTGTTCTTTCCGGAAAAGGAAAAGCGGTAATCGATGAAGAGACAGTAGAAATTAAGTCCGGTGACTGGATTCGCATTTCTCCCAAAGGCAAGAGACAGTTCTTTGCAGCAGAAGATTCGGATATCAGTTACGCATGTATTCAGGTGAAAGCAGGTTCACTTGAAGGTTATACAATGACAGACGCTATTGTTTAATCAATCACATACAATAAAGGTGGTTACTCCCAGCATCGTTATGGTGTTGGGAGTTTTTATATACTTTACCTCAGACAAGGTCTATACGTTGTGGCTATTTAAGTCTGTAGTAGAAGGTGGATCTTCCTGTGCCTTCCCGTTTGATATCACCGGAGGCAACAAGTTTTCTTAAGGCGCCTTCAATAGCACTCACGCTGAGAGAAGGACACAACTCTCTAATATCTTGTTTAGTGAATTTGCCAATTTTATAATCGATCGCTTTCTGGACCATCTCAAGAGCGGATAATTTATCCTCGACTAAAGAAAATCTGTCTTCAAAATCACGGTATGCAGCAATAACGATACCGAGGAAATATTTAATGAAAGGAAGAATGTCTTCTGTTCCTTCATGCCAACCCTCCTGAGAACATTGAAGTGCCTGATAATAAGATTCTTTTGTGTGTGAAATCTTTGCTTCCAGTGAAATGTATTTACCAACATAAAAGCCATTTCTGTAAAGTAGCAGTGTAGTCAGAAGCCGGCTCATACGACCATTGCCATCATTAAATGGATGGATGCAAAGAAAATCATGGATGAATATTGGAATCGCAAGCAAAGGTTCTACTTCATAATTCCCGACGACACGATTGAACTCTTCACAGATTCGATCCAATGCTGTTGGTGTCTCATAAGGAGCAAGAGGAGTGAAAAGAATTTCCTGATGTCCGTCAGGATAGGTGGCGCTAATATAGTTCTGCACACTTTTTGTCTGACCTGCCATGGGATTATTCATATGGCTGTACATGATTTTGTGGAGATGCAAAATGTAGTTTCTGGTTATTGGAATAGCATCAAAACTTTCGTGGATAATACTTAGGACATCACGATAGCCAGCAATTTCCTGCTCTTCACGGTTACGTGGTGTAGTTTTTTCTTCTACTAACTGCTTGATTCGAGTACTGGTTGTTACAATCCCTTCAATAGCATTAGATGCCTCTGTACTTTGAATTTTCGCGATTTCAACAAGACGTTCCAATTCTTTGGGACGTTGTTTCAAATACTGTTCTTGTTTGCCGGATTCTTTATAGATAGCAGCAATGTATCCAAGAATCTCAGAATCCCATTTTTGATTTCTAATATCGCTGTAATTGAATGTCCTCATCCCTTACACCACCTTTTGTTCCCTTATAATATAGCTAAAAATAAGGGAAAAGTCAATGACTATATAAATGTTTCCCTTATTATTATGGGTAAAATAAGGGGAATTATATTTGAGGTTGTATAGGCTCTGAAATTTTTAAAGATTTGATTCAAAAATAGCAAAAATGTTTGTAAGAATTAAAGATACATTAATACAGTTAATGTAATCAATCAGTTGACAGGCTTATATAAGCTTGCCGTTTTATGGATTTCTTTTTTTCAATTGTTTCTGATTCATCATATGTAAAGAAAGGGGAAATCATAAAGTATAGTGCAATAGTAAAAGCAATTCCGACAATTGATGATGTAATGCCATCAGACCAGTGAGCTCACCACATGGGGAAATTAAAAATTCCAATGCCTGATTTTGCAAAGAAACCGGTAATCTGAATGATTACATGTGCAATTGCCAAAAAAAAATTGTTTTTCAAAAACGCGCTCGACCAACGGCTGCCCATAATTACCTTCTGCTGTAATTTGATTTTGATTCTATTTTGTAGTATCTGTATTTTTGGTTTTAGTATTCATTACATTGGTTTATGTTTTAAAGGTGATTTTGATAAGGTGTTGAATAGAATTGGACAAACAATAATTATTAAAACCAAATACTTGTTGTGCATATTGTGTTAGTATGCTATTGAAAGCAGAGAACATTTGTTGAAAATAGCACATAAAACAAATGCTGTCTCATATTGACCAAATTGTAGATAAAGACAAATGGGAGGACAGAAAATGAAAAAGAAATTAGCGGCAATTGTACTATCAGCAGCAATGGTTATGTCATTGTGTGCATGCGGAAGCAGCACAACAGCACAAAGCGGTGAAACAAAAGCAACATCTGATGCAGCAGAAGCAACGGAGGAAACAACAGAAACGACAGAAGCAGCATCAGAAGACACAGCAACAGAAACTGCAACAGGATTAAAGGGACATTTTTCAATTTATCATTTTCACGCAGAAGATGAATCCGGTACATCAAAGGCCTTCTGGGCAGCGGCGAATAAATTTCAGGAAGAAAACCCGAATGTTCAGATTGATTATATTTTTACAGACTCCAATAATTATCAGGAAAAATTAACTACCTATATGGCAGGAGATGAGCTGGCAGATGTATGGCTTACGAAAGGTGATATGCTTCCGACATTTGCAGATGGTGGCTTGATTCAATCAGCAGACCAGTATATTTCAAAAGATTCCGATTGGAGTTCAAAATATGTAGAAGGTGCATTTACAGATTGTACATATGATGGAAAACAATGGGGCGTTCCATTCCAGATGCAGGCAAACTGTATTGGCGTATACAACCAGGCAATATTTGATGAGTGCGGAATTAAAGGATGGCCTGAGACATGGACAGAATTGTTAGAAGATTGTGAGAAAATTAAAGCAGCCGGCTACACTCCAATCGGCATGGGAAATAAAGATCAGTGGCTTGCAGAATCAGCAGTTTTCAATACATATGCATATAAGTATGTTGACCAGGATTGGTTCAACAGCCTTTCCAGTAATGAAGGCGCAAAATTTACAGATGAGAAGTTTGTAAAAGCACTTGCAGGATTCCAGAATATTGCACAGTACTTTAATTCAGATATGAATTCTATCGATCAGGATGAAATGTATTCTTTGTATTACAACAAAAAATGCGCAATGTTCTTTAACGGAGCATGGTCAATTGGTACATTACTTGAAAACTGTCCGGAAGACGTACTCAGCAACACACATGTTGGCTTAATGCCGGCAGTTGAAGGAGAGTCTGGTACAAAATTTGATACAGCAGCAGGTGCAGGCTGGAATTATGTGGTTAATTCCAAACTGGAAGGGGATGACCTGACAGCTTGCCTTGCTTTTCTGAAAGCAGTTACAACAGATGCATATGCAGATGACGCATTAGCACAAGGCTTTATCTCAGCAGCTAAGACAACAGACACATGTGATATGTCTTCTTTGAAACCATTATTCAGCGAATACTATGAATTAGCATCTACAATGAATAATTGTTCTATCTTCGACTGTGTACTTCCATCAGAAGTAGGTTCAGGTGTTCTGTATGCAGATACACAGCAGTTGATTGCAAATTCCATAACGCCGGAAGATATGGCTGCAGATTGCCAGTCTGCGCTGGAAGCAAATTATTAATTTATAGTGAAGAAGGTACGCGCCAGACGAAAAGTATCTGGCGCGTAGTTTCAATTCATGTGTATAAGAAAAAAATATCAGGAAGGGAGGCAAATTCTTGAACACAAGAGAAATACAGAACAAAAAACAATATATTTGGATTTACGCACTGGTCTTGATTCCCTTTATTTATTTTCTAATAGTAATGATTGTTCCACTGGGTACATCTGTCTACTATAGTCTTACCAAATGGAAAGGTGTGGGAGCTCCCAAATTTATTGGGTTGAAAAACTACATTACATTGTTAAAAACTCCGGATTTCTGGCTTGTTACAAAAAATACATTATTTTTATGCATTGCATGTACGATTGGTCAGGTGGGAATTGCTTTATTGATTGCGTTTCTCATGACTTTCAAAAAGCTTCGATTCAAAAATTTCCACAGAGCAGTCATCTTTTTTCCAGTAGTTATGGCAGCGATTGTGGTAGGTTATGTTTGGAGATTTATATACAATTCTAATTATGGACTACTGAATTCTTTCCTTACAGCTATTGGAAGATCAGATTGGATACAATATTGGCTGGATGACAAAAATATCGTATTAGGGATGGTGTCCATACCTGTTATCTGGCAATATATCGGACTTTATATGATTATTTTGATGAGTGGTATTTCCGCTATTCCCCAGGAAGTTTTCGAATGTGCAGAAATTGACGGCTGTACCGGATTAAAAAAGTCAATTTATATTACACTTCCCATGATATGGGATACTTTGAAGATTTGTATTATTTTATGTGCTGCTGGAACAATGAAAATATATGACCATCTCGTTGCATTAACAAACGGTGGACCGGGACGCGCCACAGAATCCTTGGCAATGTACTGTTATGAATATACATTTAAGTTCGGAAATTTTGGAATGGGAGCGGCAATTGCTGTTACAATTCTCGTATTTGCCTTTGGAATTGCAGGCATTATACAATTGGTTATGGGAGGTAAAAATAAATGAAAAAAGTAAAAAGCTTTATAAGTAGTTTTTTCATTAATGTTCCGATTATGATTTTGTCCATAACCTGTATTTTCCCGGTGCTATGGCTATTGTACTCTTCTGTAAAAACTGATGCTGAGTTCACAATCAGTCCAAGTGCACTTCCGACAAAGATACACTTTGATAATTTTGTCAATGCATTCAAAAGAGCAAATTTTGGAACTTTCACATTTAACAGCTTATTTAACAGTTTAGTGAGTCTCGCCTTAGTGCTGTTCCTTTCTTTTATATTGGGTTATGTGTTATCGAGATATCGCTTCAGAGGACGGAACTTCATATATGGAGTTTTAATGGTTTCCATGATGATTCCGGTATATGCGTTGATTGTGCCTGTATTTATTCAGGAGAAAAATATGGGATTGTTGAATACAAGATTTGCCTTGATACCTGTTTATGTGGCATTGGAGCTCCCAACCTCAGTTTTTTTGGTAGACGGATATTTAAAGAGTATTTCTATCGATTTGGAGGATGCGGCTTCTATTGATGGGGCAGGAATGCTGAGAACCATGTTTACTATTATGATGCCGCTATGCAAGCCAATTCTATCTACTATCATTATTTTAACGTTCATGCATGTATGGAATGAATTTGCTTTTGCACAAGTTTTACTGACAGATGAGGGAATTAAAACAATCCCGATTGGTTTGACATATTTTACATCGCAGTATTCTACGAGTTATACATTGCTGCTTTCTGCACTTGCAATGGCAACGATTCCTGTGATTGTTATTTATCTGTTTTTCTATAATAAGATTATGGAAGGTATGATGGCTGGTGCTATTAAAGGATAAAATATGGTTGATTGGAGAAAGATAGATAAGATTGATCCTTATGTAAGAATGATGAGACTAAAAAAAGCAGCGTCACTGACCGGAAAATGGCGTGACATTGATAATGTGTATACATATATTGCTGCGGGAAGCGGAGATTTCATTGTAGATGGTATTCGGTATTCTCTTCATACCGGGAATGTGATTATTATGCCTCCTTATAAGACCCATCTTATCATATCTAATGGGGATGAATCACTTGTGCAATATATTATGCATTTCGACTATTTTGAGAAGCCGGATCGTATACTACTGGAACATAAGGATGTTCTCGAAGAAATGGATGACAAGATTGAAATTTCCTTGGAAGAACAATTGCTTGGAGAGAGTGTAACCATTGCGGAAATTCCGGATACGGAGAGAAATGATATTATGCGTGATTATCTAAGCCTTATGCGAGAATTTGAAGAGAAGAGATATGGCCGAGGTATCATGCTGAAGTCGGGATGTGTGAATTTACTTGTAAAGACTTTACGTTGTTGTACAACACCGCAGGAGAGCCAAGTAGATAAAGATGCAAAGAAAACGAAGTCTTGGATTCATATCGAGAAAACCATTGAATATCTTCACAGTACATCTGAAATACCGGATAATGATACAATTGCAGATTATATAGGTGTCTCTCCAAACTATCTGACAAAGGTATTTCAAGAATATCTTGGAATGTCATTACACAGATATATTATGAATATTACGATAGAAAGAGCACAGCAAATACTATTGTCAGGAAAAGCAAATATTACTGAGACAGCTGAAAAGTGTGGATTTTCCAGTATTCATGTGTTCAGTAAAACATTTAGAAATATGGTGGGAATATCGCCAAGCGAATTCATTAATCGAAGTGTAAGCAGAGAGCAATTGGTAGTGAGTATGCAGGATTTGACAAATGAAAATTTAGAAAGCAAAAAGAACAAAGAGTAAAAAGAAAGGTACTGTAGTGATACAGGATAAGGAAAGAATATGTGGATAGAAGGAAATTACAGACGAAATTTAATGGACATGCATATTGATGATTGGAATCCTGAATTTCTTACAAAGATAAATGTAGATGAATATGTAGAGGCATTAAAGGATGCGGGAATACAGGCGGCTATGGTGAAGGGAAAGCCGCATACAGGTCTTTGCTATTATCCTACGAAAATAGGAAGAATGCATAAGGGGTTAAAGGGGTTTGATTTCTTTGGAACGATGATTCAGAAGTGTCATGAGAACGATATTGCAGTCATAGCGTATTTTACACAGATTTTTGACAATTGGGCATACGACGAACATCCGGATTGGAGAGTAATTACCGGTGACGGAAAAAACATGCGGGAATATCGTGGTAAGCCTGATTTTAAAACCGGCAGGTATGGAATTGTATGTCCGAATAATCAGGATTATAGAGCATACGTAAAAGCCTGTCTTACTGAAATGAATACGATGTATGATTTCGAAGGCATGTTTTTAGATATGACCTTTTGGCCGGAAGTATGCTATTGCCCAAGCTGCAGAAAACGATATCTAAAAGAGACTGGAAAAGAGTTGCCACGTACGGTAGATTGGAATGACCCAGACTGGAAAGAATTTGTATACATCAGAGAAAAATGGATGGCGGATTATGCAGAATTTGCCACACAGTGTGTGAAAGTAATTCATCCTGAAGTGACGATTGAACATCAATTTTCCAGAATTACTGGCAGCTGGGTGGATGGAAGCACGGAGTTGCTCACCAATGCAGTAGACTATGCCGGTGGCGATTACTATGGCGGATTCCTGCAGCAGACCTTTATAAATAAATACTATAAGAACACATCGCCCAATTTACCGTTTATTTATCATACTTCCAGGTGCGATCCGGAGCTGGTATTTCATACTACAACAAAATCCGAAGAAGAGCTGCTGCTTCATGTAATTACTGCCCTGATGCATAACGGTGCATTTTTGTTGGTGGATGCAATTAACCCAGATGGCAGCATTGTACCGGAAGTTTATCATGGATTGATGAAAAAAATCTACAGCGAGACGAGTACTTATGAAAAGTATATCAATGGAAATCTGGTGCATGATGCTTTTGTGTGGTTTGCGACACATGCAAAATATGATCCAAATGAGAACGGAATTCAGGTGATGAAGAAGAACTTTCAGCCGAAGTATTATTTAGAGGGACCAATCGGAGCTGCATCTATTTTAAGGGAAAACAACATTCCGTTTGATGTTATTGGTTCTAAAAAAATTCAGTCAGAAACAGCAGAGGTTATGATTATCTCGCATGTTGCATCTATACGGGATGAAGAGATGGATGACATTGAAAAGTATTTAGAAAAAGGAGGCAACCTGTATATTAGCGGGCCGATAGCCAATGACAGGCTTCAGAAGCTACTTGGTGTAAAGGTTACCGGAAGAACAGCTCATGATTTTACATATATGAGCCCTTCTGATGCAGGAAAAGAGCTGTTTGACGGATTTACAGATAAGACACCGTTAACTGTTGCCATGCATCAGACAGAAATTGAAATTGTGGATGACAGCAATCTTACAGTGCTTGCTACACAGACACTGCCGTATACGATGACAAATACATATGAATTTGCAGCAATTCACTCTAATCCGCCTGGAATTTATACGGATAAGCCATGTGCAATTCAAAAAAAGGTTGGAAACAGTAAGATTATATGGGTAGCAGCGCCTATTGAAATGTCAAAACCATATATGAGCAGACAGGTATTTCGAAGAATGATACAGAGTCTGGCAGGAGAACCTTCCTTTACGTCCAATGCTCCTAAATTTGTGGAGGTTTTATGCTGGATAAAGGATGAAAAGACATACTTCGGTGTGATAAATGAGCAGGAGGAATCTCCGATTGCACCTATGTATGACATTTATATTGATATAAAAATGACAGATAAAAAGGCTTACATGTTGCCGGATAAGCAGGTATTGAAATCTGAGACAACCAAGGACGGCATGACAAGAATTTATTTACCAAAACTGAATGTGTTCCAGATGCTTGTACTGGAGTAGTAAACAAAATTGCAGAGAAAGGTATGGTGATCAGTGTGAAGTATGGAATTTATTTTGCTTATTGGGAACAGGAATGGGGTGTTGACCAAAAGAAATATATCGAAAAGGTTAAGAAGTTAGGTTTTGATATTCTTGAGATATCCTGTGCAATGCTGAAAAATATTTCTCAGCAGGAACTGACAGAATTGCGAAAGATGGCAGAGGATAATGGTATCGTGCTTACTGCGGGCTATGGACCAGGACCACAGGAAAACCTGGCAAGTAATAATCCGGACATTGTTAAAAATGCGATTGCATTCTACACAGATATCCTGAAAAAACTGGAAATACTTCAGATTCATACACTCGGTGGAGGAATTTACTCCTACTGGCCTGTAGATTACAGTAAAGCCATTGATAAAGCAGGAGACTGGAAGCGCGCGGTGGAAAATGTAAGAACAGTTGGAAAAATTTCAGGTTCTTGTGGCGTGGATTACTGTCTGGAAGTACTTAATCGATTTGAAGGATACCTGTTGAATACTTGCAGTGAGTGTAAACAATTTGTAGAAGAAGTAGATGTACCGGCAGTGAAGATCATGCTGGATACCTTTCATATGAATATTGAAGAAGACAGTATGTGCAATGCGATTCTTTTAGCGGGAGATAAACTGGGACATTTCCATGTCGGAGAGAATAATCGAAGAGTTCCAGGAAAAGGAAGTCTGCCATGGTATGAAATCGGAGCAGCACTAAGAAAAATTCATTACGATAAAACGATTGTAATGGAGCCTTTTGTAAAAAGCGGTGGCGGTATTGGCAGTGATATTAAAGTATGGAGAGACTTAAGCCATGGTGCATCTATCGAACAGTTGGATGAGGATGCAAAAAAATCTGTTGCTTATTTACGATATGTATTCAGTGGACCGAATTCTGACTATACAACAGAAGCATAACAGGGAAGGGAGGCATAAAGTAATATGAAGAATTATCCCAAAATTGGAATCAGACCGATCGTAGATTCTCGTAGACTGGGCATCAGAGATTCTCTGGAAGAAAAAGTAAAAGATATGGTAACAGCAGTCAAAGAACTTATAGAAAACAATGTCAGATATGTAGATGGAACACCTATTCAAGTCGTGATTTTCACAGGAAGCATTGCGGGTGGAGAAGAAGCAGCCAGATGTGAAGCAGAATTTCAGAAACAGAATGTGGTTGCTACGTTGAGCGTAACACCGAGCTGGTGCTATCCGTTAGAAACAATTGACTTAAACCCTCTTACAATAAAAGCAATCTGGGGTTTCAACGGAACACAGAGACCGGGGGCTGTCTATCTTGCTTCAGCAATGGCAGCATACAATCAGATGAAGTTACCTTGCTTTTCTATTTACGGAAGAGACGTACAAGATATGGAAGACAGTGGAATTACACCTGACGTAGAAGAAAAGCTGCTGAGGTTTGCAAGATGTGCAATTGCAGTCGGACAGCTGAGAAATAAGTCCTATGTAGGATTTGGCTCTGTTTCTATGGGTATCATGGGTTCATTTTTGGATCCTTCCTTCTATATTCATTACCTTGGAATGCGCCCTGAATGGGTTGATATGACAGAGATATTGAGGCGAATGGAATATGGTATTTACAATATGGATGAATATGAAAGAGCACTGAAATGGGTAAGAGAAAACTGCAAGGAGGGACAAGATCCAAATCCACCAGAACGTGCCCACAGCAGGGAAGAGAAAGACCGAGAATGGGAAGCTGTTGTCAAGATGACATTGATTATGAGAGATGTAATGTTAGGCAATGAAAAGCTGGAAGCTATGGGATTTAAAGAAGAGGCGTTAGGAAGAAATGGACTGTTTGGCGGATTCCAGGGACAGAGAATGTGGACGGATTATAAGCCAAATGGTGATTTTACAGAGGCAATTCTAAACTCTTCCTTTGATTGGAATGGGAAAAAGCAGCCAACAGTATTTGCCACGGAAAACGATAATTTGAATGGACTTGCTATGATGTTTGGTAATTTGCTTACAGGAAAAGCAAGCGGATTTTCAGATGTGCGCTGCTACTGGAGTCCGGAGGCTGTGGAACGTGTTACAGGATGGAAACCTGAAGGAAAGGCAGCTGACGGATTTATCCATCTGATTAATTCAGGTTCCACCTGTCTTGATGCTACAGGAGTATGCAAAAATGAAGAAAATGAACCTGTTATGAAATCCTGGTGGGACATGGAAGAAAAAGATATTAATGCCTGTCTTAAAGCAACTGATTGGTGTCCGGCAGAGTTATGCCAATTTAGAGGCGGCGGGTATTCTTCTCATTTTAAAACTGATGCACAAATGCCACTGACAATGGTAAGAGTGAATCTGGTAGAGGAAAAGGGTCCTGTATTACAAATAGCAGAAGGCTACAGCATTATATTACCGGAAGAAGTGCATGAAAAAATTGATGCACGTACTGACCCTACCTGGCCAACTACATGGTTTGTACCAAGAACTACCGGTAAAGGCGCATTTAAAGATGTCTATACAGTCATGGCAAATTGGGGTGCTAACCATGGAGCATTCATCTATGGACATATCGGCGCTGATTTGATAACTCTTGCTTCGATGTTACGAATTCCTGTTGTCATGCATAATGTGACAAGCAATCAAATATTCAGACCACATGTTTGGAGCTCTTTCGGAACGGATAGTTTGGAAACAGCAGATGCGGAAGCTTGTAAGGCATTTGGACCAATGTACTGATAAAAAGATAGACAAATACTATGAATTACTAATACCGACATTCAAATACTGAATATGATCAGACAAAGAATGTCGGTATTTTTAATGCAAAGAATTCTTAGCTTTTCTGAGGAATTAAAAAAGAAAGAAAAAGGAGTAGTAAAAACCTCGTAGTTTTACTACTATCGACGGCTACGTTTTGCTTAGATTCACAACATTTTGCAGAATGTACCACAGTTTCTTTGAAAGAGAAAAATCTTTAAAACGTCTGCAAAAACTGGTGAAATATGGAATTACCAAGCATTTTGAAAGAGAAAAATCACATGATAAAAGAACTTTTTATTTGCCACGACAGAATAGATGTGTAGTTTACAGAACTTCGCAAGAGTTGGAGGTATCTCGACAAATTACGGCAGATGGAAAAGGGAGAGACTATGGAAAGACGACGAATGACTGAGTAGAGACGATAAAACCGATTGAATTTGAAATCAGGATGCCCTTGCAAAGATGCAGGGGTATTTACTTTTGAATGGAGTAAACAGGATATTTCATTCAAAAGTAAACTGGAATTTAAAGCTATATTGACGTTTACGCTTGATTCAAATAAAATAATAAGCATAAAAGACAATAAGGAGGAAATCCATATGGGAGCAACTGATGAAATAATGAAGATGGCAAAGTGTCATAATAGTACAGTTACAACGGCAATGGTTGTTGCTGCTGGGTTTTCTCGTGGAAATTTGAAGTATCTTGTAGACAAAGGGATGCTTGAAAAATCGGCAAGAGGCGTCTATATTTTGCCAGAAGTATGGGAAGATGAGATTTTTAATTTGCAAAATCGCTTTAAACGAGGGATTTTTTCTGGAGAAACAGCTTTATTTTTATGGGATTTAACAGATCGAACGCCTAACGTTTATTCTATGACTTTTCCTATGAATTATAATGTGACGAATCCAAAAGGAGAAAAAATTAAATGTACACAGTGCAAAGCAGAGTGGTATAAAATCGGCATAGAGAAAGTTCAGACGCCTGGAGAAAATATGGTAGAGGCATATAGTAAAGAAAGAACACTATGTGATATATTACGCCCCAATAGTACAGCGGATATACAGATTGTATCGGAAAGTTTTAAAAGATACACAGCAGAAAAAAAGAGAAATATTCCTCTATTATCGGAGTATGCAAAGTTGTTTAAAGTAGAAGCAAAGCTGAGAAGCTATCTAGAGGTGTTGTTATGAAAAATGCAATGCAAACTGAAAAAATTTTAATTGGAGAAATGTTGGTGAAATGATAAATGGTAATTCTTTTCAAAAGTACATTTATTGGTTATAATAAGAAAAACGGATAGGGATGAAAACTATGTGTACACAAAGTGAATTGGACGTCATTACAAAAATGATTGCTAAGATTTATAGAGAATGCTATGGCGAGCACTTAGTTTCTGTGTATTTATACGGCTCCTATGCCAGAAAAGATAATGATAATGAGTCAGATATCGATATGGTTGCTATCGTCGATGAAACCAGAGAAAAAGCGGATGAAACCCTGAAGAGGGTATGGGATGAATCTTTTGAAGTTGCATACGACCATGATGTAGTTATTTCACCAACTGTTATCCCGTATTCCGAATTTGAATCAATGAAACATGACTTACCTTATTATAGGAATATCATGAATGAGGGGGTGGAAATCAGTGCATAGTGAAACACAAATCAGCCTTGCAATACATAGATTAGGCTCTGCGAAGGAAAAACTTGAAGCATCAAAATTACTTTTATCCGGAGGATTATATAAAGATTCAATAGGTCGTTATTAATAAAGAGATTGGGTTTTGAGTAATAGAAGAACAGATGCAAAGAGTGTCTGTTCTTTCGCACTTTATTTAGATTATATTATAGTCTTAAATTGATAATGTGCGGTTGACTGCCCTGGTGAGCAGACGAGAAAGATATGAAATCACGGTGACTTAAAATTTTAAATTCCAGTGCAAGGGTAAATTCCACCACACGTTAA
>JAUNSO010000111.1 GCA_030539165.1 bacterium
ATACTCTGTTATGTTTTTTTCTAGCGTTCATTCCGCCTTTAATTCTTGCCATTTCTTAATTCCTCCTATCGCTTCTTCTTATAAATACGGTAAAATCTTTTTCATGTTTGCTACGTTTGTTTCATCCGTAATCGCTGCATGTCTCAGATTTCTCTTGGTCTTAGCAGATTTCTTAGTTAAGATATGGCGTTTATAAGCTTTATTTCTCTTTAACTTTCCTGTACCTGTTACTTTGAAACGCTTCGCTGCTGATCTGTTTGTCTTAATTTTTGGCATTGTACTTTATCCTCCTAAATACTATTTTAAAAATCTTTATATTTAACGCGAATCCGTTAAAAACATATTGATTTAGCTACGCTTCTCTGTTAAGAACATAGCCATGCATCGTCCCTCTACCTTGGCAGGCTTCTCAATCACTGCGCAATCCGCAAGTGACTCTGCAAATTCGTCCAGAATGTGCTTGCTGGCATGCATATGTGCCATTTCACGTCCCCTGAAACGAAGTGTTACCTTGACCTTATCACCCTTCTGCAGGAATTTTCTGGCTGCATTTACCTTGGTGTTCAGGTCATTGGTATCGATATTCGGTGACATACGGATTTCCTTGATATCAATAGTCTTCTGTTTTTTCTTTGCTTCTTTGTCTTTTCTGGTCTGTTCGTACTTAAACTTACCGTAATCGACGATTTTGCATACAGGCGGCTTTGCTCCCGGTGCGATCTTTACCAGATCCAGTCCGGCTTCCTCCGCTAATTTCTGTGCATCCCTGGAAGACATCACTCCCAACTGTTCTCCATCTTCCCCAACCAGACGAACTTCCTTGTCTCTGATCTGTTCATTAATCATTAAATCGCTAATAACTTTACACCTCCATAAGTTGAATGCCTGCGATCACTCGCGCCCATTTCCACAAAAGAAAAACCAGTGGATCCTCTACAGATTATCCGCTGGTTATTCATATCGTACTGTTGCTTTCATACATACAGTCACATTATCTCTATGGCACTCATCATGCCTGACAAATCGATATGGACGCTCGGTAACGGTCGACTGTGCGGTTGTCCCGAGGTGAGAGTGGATACTCTGCTTGTTGCTGTGTCATTTCTGATTGCTGCATCATCTACGACACTAAGATAGATTATCACACTTGTTTCGTCCTGTCAAGCACGACTTCTGGCTTTTCATATTTTTCATATTTTCTACCTTTTCTCATGCATTGCGCCACACGCTGCTGCAAATCCACCAAAGCAGATTCCGACTACAGGAAACAGAATCCAGCAGATCTTCCATCCATCAAATGCCAATCCCCATACGAGAAAGGCCGCAACCGTCAGCGGCCATACAATCGATGCAACCACTCCGACGATTTTATTTTCCCTTGCTCTTTCAGGTGCAAAATCTCCAACACCCAGCAGCTTCTCATATGCCTCCTTCATCCCGCCGGGGCAGATAAACAGGTAGCATGCCACTGCCACAAGCGACAGCAGGGATGCAACTCCAATGGATCCCATGATTTCATGCTTCTCACTCATAACGCCCAAAGTCAATAATACAATGACACCAAAGATGCATAAGCCGACACCGATTGTAACTGCCATCGTGTTAATCGTTCTGTCCTGTTCCATCTGATTCCTCAGCTCCTGACGGATCTCTTCGGGTATCGAAACACCATTTTCCATATATGCATACTTCTCAAATTGATTGCCACTGATGATAAATAATGACACAGCGCCCATGACGGTCAGCAGCAGCAAGATCACAGGACCTGCCCCTCTAATACTTTCCGGCCACGTTGAAAAGTTGTACTCAGGCATTTCAAAAATACCAAACAATAATATCATGCATATAACACCTAGCATGATCAGCACAACTCCCTCTGCCGTCATCTTGTTATGTTTCTTCTTTGCAGCCAGATAATTTTCCACTTCTTCTTTGGTGACTCTTCTCTGTCCTGCTGTCTGGCCGCCTGCTCCTGCAGGTTCGACTGCTCCGTTTTCTGCACGCAGCGGCTGCAGTCCGATGTCCTTCAGTAATTCGTCTATATTGCCGAATTCAGAGATCACAGTCCCTACTGCCTCGTTCTCAGACTTGCCTTCCGCCTTGAGTTCGTTATATTTGTCCTCCATATTCGCTGCCAGATCATTTTTGATCTTCTGCATCTGCTCCGTCTGTGCAACAGTTGCAAACATTGTGTTCAGATAATTCATAATTGTGTCCATCACTCATCCTCCTCTTGGATAAACCGATTCACTACTTCCTTTGTAATATTCCATTCTTCACATTTTTCGCGGTAATACTGTCGTCCTGACTCTGTGATCCTGTAATAAGTCCGCCGTTTTCCTGATGACTCATCACTAAAGGACTGTATATATCCGTTGTTCTCCATCCTCGTAAACGCAGAATAAAGAGTTGTTTCTTTAATAATATACTTCTCTTCCGTCAGTTCCTTGATGCTCTTGGATATTTCATAGCCATAAGAGGGCTCCTCCAATAATAAATACAAGATCATCGTATCATTGTATCCGCGAATGACATCGCTGCTGATCAATGCATCTTCCTCCTTTACTACGTCTGTCGTTCCTACGGCTGTCGTACTACGACTGTCGTAGTATAGATTATCATACATTTTCTACCCTGTCAACCATATTGTTTAAAATAAGCGGAAGAAATAGAAATCACAGAAAAAGGCACTCCCACATGTCATCTGTGGAAGTGCCTTCATTATGTACTGTAATATCATCTGAATCCGGCTGCAAATAGTTAGTCCACGAGCGGATTGCCCTGTGCATCTGTTGTGATGGTGCCGGACAATATCTGGATACCCTCTACCAGACCCCAGATCCACATCGCGATGGATGCCAGTCCGCAGGTGATCGCACCACCGATTACGCCAACCAGCAGCTGGATCAATGCGCGATTCGTATTTCCAAGATAGAAATTATGGATACCGAGTCCGCCTAAGAAAATACCAAGCAGACCTGCTGCCATCTTGGACTTTGGTGTATATGCACCATTATTCGGTGCCTGCTGGTAATTTGTCTGCTGGTAACTCTGCTGATAATTGCCTGTATTTCCGGCATGATTCATATTTTGAGCATTTCCCGCCTGACTGCCGTCTCCGGTACTCTGAGCGTTCGGTGTCTCATTTACAATTTCTGAAGAACCTGTTACATTCTCGTATTGCTCCTTTGTCTGTTCTGCTGACTTTGCTGTTACC
>JAUNSO010000071.1:0-7312 GCA_030539165.1 bacterium
GCTGAAATCTATGATTATTATGCCAGCAATGGAGATGCTGAGAAGAATCTGACGTTGTTAGAAGAAAAGGCAGCTTTATTTCAGCGAAGTATTGAGGAGCTGCGTATTCGTGCGCAGAAGCTTCCGGATATGTCCATACAGATTATGCAGCTGCCAGAATATATCTGTGCAGTGGAATCGCACCGCGGTCTGCAGCTCAGCGACAAATACAATGCCATGTATGGCTTTCATCAGGATTGTGTCCGAAAAGACCTGGTTCTCTCCTCAGAACCGCTATTTGTCATCAATCACAGAGCGGATTATCTGGAGGGACGGATACAGACTGAGCCTTATGACTTTGATACCTGTGTACCTCTGCAGAAGGATACAGCTCCCGCGGATGCTGTTCATCTTCCTCCCTGCACCGTGCTCTCTGTACTATACTATGGCAACTATGAAAATACAGATCAAGCCTATCTCCGCCTCGGCGAGGAGGTCAAAAAGAGAGCGCTGACGCCCACCGGATATCCCCGGATGATGGCAATCGTCGCTCCTTATACCGGCAGAGAAATCAACACCGACTACTACTGCTCCAGATTGGTGCTGCCTGTTTCCTAATCGTATGATAGAGAGAATATAAGAAGTTAAAAACGAGGAGTGGATTTTTCCACTCCTCGAAATGTCTGTATCTAATAGATATCTGTTGCTCATTTCTGCACTCTGACTATATAATTCAGTCCTTATAAATCAAGTCAAAGGCGTAACCCTCGAAGCCTTCTATATTGATGGTAATGCTGTCTGCTTTCAGATCTGTGTCTGTAAAATAGTGTGTCTTACCATATTGATCAATTCCAATCAGAGCAAAGGTGCGTCCGCTCTTCAGATATGCATCCGGAATGTAAATTGTCAGAGTCTTCTGCTTGGAATCATAGCCTGCCTTATTATGTAGTAATAAATTTAAGGAAAGCGCTTCCTTGTAGCCCTTCGGAGTTGCCAGCTTGAAGGCTGCCACACAGACAGGTCCCTGCTGCTCCGGCAGTACTAGGGATTCCGACTGATTCTGCGGATATTTCCATTTCAGGGGATTCACATAGGTGTTTTCTGAATTCTTGGAGTTTGAACCTTGGGTGTTTTCATTGTCTGCGTCCTTGTTCTTGTCCTTATCATTACCGTCCGAAGGGGTTGGCGTTGGGGTGGGATTCGGATTAGGATCAGGCTCTGGCTGTGTATCTATCAGCTTGAAATACTTTGCTGTAGCAGGTATTGTCGCCGGAGAGGTTTTATATTGTCATAGAAACCTGAGCGACATATAATCCGGTAGCATAATTTCCAGTATTATCCCCCACAGTGAGCGTTCCAGATCCAGTAAATGTACACTTGTCCTGTACATCAATATACATCCCGATGCTTTCATTTTCAACTGAACCACAAATTGAATTACTTTCTACAATATCGACTATGCCTTCTACCCATGGAATACTGATATACATTGCCACTTCTTTATCGTCTACTGACGTAGTTGCTCCTGTATAATTCATGTCCTTTAATGTCGCCTTATAATATGAATCTGGCCAACCACCAACATATTCTATCTTGATGTTATAAGCATCTCCTGGTGCTTCAACTATGGTCACGGTGTCACCTGTAACTAATGCATATTTGGGAGCATCATGGGAATTAAGATTAATTGTGACTCCACCTATCGTGATGCTTGCATTCGTATCTGCCTTTGCCTCCACCATTCCAAGCGGTGACAGATTGATGCTCCCCATAATGATGACAGCCGTGAGCAGATAGCTCAGAGCTTTTTTTAACTATTTTCTTTTGCATGCTATTACTTCCCCCTTGTGTTCTATTTCTTCCCTCGATATAGCTTATGTTAACTCATCCTCACCCCATTATAACGCGTTCACCCATGAACGAAGCAAGTGGTAAACATAACTTTTTTTAAATATGACTTCTATAGCATTTCATTTATATAAATGGAGTGCATTGCTCCACTCCCCCCTGACATAGTACCTTTTCTTGACTAGTACAACTTTTTGATCACAAAGCAGGAATTTCACTGAATGAATTTTAAAAATCTCACTGAATGAAGTTGTAAAATCTCACTGAATGGGATATACTGAATATTGAGGTGACAAACTATGAATAGAAGCGATTATCGCCCGCGAGTCATTGACAGACGCATTGAAGAATACCTGTCTGCATTTGGTGCAGTCTGCATAGAGGGTCCAAAGTGGTGCGGAAAGACATGGACATCCTCCTTTCACAGCAAAAGTGAAATACTAATTGGTGATCCAAATGGAAATTTTCAAAATAGGAAGCTGGCAGAACTACAGCCTTCTTTGGTTTTAGAAGGTGCAACTCCGCGGCTAATCGACGAGTGGCAGGAGGTTCCTCCACTCTGGGATGCCGTACGCTATCTGGTAGACGAACGCAGTGCAAAGGGGCAATTTATTCTCACTGGCTCAGCGACGCCCAATCATAAGGGAATCCTGCACAGCGGAGCTGGACGAATTGCAAAGTTACGGATGCGTCCCATGTCCCTGTACGAATCTGGTGAATCGACTGGAAAAGTCTCTCTCCAAGCGCTTTGCCGTGGAGAACTTTCTCCGGCAATAACAGGTGAGGTCGATCTTAAGAAGCTCATCAATCTCATCATTCGTGGTGGATGGCCCGGAAATCTTGGGCTCTCTAGGAAGCAGGCAGTACTATTACCGATTGAATATTTGAATGCCGTTTTAGATGATGATGTATATCGTATTGACGGTGTCAAACGTGATACCTCAAAGATGCGTTTGCTTCTACGTTCTCTCGCCAGAAATGAAAGTACAACAGTAACGAATAAAACACTGCACAACGACATTAAGTCCATCGACGATGAAGATATCGATGCTAACACCGTTGCTGCCTATCTTGATATATTTAAGCGTTTGTTTATCACGGATAACCAGCCACCATTTTCTGAAAGAATTCGTTCCTCCATCCGTGTCAAGCAGGCAGAAAAACGTCATTTTGCCGATCCATCTCTTGCCTGTGCGTTGCTCAAAGCAACATCAGAAGAACTTTTAGGAGACCTCGAAACACTTGGCTTCCTCTTTGAAGCATTATGCGAACGAGACTTGAAGATTTATGCAGAGAGCTTTGGTGCAAATCTCTATCATTATCAGGACTACGCTGGTAGAGAGATTGATGCAGTCATTGAACTATCTGATGGCAACTGGTGTGCATTTGAAATTAAGCTGGGCGCAAATCAAATCGACGCCGCGGCCAAAAATCTAATCAAAATTCGCAACGAGATTGCCTGTGATCCAAATGGAAAGCCCCCTGCCATTCTCTGCGTCCTCTGTGGACTCGCAAATGCCGCGTATCGCCGAGAAGATGGAGTATTCGTTGTACCAATTACAGCATTGAAAGACTAAGGCTGCAAAACCGGAAGTGAATGGGGAATTCCAAAATCAGGGAGTGGAGTGGATTGCTCCACTCCCCGAAATGTCTATGTATAATAAATTTTAGTGGCTCATTTCTGTACTCTGACTATGTGTTTCAGTCCTTATAAATCAAGTCAAAAGCGTAACCTTCGAAGCCTTCTATATTAATGGTGATACTGTCTGCTTTCAGGTCTGTGTCTGTAAAATAGTGTGTCTTACCATATTTATCAATTCCAATCAGAGCAAAAGTACGTCCGCTCTTCAGATATTCATCCGGGATATAAATTGTCAGCGTCTTCTGCTTGGAATCATAACCTGCCTTATTATGTAGTAACAAATTTAAGGAAAGCGCTTCCTTGTAGCCCTTCGGAGTTGCCAGCTTGAAGGCTGCCGCACAGACAGGTCCCTGCTGCTCCGGCAATACTAGGGATTCCGGCTGATTCTGTGGATATCTCCATTTCAGAGGATTCACATAGGTGTTTTCGTTCTCTTTAGAACTTGATTCCTCGGTGTTCTTGTTGTCGTTGTCCTCCTTTTGTTCCGGAGTAGGTGTTGGGTTTGGTATAGGTGTTGGATTTGGATTTGGTATTTCCCCGACTGTAATTGATATGTCTGCCATACTACTAGCATAATCTGTTTCATTTCCAGTGTTAACATCCTCTGCAAATACTTTCAAGGTATAGTTACCATTTGCGATACCGGACGGAATTGTTACTTCGAGATTTGATTCTGTTGTAGCTCCATCCTTTAACCGACCATATGCGGCGACTGTTCCATTAGTCTCAACCAACATTGCCGACAACCTTGTATATGAAACTCCTAAATCTGGCGTTCCCACACTTGAAACATTTACATGCATAGTATCTCCCGCTTCTACGGAACCCGTCTCACCTGCCACTCTTGCAGCACTAAATCCGGTACCTCCTTGAAGTGTCAGCCTCCATGTGTTACCTAAACACTCTGAGGTCTTATCAAATGTGATTGGTTTCGCTTCGTTATCCTTATATGAAAAGAGAACCTTGGATAAATTTAAATTCAAAGCGGGACGAACACGGCCGAAGTCTTGAGTTACACTGGAGCCGTTATAATAGACGTTGCCTAAACTGCTAACATCCGCCGCATAGTCAGTTCCGAAGCCGGGTGAGCGGAGCCACCACCGTTTCTGCATATCATTTCCATTTGCATCGGCTCTTGTTCTGTTATAATCTGTTGAACCTGTCTCCGTCTTTGGCATTCCATATAAACTATTTTGTACTTCATCTAATGAAAGTAAGAATAATTTGTCATCTGTATCCTCTCCACCTTCTGTATGATAAGTTGGATTATCAGGATTTTCAATGTGTGATGTGATGATTGCATTCTGTTCGATGGCATTTGGAATATTTGAAGTAAACAAATTCTCTGTACTTCCAGCATAACCATTCAAATTTTTTCTTAATTGACATCCTTCCCATGTGATACCATAGCCTAAACTATGATATACTCTACCTTCAGTTAAAAACCCTTCTGAAAACAAGAACATAGCATTGTAATCGCTATAGGTGTTATCAGGATTTTTTCCACTAACAACATGATTTTTACTCAATACTCTCCACAGCTTATTTCCCAGATAAACCTTACTTCCGGTCCACATTTCTGTAACGTCTTTCTCTGGATTTTTAATCCCTGCTATATCATTACTCACATTCAGATTTACATTCTTCGCCGTTTCCGCTGCCTGTGCTTCTACTGTTGCCATCGGTGACAAGTTGATGCTCCCCATAATGATGACAGCCGTGAGCAGATAGCTCAGAGCTTTTTTAACTATTTTCTTTTGCATGCTATTACTTCCCCCTTGTGTTCTATTTCTTCCCTCGATATAGCTTATGTTAACTCATCCTCACCCCATTATAACGCGTTCACCCATGAACGAAGCAAATGGTAAACATGACTTTTTATCAAAAAAATGACTTCTATAACGTTTCTTTTATATATATAAAGTGGATTGCTACAACTCCCCTGACATACGGGCAAACTATAGAAATCTTTTATAGGAAATTTTAAGAAAAAGACAGGGAGAAAAGTCAAAGAAATCCGAGGTTTGCGAAGCAGAAATGATAAAAAATAAGCAGGAAGTGCATTCAATGATAATGCATTCCTGCTCAATATTTATTATCCTGTACATAATCTTGCTCTCACCATCATCAAGGCATATCCAAGCAGATTCTGTCCTTTCCATTTGCCCTGTTCGAATCTGTCAGGGTCTTTCATAGATAAACCAATACCCCAGATGCGGTCATTAACCGCACATTCCGCTAGAAGATTATTTTCTGTCGCCTTAAGCTTTGTTTTTAATTCCTCATTTTGTGAGAACTTTGCATAAAGCCCTTCGTATACAGCGATTTGACGAACTCCATTCCAGTGTTTTTCATCATATCCAGATACCAGCCGTCCGAGTGCCTTTATTGTAGAAACATCTTCTGTTTGCAGTATTTGATGGGCTATGGCTTCATCACCAAAGCAGACAGCTTTTTGATACATCATATATTGTTCCATAGAAGAAAAGCTTACTCCATCGAAAATAAAATCAGATAGATACCAATTACTTAAATATCCATTTTCTTCATCAGGGTTATGAAAGCAATTTATCTGCACTACACTTCACCGACTTTCTGTACTGCTAAATCAAGCTCCAGATCATGAAGCCCAAAATAAGCCTTTTTCAAAAAATCAATAGGTACTTTTTTAATTAGCTCTGCACTCGAAATATTGTAGTACCATTGATAATAAGCATAAAATTCTCCTATCCAATCAGGTAAAAATCCCTCAAGAGCCTTGCCTGATTTTAATAAGTATTGCTCAGTTGAGCAAAAATACTCCCATAGTTCTTTTGCATTCATTGTATTCACATATGCTTTTGCTTCATCTATGCTGTTTCTCGTTTTGCTTTCCATATAAATTTTGATGAAGTCTTCCGTGTCTTTATCCGGATAGTTTTGAGCCACAAGATCAAAAAGTTTCCCTTGATTCTCCACCACATCATTTAAATAGTCTTCGGCATATGCCCCCATTGTTATCACCTCTCTACCAAAGCACTGAACACCTTTGTAACCTTATTAGCATCAGAATCAACTAACTCACGCATTTTCTTCCTTGCAGTAATATCACGCAGATTGTACTGATTGTTAAATTCTGTGTAATCAACAGTAGACAAACCATCTTCTATTTCACGAAGTCTGGAATAGGCCTCTTTGGACTTGAGGCAATACTGAATTCCCAGTCCTCCCAAGGAAAGAAGTTCCTCCAGAATGTCCATATCAATATTATCTCGTACAAACTCCTTTGCTATGTAAAAGTATGATGCATTCGCTCTCCAGCCCTTAATCACATCATAATTTGTTGTATCTAGTCCATACCTTTCTATAAACCTTCCTGCAAGCACATGATATCGCTTAGAGTCGGAAGCATCCCTGTGTTTCATCAGTTCGGCAAGCCATGCCAGCACATGATTTTCCCCAAAATCCAGTATCTTTAGGCCCGCTGTATCAAGTTCGTATTGATGTACCCACCCATTTGTGGCATTTGGTCTGCAGACGGCCCATTCTTTTGCTAATTCGGAGCTTTCAGTCAGATAAAAACCTTTTCCGTAGTCATGCCTATCCTCGCCACCACCAAAAACTGGCTGCACTATTTTATCAGGAGTACCATGAAATAAAATTAATTTTGACATTTTTAGTATTTCTCCTTTAAACAAATACAGTAAATACTCTATTGATAATTGTATCATTAATGATGGTTTCTTACTATAGGATTTTTAAGCTTGATTACAAAAAGCTGTAGTAAAGCAAGCAAGGTCAATTAAAATATAGTGGCTCAATTGTCAGTCAACCATGGTAGATACGCGCTGATAATGTGTCATG
>JAUNSO010000071.1:7412-8472 GCA_030539165.1 bacterium
CTGATTCGTTTCCAGAATCATGAAGCAAATCCTGTTTTGCCGGAATTTATACTGGGTTGTAAAACTTCTATTGTCCAATATGGGGGAGTACGACATTTGCAGATGCTGTTTTGGAATCGCCAGTACTTATAAAGCATGCTGCTTGTCCAAAATTCTCACAATACTGGGAGTGGAAGCAAAGGAAGCAGGTGAAAAGCCTGCAAACCCAGAAGGTGGTTGGAAAGCATAAAAGAATGAGGGAGCGGATTACCCCGCTCCCTCATATATAAATGTCAAACATCAATTTTATTCACTTACTATGTTATTCTCCCCTGATAGTATCTACGATGGTCATCTCGCGAATCTGCTTAGCAGGGCCATAGATTGCAAGGATTGTGGCAGCACTGACTGTCAGGATGATGACCAGCATGGAGCCTATCGGCAGCTGCCATGCATCTCCCCAACGGAAGGTAATCATGCTGCTAAACAGGGCTTTGTTAATCGGAAGTCCCAGGATACAGCCTATTGCAATTCCGCTGACCGAATAGGTCAATGCCTCTGCTCCTACCATTCGAATCACCTGTCTGTCACTCATACCAATGGCACGCATGGCTCCGTACTGTCCCAGTCTTGCGGATACGCTCATGGCAATGCTGTTTACGATATTAAATACTGAAATGAGTGCAATGATAATCAGGAATCCATAGATGAAAATGGACATGGAGTAATAGGCTCCTCTGACATCACTGTTGCTCATCCTTTGGTCTGAAAACTGCACATCATCCCCTGCAAGCTTTCTGATTGCTGTCACATCTGCATCCGTTGCTTTCCTGCCAAGCTGTATGTCCAGAATGGTATATCCGTTCTCTCCGGTTAATCTTCGGAATGTTTCCTCAGAACAGATCATAGTCTCGATACCTTCTTCACGATGAAATGGACAGTCTGACAGAACTCCTGCAATCTGCAGCTCCTGTTCCTTACCTGCAACGGTTGTCTGTATGGTGTCTCCTGCCTGCAGCGGATTGTTCATATCATAAACTGTCAGAACTGCAGAGCCATTGATGACATCCTGAAGCTGTCC
>JAUNSO010000071.1:8572-12774 GCA_030539165.1 bacterium
AATGCAAAGGAACCTGCCATCAGGAAATAATTCTTCTTGCTGCCGCATGCATGATGGATTCCGAGTGAAGTCTCTACGTGGAAAAATTCTGATATTCTAATATGACGTTTTTTGAAAGTCTCTGCTTCTCCTGTTTTTCTTGCGTTCTTACTCTCTTTTATTGCATGTTTTTTCTTAGTTTTTGATTTTCTACTGCTGTTTCTAGTACTTTCTCCTGTTTCTGAATAATAAGAATTTCCGGACACTGCAGTCAACGGAGACACTGCTGCCGCACGCTTTGCGGGTGCAGATGCTGCAATTAGAACGGTAATCACTCCAATGACAACACCAAATAGAATACCCATTGTACTAACCCCGAGTGCAGGCATTTCTGAAAAATACCCCGGACTTGCAAGACGCAGCATATTACATAAAATCCATGTCACGACAATACCACCGGCAACGCCCTCCGGGACTGCGCTCTTACACCAGTTTAATGCTTCCAGTCTGACAAACCGCTTAATCTGCACCTTCGTTGCTCCCTGGCAGCGCATCATACCGAAGAACTCTGTCCGCTTTGCGACATTGCTGTTCAGATTGCCGGCAATCATCAGTACTCCGGCTGTAATGACCAATATGGCCAGTACTGCAGCCACTCCATATAACTGCAGGATATAGGAGTCTCTGCTCATACCCATAACTCCGAGCAGCTTCTCATTTCTGCCGACCTGTTCCTTTGTCAGTCCCAGTTCATTCTCTATTCTTGTAATCACCTTAGGAATATTGCAGTTTCTTGAAAACTGTACATAGTATGCCATATCTTCACGATCAGCTTTTCCTTTCAGTAATGCAATCGTCGGAATGTCTGTGAATATACCAATGGCATCATCCTTCATAATCATGCCAGTGTCCTTGGTAAAGCCTGAAATCTGAAGCTGTTGTGCTCTTCCGTCAGGCATGATTAACATAACACTGTCTCCGATCTGTATAGGAAGCTTCTCTTTTGCATTGAGTGTCAGAACTGCACAGTTTGCAATGCTCTCGCCCTCCACAATCTCAGCAGCCGGCATCAACTCGTAGAAGTCTTCCTCAAATCCACAGATTGCCACACGATTTCCGTCAATCTCATAAGCCTCATCCAGTCCGTAATTTAACACATCATACCAGGAGGAGGCTTCCACCTCGGGAGCTGCGGCTATGCTTTCAGCCTGCTCTTCCGTGATTCCCTTGAACATTGCATGCCAGTTTCCGTCAGATTGAATCGTCTGTAAATACTGACTTCTGATTTCCATATCTGCCATACTGAAGATGGCAGTCACCAGAAATACCGCCAATATAATACAGATGCGCGTCATTTTACTCTGCTTCTTATGAACCCGTGCAGAAATCGGGATTAAGTCAAGATATCGTTTCATCTCGCATTCCTCCCCAGATCTGTCACAATGCCATCAGATACGCGTATGACACGGTCCACATTGTCTGTCAGGTTCATGTTATGAGTAATCATCAGCACCGTCTGGCTGAAATGTCTGGATGCCTGATACAAAAGATCCATGACATCCTGGCTGTTCTTAGAGTCCAGATTGCCTGTCGGTTCATCCGCAAGCACGAGCATCGGCTTTGTCATCAATGCACGTCCGATTGCCACTCTCTGCTGCTGACCTCCGGAGAGCTGACTCGGCAGATGATTTCTGCGTTCTGTCAGTCCAAGCACCTTCAGCATCTCATCCACTCTTGCCCGATCCGGCTTCTGATAATCAAGTAATAGAGGAAATACGATATTCTGCTCCACTGTCAATTCCGATACCAGCTGATACGACTGGAATACAAATCCGATATTCCGTCTGCGAAAGATTGTCCTCTCATTTTCCTTCATGGAGAATAAATCCTGACCCGCAAGTGACACTTTACCCGAGGTTGCCGTATCCAAACCCCCGATACAGTTTAACAATGTGCTCTTTCCGGAACCGGACTCACCTACGATTGCTGTGAACTCGCCCTTTTCCATCGCAAATGAAACATCCTTCAAAGCCTCCACACTGGCCTCTCCGGCTCCGTATGTCTTACATAAATGTTCTACCTTCAATAATTCCATAATCATGACTTCCTTTCTGAATTTAAAAGACTCTTACCTTTTACCTGACAGGTTGATTCCCTATCACATAAGACAGCATATCACCCGAACCTTACGTCCGGGTGAATTTAACCTTACAATCCAGTAAGGATTCTCTATCAGTCATCAAAACCTTTTTTCATACTGACAATAAACGTCGTTCCCTTACCCACCTGACTCTGTACGGAGATGGAACCGTCCTGCCCTTCTATAATGGACTTTGCAAGTGACAGACCCAGACCGATGCCGGGCGTATCATTTGCCTTGGAACCACGGTAGAAACGTTTGAATATATGATGAATATCCTCTTCCGGGATACCGCTTCCGGTATCTTTGATAAAAATACGCAGCATGGCAGGTGTTTCGTCCCATGTTATGTTAACTATATCCCCAGCGTTTGTATGATCCAGTGCATTTTTCACAAGGTTACTGACAGCCTCACTTGTCCATAACGGGTCGCAGTTAATCAGACTTTCCGGACTTCCTGTAATCAACAGTTGTTTATTTTCTGCTGCTGCACGCATTTTCAGGTCCTCTGTCGCCTGTCCGATGACTTCCTCCACCTGACAGATTTCATGATTGAAGACAATACTCCCTGCATCAAGACGCATCACCTTTAATAGCAGCTCGATTAACCGCCCCATACGGTTCAATGCCGTTTCTGATTTCACAGCAAACTGTCGGACGGTGTCCGCATTCTCCGGCTCACCCTCCATGATTTCATTGTACATATGCAGTGCCGCAAGCGGGGTCTTAAGCTGGTGAGAAATATCCGATATGGTGTCCTTTAGGAATTCCTTCGTCTGCCGCTCTGTCTCTTCTTTACTTTTCAGAGACATCGCCATTTCATCAATCAGAGAAAAGAGTCTGTACAGTGCCCCCTCCTGATTGCCGTTCAAATGCTCCGAGAAATCTCCCTCAGCAAAATGCTCCACAATCCTGCAGGCCTTCCCATATTCCTGTTCCCGTCTGAGCAAATAAAGAAGGGTCCCTGAATAAAGAACCCCTATCATCACAATACATGCTATGATGGAAAGCATCAGCACACCATTGGCAGCTGTCTTGGTTTCTGCATCATGAATCAGCCCCATAAACGCAGAGCCAAATAATGCAGTCCCTGTCAGCAGACAGATTCCTATCATAATCATAAAGCAGATGAAATACCTTGTTCTCTTCTCCTGTATCAGGTTCATTCTTCCACCCCATTCCAACGATATCCAAACCCTCTGACCGTCTGCAGATACTTCGGAGCAGATGGCTCCTCTTCTACCTTTTCCCGCAGTCTTCTAATATAGACAGACAGTGTGTTATCATCTACGAAATCACCATTTCCGTCCCATAATGCATCCAAAATTGCCTGTCTTGTCATGATGCGCCCGGCATTTCTGATGAGCAGCGTAAGCAGTCTGTATTCTGCACTTGTTAACTCCAACGTGACTCCTGCCCTGCTCACCCTGCATTGGTTCAGGTCAAGAACGATGTCTCCGTTTCTGATGACTCCGTCGCTTTTCACCTCCGCACGCCCACTTCTGCGTAAGAGGGCCCGGATGCGGGAACATAGCTCTCCAAGCTTAAATGGTTTTGTGATATAATCATCTCCGCCGCTGTCCAACCCTCTGATGATATTCGTCTCCTCATCAGCCGCGGTCAGGAAAATAATCGGAACCATACAGCCTGATGCCCGCACAGCCTCACACACCTCAAAGCCTGTCCCGTCAGGCAGCGTTACATCTAGCAGCAGCAAATCATAGCCTGCCGCTTCCGTCGCTGCAGACCTTTTACCTAAGTCCAGTCTGCTCTTAGCCACTCCAACTGTCCTTACGACCTCCAGCTCGAAGTCATTCTTCTCTAATGCATACTGTAAGCCTTCTACCAGACTCTTATCATCCTCTAAAAGAAGTAATCTGCTCATTTCGATACCTCCAATACTCCTGATAGAATCATTATACATGATCCTCAGCTCATTCACTCTTACAATTCTGTAAGAAAAAAGGCTCCGGCAAATAGCAGAACCTTTTCCACGAACCATACAGAAAACTACTTCATTTGACGTTCGAATTCTTCAACAGAATCAACATGTGCCGCAAGTTTCAACCATGCGGAAAGAGTA
>JAUNSO010000072.1:0-2065 GCA_030539165.1 bacterium
ATGAAAGGGGGCAACACCCCTTTCATTGTTGTTATAATGTCAATTAATTAATATCATCCCGAACAGGACGGAAGGTTGCTGAGATTGTTGCCTTCACTTCCATCCGGTATGGATTTCAGATATTCGTTTCCTTTTCTGTGTGCAATACCTACATTTTTGATTTCGCCGTTCTTGGCTAGGGAAACACCGGTTTCCTTATCTACCTTGCTACCGTCTGAAAGCTGATAGCCGGAGACGCGGCCGCTGGCCTTCACCAATCCGACAATGCTTTTTGCATCTGCCTTTGGCTCCGGTATTTCATCCAGTGTGTTCATTACAAAAGAATCCTGATCCCGCATATTGATACCTCCTGAGAATATTAAATTGTATCTATAGTATTCTCATTCTATGCGAAAATATGTCTTACGAAGCAAAGCGTCAGAGACTTGTTGCTTCAGACATCATTATCTTCACGAATTCAGCAAAATACAGTAGCTCGAAGGACACATATCCATGTTCTTCGCCTTTCAGAACCCCTTTTTCACTCTTGTTTACTATATTTAATATGGTCTTATAATTACACAAGAGAAGTTGTCCAATCCTACGATGCTTTTTTGCATCTGCCTAGGTGTCCTGCATAAGGAAATTTTTCAAGTGTCCTTTTAAAGGAAGATATTTCTCCTGTCCGATGGGCAGCGCTGTGCCGTTATTTAAAATGGCGCGATAACGGTAGATTTCCTTCACATAATCCAGGTTCACAATGTAGGAACGATGAATCAGGAGAAAGCCGGAACGCTCTAACGTGCGTAGTGCAGTGCGTACTGAGAAATATTTTTGATCAACGGTATGCACCTCACATATTTTGCCCTTAGACTGAAAGAATAAAATATCTGCATCGGATAAATAGCGGATATGACCATCCAGATCGCGATAGCTCTGTTTCTGAAGCTGTGTAACGGAGTCTGCTGATGAACTTGGTTTTGGCGATGATTCATCAAACATATGAGCCTGTACAATGCCGGAATCTGTCATCATGTCTGGCTGTGTCTGTGGCGGCAGCGGTCTGGCATGTGCGGCATTGGCGTGCAGCAGGAGCAGAGCGTCTTCCTTTTGCTTCCATACAAAGGTAAAGTGTATGGTAGCTGTCATGGGAGGACTGGATACCTGAAATCGTCCAAAGGTCACCCATAGCGCCCGCTCATGTGCCAGTAAGGTATATTCCTCATCTGTGATGGTCACCGGAGACGATTCACTCTCCCGGCGTACGCTTTTCAAAAACACATCCATTCCCTGTAAAAAGAATGGTTCATCATCTGCAATAAAAGAAAAGCTTTCATCCAGAAAAGATGCAAAACGTACCATGTCCCGATTCGTAAAGGAGTGGATGGCATTGCGGGTCAGATTAATAACCTCACTTGGAAGATAGCGGTGATATTTCATAAAGGCCCCCTTTCTGTGTATTGACAGCATATCACAAAGTGTCCCCAAAGACAATCAAAATTATTAATAATGCCATATAATTACCGAACAAGCCAATCGTTGCAAAAGCATATAAAACGGTGTAAAATACGATAATAGATGAAACAAAATCAAAATCAAACCGTTTAAAATCAGTTGAGACCGGAGGATAAATGATGATGCACAAACGTAAAAAATGGGAAATAGTCCTGTCAATTCTGTTGACAGGTGTTTTTCTGTTAACAGGCTGCTCGCAGGCAATCAGCGATGCGATTGCACAGACAGCAAAAACGGACAAAGAGGAAGCTTCTCTTACTGAACAGACTATGACAAAGGAGGATTTGAAGCTTCGCCCGGAGGATGATTTCTACGGGTATTACGGATATGATACGTTGATGAGCTGGAAGCTAGGCAAGTATCCGGAGTACAGTCCTTTTACGGAGAACAACGACCAGATTGAGGAAGAACAGAATGCCATATTAGATGAAGTGACGGCGGACGATGCAGTATGGGATAAAGGAACACCGGAATACGAAATTGCCACATGCTACCGACTGATCATGGATATGGATGACAGAGACCGTGCAGGTGTGGATGCCATTCTTCCGGCAATAGATGCCATACAGTC
>JAUNSO010000072.1:2165-12691 GCA_030539165.1 bacterium
ACAGCAGAAAAGCAGTGTGATGCAACGGCACAGATGCTGGGTCAGATTGCGGCTGCGTCCATGGATGCAGATACCATAAAGGACTTCTATGATTACGAGTATCTGTCTAAAGAAGAGCTCTCCGAGTTGTTTGACAATATAGATACAGCTGCAATGTTAGAGGCATACGGGCTGAGTGATATAGATCAGTTTGTCCTGATGGACAGAGGCTGTAATGAGGCTCTGAACGGCTTCCTGACAGATGAGAATCTGGAAGCATGGAAAACCTATGCACTATACAGTCTTTACGATTATTACTCAGAGGTTTGCGATTCACAGCACCGGAATCCCTCTGTCGGAGGAGAGGGCAGAGTACCGGATGACAAGCTGGCACGTGATATGCTGAAAAAGCTGTATAAGGAAGAGCTTGCTTATCTGTGGAGCGTCCGATACGTACCTGAGGGGACGAAGGAAAGCGCGCAGAAGCTGGCGACGGATATCAGAGATCAGATGAGAGAGCATATCCTGGCAATGGACTGGATGAGTGAGGAAACCAGGAAAGGCGCACTTCAGAAAATTGACCAAATGGGCTTGTGTGTTGCCTATCCGGATGAATGGGAGAACAATTATCAGAGCAGAAGCTATGAGATGAAATCAAAAGAAGAGGGAGGACAGCTTCTCACTGAATTCATTCAATATGACCAATATGAGGCACAAAAGCAAAGAGAACGATTAAATGGACTTTCCGATCAGGATTTGTGGAGAGACACAGCCTCCTCCGTTGCAGACGTGAATTGCTATTACAATGCACAGCATAATCACATCTACATCCTGTCGGGTATGCTGCGGGAGCCCTTCTTCAGTGTGGACAACAGCTATGAGGAGAATCTGGGCGGCATCGGTATGGTCATCGGACATGAAATTACGCATGGCTTTGATTCTCAGGGAGCCCGCTTTGATGCCGATGGTTTCTACCATGACTGGTGGACAGCGCAGGACAAGGAGCGCTTTGACAAGGAGTGCGACAGAATTGCAGATTACTATGAGAAGTATCGGATTATGGATATCTATCATATTGATGGCAGATATACACTGACAGAAAATATTGCTGACCTTGGAGGCTTATCACTGATTTCGGATGTGTGTCCGGACAACCGTCAGGCCTTGCAGACGATGTATCAAAGCTATGTGAATGTGTGGATGACACTGGAATCGGAAACAGGACTGGTATCTGCTCTGAAGACGGACATTCATTCACCGGCAGAGGCAAGAGTCAATGCAGTACTGAGTAATACAGACCGGTTCTATGATGCCTATGATATCACCCCGGAGGATCAGATGTATGTTCCGAAGGAAGACAGGGTAGGCATCTGGTAAACAGTCAATACATATCACTGAAGGAGGAAAAGGTGACAGCATGAGCATTATATTAAAACACTTATTGAGAAATATCAGTGCTAAAAAAGGACGCAGCTTTATGGTTCTGTTTTCTCTGATTATGACGGCGTTCATTGGTACGCTTCTGTTCTCTATCGGAGACGGAATGGACGATCTGGTGATGGGCGCAATCAAGGGACTCTTGGGAGACACGCAGATTACGGTATCTGCCATCAACCCCGTCAGAACCTCAGAGATTGTCATTCCGGAAGGAATGTCTGCGGTGCACAGGATAGATAAGACGGTAGTAAGGCAGTTTCATCAGCCTTCCAGTTTCAAGTATACAACGCAAAGAACACTGACGCTAACCGGCATAGACCTACAGGAGGCCTATCAGACAGGTATGACTGCGAAGCAGTACGACATAGCAGATCAGGAAATCATCATGAACCAGAAGGCGGCTGATGAGCTAGAGTATCAGGTAGGGGATGAGGTTGTTGTCTACAATTATCTGGAGGAACCGGTCACACTTAAGATTGCAGATGTTGTATCTGATAACGGAACTTTACTCAAGAGCAGTCCGGCGTTCATTGCGAATCTGAAGACGGTCAGCCGTCTGTACGGAGATTATGATGACCTGTGCAATTTGGTTTTTGTGCATGTGCCGGATAAGAAGGCAGATCTAGAGGCACTCGCAGCACAAATCGAACGGGACAACGCAGCCGTATATGCGACTGCAGAACCAATTGATTTGCACGGACAGATGAAAATGCTGACCAATACGCTGATTCTTCCGTTTATGTCATTTGTTGCGGTATTGCTTCTGATGATTTACTTTGTCATATCGAATATTGCGAATACAATTGTTGCCGAGCGAATTCCGGTCATTGGTTCATTCCGCAGTATCGGAGCCACCGGGCGTATGATGTACCTGATGCTGATTGGAGAAAATGTACTTTATGGTCTGATTGCCGGCGTGATTGGTGCACTTTTAGGCAGCGTGGCATTTCATGCTCTGATGAACTTTATGATTAACGTTATGAATAATGTTGATATGGGTTCTGCCGGTTTCAGCTTTTCCATAACGGAACCGATTGACACCAGACCGTATGTTATCGTACTTGTGATTATCCTGACGACATTACTGCAGGTTCTATTTTCCCTGTGGTCGATTTTCAGCATCAGAAAGATGTCAGTTAAGAATCTGATTTTCAATAAGCAGGATACAAGCTACATTCATTCTGACAGGAAGCTGAAGGCAGGTATCGTGCTGGTGGTTTGCGGAGTGATATTCTATCTGGTATCTCTGCCGTTTCGAAAAACTGTCCTGATTGTACTTTCCATGGCATCCATGCTATGCATTTTGACAGGAGTTGTGCTTCTTGTGCCGCATATGATGAGGTTGATTTCCTATCTGTTTGGGAAGCTTGCAGACAAGAGAAGCAACGGAGTACTGACACTCGCTGCCGCCAATATCAGAAACAACAAGATGATTATGAGAACGGCAGTACTTGCCACAGCAACCATCAGTCTGACCTTTTTAATGTACAGCTATATTGATGCACAGAACAGAGTGGGACAAAAAGTTCCGTATCATGCTGATTTATTTATTAATACCACCATGGCAAAGTGGAGTGACCTTTCCTATATTGAGAATATCAATGGAGTCGAGGATGCATTTCCGATTTATCAGAACCTTGCAACTAAGGTGCTGATTAACGGAGAATCAGATAGCATTACGCTGATGGCAAATAACAATGCTGACCAGATGGAGAAATATACGGAGCTGTTCCGGGAAATGAACTGGGAACAATATCAGAATCTGAGAGCAGATGAGGTACTCATGGACGAGGAACTGATGAAGAGTCTGAAACTGCAGGTAGGGGATACCTTCGTTTATGAGGATGACAGTACAATCGCGGGTCAGGTCAAGCAAAAGCCAATCACACTGCACATTGCAGGTGCAATGGACTCTAGAAATGTCAGTGATTCCAGAGATGTTATCATAATGTGCAAGCCAACTTATTTTAAATACAGCGGCGGCTCTTCGATTAGTATGGCACTGATTGTGACGCAGGAGGGCAAGGCACAGGAGGTCTATGAGCTGCTGAAGGTCAGAACCAGTGTGCAGACCTATGCAGATTATGTAAAAGACGACGAAAAGAGCAATCAGCAAAAAGAGGCGGTACTTTACTTTTTCATCGGTATGGTCGTGCTGCTTTCCTTTATCAGCATTTTTGATAATCAGATGATTGGCTTTTCACAACGCTCCAGACAGTTCGCAGTACTGTATTCGACCTGTACAAGTAAGCACCAGCTGAAGATGACGATTCTGTGTGAGACTGCACTGACATTTGTGGGTGTTCTGCTGTTTGCACTGATGGACTCGATTGTACTGCTGGAACCATTTGAACGGCTCATACTCGGGACGGGTTCTACGATGGATATGTACCCGAGTATCGGGATGCTCGGACTGGCAGTTGTAATCTTTTTTATCGTCATGCTGACCACGAAGAGTCCTGTGAAGCATATTAATCATATGAATGTAGTGGAAGAAATCAAATACGAATAGGGAGGAAATATACATATGAGCATCGTATCTGTTAAGGATATCCGAAAGACCTTCGGAGAAAAGGATAACGCAGTAGAGGTGTTAAAGGGAATTAATCTGGAGATTGAGAAGGGCGACTTTGTATCCCTGATGGGAGCTTCGGGAAGCGGCAAGTCAACGCTCCTATATATAGTCGGAGGCCTGGATGAGCCAACAAGTGGGGAGGTTCTGATTAACGGACTGAATCTGAATGAGATGAAGGATCGGCCAAAGTCTAAGATGAGACGTACAGACATCGGATTCATCTTCCAGTTCTACAACCTGATTCCGAACCTGTCTGTATCAGAGAATATTCTGCTTCCGGCTGTTATGGACGGAAGAAAGAAATCAGAGTTCAAGGACAAGCTGGAGGAGATTCTGGAGATTGTCGGTCTGACGGAGAAGAGAAACCGTATGCCATACGAGCTCTCCGGAGGACAGCAGCAGCGTGTATCCATCGCAAGAGCGGTCATCATGGAGCCGTCACTGATTCTGGCGGATGAGGCTACCGGTAATCTGGACAGCAAATCCGGCATGGAAATCATGAATCTGTTTCGCAGAATCAATGAGGAGAAGAATATTACGTTCCTGCAGGTTACCCATTCCAGCGAATGTGCCAAGCTTGGCAAGCGTGTAGTCGTGCTGAAGGATGGAGAGATTGTTTCATCCAATGTGTAAATATCTTATGTGTTCTGCAATACGATATGTTCCATAATCAGCTCTGCTGCGTTGACTCCGGTGCAGGTATAGATATTTTTGAAATGTGCATTGGAGTTGACTTCGCATAGGATTGGTTCGTCATGCTCGCCAAAGAGTAGATCGACTCCTGCAAAATCAAGCCTGAGCGCACGGCATACGTTGATCGCAAGTGTACAGGCTTCTGTACTTGGGGTGTAGGGTGACATGTTACCGCCGTTTGTGATGTTGGCACGAAAATCGGAGTCATGTGTGCGCAGCATCGTGGCTACGACCTTGTCACCAACCACCTCTAACCGCAGATCACGACCGTAGCTGCTCTGAATAAATTTCTGGAAAATCAGCGGCTTTCCAGCACACTGCTCCAGAATATTTTCAGCTTCCATGCGATTTTTTGCCAGATAGACCTGCGCACCAAAGGAACCAAAGCACTCCTTAATGACCACAGGGTAAGAAAGTTTTTCTTCTATTTCATTTAAAAAAGCATAATCACCGTGATAACCGATATTCGCATAGGTCATCGGCGCAAGAATGGTCTCCGGCATGGGAATATCATAGATATCCCTGCATGCAGAAAGCCTTGCAAAGGTCAGAGATTTATCATCACAGGCGGCAATGGCATCCGCACGGTTATAAAGCCGGAAGCCAAGTCCTTCGAGAGTCTGTGCCAGCCGTATATCCTTATCCCAGAACAGGATAAAGTCCGGTCGTCTGTCTGTCTGTTTCAGTCCGATTAAGGTGTCGTCATGAAGACAGGACAGAATCTCAGCATTTGTCTTCCGGTCAAGTCTGCAGCCCACTTTCTCTGCAGCATTTAAAAGCCACTCGTAGATTTCATTAAATTTGTCGGTTCGAAGGAACTGGTTCACGATCAGCCAGCCGTATTGATTCTTTTTCATATTATCATTATCCTATTAGTGAATGTGAGAACTCTCCACTGATTATATTATCAGTGGTCTCTCATTGCTTCGCAACGAGAACTCTCCACTGATTATACTACGAAGTAGTGTTTGCGGTCAAAATTCATAAAAACCTCAATTATGTGTAAAATATGAATTATAAAAATCTCAATAATGTGCGAAATAGTGATTGTAAAAATCTCAATAATGTGTAAAAATAGTAATATAAAAATCTCTATTTCGTGCGATGAAGAGAGGCTGGTAAGGAAATGAAAAGAAAAATATACTCGAAACTACTTGATTGGAAGAAAAACGGAGCTGGAAAAACTGCTGTTTTAATAGATGGAGCAAGACGTATCGGTAAAAGCTATATTGCGAAAGAATTTGCTGAGAAGGAGTATAAGTCATATATAATCATTGATTTTAACAAAGCAAATGATGAAGTAAAGAAATTATTAACGGATTATCTTGAGGATCTGAACACTTTCTTTATGTATTTATCAGGGTACTATAACAAGAAACTATATGAACATGAATCCATCATTATTTTTGATGAGATTCAGATGTTTCCGCGTGCACGTGCAGCGATTAAATATCTGGTGGAGGACGGCAGGTATGACTATATGGAGACGGGATCTCTGATGTCAATCAAGAAAAATGTAAAGGACATTGTGATTCCGTCTGAAGAACGTCATATCAAGATGTATCCGATGGATTTTGAAGAATTTCTATGGGCACTTGATAATGAGACACTGATGCCGATTGTAGAAAAATGTTTTCAGAACCGAACTCCCTTGGGACAGGCGATGCATAGGAAAGCCATGGATTATTTTCGACAGTATATGATTGTCGGTGGTATGCCGCAGGCCGTACAGGAATATGTGAATACACATAACTTTAATCAGGTTGATCAGGTGAAACGAGATATACTGACGTTGTATCGCGCGGACATCGTGAAGCATGCAGAAGGTTATGAATTAAAGGTGGAAAGCATATTTGATGACATCCCTTCTCAATTACAGAAACATGAGAAGAAGTTCAAGCTGTCATCGCTGCAGGTTGGTGCAAGGTTTCGAGATTATGAAGAGGCAATGTACTGGCTGGATGATGCTATGATTGTCAATATTGCTTATAATACAACGGAACCGAGTATTGGGCTTAAATTAAACCGTGATCGGGTAACACGAAAATGTTATATGGCAGATACAGGTCTGTTGATTAGCCATGCATTTGATGAAAAAGGTATTGTAAATGAAGAAATATACAAGAAATTGCTGTTTGACAAACTGGAGGTCAATCAGGGCATGCTTTTAGAAAATATGGTAGCACAAATGTTGTGTGCAACCGGGCATAAGCTTTATTTTTACTCAAATCCGACTCAAAAGGATCAAATGTCCAGAATGGAAATTGATTTCCTTATTTCAAAAAGTAAAATAAGCAGCCGTCATAACATTTCTCCAATTGAAGTGAAATCAGGTGGTCACTATACGCTTAGTTCCTTAAAGAAATTTATATCCAAGTATGCTGAGCAGCTTGATGTTCCCTATGTACTTCATATGAATGATTTGAAGGAAGAGGATGGAATCGTATATTTACCGGTTTATATGACAGTGTTGTTATAATTTATTCTGGTATTTATGTGTAGAATTTGCTATAATGCACGTAATCATAAAAATATACATCACGCAGGAAAGTCTGCCGTGATTCTTAGTGAAAGAGGATTGTACATATGCAGCTACTGGAAGAAAGAATTCGCAGGGACGGCGTGGTTCGTCCGGGTAACATTCTCAAGGTTGACAGTTTCTTAAATCATCAGATGGATATTCCGTTATTTTGTGAGATGGGGCGTGAATTTAAGCAGCGTTTCATGAATGAAGAGATCAACAAGATTCTGACCATTGAAGCATCAGGAATCGGAATTGCATGTATTGTAGCACAGTATTTTCACGTACCGGTTGTATTTGCCAAGAAATCCAAGACAAAGAATATCGCAGGAGATGTCTACACGACCAGAGTAGAATCCTTCACACATGGTAAAGTATTTGACATTATCGTGTCTAAGCAGTTTCTGGGACCGGACGATAAGGTACTTCTGATTGATGATTTTCTTGCAAACGGAAAGGCACTGGAGGGACTGGCTCAGCTTGTACAGGATGCGGGCGCTACATTAGTAGGTGCCGGAATTGCAATCGAGAAGGGTTTTCAGGTCGGAGGAGATGCGCTGCGTGCGAAGGGAATCCGTGTAGAATCACTTGCAATTGTTGAGAGTATGAACGACGAGACAGGCGAGATTGTATTTCGAGAGAATAATTAAATGATGAATGTGATTTACCTTGCGGCAGGATTCAGCCGCCGCTTCGGAGAAAATAAACTGCTCTATCAACTAAATGATAAACCGATCTATCGTCATGCGCTGGATCGGTTATTTTTGTTACAGAAAAAGATGGATGTCATTCAGGATATTGTTGTAGTGACACAGTATGATGAGATTGAGCGGTATGTGGAATCACAAACAGGTATTCAAGTGGTTCGTAATGCTCACAGTGAACAGGGCATTTCATCTTCTCTGCAGCTGGGGTTACGTGCATCGGATGCAGATGCTTACCTATGCTGTGTGGCAGATCAGCCGTATCTGACAGAGACTACATTACAGACGTTTATAGAAGCATATGTACAGGATGGACGTGGAATCGGCTGTATAGCAAACGGTGGTAAATTCGGAAATCCTGTGATATTTTCCTCCAAATACAAAGAGGAGCTTCTTGCCTTATCAGGGGACAAGGGCGGAAAACAGATTATCAATCGCCATATGGAGGATGTCATGCTCTATGAGGTCGCTAATCAGCATGAACTGCAGGATATTGATATGCCGTTGTCATTTATTCGATTATGATGGCGGTTTCTTGCAATGCAGTTACCTCTCCAATGATTCTTACCCAGTCTGAATGCAGCTGCATACGAGAGAGATACTCTTTGGCATCCGCTTCCGGCATGGCAAGCAGCAGTCCGCCGGAGGTCTGCGGGTCAAATAATGTATCTAACAGGTTCTGAGGCAATTCTCTGACTGTCTTATATTTCCCTTCTAAGTATTCCAGATTATTGTACATACCCTCCGGGATAATTCCCATAGAGGCATATTCCAGCACACCATCCATGAGCAGTATATCTTCTGTATGAATTGAGAGCGTTTTGTTGGAACCCGATGCCATCTCATAGGCATGTCCAATCAGGGAAAATCCGGTTACATCTGTACATGCATGAATCTGTAGTCCGGCACAGGCTTCCTTCGCTGCACGGTTCAGCGTTGACATGACTTTCTGCAATATAGCTCGTTCTGGTTCTTCAATCAGTTCAGCTTTGGCAGCAGTATTTAAGATACCGGCACCGATCGGCTTGGTTAATACCAGCACATCTCCTGTCTTCGCACCGCTGTTTGTCAGAATCTCCTTAGGGTTGGCAAATCCGGTGACACAGAGTCCGTACTTTGGGGTCGGATCAGAAATGGTATGTCCGCCGGCAATGACAGCTCCGGCTTCTCTGACCTTATCATAGCCGCCGGCAAGAATGCTTTCCATCACGGAATGCGGAAGACATGCCGGAAAACAAAGTAAATTCAGCGCAGTAGCAGGATTTCCGCCCATCGCATAGATATCACTGAGAGCATTGGCAGCGGCAATCTGTCCGAACAGATACGGATCGTCTACCATCGGAGGAAAGAAGTCAACTGTCTGGATTGCCACAATCTCATCAGACACCTGATACACACAGGCATCATCACTTCCTTCAAATCCTACCAGTAACTTTGGATCTTCAAATTTTGGCAAATGTCCCAACACCTCATGCAGCACCGCCGGACCGATTTTAGCAGCACAGCCAGAGGTTTTTACAAGGCTTGTTAAACGTACACTACATTTCTGTTCCATATCTGTTGATCTCCTATATTATTGCATTATGGATTCTCCATTGCAGTCCGAAGGCAGAATATCGCCTGAATTGGACAAGAGAAAGCAAGAAAAGCTGATTCAGATTCCAAAGCAATACTTCGAAACAATTGAAAATGATAAATATGGACAATAGCATATGAAAAAATGTGATTAGAGTTCCAAAGAAATAAGAAATGTGCCTGTTTCTTGGAATTAAAATCATGATTGTACCCATCTACTTGTCCAAATAGTTACCTAAGAGTTAAACCAGGACGGCAATTTGGAAGGGCTATTATCTTTTTGGTGTATCTGTTGTCCAAATGATAACAAATTGCTATAATGGCAAATCATTTTGAAGCTGATGATTCAATTTTCAATTGTAAATCAAAAAAGTGAATCAAAAATGTGAATTAAAAATCTTAAGTTGATAGCTTGGAATAGATCTTGCTTCATCTTCATATAGATAATCCCCGTAAATAATAGTATAATCTAAGATAGAAACCAGTGCAAGGAGCGGTCACAGATGAGACTGATACAATTTGCAGACGGAACCTATCAGGAGAGTAGTGAACTTTTAAAAATGTTTGGGCTGGAAAGTCGACGAAATCCCGTTATTTCGGTTGTGGGAGCAGGCGGCAAGACAAGCTTAATCAAGGCGCTTGCTGATGACTATACGAAAGATCACCGCAGCGTTATAGTGACGACGACCACACATATGATGCAGCCGGAGTTCTCAATGTTTACGACGAGCCAGTCCACAGAACAGCAGGAGCAGAAAATACTTCCGACGAGCCAGTCCACAGAACAGCAGGGGCAGAAAATATTTCTGACAGATCAGACACCGGATTGGCGGCAGCAAATGAATTGCCGGAACAGGCAGCAGATTTGGCTTGGCGTTCCGACCGACGCTGGCAAGATCAAGAATCCATTCGAAGAAATGTGGGAAGCGGCATTTGCTCGGAGGATTCCGATACTGATTGAAGCAGATGGGGCGAAGAGAAAATCCTGCAAGGCACCGGCGGAGCATGAACCCGTCATTCGTCCGGAGACAACGGCGGTAAT
>JAUNSO010000014.1 GCA_030539165.1 bacterium
CGGTACACCATTACGGACATACAGCGTCCCTGAAATCAAAGACGAACATACCAGAACTGTTCCAATGGAAAGATCAATGCCTCCCGTAATGATAGCAAAGCAGATCCCGATTGCCATAAACCCTATGTAATAAGACGCATCCAAAATACTGACAAACGTTGTGTACTGTCTAAAAGAAGGGCTCGCCACACAGAAGAATATGGTCAGTACAAGCAGTGCCAGAATTGCCACGGCTCTTTGTGTTCCGATTGCCTTCACGATCGGACTATGTTTCATTGACAGTTTTGTTTGTTTCATCATAATCGCTCTCCTGCTTTTTTTAGTGTAGCAGCATGCATGATTCTCTCCTGCGATGCTTCCTCTATCATATATTCCCCTGTTTTTCTTCCCTCGCACATTACAACCACCCGGTCACTCATACGCAGGATCTCCGGCAGTTCAGATGAAATCATAATGATTGCCTTGCCCTCTGCAGCCAGCTCGTTCATCAAATGATAAATCTCGCTTTTGGCTCCTACATCAATGCCTCTGGTCGGTTCATCAAAGATCAGAATGTCACAGTCTCTGACCATCCATTTTCCGATGACAACCTTTTGCTGATTTCCGCCTGACAGATTTCCTACCGGTACACTGACATTCGGTGTTTTGGTTTTTAACCGATCCACATACTTCTGAGCTGCTTCATCTTCTCTTTTTTTATCAATTAAATGTTTGTGTATGAACTCCGATACAGATGCCAGTGTTGTATTCACAGCTATCGATTTATCTAATATCAGTCCATATCGTTTGCGATCCTCCGAAAGATACCCGATACCATGCCGTACAGCATCCTCCGGTGAAGTTACATCAACCCTTTTGTTCTTGATATAGATCTCACCACTGTCTATCTTGTCGGCTCCGAAAATTGCCCTCGCTGTTTCCGTCCTTCCTGCTCCCATCAACCCTGCAAAGCCTAGGATTTCACCCTTGCGCAATTGAAAACTGATATTCTGTACCATTTTTCCGGCACATAGGTTCTTAACCTCCAAGGCTACAGGGGCTCCGGGATGCACATTGCTTTTTTGTTTTGGCTCCTCATAGATGACACGGCCTACCATCATATTGATGATATCCTCCTTCGTGCACTCATCAGAGATCAGTGTTCCGACATATTCTCCATCTCTCATGACCGTCACGCGATCCGTAATCACCTTGATTTCATCCATACGATGCGAGATATAGATAATTCCGATTCCCTTGCTTTTTAAATCCCGAATGATTTTAAAGAGCTCTTCAATCTCTGTCTCAGTCAATGCAGCCGTCGGTTCATCAAATACAATGACCTTGGTCTCTCTGGATATTGCCTTTGCGATCTCACACATCTGCTGCTTTCCGACAGTCAGATTTCCCATGACTTCTGTCGGATCAATATCAATATTCAGTCTTTGAAATAATTCTGCAGCAGCTTCGTTCATTTTCCGATCATCAATCAGTTGGCCGTGCATGATCTCTCTGCCTATGAAAATATTCTGTGCCACCGTCAGATGATTCATCATATTCAGTTCCTGATGCACAATGGAAATACCGGCTGCCTGCGAATCATGCGGATCTGTATATTCTACCTCTTCGCCCTCATACAGGATCGTCCCGGAGTCTTTGGAATAAATGCCTGTTAACACCTTCATCAATGTCGACTTACCTGCTCCGTTCTCTCCCATCAGTGCATGTACCTCACCGCGTCTCAGGTCAAAATCCACCTGATTCAGTGCATGTACCCCTATAAATGATTTGTCTATCTTCTTCATTGACAATATAACCGGATCCACTCTTTTCACCTCGCTGTACTTACTTCATGACTTGTTCAAATCTGACTTGATTATAACGTTCCCGGATTTCTCTCTAAATGGAATCACTTCTGATAAAACGTACTATTTTAAAAGTGCAAGACGATCAGGATCGTTTGCGAATGCTTCCTTTGCATTACCCTTTGTTACAACAACAGGAGGAAGCTCATAGATTGCAACATCGATCTTTCCGTTGTTTGTAATAACATCTGTAGCCGGCATTCCTTCGCCTGCCTGCAGTGACTTTACGATTTCAACGGTCTTTCCTACAAGTGCATCGGTCGGCTTCGCAACTGTAGAATACTGTCTGCCGGACCATACCCACTCTACTGATTCATTCTCTGCATCCAGACCTGAAACAACCGGAATTTCCTGACCGGCATTCTCACATGATGTAATGATTGCGCGTGCAATTCCGTCATTTGGTGACAGTACACCATCAATTTCCTGATCTGAATAGAAACCGGAAAGCAGAGAGTCCATACGAGACTGTGCCTTCGCATTGTCCCAGTCTAAGGTTGCACACTGTGTGAAATCCATCTGACCGGACACAACATTTAATGTACCATCATCAATCTTCGGCTGTAATACTGACATTGCGCCTGTGAAAAAGTTCGGTGCATTCGGATCTGCCGGGCCACCGCCGAACAGCTCGATGTTATACGGTCCTTCGCCCTTTAACTCTGCCAGACCATCTAATAACGCCTGTCCCTGTAATTCACCGGTCTTCACACTGCCAAACTGTACAACGCCATCAACACCTGTTGTATTCTCTAACAAACGATCATAACCAATCACATAGATGCCTGCATCCTTTGCCTGCTCCAGTACGGCACCCAGCTGAGAGCCGTCTACCGGGCCAACAACAATGACCTTCGCACCATTTTCAATCATCGACTCGATCTGCTGCTGTTGCTGCGGAACCTTCTGGTCAGCGGCCTGAATCAGTGCCTTGAAGCCGGCTGCCTCTAACTGCTCCTTGAACATCGTCTCAGCCTCTTTCCAGTTCTGAGTTCCCAGCCATGGCAGCGAAATACCAATGGTTGCTCCCTCTTCAAAACCAGCTGTCGCTGTTGCAGCCTCTGCTGCCTCAGTAGTTTCAGGCACTGCAGTTTCCCCTGTTTCCGGCGCTGCTTCTTCTGTGACAGCACTGCCTGTGTCAGCTGATGCATTGTCAGCCGCCTCCCTGCTGCTGTTTCCGCAGCCCGTTAATACGACTGACATTGTCAATGTTGCTGCAAGTAACAAGGATAAGATTTTTCTCTTTCTCATAACCAATTCCTCCTTTAAATTTAACGTCTTTCGACTTATATAAGGCCCGGCCGGAGTACGTGATTGTGCTCCCGGCAGGCGTGCCTTCCATCTCAATCAAAACTTTCCTATACGTTCCTTTACTGCTGCATTTCTATGCTGCTGCATTTCCCCGTCCCGTATGCTTGTTATAGACATCAAATGCAACTGCTGCCAGCAGTACAAAGCCCTTGATGACCTGTGTACGGTCTGCACCGACTCCCATCAGCATCAATCCGTTGTTTAAAACCGCCATCACCATACCTCCGACCATCGTTGCAAGGATGGTTCCGACACCTCCTGAAACAGCTGCCCCTCCGATGAATACAGATGCGATTGCATCCATTTCCCATGAGGTGCCGTCTGCCGGACCTGCTGCCGTAGAGCGTCCCACAAACAGGATACCGGCTATCGCTGCCAGAAATGACATATTGACCATCGTCAGAAAGTAGGTTCTTTTGACATTCACACCGGATAATGCAGCTGCACTCTTGTTTCCTCCGACTGCATATACATGACGTCCGAATCTGGTACGCTGTGTAATGGTATGGTAGATAATGATCAGAATCAACAGTATCAATCCCGGCACCGGAAAAGATGTTCCATAACGTCCGCTTCCGAACAGCCATGTGAAATAGCCGATTAGCAACCCCATCAAAGCGATTCTTGTTATGACTGCCCACAATGGGCCTTTTTTCCCGTCTTCATCCAGCGTATGCTGATATTTATACAGCTGCAGAGCAATATAAACAGCAATTCCGATCAGACCCATCAGCAGAGTTGAATTATTCATACCTGTAAAGGAAGGTCCCCACTCCGGTAAGTATCCTGCTCCAAACCATTTAAGTTCAGAGGGTGCCGGAACAGATATCGATCTGGAAATCCAGATTACACCGCCACGGAAGATCATCATGCCGCCAAGGGTTGTAATGAAGCCAGGAATACCAAGTCTGGAAAGGAAAAATCCCTGCCATGCTCCCGCCAGCAAACCGATTGCGATTGCGATCAAAACTGCAGCCCACCAGGGAAGATTCAGATCTCTGGCAGCCAGTGCCATGACCATTCCTGAAAATCCAGCAACAGACCCTACTGATAAGTCGATCTGCCCGATGACGATGACCATCAGCATGCCCAACGCCAGAACAAGTACATATGCATTCCCTGACAACAGGTTTTGGAAATTCGACGACGTCAGCATTCTTCCTCCTGAGATGATGTTGAAAACAATGATCAGCAGCGCAAGTGCAACCACCATCGTATATTTTTTCAAATCACTGCCTAATACTTTTTTTATGTATTTCATAGTGTCATTTCATCCTTTCACGCCTTTGATTCTGTTTGAGAGGTGAGGGTCATTCTTCGCATCAGAGATTCCTGATCTGCCTCATTTCTTTTCAGTTCGCCTGTAATGCTTCCTTCAAATATGGTATAGATCCGGTCAGCCATTCCCAGTAGCTCCGGCAGCTCAGAAGAAACAAGTATGACTGCTTTCCCCTGATCTGCAAGTGTATGGATCAAGCGGTAGATCTCGTATTTGGCACCGACATCGATGCCTCTGGTCGGCTCATCCAGTATCAGTACATCTGGCTCAGCAAACATCCACTTTGCCAACACCACCTTCTGTTGATTGCCCCCGGATAGTGTATTCACGCCCACATCCACACTCGTCGTCTTGATCTGCAGAGACCTCTGATATTTTCTTGCTGCAGCAGATTCTCTGTCAGCATTCAGCAAACCTTTGTTGATGATTGCTCCGAGATTGGCCGATACAATCGTTTTCCGGATCGTATCCAGCAGGTTCAGGCCCAGATTCTTTCGATCCTCCGGAACATATGCAATTCCATGTCGAATGGCTGATGCAACCGACGTTATCTGTACTTCTTTCCCTCTGATTTTGATGGTTCCACCTCTGTAGATACCATAGTTTCGTCCAAATATGGAACGCATCAGCTCAGTTCTTCCGGCTCCCATCAGACCGGCAAATCCAACTACCTCACCTGCTCTGACATAGAAGCTCGAGTTTTTGCACAGCATACGTCCCTGTACTCGTGAGTCCTCCACTGACCAGTCAGAAACTTCAAAAATAATCTCGCCGGGATGTGACTCATGAACCGGATAACGGTTTTCGATCGAACGCCCCACCATAGACCGGATAATCTTGTTTTCATCTACATGTCCTGCCTCAACGGCATAGCTATCGACAGTACAGCCATCACGGATGACGGTAACATAGTCTGAGATCGCTGCGATCTCGTTCAGCTTATGCGAGATCATGATACAGGTGATGCCTCTCTTTTTCAGCTCACGCATCAGGTGCAGCAGATTCTCGGAGTCAGCCTCATTGAGGGCGGCAGTTGGTTCATCCAAAATCAATAGTTTTACATTTTTTGATAATGCCTTTGCAATCTCTACCAGCTGCTGTTGTCCGACACCCAGATGCTTGATCAGTGTTCCGGGATCAATCTGCAGTCCGACCTGTCTGAGAATGTCAGAGGTGCGTCGTTTCTCCTCTTCCCAGTCAATCAAACCATGTTGTAGGATTTCATTGCCCATGAAAATATTTTCTGTAATGGATAGCTCAGGAATCATCGTAAGTTCCTGATGGATGATGACGATTCCCGCAGCTTCCGATTCCTTTATGGTTCTAAAGGTTACCTCTTTTCCCATATAAATCATGTGTCCCTCATACGTTCCATGAGGATAAACACCAGACAATACCTTCATCAATGTAGACTTTCCGGCCCCGTTCTCTCCACAGATTGCGTGAATGGAACCCTGATGCACATTGAGTGTGACATGATCCAGTGCACGTACACCTGGAAACACCTTGGTAATCCCCTGCATATTCAGTATCATTTGCTGCTCCATCATCCAACCCCTGCCTTTCTGTATCACCTTTTGACAGTATGTATTCTCTTGTGCTGTAATTTCATTCAGTGATTGATTTTCATCTGTGATTATAGCTGCATAGATCATGAATCAAAATAGAATAACTTCTGTGATTAGAGAAAATAATCGTTGTCTCTGGTGTAAAATCTTCCACATATCGTAGAAATATTTCCAAAGATCCTTGCGGAGTGCTTTCTATGATGGGAATGCTTTTCTGGTACATAAAAAACACAGGGTTTTATCCCTGTGTCTCTTAGAAACATCATTTATGAAATGATGACGAATTGATCCTGAACATCATTAAAATGGAAATAGTAGTTTTTGATTTTCTATCGTATAAATATTATCAATATTAATCAGCGCCGTTCCCGAATTGATGACCTGCTCCGTTGACTCTCCCCGTGCTGTCTTTACGGCATTTTCCACGCCCAGAAAGCCCATATTCAATGGCTTTTGTACGACGAGTCCCTCTATAACGCCCTCTGTCATCAGCTGTATCGCTTCTGTGACATTGTCAAATCCGATTATGGTCACTCTGTCTTCCAGACCCAGATCCCGCACTGCACGGGCACTGCCTATGGTCGAGTGCAGATTCAGTCCTGCTAACAGTGTGATCCGTGGATTGTCCTCCAGCAGCTTTCTGGTCTCTTCATATGCGATCTCATAGTCTGCATTACTATACACTACTGCAGTCACACGATCTTCATACTTTCCAAGGCCTGCGCGCACCCCGCGTTCTCGTTCTATGGCAGTTGAAGATTCCTTGATATGCGATATGATGGCTATCTCTCCATCCCCTTCTACATAGTCTGACACCCACTTTCCCATCTCAACACCTGCCTGATAGCTGTCTGTTCCCACAAAGCAGTCCTGTATTTCTTCGTTCAGATAAGAGTCCAGTAGCACCAGGTGTATACCATTTTCCTTTATTTTGCGTGCCGCAGCAGTATTGTTCTCATAATGAAGCGGTGCCAGTATAATGACATCCGGCTTCATTGCAATCGCACGCTCGATCAGCTCATTCTGGTATTCGTACTCGACCTCCGAGTTCGGTGCCATCACTGTCAGATCCACATCGTATTCCTTGGCTCCCATGCGGGCACCCTCGATGACTGATGTCCAGAAGTCGTTCGAGCCCTCTCCCAGCTTTGGTATCAACACCATTTTCAGCTGCCTTGTTTCGTGCAGTGCAGACCTTCGAATCCCGATGAATGCCAGAACTGCCGCCACCACAAATAGAACAATTATCACAATCCTCCGCCACTTTTTCTTCATGCGTGTGCACCCCCTTTGGGGATTCGGATTGTAACTGTTGTTCCCTCTCCCTCTGTACTCTCATAAGAAAGCCCATAGCCATTTCCATAATACAGCTGTAGTCGATCCTGTATATTGGAAATACCAATTCCACTTTCGTTCTTTTCCTTCTGTTCAAAAATATGTGCCAGTGTCTCTGCTGACATACCTGCTCCGTTATCGGCTACGCGGATCTCGATACCCTCCTGCTTTGTACTCCTGTCATAGCCTCCTGTAAGCCGTATCAGACCCTTCTGTTCCTTATATTTGATGCCATGATACAGTGCATTTTCAACGAGAGGCTGTAATACCAGCTTTACGATCTCCTCTTGCAGGATTTCCTTGTCAACATCAATCACAAAATCCATTTTTTCCTGATAACGCATTTTCTGTATTTCCAAATAGGTCTTAGTATACTCCAGCTCTCTTGCAATCGACACGATCTCGTCTGCATTGCCGATGGACTGTCTAAAAAAACGTGCCAGTGCAGCCGTCATTTCTACACTTTTCTCATTTTCACCAACCTCTATCATCCAGATGATGGAATCAAGTGTATTATATAGAAAATGTGGCTTGATCTGAGCCTGCAGTGCCTTCATTTCACTCTTTCTCTTTTCCTGCTGTTCTTCGATATTTTTTTTCATCAGCTGGTTGATCTGAGTCGTCATTCTGTTAAAGGAATGATTTAAGGAAACAATCTCACTCTCACTGGCTCTCATTTCAATCGGAACAAGATTGCCGGACTGTGCCCCTTCCATCGTCATTTGAAGTCGTTTGATCGGTTGTGTAATCATACGGGAAGAGAAAAACGCAAGCATGATTGCAAAGAGAATCAAAATACCTGTGATTCCCCAATAGCTTCGCTTGATCTGTCCTTCATTTTTCATCAGGTCAGACATGTAAGAGACACCGACGACCGTCCAGCCTGTCTTTTCGGAGCGACTCATCGTATACAACTTGCGGTCTCCCTGATAATCAACGCTCAGAGTATCACTCTCCGCTGTCAGGATTTCTTCGATCAGTTCTGATTTGATCCCGCTGATGATCAGCTGCTGCTGTGGGTGATAGACAATCTCGCCATCGCTGTCAATGATATAGATATATCCCCGCTGACCCAGACTGATGGATTCGCAGAGTTCATCAATGTCATAATAATTCAGATCGATAAAAAACAATCCGTTTTCTTTTGACTGTTCACCGCCGCTAATCGTTGAACTGAGTGTTACAACCCATTTATATTGACCACTGACGATATCCTGTACATGAGAAGATGACAAAACGAGCTTTCCATTTTGTTGCATGGTTTCCTGATACCATTTCATATTCTCTTTCTGTGAATAGACATTGATATCCCGTCCGTCATTAATCAGATACTTTCCTGTATCAGAGAGAATACCGATGTTATAGATGTCTGTTCTGGATGACAGAATCGTATGAAACTGCTCTGCAATACGAATACGAAGCTGACGTTCCTCAGTGGCTGTCAGCACCTTTGAAAACAAATACTGATATACATCTGAATCGTTCATAACCACCGTGGAGATATTCTCCATATAGCTGATATACGAATCGATGTCCTGATTCACATGAGCTACAAGCTGCTTTGTATACTCATTGGAATTTGTCAGTATGCTTTTTTGTGTATAAGTGATTGAGAAAATCAGGAATAGGATCAATGCGATCAACACCAATACTGTAAACAGCAGTGTCATGTGCATCCGGATGCTCCCGAAATACTGTTTTAATTTCTTCATGCATGAATCCCTTTCATATATTCTGTCGGAGTCAATCCTGTGGCACGTTTGAAGACAGCGCTGAAATAATGGGCATCACTATAGCCAACTGCATCCGCCACCTCATAAGTCTTCATACAGGTCATATCAAATAATTGTTTTGCATGATCGATCCGCACACGTGTCAGTGCTTCCACAAATGTCTCATGATAATACTCCTTAAAAATCGAACTGAAATAACTGATACTGATGGACAGATAGTCACAGATCATCTGCAGGGACAGTTCCTTCTGTGTGTAGTTTTTTTCTATATATTCCATAGCCATGGCGGCCTGTTTCTTAGCGGTGCTGTCGCGGTTACTGTCCAGAGTGTCAGAAATCCTGATACAAAACAATATCATCTTCTTTTCTGCCTCATGCAGATACTCGCACTCTCCGAGACTTGCCAGCAGTCTGTATTCCTCATGATACAATTCGTCGTTGTCCATACCTGGCAGTTCCACGATTTCCATAACAGACAGAATCAGGTTCTGAAACAGCAGTATAATCCTATTTCTGTCCAGACACAGTTCTCTCATAATATGTACCAGCTCATGAATGTTTTTTTCTATCTCTATATCCAGATGTGCACGGACAGCCAGCATGATTCTTTCCCGCCACTTGGTCATATCCACCAGATTTTCACCCAGCGCCTCTTCATTGCAATCATCTCCATAATACAGGAAACAGCTGTCCTGCATCAAAAACCGCTGCCCCATGACCTTCTTGACATCGCTGTAAGACGCAGCAATCCTGCATATTCCTTTCTGTTCCGACCCCAGATAGACTGACGCATGTATCCGCAGTTGAGCGAACAGCTTCTCCTGTATCTGTTCGCAGCAGGTCATAGCTCCATACATAAAGCTATGCTTTTTATTCCCGTAGAATATCATGAATACAGAGCGGTCCATACCCGAAAATACATATCCCTCTGCCGTTTCCTTCATCATATCTTCAATCATCTGCATGACTGTATCTGAATCAACAGCTTCATCACCCTCTATCACACACTGTGCTACCACATAATAACGCAGATTGTCTGCGAGCTGAAATGTAAGTGCTCCCTGCTGGCATTCTTCTTCATTCATCCTGCCTGTCAACAGATCCATCAGGAAACGATTTCTTTGTATCGTTCTGTTCTCCTGCAGTTCTGATTTCATAGCACTCAGTTCCCGTTCTTCCCTGTTCTCTGCATCTAATGTCTTCTTAATATGATTCAGAGTCTCGATCATTTCTTTTGCCGTAATTGGCTTGATGATATAGGAAAAAACCTGATAGTGCATTGCACGTCTTGCATAATCAAATTCATCATAACAGCTGATGATAATCGTCTTTGTCTTTGGACAATGCTCATGGATGTATTCTGCCAGTTCCAGACCATCCATATATGGCATGCTGATATCCGTCAGGACAACATCGATCTTCTCTCTTTGCAGGATCTCTACCGCCTGTCTGCCATTTTCACAGGTTCCGGCCAGCTGATACCCCATATTCGTCCATGGAATACGTGTACTGATAGATTCTCTTATCACAGATTCATCATCCACTACCAAAACCTGATACATATCCTGCCTCCTGCATTCATATACATCGCTAAATGTACAAAAAATATCTATAGTACTAAACTACTATAGATATTTTATGGTGTCAATTTGGCGCGTTAGTATATTTTTGTGATCGATTCTATGCTAATCATTTGGTATAAAATCTTCCATGAAAGGTGTAATATCTTCTTTATTATGCCATTCCTTTGTCCGGCTGTTGTCCTGATGCCCGCTTGGTCAGGATCGGGATCAAAAGCGCTGTTACGACCACTGCCGCTGCAATCTGAACAGTTGCGGATGCCACATAGGGCTGCCATGCTGCATCTACTGCGCCGATTACGGCCGGTACGGCGACTGCATTGGCTCCGGTTGCACTGGCTGCGACAGCTGCATAGCCCGGCCGTCTGCCGATCAGCCGGTCACATAAATAGGAAACTCCAAGTCCAAAGGTAAGTGCCACAAATGATAACAAAATGCCGGCTGCTCCAGCATTCCAGATATCCTTCAGATCAATTCCCGCTCCCAGTGTAAATCCAATAAACGGCAGTAACAATGCCACTCCCGGATCTAAAAACTTTCTCGCATCTGCACTGATATTTCCAATGAACATTCCGATGATAATCGGTAATAAGGCCGCCAAAACTGCTATCCATGAGAAAGAGGCCAGACCTGCTGCACCCAGAATCAGAATCGGAAAGAATGGTCCGTTGTTGATCGTAATAATCGGCACTGCGGCAGCATCCTTTTCATCCCCATATAGAGACATCAAAGATAAATAAATACTTCCGTTTGTATTAGAGACAGCACACACAATTGCTAACAGGCTCATCCCCAGCAGCTCTGCAGTCCCCAGCAGTCTGCCCACGATCAATACCGCGATCAATCCGGCTGCAAACTTGGAAAAAAGCAGGATCCCGCCACGCTTTGCTACTGTCCCGATTTCTTTAAACTGTAATCTGCTGCCCAGGCACACCAGCTGGATTCCCAGTGCCGTCGCAGCTCCTGCATTGGAGAAGGTGGCGGTCGTATAGGAGCCGATCTCCAGTACCTGTGGGCAGAATGTATGAATCAATGTTCCCAGAAATAAAGGAATGATCATCAATCCTGCCGGAATTTTCTTGAGGATTTCTTTGATTGATACCTTTGATGGTTCATTCTTTGGTTCTTCCTGCAATTCATTCTGCGGTTTATCTTGTATGTCTTCCTGCGTCATAGTTGATTTCTCCATCGCGAAACGTTTCGCTCTACCTCATTCTATGACTTGCTTGACGGTCTGTCAAGCGATTACTGCTTGATTTGCCTTGATTTGCCTTTTCTGTACTTTGGCTGTCACACCTCTGTCCCGTACACCTCTAGCTGGCTCAGTGCCGGAAACGGTGATGGGTCATCTGCTTTGATCAGGCGGCAGAGCCGCACCCACTCGATTTGTTTTGCCGGAAACGTGATCTCATGTGCAAGATCCGACTTTTCCAGATCCCATATCAGCTCTGATCCATCTGAGAACTGAAGCGTTACCTGTGTCCACCAGCTGTCATGAGGAAAGTCCGAGCGTGTATACATACGTGCCTTATCTGCTGTTACCGTACGTCCGAACTCTACCAGCATCTCTGCATTCACATCCATATTGATGCCCCATGACTCATACGGCCAATCTCCGTGAGAATGATTTTCCCGATTTCCGTTGATTGCATTTTTCGCTGCAAATACAGACTCCCCGCGTGTCTCAATATTGGCTGATGCATGTGGATAGCAGCCCCCATTCTCATGGATATCATATCGGTTCAGGCACAGATTTCTGTATGTCGCAATTTCCCCGTCTGTAGCTTTGCGTGCATATAGCAGATGCTTGTCACCTGTGAAGCTCTTTGGAGAATAACAGGCCTTCTTCTCCCCAAACGGCACCGGAAACTCTATGTTATCTGTATTTATGTAAACCAAAGATTCTCCCATTGCATCATCCAGTTGTATTACATAATATCCTTTTTCATCCACTCGAAAGACGATCCTGTCTCCATCTGTATACTCTGCCGCATAAACCAGACCGACCTCGTCCGTCCCGCTGTTCACTGCTGCAGTCTCCATTCCATTCTGTCCGTTTTCCATAATTTTAAGTTCCATCTTTGCCATCCTGACACCCCTCTCACTCAACCGCCACACAGATTTCAGTCTGTATCGTCTGCTTTCCCTTCCTGATCTGGTATTTCACTGCCGGTACTGCTACCTTTGGATAAAGCAGATTCAGATTCGGATCCGCGATTATGATCTCGCCTGTCCCCTGTCCCTCAGCAGCTTTGACTGCACAGCTCGAGTAGGAATTAAATGCCCTTGTAGCATCGCCATCCACCGCACTGCCGTATCCGACAGGCTCTATGCTTCCTCTGTTTACCGCAAATCCGCAGTCATACGCCACACAGGATACACTGCTCTTGATTTTATGGATTCTCACATGCCCGTTTTCATTAGGAATGACTGTTGTCTCCACCTCGATTCCGGGATATGGACTCCATCTTGACCATACACTCTGATCCGTGATTTTACGCTCCTCACAGATTCGTCTCACATATACATAACCGTCAATGAGAAATGCCAGCATACTATCCGGTGCATTCTCATGTAATTCATACTCTGACTTGGCCATGTTGATGCTGAATCTGCTGTCATAGGCAAACTTGCCGTACTTCGCTACGATCTGTCCATGACCGTTCGGGCTGTATACCCCCGGTGTATATGCCGTCGTATGTGTTCCATAGTGCCACATCAGCATATCTGCTGCCGGCATCGCACAGGCAGTTCCAATCAGCTTTTCCGGATAGGCTACCGCATCAGCCCGCCAAAAAGGATGCTCATTCGGAAGCATCAGAAAGGCAAATGTCTTCATACCCCAATAGGGAGAACCCGGTGCATTATACCGTTCCGCCATCATCAGATTCGGATAGCCATAGCCGATCGTCAGGATACCATCCCTGTCAAAGATTGGCTTTGCCATCCAGTTCTGCAGATGGCGTACGATCAGTCCCTTCATGATTTCAAGTGAAAACGGATACACCTCTGCCAACAGACATGCACTGAAAAAGCTGACCTGCGAAAATCGATATGTCAGAGAACGCCCAAACGGCAGAGCCTCTCCTGTCTCATCAAACCAATAGATGAACTGCTGTCCGAACACACGAGCTCTTTCCTTATAAAGATTTGCACGCACAGAATCATCCTGTTCCATGACTTTGGCATATACAAGACAGTAAAAATGAATGGCAAACGAGATGTAATAATCCTTCTGTCCCGAATCGCCGTCCTGATACCACCCGTCTCCCAGATAAAATGTCTCCAGCCCCTGCAGATAAGTTTCCAGCATTTCCTCGCTATATGGTCTGCCGACACTTCTCAGTGCAATATTGACCAGCACAGCAAATAAAATCCAGTTACATACAGGAAGCGGATGTGCATTGATCTTGAGCAAATAAGCTGCCAGACAATCCTTTTCATGATCAGACAACGGATTCCAGATGACCTCCGGTGTAAACAGGATTCCATAGGAAATAGCAGCCATTTCCACAAATCGTTGGTCAAAATCACTGCATTCTCCCCAGTATTCCTGATGATTTTCATCCGTTCCCGCGGCCAGCCCTCTGCGATAAAGCTGCTCAAATGCCTCATCAGAGCCTCCGCCTGCCCAAAATGGCACCAGCCCCCACAAGGGTCTTGAAAATGCCTCCATCCACGTCGCATTCTGGTCATAATGTGCCATCGTCACACCCAGATTCAAACGCGCTCCACCCTCACTGTAATACGGCTTCAACGGATTCAGTATCTCCAGCATGAAATGTTGAAAATTCTGTTTTGTATGCAATTGATCACTGTTTGGAATTCGCCCGCCCGAATCGAACCTATCTTGCTCAGATTTCATCATGTTCTCTGCCTCCATTATACCAATTTTTCTTTTTCATATACGGTTTCAGAAATATATATGGTGTTCTTCCAAACTCCTACCAGTATGGCTTCCAGTCCTCATGCAGCCTCATCAATGCTTCCATATAGAAATAATCCCCCCACGAATTACACTCATCCACACCATAATGGTTACATGTATTATAAGGAGAATGATTGGAATAAGTGCTATGCAGCACCAGTCCGTTAGAAATCTTGGGATCCTTCACCGCATATCCGTCATACAGAGATTTCATCAGTTTCTTTGCTGTTTCTGTATAGTATCCGGCATCCTCTGTATCCATGTATTTTGCCATTTCCAGCATACCGCAGGCGGCAATGGATGCACTTGAAGAGTCACGCGGCTGATCATCCCCATCTGTAAAACACAAATCCCAGAACGGTATCATATCCGCCGGCAAATGCTCCAGAAAATACGCCGTCACCCTCTTAAATAGTGCAATGTATTCTTTACGCTTTGTATAACGGTAAGCCAGAGCACAGCCATAAATCCCCCACGCCTGTCCTCTCGCCCATGCAGAACCATCCCTATAGCCCTGACAGGTAGCCCCATGATCCGGCTTTCCAGTCTTCATATCAAAGAAAAAAGTATGCCAGGTAGAGGCATCCTCACGTACCACATTGGCTAGTGCCGTATGAATATGCTTCTCCGCGATCTCACGATACTTCACATCTCCCGTTTCCTCGCTCGCCCAGTAAAGCAACGGCAGATTCAGCAGACAGTCAATAATCAGCCTGTAGTTCTCCGGCGCGTCCATCGGACCCCATGCCTGGATAAACTCGCCCACAGGATGATACCGCGTAATCAGCTGATCAGCAGCGGCAATGGCTGCATCTCTGCCCGCCATGCTCCCCACCAGCTTATAGCCTGCAACACAGGACGGAGAATACAGAAAGCCCATATCATGATGATCCACCGCAATCTTTTTCCCGATTCGCTCCGCAAATGAATCAATCTGCAGTTCCGCCGCCTCCCGCAAGTCATTCCGATGACTATACTCATAAGCCAGCCAGATCTCCCCCGTCCAAAACCCGGTTGTCCACTCCACATTTTCAATCGGCTGATAAAACCCGCCCTCGCTATAAGCATTCTGAAATGCATAAGTAAACGTCCCCAGATTCCGCCTCACCTGCTCCACACAAAACTCCAAAGCATCCTCAATCTCCATATCACTAATCCGCATCATCTCACCAACCATACCCATATCCCACTTTCCTAAACTAATAACCCATACCTCTACAATACAGCCATACACAACGAGCCCCAGCGAAGCGCCGGGCATCCCCACAACACCTAACCATATCCCCACAATACAGCTCTACACAACGAGCCCCAGCGAAGCGCCGGGCATCCCCCTCAAATCAGAGTGGGTGTGCGAAGCCGAGGTCAAGCCAAAGGAGCCTGAAAATCACGTAAAAAGTAAGAGCACACCTCTTACTTTTTACACGCTTGTGAGTTGAAGGGGACGACGCGTCGAGGCATGAGCACACCCACTCTGATTTGAGGGGGATGCCCGGCGCTTCGTACACAGCCTAACCCCTACAACACTCCTACCCCTTAATACCCGACGAAGCCACACCTTCCACAAAATACTTCTGCAAACACAGGAACACGATCAGCACCGGAATCAAAGACAAAATCGACCCCGCCATAATCAATCCATAGTCCGAAGAATACTGACTGATAAACATCTTCAGTCCCAGTTGTATCGTCTTTTTCGCCTCCGTCTTTAAATAAATCAACGGTCCCAAATAATCATTCCATGTTGCAACAAACGTAAAGATCGTCAAAGTAGACAACGCCGGTTTCGACAACGGCAGCATGATCCTCGCATAGATCTGATACTCATTCATACCGTCAATACGCGCCGCCTCACACAGATCATCCGGAATATCCTCATAAAACTGCTTCATCATAAATACCCCAAATGCCGAAAACGCCTGCAGGCAGATAATCGCAGTCAGCTTATCATTCAATCCGAACCCACGCATCATGATAAACTGCGGAACCATATAAACCTGCCACGGCATCGCAATCGTTGCAATATAAGCCAGAAACAGCCCATTTCTGTATTTAAAATGCAGTTTCGCAAAAGAGTAAGCCGCAAAGCTGCTCGTTAACAGCTGCAGACAGGTTACCACAATCGTCAGAAACACTGTATTTTTAACAAATTGAAAAAATGGTATCTTCGTCCAGATCTTCAAATAATTATCCCACTTCGGATCTGCCGGAATGAATACAAACGGATCCATCCTAAATACCTCACGATCCGGCTTGATGGCTGCTGAGAACATCCATAAAAACGGAATCAGCATACACGCTGCTATGATAATCAATAGAATATAAACTAATGTTTTTGATAAAACTGCTTTTCTCTTAGCTGATTTCATGATTACGCCTCCCCCTTCTCATATTTTGCCTGTCCTCTGAACTGAAGGATCGTAACCAGAAGTACCATCACAAACAGTACCATTGCAACTGCGCTGGAATAACCAAGCTTCCAGTCGATAAACGCCTTCTGATAAATATAGTAGACCAGAACCGTCCCGGATGGTGTCAATTCCCCGCTGCCGCCTCCGGCAAGCATGATTGCAATATCATATACTTTAAAACAGTTAATGGTTAACATAACAACAACGAAGAATGTCGTAGAACGCAGCTGCGGCCATGTAATATATCTGAATTTCTGCCATGTGCCTGCGCCATCGAGGCTGCCCGCCTCATACAATTCAGAAGAAATGCCCTGCAGTCCGGCCAGATAGATGACCATATAGTAGCCCATGTATTTCCATACACTGAACAAAATCATGGACAACACCACCAGTGAACCGGTAAACCACTGCGGCAGACTCTCTGCCGGCACCTTGAATATTGTATACAGCACATTATTGATTGGTCCCTTTGACGGATGAAACAGCATCTTCCACACAGCTGTCACCGCTACCAGAGAAGCCACATACGGGAAAAACGACAACGTTCTGAAAACCCCTCTGCCAAATACCTTCTGATTCAGAATGATAGCCAGACCCAAAGAGGCAATCATCGTCAGAGGTACTGTTCCGATACAATAAATGATCGTATTTTTCAAAGCTGCCCTGAAAAAAGTATCTGTCCACAGCTCTTTAAAATTATCCAGCCCTGCAAACTGGACCGGATTGCTCCCATCCCATTGTAGAAACGCAAGTGCAAATGCAAAGATGATCGGTATCAAAGTAAATACCGCAAATCCGATAAAGTTGGGGGCTATAAAGGAATATGCCACCAAATCCCTCTTGCCCTCCCTGCTCATCAGTTTTCCTGATTTCAGATGAGAGATATTTCTATGTAAAGTGTCTACCCTGACACTCATTTTTCGTTTTTGAACAGGATCACGCTCGTCACCGATCGCTCTGATGAGCAGATCCAGTTCCCGCTGCATTTCCTGTATTTTATTTTTCTTTTCCTCACTGATTTGTTTCACATTTTCCATAACATCAGTCTCCTGTCCGGCTGTTTGTTGACGACCTGATTGGACAGATTGAGCCGGCTTTGGTAATGCCGGCCCATTGATCTGCAATCTATAATTGTTGATTATTTTTCTAAAATCTTGCCTACTTCGTCATTCATTGCTGCAATACCTTCATCAACTGTCATTTCACCTGACATGATACTTCCGTGATAAGAATCAAGTACTGAGTTGATCTCTGATACATTTTCTGCATAAGGAACTTCCAGATACAGGTTGGATACATTCAATGCTTCCTTGCTCTCAGCATCTGCCGGGAAGCCTTCCAGTGATGTGATGATATTTGCTACCTCATCTGTCATGATAGCCGGGAAGTTACCTGTCTCAGCCATAACCTTGGCACCCTCTGCGCCGCTGACCCAGTTTACAAAGTCAAATGCTGCATCCTGCTGTGCTGAAGCGCTTGTTACTGCAAGACCTGTGATTGTACCAAGAGTAGAACCTGCTTCTACACCATCTGCGTGAGGATATTTTACGATACCCCAGTTGCCGCACAGAGCCGGATCATATTCTCCGCCGTCCTTGAGCTGTGAAATCATTGTTGCAATAAACCATGAACCCATGTTCATCATAGCTACATCGCCGCCTGAGAATGCTGCTGAGTAGTGAAGTTCTTCTGTCTTCAGATCTGTGTACTTTCTGCAGACACCGTCTGCCTCTTCATTCAGAACCATATCATAATAAGGTTTGAAGAAATCATACTGTCCATCCAGAATTGTGTGCTTTCCGTCTAATACACCAAACAGCTGAACTGCTGATCTCCATGTGTGATAATGAGCACCATATACCTGTGAGCCAAATGTTGTATCTGTCATTTCTCTTGCCAGTGCGTCATACTCATCGAATGTCATATCATTTGTCGGATATGCTTTTCCGGCTGCATCGAACAGATCCTTGTTGTAGAACAGAACCCAGAAATCATTTCTGAATGGAAGCTCATACAGCTTGCCATCTACTGTTACCTGGTCAGTTGCACCTGCATACTGTGAAAGATCAATGCCTGCACCGCTGATATAGTCATCCAGCGCAATAATTGTATTTTTCTGTACCAGTGTTGCATAGCCCGGTACATCCTTGACTGTAACAACGTCAAAGTCTGAACCGCTGCCTGACAGCTCTGTTGCAAGTACTGTCATGTAATCTGTTGATCCAAGGTCAACCATTTCAATCGTTACGTTAGGATTTGCTGTCTGATATGCATCTACGAGTGCCTGCCAGTAAGGTGTTGTGTCCTTATCCCAGATAGCCCATTTGAGTGTCACTGCCTCTGCTGCCGGCTCTGCTGCTTCTGCTGCCGGTGCTTCCTCTGCTGCAGGTGCCTCTGTAGCCTCTGCTGCCGGTGCCGGTTCTGCTGCCTTGCTGCCGCAGCCTGCCAGTAATGTGGCTACCATAGCTGTTGTAAGTAAGATACTGAGTAATTTCTTTTTCACGATAAACCCTCCTGATTCATTTGATTACGAATCCGAACTATTTCGAACTCTGATATCAGTATAAAAAAATGATGGCATCAACAGAATGGAAATAATTATGATTTCATTCAAATTTTATTCCTGTTCCATTTTGGTTTTCATAAAAACATGCATTATTTTATGAATTCATGCAAAATTTTATTGTTCTGTGGACATCTTCAAAGTTTCTACCTATAATTAGGGGAGAGTTCTCACGAAGTGAGATGACCCTAATAGGATAATTATAGCATGAATAAAAAAACTTCCAACAGAATCCAAAAAAGAATACTGTTAATCACCGCCTCCGTCATCCTTGCCATGGGTATTATCATTGCCGGAGCCAGTTCCTATATCTACAGCAAATATCTGCAGAACTCTTTGCTGCAGTCTACTGAAAATAACCTTCGTTTCCTTGTGGAATCCATGGACAACAATCTGTCTGGTATTACGCAGCTGACCAGATGGTGTCAGACCAATAAAACAATATCTGATTATGTAGAATCCGGTAATCGGGAAGGTTCACTGCTGGCACTGACTGCACATGAGAGGCTGACTGAACAATACCAGAGCAGCGCCGCAGCAAATTTTATCCATCGTGCCGTCATTGCCAATAATGAAGGAGACTATATCCAGATCGTATCCTCTCCCTATTCAAGTACCATTAATGTTGCAGAAACGGCACCCAAACAGGATTATTTTGATACACTTCTGAACAGCCACGGATTTAATTTTTCATATGGAATCCTGCCCGATTCCTTTTACCGCGGCAATGCAAAGGGCATTATCCCGATTGTCAGACCGATTATGTACAAATATAATTCCACTCAGGGCGGATGGGTGCTGCTCCAGCTGAGTACCGATCTCTTTGCCTCTCCGATCAACGGATATACACTGGCCGATGACAGTGCCCTGTATCTGACACTCGAAACACATACTTATCTTTATGAGCAGGGAAATTTCATCCCTGTCAGTGCGAATTATGAAATCGTTGCTGATATGTCAGCCAGTCTGCGCGCAGAAGATAATCATGCTACCAAAATCAGAACAGCAGACGGCAGACATATGCTGTTAGTATCCAGACCACTCAGTGTAGAAGGCTGTTATGTCTCACAGACAATATCCGAGCAGGAGCTCTCTGCACAAAAAAATGTCTATCTCTATATTCTTTTGATTATCATTGCTGCGATCATCATTATCTGGTTTATGCTTTTTATCCTGTTGAATCGTACCATCAGCAGACCGGTCCTGAAGATTCGTGACAAAATGAACCGGATATCCGGCGGAGATTTTTCCAGAGATACAGAGATAGAATGGAATCATGAACTGGGAGATATCGGACGAGGAATCAACGATCTCTCAGAAAATGTAGTGACTCTGATGAATACGCGTATTGAAGATGAGAAAAAGAAACAGGAACTGGAATATCAGGTTCTGCAAAGCCAGATCAATCCTCACTTTATCTATAATACACTCAACTCCATCAAATGGATGGCTGTCACGCAGGGTTCCACGGGAATCGCCGAAATGACAACTGCTCTTTCCCGTCTGCTCAAGAGTATCTCCAAGGGCACTGCCGGCATCATTCCCCTAAAGGACGAGGTGTCCCTGCTGGATGATTACTTTACGATCCAGCAGTACCGGTATGGTGGTGCGATTACAATGGATTATGAAATTGAGGATGAGGCTCTGATGCAGGTCAACATCCTGAGATTTACCATGCAGCCACTCGTAGAGAATGCAATCTTTCATGGAATCGAACCTAAGGGTGCATCAGGGGCTATCCATATACACATCTACACAAATGAAGAACATCAGGTACAGATTGATATCACAGATAACGGAATCGGCATGAGTGAAGAAACAATCAAAAGCCTGTTTACTGAAAAGCAGACCGGTTCCTCCAAGCTGTTTAAAGAGATCGGCATCAGTAATGTCCATAAACGTCTGCAGTATGAATTTGGTTCTGCATACGGGCTTCGTATCACCAGCGAGCTTGGTAAGTCTACTACCATGACCATTCTGATTCCGAATACCCTGGAGATTTCTCCTGTAAAAGCAGATCATGACACAGAAAGGAGCCACCATGTATAAACTTCTGATTGTTGACGATGAACCACTCGTTCAGGTAGGTATCAAATCAATGCTAAAATGGGATGAGTTGGATATCTCCATTGTCGGTACTGCAATGAACGGAGAGATTGCTTATGAAATGATTGAAAAGCATCTGCCGGATATTGTGATTGCAGATATCAAAATGCCGCTGATGAGCGGACTGGAGCTTGCCAAAAAATGCAGAGATACCATCGGCCGTTTTCCGTGCTTTATCATTTTGACCAGCTACGAAGAATTTGACTTTGTAAAAGAAGCAATCAAATATCAGGTAGTAGATTATCTGGTCAAGCTGGAGCTGACTCCCGAAATGCTCACTACATCTGTTCAGAAAGCTGTTTCCTATGTGAATGAGCATCGTCTGGCTGATTTGCATTCTGCGGAGAACAGAAGGGAAACTCATTTATTTAAGGAGAAATTTTATATTCGACTGCTGCATAATCTGTTTGAATCCAAAGAACAGTTCTCCATGCAGTGCAGTGAACTGGAGCTGGTATTTGATTATGACGACTATACCTGCTGCTATATGGAAATCAGCGGAGATCGTATTGATTCTCTGGCCACTGGTGAACAGCTGAACCTCTATAACAGTTCTCTGCAGATGGTACAGGAAATTGCCTCGAAATACCTGCCGTGTCAGGTCATCTCTTTGGATCTGAAGCACTTTGTGATTATCTTTTTCATGAATCAGACGCAGGCAGCTGACAGCGCACATGTCATCTCTGAGGCACTCTCCCATACGTGTACAATGATTCATAATTATTATAATGTTACGATTCTGGCTGCTGTCGGTCCGACTGTGACTGATCCGATGAATATCACATACTCCTATACCGATGCCAGACAGACCTTTGTGAATGCATCCGCCGAGCTGCCACTCGTATTCTATGATCAGGCTGCCAATACTCCAAAGGCTCCTACCTTGTTCAATATGGCACTCTTTCGCGATGATCTGCGCCGGGCATTTGATGAGTATGATGCAGATGCACTGCATGAAATCATCACTACAATCATCGACCTCTTTGAGGTTCACCCCTCACATACTGTCCAGGCGCTCGATGCTGCCAGCAATCTGCTGTATCTGTCGATCACACTCCTGACAGACGGTGAGGAAATCCTGGCTGAAATCTATGCAAATGAGCCAAATGGCTACCGCTCTCTTTACGGTCTGAATTCCATGAGTCAGATCATGAACTGGCTGACTCTTTTCCGCGACGGACTATGTGACTTCTTCCGTCTGCACAATAAAGACTATAAGAATCATATTGTCATCAGCGTAAAAAAATATATCAATTCTCATATTGAAGAAAAACTGACACTCAATGATGTGGCTGCTGTTTTTGGTATCAGCTCCAACTATCTGAGCCTTCTGTTCAAGAAGAACAGTGACATCGGCTTTAATGATTATATTACACAGGCAAAAATCGAAATGGCCAAACAGCTGATGGAAAATGATAACCTGAAAATCTATGAAATCGCGGATCGCCTTGGCTATGAAAGTGCCTTTTATTTCAGCAAGGTATTTAAAAAGGTAGAGGGGGTATCTCCACGTGAGTACATTAATCAGAGATTGTAAGTATCGGATTGTATCAGAATATCAGCCCTTTGCTCCCGTCAGTGAACGTCATGCATGGAATACACTGCCGCCGGAGCTTTTGGAAGCACTGCCTGATCAGGGAAATGCCTTTTTAAAGTATGAATATCCACATATTCTGGCAACCGATTTTATGGCATTTTCCAGAACCGGAAACCGGACTGATTTTGAGGAATTATACTTTGCCAAACGACGGGCACTGAATGCATTGGTACTCGCAGAAGGCGCTTCACACAACGGCGCCTATATGGATGACATCATCAACGGCATCTACTCGATCTGTGAAGAGCCCGCATGGCAGCTTCCGGCACATAACAGCTATATCAGAGACACACCCCAGCTGCTCCTGCCTGATGTCACCGCACCGGTACTGGATCTCTTTGCATGTGAAACAGGAGCCTTGCTGGCAATGATCTATTATTTGATGCATGAAGAACTGGATCAGATCAGTCCCTTCATCACTGTACTCATTTCACAAAAAATCCATGAGCGAATCATCGAGCCATATCTGCACAGACATTTCTGGTGGATGGGAAATGAAGAGGAGCCGATGTGCAACTGGACCATCTGGTGCACACAAAACATATTGCTGACAGCCTTTCTGACCCCACAGGATGCTTCCGTACGGGACAGTGTCATGAAACAGGCATGCTACAGCATTGACTGTTTTCTGAAAGACTATGGAGAGGACGGCTGCTGTGAAGAGGGCGCTCAATACTATCGGCATGCAGGGCTGTGTCTGCTGGGAGCTCTGGATATCATGAATGTCGTAACAGATGGTGCTTTTTCACATCTGTATCAGCATGATAAAATCAAAAACATTGCTTCCTATATTTTAAATGTACATATCTCAGGACCGTACTATGCAAATTTTGCAGACTGTTCTCCGATTGCTGGACGTGCCGGAGTGCGGGAATTTCTCTTTGGAAGGCGTACCCGAAATGAGAATCTGATGTTGTTTGCCGCATCCGATTATGCAGAATCCGATGAAAATGACCGGTTTTTAGCAAATGAGATCAATCTGTTTTACCGTCTGCAAAATGTATTTACATATGCCGAAATCACGGAGCACTATCAAAAAGCGCTCCTGACATGTCAGAAGCGCGGACTGAGCAAGCCGATGCTGCAGCATCGTGATCTGTACTATGAGAGCATAGGACTCTTTCTTGTACGCGATGAAGAGTGGGCACTTGCCGTCAAAGCAGGCTGCAACGATGACAGTCATAATCATAATGATACCGGAAGTCTGATCGTCTACCGGAACGGAAACCCGTTTCTCATAGATGTCGGTGTGGAAAGCTATACGAAAAAGACCTTTTCCCCTGATCGCTATGATATATGGACGATGCAGTCTGCCTATCATAATCTGCCGACCTTTGTACGATCCGAGACATCGGCTGTGCATTTCGATCCGTCAAGGAAAGCTGTCCATCCCAATCACACCGATGGACCCCTGTCAGCTGCAAGCATGCCTCCGCTTCAGATCATGCAGTCTGCCGGTGCCGATTTCAAGGCACAGGTTCAAGATGTCTCCATACACCCCGGAGGTGTTTCTTCGATTACCATGGATCTCGCAAAATGCTATCCTGCTGAGGCGCTTTTAAACAGCTATATCCGGCAGGTCACATTCACCCCTGAGCAGGGAATCATGATCCATGACACCTACGACGGTACACTTGACTGCTCCATCAGTCTGATGCTCTATGAACAGCCAATCATCACAGATCAGGTGATTCAGGTCGGTACTCTCGGAACAATCACAATACCAAAAGGATGCACCTGTATCACAGAATGCATCCCCATCACAGACGCCCGCCTCAAAACCGCCTGGAAGCACGACATCTACCGTATTTTATTATACCCTAGGAAGCATGAATGCCTGATTCGCATTCTTCTCTAAAAAACATCAATCTCTATAAACGCTTTGACAGCACATCCTTCTCATATTTCTGTACCTCGGCAAACCAGTCTTCCTTCTCGGGTACACCATTCGTCTTACAGAAGTAATTCCACACATCACCGAATGGATACAGCTTTAATTCCTCCTGCAGCATCATGAGTTCTGTGAACTCTGAATCATTCTGCAGCTTTGCAAGTTTTTCATTGGGCTGCAACAGTGCAAACAGCATAGCCTTCTGCATATTTCTCATACCGACTACCCATGCGGAGATACGGTTGATACTGGCATCGAAGAAATCCAGTCCAAGCAGAACTCTGTCCATTGCATCATTTCTGACGATCTCTTTTGCGATTTCTTTTGTCTCGTCATCGAAGATCACTACATGATCACTATCCCAACGCACACCTCTCGTTACATGCAGTGCTATTTTATCATTGAACAGCAACATGGATGGGATCTTGTCCGATACGACCTCGGTCGGATGATAATGACCATTGTCCATCAGGCTCAAAATACCATTTCTGGCTGCATAGTTTACAGTAAACTCAGATGATCCTACTGTATAAGACTCGACACCGATCCCGAATACCTTTGACTCTAGTGCCACTAACACCTTGCTCTTATCATATGGCGTTGCCAGTATCTGATCCATGGAATCCTTGAATCTGGCACGTGGTGCAGTACGGTCTGCCGGTACATCCTTATAGCCGTCTGGGATCCAGTAGTTCAGCTCACATGGAGTTCCCAGCTCTGTAGCAAAATACTCAGCAATCTTCAGACATACAATACCATGACGAATCCAGAAGTCGCGTACCTCCTTGATCGGAGAAGAAAGTGTCAGTCCGTTCACGACCTTATCATGTGAGAAGAATGTCGGGTTAAAGTCAATTCCGATACCTCTCTGTTTCGCGAAATCCACCCATTTCTGAAAGTGCTTCGGCTCCAGCTTGTCTCTGTCTACAAATTCACCCGGCTCAAAGATTGCATAACTCGCATGCAGATTCAGTCTGTGTTTGCCCGGTATCAGGCTGAGTGCCTGATCAATGTCTGCCATGAGTTCCTCTGGCGTTGTGGCCTTGCCGGGATAATTGCCTGTTGTCTGGATGCCGCCTGAAAGCGGACCTTCATGGTCAAATCCGACTACATCATCCCCCTGCCAGCAGTGCATTGAAATCGGAAACTTTTGCAGCTTGGCAATGGCTGCCTCTGTATCTACCCCGATTGCTTTGTAAATCTCCTTTGCTGATTCATATCTTTGTTCTGTTGTCATATTCTTTTCCTCCTGATTTTATTTGATTTCCTTTATTTCAAATGAACGATAAATACATGCTCTGGCACTTTTCACATCCGGAAACTCTTTTCCGGCTAACATCTGTGCCGTGATATTACCGATTGCCGTTGCCTCACCTGGTCCTGCATAGACCTGCTTTCCAGTCTTTTCTGCCGTCAGCTTATTCAAATACTCTGCATTGGAGCCGCCGCCGACGATATAGATTCCATCATAGGTCCTGCCTGTGATGTTCTCGATTTCTCTGACCGTATCAGCATAGCTTTCAGACAATGACTGATAAATAACCGTGGATATCTCACCAACTGTCTTCGGAACCTGTTGTCCGGTTTCTTCACAATATCTCTTGATTTCATCTATCATACTGTCAGGTGCGAGAAAGCACACTGCATTGACATCGACACGGCTCGGGAAGTCATGTACCTCTTCTGCCAGTTCACACAGTCTGGCAAACGAATAATTATCATTTAATTCATGACGTACAGACTGGATCATCCATAGTCCCATAATGTTTTTCAAGAAGCGGAACCGATATTCATATCCGCCCTCATTTGTAAAATTCGCCTGCATACATTCCGCAGAACAATTTGCTTCCTTTGCCTCGATTCCCATCAATGACCATGTTCCGGAACTGATATACAGGAAATCATCTTCCTTAGCCGGAACAGCCAATACTGCTGAGCCTGTATCATGTGTTGCAGGCAGCACTACCTCACAATCAAATCCGACTTCTTCTCTGATCGCATCAGTAAATCTGCCTACCGATGTACCAGGCATCGATAAGGGTCTGAATATTTCTTTCTTGTATCCTAACCGATCAATCAACTCATAATCCCATTCTTTCGTTTTGGGATTGACCAGTTGAGTCGATGTAGCATTTGTATATTCTGACTTCTTGTTTCCTGTCAGCAGAAAATGAAAATAATCGGGCAGCATCAGGAAATTCGCAGCTCTCTGCATCAGAATCGGTGTCTGCAGCTTCACCGCCATCAGTTGATAGATGGTGTTAAATATCTGCTTCTGAATTCCTGTTCTGGCATACAGTTCTTCCGGTGAAATGATCTCATAGACCTTGTCGTCCATACCTGTCGTTCGTTTATCACGGTAGCCATATGTTTCGCCCAGTATATAATCTTCATGATCCAGCAGCACATAGTCAACTGCCCATGTATCAATGCCCATGGTTACCGGTATCTTGCCGATCTGCTTACAACGGCTGATTCCCGTTTTGATCTCATTGAACAGCGCGTTTACATCCCAACACAGATGACCGTCCTTTTTCTTCATACCATTTTCAAAACGGTAGATTTCCTCTAATACTATTTTTCCATTTTCAATGCTGCCTAATATATGACGTCCGCTAGATGCTCCTATATCAATTGCCAAATAGTAATTACTCACGATGAATGTTCCTCCGTATCTTTCCTGTTACAGTGCCTGCAAGTGCAGTCATCGGGAACCGGCGTAGGCCAATTACGACAGTTCCCTGAAACGCACCCGTATTGGAATGGTTTATAACCACAATTAATATAACTCATATCACGTAAGAAAATAAGGGCGGCATTTGTATGGTTTACCGTCCTTATTTGCAACTGAATAAAATATGTGATATTCTAAAGATAATGATGGGAGATTATTATGAACTCTGAATTATTAAATTCCTTGAGAATCATTACACCTGAAGAACAGAAAATTCTTGCTGGGAATACAGATATAGAAAAGAGTCTTTATTCTACAACAAAGGATTTTGTCATTGACAGTGGCAAAATGCTGGAACGTGGTAAGCTGATCGATTTACGACCAAATACCAGATTCGTGCACTTTCCAAAGCATCGCCACAATTACGTGGAGATTATCTATATGTGCTCCGGTACAACAACGCATATTATCAATGACCAGACCACGATTACCTTGAAGCAGGGTGAACTGCTCTTTTTGAATCAAAATGCATCACAAGAGATCCTGCCTGCCGGTGAAGACGATATTGCGATTAATTTCATTATTCTGCCGGAGTTTTTTGATATGTCCTTTTCCATGATGAAGGATGAAAATGTACTGCGTGATTTTCTGGTTGGTTCTCTGCGTCAGGACTTTCGCATGGGAGATTATCTGCACTTCCAGGTAGCCGATATTCTGCCGATTCAGAATTTGATGGAAAACATGATCTGGTCACTGCTCAACAAGCAGCCCAACCGTCGTTATATCAATCAGACTACAATGGGATTGCTCTTTCTGCAGCTCATCAACTACACTGACCGCATCAGTCAAAACGATCCGGCACAATATGAACAAAACCTTGTATTTACCTGTCTGAAATATATCGAAGAAAACTATAAAACGGCTTCCCTGACCGAGCTGGCAAAGATCACATCCCTGCCGGTCTATCAGTTAAGCCGCTTTATTAAACAATATTCGCATTTTACTTTCAAAGAGTTGCTGCAGCAAAAGCGTCTGAATCAGGCTGCCTTCCTGCTCTCCACCACAAAGCTTCCGGTAGAGCATATCATTGCTGCGGTCGGCTACGACAACACAAGCTATTTCCACAAAATATTCCGCGAGCATTTTCTGACAACGCCTCGTGGCTACAGATGTGCGGAAACAGATCAATGATACCGTAACAGTCGTCTATTCTTATCCCATCCTCTGCTTACAGGAAAAATACATCCTTATACCAGCACAGTGATTCTGTATACGCCTGATATACGTCCTCCATACCAAGATTCATAACGATCATCAGACGGGATACCTCCTGCCAGTTGGCATTTTCGTACTGCTGCATAAATTCCATAACCGGAGCAAGCTCTCCCTTTTGATTCACCAGTGCATTTGTAATCTCTTTTGAGACATTGACTCTTTTCAGTGCCTCCTCCATCGGAAGATTGAGGATCAGATCCAGTACGGAAAATAAGCCCATCAGGAAAAGTTCCGAAGACTTTATAGTCAAACCGAAATACGGAGCCAGTAATTCTGCATATTTTGCACGTAACAGTGATAATCTGGTCACCTCATTCGGTCTGTCTGAACATAGTTCCTTGGTCACTGCCGTGTTGATCCATCTCTTTAATTCCTTTTGTCCTAACATTGCAGCAGCATGTCTGATGGTTGTGATACCGGAATTCACGCTCATCCTGTTGACCATTTTCAACAGCTCCACTACCAGTGCAGTATCACGGCCTATGATATCCGCTGCCTTCGTCAATTCAAAATCTTCATCATTGACCATTTTCAACAGCTCCAGATAATTAGCCTTCAAAGGTGCAACCTTGGCCTCACCCTTTGTAACCGGCAGACGATAGAAATCGCCTTCGAACATCAGAAAGCTCTCATCTGATTTATACTCGTCAAACTGCTCCTGTGTACTGATATTGCCTACACAGATCTTGATATTCGGATACACCTGATTAAAATAGATCTTCGCCTTCATCACATCTATTTTCTTACAATCCAAAATGATATAATCCATCAGTTTCAGATACTCTCTGCGTGTTTCAAACTCTGAAATCGGTATCTTTCTGGCAGCAAGCTTGTAGCCTGACTGCTTTAATTCAATCAGTCTGCGGATATACATTTCCTCATTCGGAACCGTGTCATCAAACAGCAGAACAAGCTGTTTTTTCTGCATTTCACACTGCTCGTCAATATCTGAAAATACTGCTATATTTCCAACCGGTACAAATACATCAGTGCCCGGAGATAATGTATCCATCCCCATCGCCTGTATGATCTCCAGACCATTCACACGTCCTGCTCCGTCATTACGTCCAAAGCCCTGAGACGCAGGATTCAGAAGATAATTCTGTTTCTGAGAAAACAGAGAATAAGCACTGACCTTCATATCTTTATCAAAGAAGGGAATTAGCGTTGCAAGCATATTTCATGCCTCCTTTACAAATGTAAACTATCTATGCTCAGTATAACAAAATGTGGCGAATTTTACAAGAAATTCGCCACACTTTGATATCCACTTTCATGAATACTGATTAATCCAGATGAAAGACATTCTTCAGATCAACACATACCGGACTGTTGTCTGGATTGGTCTCCATGACAGGAGCCATGAAGTCCCACCATTTACGGTTGATGGCGGTATCTGCGCTCTTTGCCCACTTTTCTTCATCTTCTACTTCAATATATCCAAACAGGATATTGGTTTCCTTATCCCAGAAAATTGTATAATTCTTTCCGCCATATTCGTGAATCATATCAGCCATCTCTGGCCAGAGTTCATTATGACGTTTTTCATATTCATCCTGCATGCCTTCATACAGCTTCATTTTAAAACCCTTGATCATAATCTTATCCTCCTACAAAATCACCTTTTTGAATCTCTCATATGCATCATTCCACTCTTCTGTACCCTGCGGTTCATAGACTGTAATGTCCTGAGACCGTGCAATCAATGCTCTTGCCTCTTTCAGATCCTTGATGTCTCCGAGCGCCACTAGCTGCAGTGCCAGATTGCCGAGTACAGTTGCCTCTACAGGTCCTGCCACCACACGTCTGCCACAGGAGTCAGCAGTGAACTGACATAAGAGCTTGCTCTGTGTACCGCCGCCTACCATGTAGATCGTATCATAGTGTTTACCGGTACAGTCCTCGATTTCTTCCAGTGCCATTCTATACTTTAGTGCAAGACTCTCATTAATGCATCTGACAACCGCTCCGATTGTATCCGGTATCTTCTGTCCTGTCTTCTCGCAATACGCACGGATTCTGCGTGGAATATTGCCCTGTGTACCAAACTCCGGTGCGTCAGGATCAATAAAACTCTGCAGTTTGGATACTTCCCTGGCCATGCTCTCCAGTTCGCCAAACCCGTACTCTTCGCCCTCGCGGATCCACTGACGTCTGCTCTCCTGAATCAGCCACAGGCCTATGATATTCTTCAGGAAGGATATCGTACCCTCATATCCGCCTTCATTTGTGATATTATACTTTTCTGATTTTGCATTGATGATCGGCTGCTTCAGCTCAGTTCCAAGCAATGACCATGTACCACAGCTCAGGAATATAAAATCATCCTCTTTGGCAGGTACTGCAATCAATGCACTCTGGGTATCATGAGAAGCCGCTGCTGCAACCGGTACAGCTTTCAGCTCCAGTTCCTCACAGATCGCATCGCTCAGATGTCCTGCGATTGTGCCGCTTGGTATGATATCGCATAACAGTCTTCTGGGGATTCCAAGCTGCTCCAGCACTTCATCGGACCATGCTCTTGCTTTGGCATCCATCATCTGTGTTGTGGAAGCGATAGAGTGCTCTGCATGCTTCTCTCCTGTCAGGAAATAACTGAACAGATCCGGCGTGAGCAGCAGCTTATCTGCGCGTTCCAGCAGTTCAGGCCTATTCAGCTTTAATGACAACAGTTGAAATACCGTATTCAGTTCCATGAACTGATTCCCTGTGATCTGATAAAACCGTTCCTTCGGAATGTATGTAAAGCTTTTTTCAATCATGCCTTTTGTTCTTTCATCTCGATAATGAATCGGATTTTCCAGCAGATTGCCATTCTGATCCAGCAGGCCAAAATCAACACCCCATGTATCAATACCGATACACTCAAAGCCTCCGTCATGCTTTGCCTTGATCATACCCTGCTTGATTTCATAAAAAAGTCTGAGAATATCCCAGTATACCGTCTTTCCGACTGTTACAGGATCATTTGAAAAACGATGGATTTCTTTTAGGCGAAGCGTTTCGCCATCATACATGCCAATCATTGCTCTGCCGCCTGATGCTCCAAAATCAAATGCCAGTATTCTCTTTTCTCCCATCTTGCCACCTCTTCCTATCATTCTATTTTACAACGACTGTTACACCTGCATTTTCCAGTACATCCTTCCATTCGCGTGAAGGTTCCATATTGGTCACTATCGTATTGACCTGATCAAAGGCTCCCATTCTGACAAATGAAATCTTGTCAAACTTAGAGGAATCCACTGCCAGTATCACCTGTTTTGCTGCTTTCACCATATGTCTCTTGATTTCTACATCCGGTTCATTGGAATCTGTAATACCAAACTCTCGGTCAATTCCCTTGCAGGATATAATGGCCTTATCTACATGAAAATGATCAATCATTTCCTCTGCCTGATGTCCGACCAGAGCCAATGCTCCTTCTTTCATCGCACCGCCTGTGGAAAATACTTTCCATCCATTCACATCAGCCAGCTCCAGCATGATTTCTATAGAATTTGTTATAATGGTAATATTTTTCAGCTGCTTGATCTTTTTGATCACATAAACAGCAGTAGAACTGGCATCCAGCATGATATGGTCACCATCCTCGATCAGTTCTGCTATCTGAGAAGCAATATTCTCTTTGCTTTGTACATTTGTCTGTTTTCTCACATAATAAGGAAGATCTACATTTAATGTTTCAGCCAGCACTGCACCACCATAGGTCTTCTTTACGATTCCTTCAATCTCCAGCTTCTCCAGATCCCTGCGAATCGTTTCCTCAGTCACCTGATAGAATTTGCTCAGATCATTGACCAGGACTTTGCCCTCCTGCTGCAGTTTTGTCAGTATCTCGCTTCTTCTCTCTATTGCCAGCATGATATTCCTCCTGTCGCTGCTGTCTGTTTAATATGGTATTCTTTACAGGATTGACTTCCACAACCGGCTGTCCGGATTTGGAATCACGGAACTGTCCAAGAACATACCGCTTTCCTCGACTGCCTTTTTCGCCTTTGCAATTGCTGCCTCTACAGCTGCTACCTCTCCTGTCAGCATCAAATAGGATTTTCCGCACATGCCCCGGGCGATTCGCAGTTCGATCAGTTCTACCTCTGAGCTCTTGGCTGCTTCATCTGCTGCTACGATGATGGATGCTGCCGAAAATGTTTCCAATACTCCTAATGCTCTGGGATTCACGACCTCTGCAGTTCCGTAGATTGCAGGGAAGATTCCTTCATGCGGATTGCCGAGCAGGAACGAGTCAATCAATCCGTCATATTGACCTGCTGCCTCCAGAGATGCTTTCACGGCAGATATTTCTCCTGTAAAAAGCATGATATACTTTCCGGGACATACCGTCTGTGCCTCAATCATTTCTACCTGTGAGGTCTTCAGCACCGTATCTGCTGCCTGCACACCGGTCGGTACATTCATATATTCTAACATCCCAATTGCTTTTGCCATTTTTATCTCTCCCTGATACTATAGCATTGATTTCCATTCTTCTGCAAGCCCTGTCTACCGTGTTTCTTCCTGCCGGATCATGATACATCTCTCATTTGCCTCTGTAACAGTCCCGCTGACAGATGCATGATAAGCAATGGATAATTTACCGTCTGCAGGCACTGCGATCTGCTGTCCTGCTGTCACATACTCTCCTGTCTTGACACATGCTGCTGCCGGTGCGCCGATATGCTGATTCAGCATGATCGTAAACACCTGATTTTCTTTCGGTAATGCCTGTGCTTCTGATAATGGTGCCGGAATATTGTATGTGCTGAGTCCGAGACGGCTGATCAGGCGTTTCATAGGCACCATACGTGAATCACGCATCGCGTTCACCTGTCCCTGTTTCAGATCATCTGCCCCCGGTCTGATACCGTTCTGAGCCAGCTTTGATTTATGTACCCCTATCAGCTTTCTGGGAGCAAGGCTCTGATCACAGGCATACATCTCGCACAGTCCGCACTGTGAACAGGAAAATGTATTGATAAATGGAGTCAGATCACTGGTTGTTCCTGTGGTTGCAGCTCTCATAAATGCGTGTGGCTCGATCGGATGTCCGAGCAGATGTCTCGGGCAAAGATCTGTACACATCCTGCACTGGCAGCATGCGGACATGGCACGCTTCATATCTATGGCCGTATTTCCTGTTTTCTTTCTGACCACATAATGATCCTTTGGAAATACAAGAATGGCTGTTGTAGTCTTGCCAATCACGTCATTTTCCGTTACGATCCGACCTGTCATCGGTCCGCCGTTGACATAGACCGGCTCTGCTGTTGTCACTCCGCCTGCCAAGGCAACTGCCGTTTCTACGGGAGTGCCGACAGGAAGGCACAGAGTTACTGGTTTGGATACTTCTCCTGCTATTGTCAAATACGTATGTGTCACGCCCTTTTGTTCAAAGACTGCGCGATACACATTGTACATTGTTTCCACATTAAATACTGCTGCGCCGATATCAATCGGCAGTTTTCCGGGTGGTACCACCTTGCCTGTGACCTCATAAATGGTAACCACTTCATCTCCTGCCGGATACACCTCCGGTAATAATGAGATCTCCATCGGTATCTGACCATCCGTTTTCGCAATGACAGCCCTGACTGCCTCTACTGTCTGTGTATAGGACGGCTTGACTGCAATGCAGATCTTCTTGGCCCCGACTGCTGCCGCAACTGTCTGCAATGCCTTTGTAATCTCAAATGCATGGGCAGCTAACAGCTGACGGTGCACCTTCAGCAAAGGTTCACACTCTGCACAGTTTAATATAATGGTTTCTGTTTTGTCACTTAACTTTGCATAGGTTGGAAACCCGGCGCCTCCGGCACCGAGTATTCCATACGTCTGCAAAATTTGTTTCAGTTCGTCCATCTGCATGCTGCTAACTCCCTTAGATTACTCTAGTCCGACTGAATCATCGATGATTCCGACAATAGCCGCATCGATAGGTGCCTGTTCCAGCCCACATCCGATTCTGGCTGCACTGCCTGTCGCAATCAAGACAAGTTCACCGATCCCAGCACCGACATTGTCAACTGCCACAAAACGGTCATCTTTTGATTTTGTTTCTGTTTTCGGATACGTTTCCACGATCAGAAATTTTGATCCCAAAAGTCTTTCATTCTTTCTGGTCGCAACGACGCTTCCTACCACTTTTCCGACTATCATCCTGTCACCTGCTCTGCTTTCTGTTATACGATCCTTCCGGAAACACCTGCTCCGATTCCTGCTGCATTTGCTTCATCTGCATCAATGTGCATCTCCAGTGTAAATTTCTCATCTACACGAATCTGTACATGATTAAAGGTCGTTCCTCTCTCGTTATCTACCACTACTGAGACAACGTCTCCGTCCTTCAGATTTGTCTGTGCCGCATCCTTGGGAGACATATGGATATGCCTCTTGGCTACGATACAACCCTCCTTCAGGTAAATCGTTCCCTTTGGACCGACTACGGCAATCGGTGCTGAGCCTGCCACATTACCGGATTCCCTGACAGGCGCTTTGACACCGAGCTTAAAGGTATCTGTTTTAGAAATCTCTACCTGCGACTGTTTTCTAACCGGACCAAGCACACGTACATTTTCAATTGCACGCAGCTTCTCGCCCACGATGGTCACCTGCTCATTGGCAGCAAACTGTCCACCCATCAGATCTTTCTTTTTTGTCAGCTGGTATCCCTTTCCAAACAGTGCTTCCACATGTTCCTGTGTCAGATGGATATGTCTTGCTGACACACCGATTGGTACCAGATAACCTGTCTTTTCACTTGTTGACTGTGTCAGTACCTCTTGCACGATTCTCGTTACAAGAGATACTGTCTCTGTCATGTTTTGTGTCATAGCTGCCACCTTCTCATTCCCTACTCTAGTGTGAGTCTGCTAACGATTTGCGAACAGCAAATCGTCCAGCGCCAGTTTGCGTTTTTTTTGCAAACTGTGTGCATAATTTGCCTGGTTTGAAGTTTACTTCAAACTAGGCAATATTTTTTCTACATCATTGTGCGGACGAGGAATTACGTGTGTAGCTACTAATTCACCAAGCTTGCTTGCTGCTGCAGAACCTGACTCAACTGCTGCCTTAACTGCTCCTACATCTCCACGTACCATAACGGATACGAGTCCTGAACCGATCTTCTCTGTTCCGATCAGCTCTACGTTAGCTGCTTTGCACATTGCATCTGCTGCTTCGATTGATGCTACCAAACCTCTTGTTTCTACCATTCCTAATGCTTCTTTTACCATTCTTTTTTCCTCCTTAATCTGGTTGACCTGTACTTGTTCTTCAGACTTCACTGATGTATCTGTCGTCTTTTTTGTTACTGCTGCCATTGTTCTTCACCGTCCTGTCTCCGGTGCCCTCGGCACCCTGATAAAAACTGAATTTACTTGCACTCAAATCCACCATTCGTCTGGTTTCTTCGTGCGGATTAGCGATGACTGCATGGATACATGGTGATTTCATTGCGCCCGCCACAGCGGCATTGATTGCCTCCGTCACAGCGGCTACCTCACCCTGTATGATCACAGTTACCAACCGTCCGCCAAGTTTACGCTCCCAGGTAACGAGTTCCACATCCGCAGCCTTGCACATCGTATCCAGTGCCTCTATTGCAGCTGTTACACTTTGCATTTCTATAAATCCGAGTGATTTCATGTATCTTGTGTTCCTCCCTGAGTGTTTATTGCCAGTTTGCGTAAAGCAAACTGTGTGTTAGCGCCGACTTGTTGTTCTTTACAAGTCGTGTGCATAATTGTCTAGTTTGAAGTTTACTTCAAACTAGGCAAAATTCCCTCAACATCATGATGCGGACGAGGAATGACATGTACTGCTACGAGCTCGCCTAATTTAGCTGCTGCGCTGCTGCCTACCTCTGTTGCTGCCTTAACTGCTCCTACATCTCCACGTACCATAACGGTTACCAGACCTGAACCGATCTTCTCTGTTCCGATCAGTACGACCTCAGCTGCCTTTACCATTGCATCTGCTGCTTCAATTGCTGCTGTTAAACCTCTTGTTTCTACCATTCCTAATGCTTCCTGTGACATATTCTTGTCCTCCTGATTTTTGTTTTGTTTGATTTGTTTTATTGTGTATCCAATCCTGATAATTTCAACATTTTCTCTGTATCCGTTTCAGGACTGGGTATTACATGCTTTGAGATGACTCCGGTCAGTTGGTTGGCTGCCTCTTCTGCTGCCTCGACTGCCGCTCTCACGTCTGATACGCTTCCTCGGAACTTTACCATGACGATCAGTGGAACCGGTAATGCATCTGCGTTTGCAGGCTTGTTCTTATCAAATGTCTCTATCGTAACATTGCCTGCCTTACATCCGGCATCTGCCGCTACAAAAGCTGCTACAAGGCCGAATACTTCAATCATTCCTACGGCATTTGCCATTGTAATTCCTCCTAATTGATAATTGCGATCTTAAGTCCTTTCATGGCAAGATTGGTCTTGTGACCCTCATTGATCTGATCCAGTGGGAAGGTATGTGTGATCAGATCATCCATTGGAAGTCCGATTCCCTTTGCTCTCTTCAGGAAATCAAATGTGGTTGCATAATCACGAAGCGTGTATACCCATGATCCAACAGTTGTGATTTCCTTGGAGCAGATATCAAAGTGAGGATTGATCGTTGCATCTCCACCGTTGATGAAGAATCCCAGTTCGCACAGGCCGCCGCCGTTACGGATAAACTTATAGATATTAGCATGCGCCACCGGTGATCCCGTACATTGGAATGCAAAGTCTGCAAGATGTCCGTCAAATGCTGCCTCTACGCCACCTGCCAGTGCTTCAATTCCCTTAAAGTCTTTGAAATTGACCGACTTGGTCGCTCCCATTTTCTTTGCAAAGTCCAGTCTCTTCTGCTCTCCGTCGACTGCTACGATATTCTCTATACCCATTGTACGAAGAACTGCAATACAAATCAAGCCGATTGGTCCACATCCCTGTACGACTACCCTGCTGTTGAATCTGAGGATATTGGTCGTCTTTGCTCTCTCTACCGCATGTACCAGTACTGCACACGGCTCGATCAGGATTCTGGAATACAGATCCAAATCACTGACATTAAAGATTGTGGAGCCCTTTCTGATCAAAATATAATCCGAAAACCAGCCATTCAGATGAATATCATCATCCGGAAGCAGTCCATATACATCTGCGCCACCGACATTCTGCTTGTTCAGATCAAACATTGTGATATCCGGATTGTCCTTGAAGATCATACAGGATACAACCTTATCACCAACATGCAGATCCTTTCCGGCACTGTCTTTCTTGACATCCTTGCCCATCTTGACGATTTCTCCGGTGCCCTCATGTCCGAGTGCTACCGGAATCAGGCCAAACGGATCACGTTTAAACTCATGAGCATCTGTTCCGCAGATACCACAGCCCTCTACCTTGACCAGAATATCACCGTCTCCAACCTCCGGGATCGGGAATTCCTTGATATCATAATGCTCCAGTGCTGTCAGCATTGCGACACGTGCTGTCTTGGGAACAGGGCCTGCAGCCTTTGGTGCTGCCTGATTCTGTCCGCCCATGTCCTGTAATACCTGTTTTACGATTTTTTCGATATCTGTTGCATTCATTTCCATTGTCTACTTTCCTTTCCTGTGTTCACAGCACGACCTTTATCTTACGCACAAACTGTCGGACATGACACAACGTCTGCGTTTCGTGAAAGTACTTGCTGAAGTCAGTCCCTCTCCTGTACGGCTCGCAATGGTAAATGTACAGAAGCCTTCGCCTCCGAAACCAAGTGCTGCATAGGATGGTGCATTCTTCACAAAGATTGCTGTATCGATTGCCTTGCCAAACTTCGTCAGATTTTCAACGTTCTTGGAATGCATATGAGCGGAATGTCTGTTGCCATGCTCCAGCCATACACATTTCTCAATGGCATCATCGATATTTTTTGCTCTGACCACTCCGAGAATCGGCATCATCAGCTCCGTGGAAATCAGCGGATGTTCCTTTTCTCCTTCAAATATGATGCATCTTGTTCCTGCAGGTGCATCTACACCGATCATCTTCAGCAATGTAATGGCATCTCTCCCGACACATTTACGATTCAGACCTTTTTCGGTGATGACCGTAGCAGTTAATTTTTCCTGCTGCTCTTGGCTGACCAGATAACAGCCATTTTCGGTAATCATATAATTCATCAGCTCATCTGTGATATTGTCAAATGCGACGATTTCCTTTTCTGCGATACAGGGCAGGTTATTATCAAAGGTACATCCGTTTACAATATCCTTTGCTGCTTTTCTGATATCTGCTGTGTCATCTACGAGTACAGGCGGATTTCCTGCTCCGGCACCGATGCCTCTCTTTCCTGACGAAAGAACTGCTGTGACCACTCCCGGTCCTCCGGTTGCTGCAATCAAAGGAATATCCTTGTGTTTCATCATGATATTGCTGGCTTCCAATGTCGGTTTGTGCAGTGCTACTACGACATTTTCAGGACCACCGGCTTCCATACATGCTTTGTTGATCATATGTACGGCATACTGTGATACCTTGACTGCCTGCGGATGCGGACAAAATACAACCGTGTTGCCGCCTGCGATCATGCCGATGGAATTGCAGAGGATGGTTTCTGTCGGGTTGGTGCACGGTGCAATGGCTCCGATCACGCCAAAGGGTCCCATCTCGATCAGGGTCAGTCCTCTGTCTCCGGACCACGCCTGTGTGACAATGTCTTCTGTTCCCGGTGTTTTTTCTGCTAACAGGTGATGCTTCAGGATCTTGTCCCCTACATTACCCATACCGGTTTCTTCAACACCCATTCTTGCAAATGTCTCGGCCTGTTCCTTTGTCATCTTACGGATGTTCCGGATGATCTTTTCACGGCTGTCCATTGACATCTTCTGCATAATCTTCTGGGCTTCCTTTGCCGCTGCGATTGCTTCATCCATCGTATCGAAAAGTCCCAGCTGTTTGTCACTGCCTGCTCCGGTATTCATACCGGAAATGACCTTTTGTACAATGGTTTTTAATTCTTGTTCTGATACATTGACTGACACATTATGACCTCCTTTATGATTTTCTGTGGCTCTTATTGATTTAACTGGGCCATAACCTTTTTCGTGATTTCATTCACCAGTGCTTCGTTGCTGCCTGATGCTGCTGTACTCTTGCAGGAGCCTCCGCAGTTGTGGCAGCTTGGCTTGCCTGCCTGCTGGTTCGGACACAGGTTTGCAGGATGCTTGCCTGTCATACCAAATTTTCTTCTGATCTCGTATAATTTCTGAACCTGCTCCTCTGATAACTCCTGAGGGCCGCCCAGGTGCTCTGAAATGTAGAGCAGCTGTGCATAAAATTCCAGTGATTCCATCTTCATATAAGCCGCAAGGAGTGAGTCTGAGTAGGAAAGTGCTCCGTGATTCTCCAGTAATACTGCATCAAAGTACTGCAGATATTCTGATACTGCATCCGGGATTTCCTCTGTAGATGGTGTACCGTACTTAGCGATTGGTACACATCCGAGAGCGATGACTGCTTCCGGCATGATCGGCTGTGTCAGCGGTCTGCCTGCAATGGCAAATCCGGTTGCATACATCGGATGTGCATGAACGACTGATTTGACATCCGGTCTTTCCTTATACACTCTCATGTGCATCTTGATCTCACTGGAAGGCTTGAAGCCTGCATTTGCCTGCAGCACCTTACCGGTTGCATCTACCTTGCAGATGTACTCCGGTGTCATGAAGCCCTTGCTGACACCTGTCGGTGTGCACAGGAATTCATTATCCGAAATCTTTACGGAAATATTACCGTCATTGGCTGCTACCATGCCACGGTCATAAATTCTCTTTCCGATTTCGCAGATCTGTTTCTTAATTTGAAATTCATTTTCCATGTTCTGTTCTCCTCCTGATTTTTTCTTTCATGTGATATTCCGATTGCTTTATTTTTGAACCGCTTACACGGTAATATCCGTTTCCTCTGCTGGTTCTTCATTCAGATACTCCAGCAGCTCCTCAATTCCCTTTCCTGTATAGGAACTGATTTCAAAGATTCTTTCACAGCCTGCCAGCTCGAGCCACAGCCTTGCCTGCGGCAGATTGGCATCCGGCTCATCTACCTTTGTAATGATGCCGATCACATCCCTGTTTGCCATACATGCAATATTGGGGCTGAACAATGAAAATGCTTCATTGGCATGTACGGTCAGTCCGATTACATCTGCCTCGTAAGAATAGACTGCCAGTGCTGCAGAAAGTCTGCGTCCCTGTGCATATTCTCCCGGCGTGTCGATGATGAAATCTGAGAACTCCACCGCCTGTGTCTTTTCATACTGCAGCGGGCGCTTTTCCAGTGCCTGCTTCAGGGTTGTTTTTCCGGCTTCACTCCTGCCGATCAATATGATCCTTCTCATGTCTTTGTGATCTCACACACCGTGAACTGCAGCTTTTCTTCACAATAATCTGTCAGTGCCCGGATAGAGGCATCCACCTGAGAAATCGTTCCTGTAATGATCAGTGTCCCGCTGAATCGATCCAGAAACCCCAGCTCCGCTCCTGATGCCTTGATGGCGATGTCTCCTGCAATGATAGCTGTTTCTGACGGGCATAGGGTAATGATCCCGATTGCTGCGCCATTATAATCCACAGAAGGATTTAATCCCAGTTTCTTGTATAGAATCGGTTCCGGGCTTGCTATGATATGGGCCAAGGTTATCTGCTTGCCCGGCACCGTTTCCTGTATAATTCTCATACGATCTTCACTGTATACTCTGTCTTCATTCATGTTCATCCTCCGATCTGCCCTGTCAGTCCCCGTTTTGTGACTTCCTCAAGCAGTCGTGTCATCTGCTCTTCTCCCGGCGGTACGATCTCTTTTAATAAATAGTCTCTTGACAGTCTGTTGTATTTATCTGTTCCGAGTCTGTGGTAGGGGAGCAGATGCATCCTCGTCACGCCCGGCAGTTCCTTTGCAAATTCCGCTATCGCCCCGATCTCGGCTGGTGTATCATTAAAGGTCGGAATCACCGGTACTCTGATGGTCAGATTGGCTCCGGATCTGGCAATCTTCATCGCATTCTCCAAAACCCTTGCATTGTCTTTACCGATAAACTCTTTATGCTTTGCAGGATTCATATGCTTGATATCCATCAGTACATAATCTGTTTCAGCAACCACTCTTTCCACGATGTCATATGTCACTGCAGCCGTTGTTTCAATTGCCGTTGTCAAACCGTGTTCATGGCATCCATGCAGCAAAGCCTCTGTGAAATCCGGCTGGCACATACATTCTCCGCCCGAAAGTGTGATGCCTCCTGAGCTTCTCCTGTAAAATGCCCTGTCCTTCTCGATCTCATCCAGTACCTCCGATACCGTTACATCACGTCCGTAGGTTTTCGGTACTCCATCTATCATCACCTGCTGGATCTCAGACTCCTGTGATTCCGGATTGCAGCACCAGCGGCATCTAAACAGACATCCTTTCAGGAATACGATTGTCCGGATACCCGGGCCGTCGTGAATGGAGTACTTCTGTATATCAAATATCCTGCCCTTTTGCTGTAAATAGTCGTTGTTCATATCAGAATCCCTTTTGCTCTGTCCGGTTGATGATATCATCCTGCAGTGATCTCGATAAGCCTGTGAATAATGCGCTGTAACCGGCTACACGGACTACCAGTGTCTTATAGTTCTCTGGATGTGCCTGTGCATCTAACAGCGTATCGCGATCGACGACATTGAACTGGATATGGCTGCCTTTCTGATCAAAATAGCCTTGGATAAATGCCACGAACTTTTCCAGTCCTTCTCTGCCTGACAACGCACTCGGGTGGAACTTCTGATTCAACAGTGTGCCATTTGATGCAATACCGTGATCCAGCTTTGCAACTGAATTGACTGCTGCGGTCGGTCCATGTGTATCTCTGCCGGCCATTGGTGACACGCCATCTGCAATCGGTTCTCCGGCAAGTCTTCCATCCGGAGTAGCTCCCGTCTGTGCTCCCAGTGGTACATTTGCAGATACCGGATACAGCCCTGCCTGGAACTGTCCGCCTCGTGGATTTCTGTAATGCTCAAGTGGTCTGGTATAGGTATAGGCCACATCTCTTGCAAACTCATCTACGACTGCATCATCATTTCCGAATTTCGGGATCTGTCCGATCAGTGCCAGCAGTTCATCATAGAATTTCTTCTTTTCAGGAGATACCGTATGATTGGTAATCATCTCAGCGATCTCGGAGACTTCCTTCTCTGTAATCTGCTTGCCTTCCTTGAGCAGTGCATTGACAACGGACTTGGTAACCTGCTCTGCCTGGCTCTGTGACAGGCCTCTTCCGTAATTATCTCTCAGTGCCTCTCTGTACTGTGCCAGAGTCAGCTTCTTTTCTTCAAACACGAGCTGTTTGACTGCATACAGGGAATCTGCCATATTGGCAATGCCAAAGCCCTGTGGTCCGGTGAAATTGTAAACTGCACCACCCTCCTGTACTGACTTGCCTCTCTTCACGCAATCCTCTACCATGGAAGAAAGGAATGGCAGCGGGCATCTCTCCATATGTGCCTGATCGATGGCGTTATCCGCATTCACCAGCATTTCAATACAATAGATCATCTGTTTTTTATATGCATCATAGAATTCCTCAAATGTCTTCATCGTGGTGATATCCTGTGTTGGAAGGCCCAACAGTTCACCCTGATCCATACCGCTTTCAAATACAAGTTCCAACGGTCTGCACATATTGAAGAATGCTGCATCGTGCCATCCATCTGTCTTGCCCATGATCTGTGGCTCCACGCAGCCGATGATGCAGTAGTTGCGTGCTTCAGCCAGAGTCAGACCACGGTTTAAAAGGGAGGGTATAATCACTTCATCATTATAGTAAGCCGGAACGCCAAGTCCGGTTCTTGTCAGCTTCGCTGCCTTGATCAAAAATTTGTGCGGTGATTTGTTCCACACACGTACAGATAAGGAAGGCTGTGGCAACATCACATGCATAGAAGCCTCAATGCACATGTAGGAAAGTTCATTGGTCACATCTATGCCTTCCTCGTTCTGCCCACCTGCGATCAGATTCTGAAACAGACCATAGCCCGAGAATCCCTCTGCAGATGCTGCATCTCTGACCTTGTTCAGATCATTCAGCTTCACCCAGATACAGTCCATCAGTTCCTGTGCAAACTCCTGTGTGATCTTTCCTGCTTTGATATCCTTTTGATAATAAGGATACATATACTGGTCAAAACGTCCCGGGGAAATGGAATGTCCGCTTCCCTCTGTCTGCAGCAGATACTGTACGAACCAGAAAGACTGGCATGCTTCATAAAAGGATGTTGCGCCCTTCGCCGGTACTCTCTCACAATTTTGTGCGATCAGCTGCAGCTCCTGTTTACGGATCGGATCTGACTCCTTCGCTGCCATGTCCTGTGCCAGCTTTGCATATCTCTTTGCATATGCGATGACTGCCTCCAGACTCTCTATCACTGCTTCGAGGAAATGACCCTTTGTCTGGTAATTTCCGTCCGCTACACTGCATCCTGCCAGTTCCTCTTTCACTTCTCTCAGAATACCTTCATAACCGACTGCCAGCACCTGATCATAATGTACGCAAATATGGCCTACACCGTTATAAAAGTAATTACCCGGCGTAAACACATTGTGATCAATCATTTTCTTTGCCTGATCATCCATATAGGCAGAGGCCAGCTCACAGTTCGTCTTACCCTTCCAGTATGGGTAAACCTCCCGTAGCTGCTTCTTCGTATCTTCTGATATGTAAAACGGATCCGCGGCTCTTGTCGCCACCGTGTCAAACTCATCCTCCAGCCATGAGTAGGAATACTCCGGGAAGGTCTGACATCCTCTGGGTGCCTTTGTGGCACTGCCTACGATCAGCTCCTGATCACGAATCGTGATCGGAATATGACGCAAAATATGAGACAAGGCTTTGGCACGCCTCGTAATCACGGGCATGCCTTCCGTTTCTTTATATGATTCTGTCACCAGAACTGCTCTGTCGGACTCGATCTCCGGCATATTTTTATACAGATCTTCTATTAGTTTTGGAATTCTGGGACTCCTTGCAATATCAAACTCTGATTCATGAGCAGCCATTTATATTCTCCTTTACTGATTCAACTGAGCCATCACAGCCTTTGTAATCTGTGCAACCAGTTCCTCCTGGCTCATATTTCCTGCCTGTTCATGATGCAGCATCGCTTTTCCGGGATGTTTGCCCTGCATGCCGAACTGCTGTCTCAGGTCAACTAATTTCTCTACTTCCTTCTCAGGTATTTCCTTCGGTCCGCCGAGCTGCTTGGAGATAAATAGCAGCTGTGCATAGAACTCGACTGACTCCATCTTGTGATAAGCTGCTAACAGAGAATTGGAGTAAGTCAACGCTCCGTGATTCTCTAACAGTACGGCATCGTATGTCTGCAGGAACTGTGATACCGCATCCGGTATTTCCATCGTAGAGGGTGTTCCGTACGGTGCGATCGGTACTGTACCGAGTGCTATGATTGCTTCCGGCATAATCGGCTGATCCAGGGGAATGCCTGCAATTGCAAAGCCTGTTGCATACATCGGATGTGCATGCACAACGGACTGTACATCAGGTCTCTCTGCATAGACTCTCATATGCATCTTGATCTCGCTGGACGGCTTGAAATTACCGTTTGCCTGCAGTACCTTTCCTTCTTTATCTACCTTACATATATAATCAGGTGTCATGAATCCTTTGCTGACGCCGGTCGGTGTGCACAGGAACTCGTTCTCTGAGAGCTTCACTGATATATTGCCGTCATTTGCTGCAACCATCCCTCTGTCATAGATTCTCTTACCGATATCACAAATCTGTTTTTTGATCTCGTATTCCGATACCATATTCAACATCTCCTTGTTTGTGTGTTGTTTTTGTTTGTTTTTCTTTTGTTTAATTGGATTTTAGCACATGTCTAAGCATAAATCAACCCCTAAATCTTGTTTTTCGTTGTTTATTTGTTGTTTTTTGTTTGTTTTTCATGTGAATTCAAAAGAAACAAAAAAACAAGGCAATGTCATGATGACGATGCCTTGTTTTTTGTCTGGATATCAGATCATACAGTAAAGCAGATGCCTTTCCTTAAAATATCCCAAAGATCTTCTCACGAAAAGCGCTGTACAGCTTTTCATAAGTCGTATATCCGATGTTGCTGTCCTTGAAGGTCGAGCCCCACAGACTGCAGATACTTTTTGCAATCAGGTCTGCCTGCTCACTCCCGGTCAGCAGCAATGCAGGAAATGTATAGTAAATCATGAAGAAATTCAAGTCTGCCTGCATACGGGATTTCATACGGCCCTTCACAGAAAAAGCATCCTGAACTGCTTTTACAAAAACTGCGGCAATCTCTTTGGCTGCTGCCTCATGATCCTCCGCCTGCTCTGTATAGGCTGTCATCTCCTCGAAATAGTGACCGTTTCTTTTCCGAAACGCGGTCATATTTTTCTCATAGGAAGCTTTCTTTAGTTTCTTCATCATGTCTGTCATTCCGTCAAATAGATTCTCTACATGTTCCAGCATATGAAACCTCCGTTTTTATCAATCAGGGATAAAGTCATTACACCTAAGTATACCTTATCCCTGATCATACAGTCAAATTAATCAACTACAACACCCTTCTGCAGCATGATATTAGCATACAGTGCTGATTCTCCCGTTGCAATGATTGCATAGACCTTTTTTGCTTCCTCATAGAATGCAAAACGCTCGATGTTGCCGACTGCGCTTGCGCCTCTTTGATCATATTTTGCTACGATTTCCTTATAGGTATCCCAGATCGGTGTTTCGACCGGATCACCCTTCATGACCTCCATGAGGTTTACAGGATGCTCTACATAAGAGTCCAGTGGAAATACCTGCAGGATTGCATCCAGCAGCTCCGGAACTCCGTGTCCGTCACAACGGATCACAATTGCATCCTTTCCCATAGACTCAGCCGGAAAATTGCCGTCTGAAATCACGATTCTGTCACTATGTCCCATCTCTGCCAGAACCTTCAGAAGTTCCGGAGAGAGAATTTTCGGTATACCCTTTAACATATTATCATTCCTCCATGTCTATGTTTTAAAAGGAACCGGAATGACTTCCGGTTCCTTTATTATTAACACATTACTGTAAACATTTTTCCTAGATGAGATCAGTCATAAAGGTTAGGAGCGATAGAATCGTCTTCCATGTTTGTTGAATCATACCAGTAACCATCTGTAGCAACGTCTGCAACTGTCTTGCCATCAGCGATGTCCTTCAGAACGTCAACTGTTGTGATACCCATTGCTAAAGGAGACTGTGTAACAGCACCGAACATCTTGCCGTCTTTGATAGCGCCCTTGATAACTGAACCAGCGTCAAAGCCTGCTGCTAAGATTGTAGATGCAGGATCTGTTCCTAATACATTCAGGTTATCATTAGCTGTCAAGATACCTTCTGCTGCAACCTGGTTTGAACCGAACATACCGATTGTATCTGCTTTGTTCAGGATAACTGATGCCTCTGTAGCACACAGCTCAACTGTTGTCTGTGCCGGAACAGCAACCTCGATGATGATATCAGCTGAAGCCTCGTCACCCTTATCCTTACATCCGCTTACATAGTAGTCATTACCAACAACTGCAACTTTCTTTCCGTCAGCTGTTGCAAGCTCAGCAAACTTGTCGATGAATCCAAGACCACGGCTTGTGATAGACTCTGAAGTAGCTTCCTGGTTAACTTCACCGATTCTAACCGGTGCTGTAGCTGAAGCGATCTTATCCTTTAATGCTGCGTAAAGGTTATCAGCTGCTGTAGCGCCTGCGCCATAGTTGTCTGTAGCGATTGTTGAAAGTACTGATCCTGCCGGAGCATTCGGGATACCTGAGTCGAAACATACTACAGGGATTCCTTTGTCCATAGCTGTCTGCAGAGCATCAAGACATGCATCCTGATCACATGCTGCAAGGCCGATTCCGTTAGGAGCGTTGTTAATTGCGTTATTTAACATGTTAACCTGATCAGCGATATCTGATTCAGCGTTAGGACCTGTACAATTAACCTTAACACCAAGTTTCTCAGCTTCCTGGTTAACACCAGTCACTGCTGCCTGCCAATATGATGACTGATAGCTCTTTACGATGATTTCAAATGAGTAATCACCTGAAGCTGCTGCGTCTGCTGCGGGTGCTTCTGCTGCTGCGTCTTCTGCAGGAGCTGCTTCCTCTGCTGCGGGTGCCTCTGCTGCTGCAGGAGCTGCCTCTTCTGTCTTAGCGCCGCATCCGGCTAACAGTGTAGCTACCATAGCTACTGACAAGAGTGTTGCTAATACTTTCTTTTTCATTACGAATCCTCCTTTTAGTTACTACTGTTTAATAGTTTTTATATGTAACTGCCTTAGCAGTCTCATATCGTGATAAAATGATCAAACCTTTGCTCTTTTTCTTTTGATGATATCTACCAGTACCGCTGCGATCAGAACCATACCTGTGATGATCTGCTGCCAGTTTGCCTGCAGTCCGATATAAGGAAGTCCTGTTTTCAGCAGACAGATAACGAATACACCAATCAGTGAACCTTCTATACTGCCTGCGCCGCCTGTCGCAGACACACCGCCGATGATAGCACCACCGATTGCCTCAAGCTCGAAGCCTGCGCCTGTACCCGGCTGAACTGTCGCGAATACTGCTGAATAAGCGATTGCTGCAAGTCCTGCAAATAATCCTGAGATTGCATATGCCATAATATGATAGAACTTCACATTAACGCCTGACAGGATTGTCGCTTCTTTATTACTTCCGATAGCAATTGTGTATCGACCTACCTTTGTATGATTCAGCACAAATGCCATAATCAATACCAGAATCAATATCCAGAGAAATCCAATCGGTATCTGGGTTCCGTTCACATTGATCTTAAAGATCGTTCTGAACCAGCTACCTTCAGATCCGGCTGTCGGCCATGATATACCAAATCGCTGTGAACACAGAGAGCCAAGACCTCTTGTAATCATGCAGGTACACAATGTTGCAAGGAACGGTGGCAGATTCATACCTGCAACCAGTACTCCGTTCAAAATACCAATGACAATACCGAATACCACGCTGACTAATAACCCTGCTCCTGTCGGCCATCCACAGTGTAAAACCAGATATCCTCCTGCCAGTGAATAACAAATCAGGCCTGTACCGATGGACAAATCTACACCACCCGTAATCAACGGGAATGTAACACCGATTGCCATCAATGCAATGTAGTAAGAATAATCCAGAATACTCATTGCAGTTGAATATTTCCTGAAGTCAGGACTCATGAGACAGAAGAATGCATATAAAGCAATGACTACCAAAAATACAATGAACTTCTGTCCTCCCAGTTTTGACACCACCGATTTTTTCTTCAAAGCCGGTGCGCTTACATTGTTACTCATGTTTTCCCCTCCTAACTTATCTCTCGTGTTGCCATATTCATGATCAGTTCCTGGGAAGCCTCTTCAATGCCGATCTCGCCGGTCTTCTTTCCCTCACACATGATTACGATACGGTCACTCATACGCAATATCTCAGTCATTTCAGAAGAAATCATGATGATTGATTTTCCTTCTTCAGTTAATTTATTCATGAGCTTATAAATCTCGCTCTTGGCCCCGACATCAATACCTCTGGTAGGCTCATCGAATATCAGGATATCACAGTTCTTGACCAGCCACTTTGCGATAACAACCTTCTGCTGATTACCGCCTGACAGATTCACTACCAGCTGATCTACACTCGGTGTCTTGGTTGCCAGCGAATCAACATATTTCTGTGTCACATCGTGCTCAGCCTTTTTATCAATGAACAATCCCTTCATATAATCTTCCAGACAAGCCATTGTAGAATTCTCTGCAATTGTCTTCTGTACTACAATTCCGTATCTCTTACGGTCCTCAGACAGATAACCGATTCCGTGATTAACAGCATCCTCAGGAGAATTAATGATGACCTTTTCTCCGTTCACGTAGATGTCTCCGCTTTCCTTTGGATCAGCACCAAAGATCGCTCTGGCTGTCTCTGTACGTCCGGCACCCATCAACCCTGAGAATCCAAGGATTTCACCCTTTTTCAGTTCAAAGCTGACATCCTGTACCATCTTGCCTGCATTCAGGTGCTCTACCTTTAATACAACAGGTGCATCCGGTGCAACCATACTCTTCTGTTTCGGATCTTCATAGATAACACGGCCTACCATCATGTTGATGATATCACTCTTTGTACATTCCTCTGTGATCAGAGTCCCTACATAGCCGCCATCACGCATAACCGTTACACGGTCTGTAATGACTTTGATCTCATCCATACGATGAGAGATATATACGATACCAAGATTCTGCTTTCTCAGATCACGTATGATCTTAAACAGTTCCTCTATTTCTGCTTCTGTCAGTGCTGCTGAAGGCTCATCAAAGATAATGACCTTTGCTTCATGTGAGATAGCCTTTGCGATTTCACACATCTGCTGTTTGCCGACAGTCAGGTTACTCATGGTTTCATTTGGATCAATGTCAATGTTCAGTCTGTCAAACAGCTTCTTTGCTTCCTCATTCATCTTCTTGTCATCAATGCCGATACCCTTTTTGAACTCACGTCCGATAAAGATATTCTGTGCAACAGTCAGATGGCCAAGCATATTCAACTCCTGATGTACAATGACAATACCTGCATCCTGTGCTTCTCTTGTATTATGAAACTCTACTTCTTTTCCTTCATATGTAATCGTTCCGGAATCCTTTGTATAGATACCCGTCAGAACCTTCATCAAGGTTGACTTGCCGGCACCGTTCTCACCCATCAGTGCATGTACTTCTCCGGTCTTGACTTCAAAATCAACCTGATCCAGCGCATGTACTCCGGGGAAAGATTTATCGATTCCTTTCATCGTTAAGATTACGTCGCCCATTCTCTTACCTTCACCCTTTCTTATCCGTCTTGACTTTCCAATTGTGCTTTGTGATTAATTCTTTCTGCGTCTTGCTACTACATCAGCATATACTGCAACGATAACGATAATACCGGTAATAATCAACTGGTAATCTTTTGTAAAGCCAAGCGCAAGAATACCCTCCTGCAGCAAAGCGATGATAAATACACCGATTACTGTACCACCGATGGATGCGAGACCGCCTGCCATGGATGTACCACCCATTACACAGCCTGCAATTGCTTCGTTGTTATACTGATCACCATAGCCGGGTTGAACTGTTGTATAAGCTGCTACATAGAAGATTGCAGCAATACCAACCAGCGTTCCGCAGATGATATAGGAAAGCATTTCCCATTTTTTAACGTTAACACCTGAAAGTCTGACAGCTTCCTTATTCGATCCAAGGCTGAGGATATAACGTCCTGCTCTTGTCTTGTTCAATATAATTGAGCAGATGACTGCAACTGCTAAAAAGATGACAAGTCCGACAGGAAAGTCGCCCATCTTGACCAGTTTTCTGAACCAGCCCTCTGCTGTCGTTCCCTGCGGCCAGCTGACCGACTGGGTCTTTGTAAATACAGAGGCAACACCCTTTGCAATGTTCATGCTTGCCATAGATACGATGAACGGAGGAACTGACCAGTAAGCTACAAGATATCCGTTAAAGCATCCGAATATAATGCCTACCAGGATGCTGATCAACAGGCTGAGTAATACAGGCATTCCGTAATGTGTCAGGCAGAAGCCTGATATCAGTGCCGAGCAGAACATAACCGGTCCGATTGAGAAATCGATTCCGCCTGTTGCGATAACAAATGTTACACCAAGTGATAAAAAGCCCAAAAAGTAAGCATAATTTAATGCGCTCAAGATACGGGGCAGTCCTGCAAAATTATTGCATGTTACTGAAAACAATACATACATCAGCAATAAGACGCAGCATAAAACAATTCTGTTAAATCCGATCTTCTTTATAATTGGGTTTTGTTTGATCTTTTCCAATTTTCTTCCTCCCCTATGCTCTATTGTCACATCCGCATACTTTTATTTTCTCTTTTACAAGCTTTGTGACATATTCCATACCAACTACACCATATTTCTTTGGATCAAATGCATCCGGATTTGCTTTCAGAAAATCCTTTACTCCATTGCTGTATGCAATTCGTAATTCTGTTGCAAAATTCACTTTACTGATACCTCTTCTAATACAGTCCTTCACTGCCTCATCGGGAACTCCTGACGCTCCGTGCAGTACAAGAGGTATCGATACAAGCTTTCGTATCTCGGACAGCCTTTCCACATCCAGTTTCGGTTCTCCCTTATAGATGCCGTGCGCCGTACCGATTGCAACTGCAAGAGAACTGATTCCGGTCTCTGCAACAAATCTCACTGCATCCTGAGGATCTGTATATCCCGGATCATTGCAGTCCAGATCATCCTCTTTTCCGCCGACCTTGCCAAGCTCTGCCTCTACGGGTATATTGGAAGGTCTGCACGCATCCACAACTCTGCGGGTCACTGCAATATTATCCTCAAAGGCTTCATGGGATCCATCGATCATAATGGATGTATACCCGACTCTGAGCGCCTGCATAGCCAGTTCAAAGCTGTTGCCGTGATCCAGATGCAATGCGATCGGAACATCTGCAGCTTCTGCTGCCGCCCTGACGTTTGCATAGTACATCGGAAGACCGGCATACTTGATTGTTGATGGTGTTGTCTGCAGGATCGCCGGAGCATGCATTTCTTCTGCCGCTTTGATGACCGCCATGACCATTTCCATGTTCTCAACATTGAATGCGCCTATGCTGTATCCGTTCCTGTCAGCGTCAAGCATCATTTTTTCTGAAGATACCAATGCCATATTGTTTCCTCCGTTCCTTCATGATTTTTCATTCCTGTTTGAAGTGGGTGAAACGTTTCGCTTCAATGTAATCATTATCCGATAAACTGACCGAATTGTCAATCATCACGCATGCGACATCTGTGGAAAAACATATTACTATATTCACTTTTCTATCTGCAAAAAGCGTCACTGATAACATAATTTAACTTTGTTGCATAATTATAGTCTTCTACGAGGTGAACCACACAATCCTCTGCAAGTTCCTTCGGATCCATCGGCAGCAATCCATCTCTGACCTTGGTATACTGCTGTGGCATATACTGACGAAGCATACTGAGCGGGATCTCAACCTCCGACAGATTTTTGAACAGCTTCTGAATCGCAGTCTGTATTTCCGGTTGTGCAAAATAGTAACGGCATCTGTCAGAAAAACTGTATTTTCTCTTAATTGCCAGTTGATCCTCTGTACCATGATAATGCTTCTTCCAGTTGCCCGGATTCTGTACCATGATTTCTTCCATGATTTCAATAAATTTCGCCTGTTTCTCCTCCGGTACCAGCATCTTTTCCATCATGGATAATGCAAACAGCCCTTCTCTCAGAGAGAATGTCAACGCCGGTCCTACCTTCAGAATGGCGATTCCATCCTCGACCATCTCCCGAAGGCTCTCAGGTAACTGATAATCTGTAGAATGACCTTCAAGCACAATATTGTCATACTTTTTCATTGCTTTGGTCAGCTCAGCAGCTTTGACTCTGTCATAATGATAGATATCAGCGTCACCGAACTCCACACCGGGCTGTACTACAATTCCGATGATATTATCAAATGCATCCTTCAGACCGCGTTTTTCAAACTGCTCACGATAGACACGAAGTGTCTTCTCTACAGCCTCAGGACTGGTTACCTGGATGCTGTCCTCTGCTTCCTGAGCGCCGCCCGGGATCGGAACTTCACTGCCGATGATGAATGCCGGTCTCACTTCCTGAGGATTTTTCTTCAATAGTTCCTGATAAGCCTCTTCACAGGCTTCATAAAGAATGGCTCCTCTTCTTGCAATTGTTTCATCTGTCAGCATCTGATCTGCCGGATCATCAGCGACACGCATACTCGTGTCGAGATGAATCTTTTTAAACCCTGCCAGGACAAACAGCTTTACCAGTTCGATTGATTTTGCCATAGCATCCTGTTCTGTTTCATTCTGCCATGTCAGTGGTCCCAGATGGTCGCCTCCCAAGATGAGTTTCTCTCTTGGGAATCCGATTCCGTCTGCTATCTGATAAACAAAATCACGATAGTCTGCAGGTTTCATTCCGGTGTAGCCACCGAACTGATTGACCTGATTTGCTGTTGCTTCTACTAATACATAATCATCAAATCTGAGTGCCTGCTTCAGGCACGCTTCTATTACCAAATCATTTGCTGTACAAAAGGAAGGGATACCGGCAAATTTCATACCGTTTTTTCTTTTCTGCAGCATAGAACGCATTGCATCCATTGTTCCTGCCTCCAGTTTTACCTATTTATTTCAAAACCTGTGTTTATTACGATCTTTTTCTATTTTGCATCCGGACAATCAACGATCACGCCATCTTCATCCCAAAGGTCATGCCAGTCATTCGCGCCTGCCCACAGGAATACCTGTCCTTTTACCAGACGGTTATTCTTCTCCAGTGTAGAGATGACCTTCATCTCGTCATCTGTCAACGGCTCTGTGATTGTAGACTGCAGATTGCTGACATATTCCATCTCATGAATGGAGAAAGGAATGGGGATCTGTCCTCTCTGTACTGCCCACTTCAGTGCTACGATTGCAGGATGAACTCCGTGAGCCTGTGCGATTGCCTTGAACTCAGGAATCTGCATATCTGCGATGTCATCCGGCTCCATATCTCTCTCCGGTCTCTGAGGAGATCCAAGCGGCATAAATCCGATCGGCTGGATATCATGTGCTACAAGATAATCAAATAATTCCTGCTGCTGGAAGCAAGGGTGTAATTCCATCTCACATGCTACCGGCTTGATGCGGAACTGATCCATAACCGCATTCATTTTCGGAATCGTCATATTAGAAATACCAATGTGTCTGATCAGACCTGCATCAACCAGCTTCTCGCACTGTCTGTATGTATCCATGAATTCTGCAACTGAGAACGGTCTGGAATCAGGATTACGTGAATCTACGCCGCAGTGAGGTGCATGGTAGTTCGGAAACGGCCAATGGATAAAGAACAAATCAATATAGTCACATTTCAGATCTGCAATACTCTTTTTGCAAGATTTCTCAACATCACGGTGCATATCATTCCACACCTTGGTCATAATGTATAATTCTTTTCTTTCAACAACACCTTCATCAAATGCATTCTGGAATACCTCACCGATCTGATCCTCATTTCCATAGCATGCTGCACAGTCGAACATACGATAACCTGCGCGGATTGCACCTGCTACTGCACTTGAAACCTCTTCTGCCGTAAAACGGTCAGAACCGAATGTACCCATTCCGATGCAGGGCACCTTATCTCCCGTATTTAATGTAATCTGTGGTACTTTTGATGCTAAAGCTTCCATGATAAATCCTCCTTGTAATATGTTTTATAGTTTCTGGTATCTTTTCTGTCTAAGCTTCGCTGTCGATCAGGATCTTTCCTTTCACCGTTCCCGGCGTCTTGAACATTTCAAATGCTGTATCAATCTTGGAAAGAGGTATCTTTTTAAAGATAAATGAATCATCAAACTTCAGTTCACCGGTCTTGAAATAATGTGCCACCAGTTCCCATTCGTCTCCCGGGAATGGTGCTGAGTAACTCATCCAGGAGCCTGTCAGTATAAATTCCTTACGATTCATATTTTCCCATTCCTCTACGCCAAAGGACAAATCTCTGGTCGGTGTACCGATGAAGCATACCTGAGCCTTATTTGCTGCCAGCTTGAACGCCATTTTCATAGTAATGGTATTGCCGGCTGTTTCATATACATAGTCAAAGCCGCGGCCGTCTGTGATTTTCTGAACCTCATCCATGAAATCCTCTTTGCCTGAATTCACTCCGTAATCAGCACCAAGGCGTTTTGCCAGTTCCAGTCTTTCATCTAAAATATCAAATACAACAACCTTCTTAGCTCCAAATATCTTGGCCCACTGCATCGTCATCATACCGACTGTTCCGCCGCCGAGAATAGCAACTGTTTTACCGCCTTTATAATCAACTCTTCTGAGTCCGTGCAATGCTACGGTAGCCGGTTCAAAAAATGCTCCCTTTTCAAAGCTGACACTGTCATCAAATTTCACAGCATTTTTTTCAGGTACGGTCACATATTCTGCAAAGCTTCCATACTCTCTGGAACCAATAAAACTGTAATGCTTGCATAAGGAATAGTTTCCCTTCTGGCAGTCCTCACATTTCATGCAAGGTACCAGTGGTACTCCTGCTATATGGTCTCCAGCCTTGAGTGATGTAACGCCCTCACCGATTTCTTCCACGATACCGGAAAATTCATGTCCGAGCACATTCGGGAAATAATGGCATGCATCTCCGTTCACTCTTGGTATGTCTGAGCCACAGATACCGGTATACTTTACCTTGATGACTACCTTTCCGGGCTCTGCCTTTGGCTTGTCGATCTCCTCATAACGGATATCATTTTTTGCGTGTACTACTCCTGCTTTCATTTCACTAAATCCTCCTGGAAAATGTATTTTTTAAATCCTCAGATAACTGCAAATATAATTTCATAGACTTCTGATACCTCTCGTGCGCCTCCATATCAGGCTCCTGTGTCCTTGTGATCACGATCGTCTGACTGACAGCCTCCTCATAGTTTCTATACATGCCGCATCCCACTCCTGCCAGCAGTGCTGCGCCTAATGTAGTGGCTGTATCTGATGTCGGAACCTGAATGGTCTTTCCTGTCACATCTGCCTTGATCTGTGTCCACAGTACAGAGTTGGAAGCTCCGCCCATAGCATTCAGTGTCCCGATTTCGATTCCAGTCTCTGCGGCCGTCCTGAGATTGTGCTCCAGTGAAAAAGCAACTCCCTCTAATATGGATCGAATGATATGTCCTCTGGTTTTATCAAATGACAGACCATAAAATACACCTTTGGCATCCGGATTCCAGATCGGCGAGCGCTCTCCTGCCATATATGGTAAAAATGTAACTCCGTCTGATCCTGCAGCTACCTTTGATGCCTCAGCTGTCAGATCATCAAATGACAAATCCTGTCCGAACTCCTGCTGAAACCATTTCAGCGTACCGCCACCACCGACTGTGCCGCCCTGCAGCAGCCATAGTCCCGGGATGACATGCGGACTCAGGATTAATTTCTGATGAGCGAGTGCCTTGTCTGTACAGATGCTCATACCGCCTGCCTGACCGCCCTGCTCCTGTGTCTGTCCGACACGGTAAACACCTGCTCCCAATGTTCCGCAGGCAGCATCCAGACCTCCTGCAACGACCGGGATACCCTCTTCCAGTCCTGTCAGTTCTGCTGCTTTCTTAGTCACCTTGCCTACGATTTCATCACAACGGTACAGCTTCGGAACAAGATCCACAGAAAGGCCTAGTCTGGCAGCCAGTTCTTCATGATAGGTCAGTCGATTCATATCAAAGAAATGAATCCCGTAGCCCTGTGAAAGATCCTGACTCATAATGCCTGTCAGTTTATATACGATATAGCTGTTGCTCTGTAAAAATTGATATGTATGATGAAAGATTTCAGGTCTTTCTTCTTTGAACCACAGCATCTTCGGCGTCGTGTAGGAAGGAAGAAAATCATTGCCTGCCACCTTGAAGATTTCTTCGGTTCCAATTTCGTTTTTCACTCTGTCACAGATGTGACGTGCTCTGGTGTCCATCCATATGGGGGTGCGGCACAGAACATTTCCATCTCTGTCCACCGGAATCGCCGACCAGCTCTGTCCATCTACTCCGATACCACAGATCTGCTCAGCCCGGATACCATCCTGTGATAACACATCCCGAATGCCGTCACAGATCGCATGCCACCACTCATCGGCATCCTGCTCTACCCATCCGCTCTCCGGATAGTATACCTGATACGGCTGGTTAGACTGTGCCATTACTTTGCCGGACTGATCAAAAACCGCTACCTTGCAAGCCGATGTGCCTATGTCAATTCCCAATAATAAATTCTGCATATTTCCTCCGCATAGAGCGAAACGTTTCGCTCTGTTTTGAAAAATAAAAGAAAAACCTTTTTTCTCAGACTTTTCTGCCTTTGTAATTGTGATTATACTGCTCCTTATTCTACATGTCAATACATATTTTGAATTTATTCATGAAACGTTTCGTCGCTGATTTTATGCAACAAAAAGAGCCCTGAGCCACTGCTGAAGCGTGACTCAGGGTTCCAAATAATGATCTATGCCTCTACCGCCTTGATGACAAACAATAGGGAAGTAAAATCTCCGCCTAGTTTATCAAGCAGCTTACGCTCTACCGGAATTCCTGCATTCATCAGTTCGTTTCCGTATAGCTGCAATGTTCTGTCCAGATACTGCACCTCATAGAAGGTATCCTCTGAAAGTCCCGTCAGTAAAATGCGTAAAAATCCTCCATTCACTGTATTTAACCGCTGGAAATACATTGCGACAGCTTCTTTTGCATCCTCTGAAACACTGATCCAGGAAGCCTCATTTCCCTCAAACGGATTTAAGATCCGGTAAAACTTTCCCTGCTGGATCAGTTTGCGATATTTCTTATAAAACACAATCTGTTCCTTGACCATCTTCATTTCTTCTGCCGATAACTTGTTCAGATCCAGCTCGTATCCAAACGCTCCATAAAATGCTACATTTCCTCTTGTCAATAATGGAGTGGTTCGTTTGTTCTGGTGATTTGGAACCGCTGACACATGCGCACCGATCGAACGGATTGGATAGACCAGACTGGTGCCGTACTGGATCTTCACCCTCTCACAGACATCTGTATCATCACTGCACCATGCCTGTGGTGCATAATAAAGCATACCGGGGTCAAAGCGGGCACCGCCGCTTGCACAGGATTCAAATAAAATTTCCGGAAATTTTGCAATCAGCCTCTCATACAGACGATAAACGCCTAATATGTACTTATGCATAACCGTTCCCTGATCCCTGGCGCCGGCAACGCGTGAATAACACTCAGACAAATAACGATTCATATCCCATTTGATATAGGAGATACAGGAATCCTCTATGACCTCTGAAAGCATCTTATAGATATGATCAACCACCTCAGGTCTGGAATAATCCAGTACATGCTGCTGTCTTGCAGGACTCTCAAAGCGATCAGGTGTAGAAATGACCCAGTCCGGATGTGCACGGTAAAGGTCGCTGTTTTTATTGACCATCTCCGGTTCGATCCAGATACCGAACCGCATGCCCATATCTTCTACTGCTTTAGACAGTCCAGAAATGCCATTCGGAAGCTTTCTCCTATTGACATACCAGTCGCCCAGCCCCTGCCAGTCGTCATCTCTCGTGCCAAACCATCCGTCATCCAGTACAAACAGTTCTACACCGGCCTCCTTTGCCGTAGCAGCTATCTTCAGGATTTTCTCTTCATCAAAATCCATATAGGTTGCTTCCCAGTTATTCAATAAGATGGGACGTTCCTGATCACGCCACATTCCTCTTGCCAGTCGTTTTGCATACAGCTCCTGATAAGCCTGACTCATGTAATTGAATCCACGATCTGAGTATACCATTACAACCTCAGGTGTCTGGAAGCTTTCTCCCTGACTGAGCGGCCATGCAAAATTATCCGGATGGATACCCATGGTCACCCTTGTGGTATCATATGCACACACTTCTGCCTGTGCGAGAAAGCTGCCACTGTACACAAAGCTGAAACCATATACCTCACCATGATTCTCATCCGTCGTGGGACGAACCAGTGCCACAAACGGATTTTGCTCTGCGCTGCTGATTCCTCTGTTGCTGAATACGCTCTGCAGACCCTGACAAAGCTTGCGTCTGACAATCGAACGTTCTCTTGCCCAGGCGCCTGACAGCTGCAGCATCTCATAATCTCTGTCCCTCAGGTCTACACTTGCACTCATGGCTGATTGAAGAACAATCTCACCTTCTCCCGTCTGCGTAAATCTGGCGCTCCTGATGATTGCAGGATACTGTTCAAAAATAGTGTATGTCAGGATCAGCTCCGTATCTGTCACAGCGTCACGCAGACAGATGTCCAGACTGACTGCCTCTTCATCCTTTTCTGTATATACTGCCGGCAGATTCTGAAGCGGTCTTTTTCCTGCATATATTTCATGTGATACATATTGAAAATCTGAGACTCTGCTGCCATTCTCCTGTTCGATCAGAAAAGCACCTATACGATAGTCTCCAACTCCGTTACCCGGATATTCCTGTTTCATACGTGACAGGCCAAGCAAAGAAGGTGCCTCCTGACAAAAAACCTCATGCGGACAGTATACTTCCTCATGCAGATAAGAATAGTCCTCCCGCTCGTGTATCCTCTTACCATAATATAGATTCCCAAGCTGTCCATTGTCCATAACCTCTATAATGTAGCTGATATCTGTATTATACAGATGGAATTGTCTGGACTTTTCGTGAAAAATAATTGCCATAAATTCTTCCTCCTAAAGCTTTCCACCTGAAGTGGCAATTCCCTCGATAAACTGTCTTTGGAATAAAATATAGATAATCACCATCGGAATAAATGCAAGCATAGAAGCCGCCATCAATTCCGGATAATCAGCTACAAACTGTCCCTGCAGCTTTGCAAGTGCTGCGCTTAACGGAATCGTTGCCTGATCCGTATTGACAACCAGAGGCCACATCAGATCCTTATAAGCAAACACGGCAGTAAAAATGCCAAGTGCTACCATCGCTGACTTTGTTAATGGCAGCATCACATAGAGAAACGTCTGTCCGATATTGCAGCCATCCAGAACCGACGCTTCCTCCAGTTCCTTCGGCAGTCCCATAAAGTTCTGTCTCAGCAGAAATGTCCCGAATGCGCTAACCAGGCCAGGGAATATCAATGCAAAGCTGGAATTTAACAGATTCATTTTGCTGACCATCAGGTACTGGGGAATGATAAAAATCTGTGCAGGTACCATCATCTGAAATAAAACCAATGAAAATGCAAGCTTTTTCCCCGGAAACTCAAGCCTTGCAAATGCGTAGCCTGCCATTGTTGCTGTGATCACAGCACATGCCACACGCCCAACAATCAATATCAGAGTATTGATGTAAAGCTTTGCAAAGTTCATCTTACTCAGAACACTGGTATAGGCCTCTGTTCTCCATACACTTGGAAATATGACAAACGGATTCATCTGTGTTGCCTCGGATACTGTTTTAAATGAAGTCAATGCCATCCAGAAGAACGGAATGATCATGACCAAAGCTCCAATCAACAACACGATATGAATGCCAATCTGTGGTTTTGATATTAATTTTACATTTGTTTTTGAATTCATGTCTGTTCCTCCCTTCTAGTTATAAATCACCCATTTTTTCTGGCATCTCATCTGGATCACGGTAATGATCATGATAATGACAAACAGCAGCAGGACAATGGCAGAACCATAGCCTTTATTTCCCTGTACAAAGGAATACTCATAAAACTGGCAAACCAGAGATCTTGTCTTTGGAAGTGCCGGATTGTTACGATCCATCATCATATAGATGACATCAAATACCTGCAATGCTGCAATCACTCTTGTCACCGTCACAAAGAACATAGTCGGAGAAATCAGCGGTAACGTGATGTGGAAAAATTCCTTTACAGGAGATGCTCCGTCTATCTTTGCTGCCTCATAGAAATCTCGTGGAATTTCCTGCAGTCCGGCAAGAAACAAAACCATATTGTATCCAATGATCATCCAGATACCTACAACAGCAACAGATATAAATGATGTATCAGGATTTGAGATCCAATTCACTTGCTTTAACCCGACGCGAAGAAGCAAATGATTGATCAGACCAAATTCCGAATTGTAAAGCCAGCGCCAAACCATTGCGACTGCGGCAGGTGCGGTAACCATCGGAAGAAAGTAAATGGTACGGTACACGGTTCTGCCCATGATTTTACGATTCAGCATAACTGCAAGTACGAGTGAAATGGCAATGGAGAACGGAACCTCAATAATGGCATATTTAAAAGTATTATAAAGTGTCTGCCATACTACCGGATCATGAAACATCTTGTTGTAGTTACTCAGCCCGATATAAATATTACCTTTTCCGAATGCTCCTGTTTTAAAGAAGCTCTCATATACCGTCTGAAAGATCGGAATGATATTCAAAACCATTAATCCCAGTACAGTAGGAAAAATAAAAAGCCATCCCCAAAAAAATTCTCTTTTCTCTCTCGATGTGATCTTTTTTTTCATCATATTCCTTCTCCTATGAACCCTATTGGCAAACCTGCTTATTTCTTTTTAGAACAATACAAGCAGGCATAGCTGCCTGCCCATACTGTGTGTCAAGATTTATAATATTGATCTACTCTTCTGCAATTGCATTGTTCATGAATTCAGCAAGCTCTTTACATACATCCTCTGCGCTGCGCTTTCCTGTCCATGCATCTACCAATGTCTCTGTGTTCTTGTCTTCCCATACAGTTGTATGCTTTGTATAAGGTCTGATGACCATATCTTCTGTCATATCCAGATATGCCTGTAAGTTAAAGTCAGGATATGCTTTGATCCAGTTCTTCTCTGTACCCTTCATAGCTGAGATAACGATACCAAGGTCAGACTGTTTCTGCTGTGCTTCTCTTGATCCTAAGTACTCAACTAACTGCCATGCTGCATCTGCTTTGCTTGTATTGCCTGCGATTGCCCATCCAAGACCATTGTAGATAGAAACTCTTCTGCCTGTCTCAGCATCCTTAGGAAGAACTGCTACATCACAGTTTGCTTTTACATAGTCGTTGTTGCAAAGGTCCGCTAACATCCATGAGCCCTGTAATACCATTGCTACTGTTCCTGCTTCTAACAGAGCATTTGCTTCGTTCTCAGCAAGTACTTCGTAAGGAGGCATATAGCCGTTCTTTGCTAAATCAGAAATAAATGTTACTGCCTTCACTGTTCCGTCAGAATCCATACCTGAAGCTGTTCTGTCTTCATTAACGATGCATCCGCCCATATCAAATACTGTGTTATACCAGCCTTCCTGATTGTTTGAAGGCTTAATGCAGCATCCGTACTGGTTCTTAGAAGGATCTGTTACCTTCTTACAAGCATCTGCGAAATCATCCCATGTCCAGTCAGCATCCGGATAGGAAACGCCAGCTTCATCAAACATAGTCTTGTTGTACCATAAGCCGATTGTATCGAAATCTTTCGGAACTGCCAGCTGTTTGCCGTCATAGTTGTAAAGCTCTACGATGTCGCTCGGGAACTCTTTCATCTCTAATACGCTGCTTGATGAGATCTTGTCTGAAATGTCTAATAACATATCATACTCTGCATATTTGGAAAATTCATTTGAGTGCATCCAGAATACGTCCGGAAGTGATCCGCCTGTAGCGCCTGCCTCTAACATTGTCCAATACTCTGTCCAAGGTGTAACCTGAATCTTAGCAGAGATTCCTGTCTTTGCTGTAAAATCATTTACGATCTGTGTAAGACCCGGCTCCTGGTTGCTGTCCCAGATAGCGATCGTAAGTTCATCACCTGATGCCTCTGCTGCGGGTTCCTCTGCTGCCGGCTCTTCTGCCGCCTGTTCCTCTGCTGCTGCAGGTGCTGCTGCCGGTGCCTCTGCTGCTGTGCCGCCGCATCCGATCAGTGATGCTGTCATCACAGATGCCAGTAATACTGCTATAATTCTCTTCATCATACTATATTACCTCCCATTAATCTTGCGGACATATTGTCCATATTTATTTGCGATAACATGATAATACTATACACTTTCACTAATTACCATGTCCTAATGTCCGATGGAGTTGTCGAAATGTGATAATGCAAG
>JAUNSO010000073.1 GCA_030539165.1 bacterium
TGAACACGAACATGACCACGAGCACGACCATGAGCATAATCACGAGCATGAACATGACCACGAACATGACGAGAACTGCACCTGCGGATGCCATGATCATGACCACGACCATCATCATGAACATGGACATCATCACGCAGACGAGGTATTTACGAGCTGGGGCATGGAGACAGGAGCGAAATTTACGGAAGAGCGCCTAAAGAACATCATGCAGCAGCTGAGTGAAGATACATCCTACGGTACGATTCTGCGTGCCAAGGGCATGGTTGCCGGTGAGGGAACGCAGTGGCTGTTCTTCGATATGGTGCCTGAAGAATTTGAAGTCAGAAAGGGAGCAGCACAGTTTACAGGCCGTATCTGCGTAATCGGTTCAAAGATCAATGAAGATAAGCTGAAGACGCTCTTTGGTGAAGCATCATGAGAAGATACGAGATGCCTGTATTCATTATCAATGGATTTCTGGACAGCGGTAAGACTTCCTTTATCAAGAGTGTCGTAGATCAAAAGCAGTTCAGCGAATTTAAAAAGATCCTTCTTTTGATGTGTGAAGAAGGCGAAGTAGAATATGAAGAATCATTTTTGAAGAAAAACGGGATTACGGTTGTTTCAGTATCGGAGGATGAATTTGATCAAAAGCATTTGTCCGCAATGGAGCAGACCTATAAGCCCTGGGCAGTGATCATCGAATATAATCCGATGTGGAAAGCCATCAAGGTAGATGAGAAGAAGCTGCCCGACAACTGGGAAATCTACCAGTCCATCACAACTGTGGATGCTTCTACCTTTGAAGTGTATCGCAACAATATGAAGTCACAGGTATCCGAGACACTGAAGGATGTAGATATGGTACTGTTTAACCGCTGTACGACAGATATGAATCTGTCCTCCTATAGACGGAGCGCCAAGGCCTTGAGCAATGGCGTACAGATCATCCTTGAGCATAAGGATGGCAGTATCATACCACTGGCAGAACAGCTTCCTTACAGTCTGGATGATCCGGTCATCAAGGTCGAGGATGACGATTACGGCATCTGGTATCTGGATGCCATGGAACGATCAGAGAAATATGAAGGAAAAAAAGTTACCTTCATCGGACGTGTGGCAAAGCTTCACAGCAATGAGCCGGACTGGTGTGCAGTCGGAAGACAGGTCATGACATGCTGTGCAGATGACACACAGATGCTTGGATATCTGGTTCATTACCCTGGTGCCGGGATGATCGATCGTGGTTCCTGGGTCAGAGTAGAGGCAGAAATCGCCATAGAGTATAAGAAGGAATACCGCAGAGAAGGCCCTGTACTCTATGCAACCAAGATCAGTGATGCCAAGGCACCAGCTGAGGAAATGATATATTTATAAAAGAAAAGTCGGCTAAAACATCAGCCGACTTTTCTTTTATCATTGTGAAACGAAAGGGCAAATTTTCTTATATATAATTGGCATGGTCAGTCCTTGTACAATTGTAGTGAAGAATATCACTATGTAGGTGCAGGCAATGATAATCAGATAGACTTCATTGGAAAGGATACGACTGGATTCCATTGCGAGCGCCAGACAGAGTCCGCCACGCATCCCGCCCCAGGTCAGTATGGCGATGAATTGCGGTACTTTAAAGTTGTCCGGTAGAGGGTGACAGAGAAGACAAGCAACCCAGACACTGGCACTCCTTGCAATCAGGTTGATCACAATACAGATGATGGACATAAGAAAAACATGCTGAATATTCAGCACAGGGAGAAATGACAGACCAAGCATGACATATAAAATGCGGTTTAACATAGTATCAAGAATCTCCCAGAAATGGTGATAGGCATACATGGGAACATTGTGTTTTTCAGCATATTTTTCTGTTTCAGTTCCGAAGGTAATACCGCAGATGACCGAAGCAATGGCACCTGAAAATCCAAAGTATTCACAAATCAGATAAGCTGATGCTACTGCAAGCAGGGATATGGATATCTGTCGGTATTCATCACGCGTGGTACGAAATAATTGAAATAGAATTAGGGAAATGATAATCCCGACTGCAGCTGCTCCAAACAGTTCACGAAACATGACTTGAAAGAATCCTTGATGCTCGGTACTATCGACAAGCATACTTTTAAAACACACATAGAGCGCAACACCAACTCCGTCATTAAACAGGGATTCGCCCTGAATTACAAATCCGGTTTCTTTCGGAAGCCCGAATTTAGGAAGAATACTGGTGGCAGCAATTGGATCTGTAGGAGCGACAATACTGCCAAATAATAAACACATGGGAAGTGTCAGAGGAAGCTTCAGCAGATATACAATTCCATAAAAGAGAAATCCGTAAATCAATGCGCCAGCCAACGTTGTTAATAAAGAAAGTGATGTAATCAGCTTCAGACTTTTTTTGAAATCTTGTTTTCGCATACGACAGGAGCCGGCGAACAGCATAAAACACAGCACACCATGCATCAGAAAATCATCTAAACTGACAGAATGCATTCTTGCCCGGAAATCATCCAGTATTGTATTTGCAGAGCACATATCTACAATGAGTAAGATGATACCTACAATAAAGGCATACAACATAAGGGCTATTTCGGTTGGAAGTTTTAAGGTCATTTCATTTATAAATCCAAGCACGACAATAAACAGTAAAATTAAAACCAGATCATTTAATAAATTTCCAAACATACTGTGTCCCCTCCATTTTTTATCATATATATCATGATAGATATACATATATTATTATAATAAACAGGTGATGGTCAAGAAAAAGTATCCTGTGGGAAAGACAATTAATCATGATGTGTGCGGTACGCGCACAAATGTCGTTATTTTTGCAAATTACTATTGTATAATCAAATTCTTTGTATTATACTGTTTCAGACAAAGCAGGAAGGGGAATAGAAAATGGCATTAACACTATCAAACAAAGCAAAAGCAGTAAAACCGTCCTCCACCTTGGCGATTACAGCGAAGGCAAAAGAAATGAAGGCTGAGGGCATTGATGTTGTAGGATTCGGAGCAGGAGAGCCCGACTTCAATACGCCGGACAATGTATGCGATGCAGCAGTGGATGCAATCAAGAATGGTTTTACTAAATATACACCGGCATCCGGAACAGTAGAATTAAAGAAGGCAATTTGTAAGAAATTCAAGGAGTTCAATCATCTGGAATACCAGCCGAATCAGATCGTGGTCAGCAACGGAGGAAAGCATGCTCTTTCTAATATATTTGATGCCATTCTGAATCCGGGAGACGAGGTAATCATTCTGGCACCATACTGGCTCAGCTATCCGGAGATGGTAAAGCTGTCTGATGGTGTTCCGGTATTTGTATATGCGGATAAAGCACAGAGCTATAAAGCAACAGCTGAGCAGATCCAGAAAGCAATGACTCCGAAAACAAAAGCACTTGTACTGAATTCACCAAGTAATCCGACCGGAATGATCTATACTGAGGCGGAACTACGTGCGATAGCAGATGTGGTCGTGATAAATGACATCTATGTAGTTGCAGATGAGATGTATGAATATCTGATTTATGGAAATGAAAAGCATATCAGCATTGCTTCTTTTAATGATGAGATCTATAAGAGAACGATTACATGTTCAGGCTTATCAAAGAGTTATTCCATGACAGGCTGGAGAGTGGGCTATACAGGCTCAAGCGTAGAAATCGCAAAGCTGATGTCCTCGATTCAGAGCCATGCAACCTCCAACCCGAACTCCATCGCCCAGAAGGCAGCACTGGAAGCATTAACCGGTCCGCAGGATGATGTGGAGAAGATGAAGACAGAGTTTAATAAGCGTCGCATCTATATGTATGAGACGGTTTCCAAGATGCCTTATCTGTCAACAATAGAACCTAAGGGTGCGTTTTATCTGTTTGTGGATGCATCTGATGTGCTGCAGAAGGAATATAAAGGCGAGAAGGTTGAGACAACAGAGAAAATGGCTGATATTTTACTGTCAGACTATGCTGTGGCTGTTGTTCCATGTGCAGACTTTGGATATCCGCAGTGCTTCCGCCTGTCCTATGCGATCTCTATTGAGCAGATACAAAAGGGTCTTGGCAGAATAGATGAGTTCCTGAAGGGGTTGAAATAATGGGGATTAAACACGAAAGAATCGACAGAACGCTTGTAAAAAAGGGAAGTATTACAGAGTATTATACAGATACGATCAAGCTCCCGGATGGAAAACTGACTTATTTTGATTTCGTGAAGCATAAGGGAGCAGCGGCAATCGTTCCGGTGGATGATCAGGGCAGGATCCTGATGGTCAGACAGTACCGTAATGCGATTGATTCCTATACGCTGGAGATACCGGCAGGCGGACGCAATGGTCTGGATGAGCCGACAATCGATACAGCCTATCGTGAACTGGAGGAGGAGACCGGATACAGAACGGAGCATCTGGAGCTGCTGACAAGTCTCAATACCACAGTCGCATTCAGTAATGAAAAGATAGACATCTACTATACGAATCAGTTGATTCCGTCACATCAGCATCTGGATGACGATGAGTTCATAGATGTAGAAGCCTATGAGGTAGAAGAGCTTGTAGCAATGATCTATGACGGGCGTATCGTAGATGCCAAAACAATGGTCGGAATACTGGCATATAAAAATAAATATCTCAGCTAAAATAGAAGCATGTTCGGAAAGGGTACGCATATAATGGTACTAAGGAAATGGTCAGGCAGTCAGAACAATGAATCTGTTTCATGCGATCAAAGAGCCATCCCTGCAAAGGAAATGGCTCTTTTTATTTTTTGGGGGAGTCTGTTTTGGTGTATTATTTGCCAATCTGATGGGCGGCAGATATATGGAGCAGATACAGCTGCTCAGTGATTATCTGCTGCAAAAGTACAAGGGATCGGACATACAAAGCGGCGATCTGTTCTGGTATTGCCTCAGGGTGAGAATATTGCCCTTATGCTACATGTGGATCTTCGGACTGACGATGTTTGGTCGTTTTGTAGGATACGGATATGTGACATGGTATGGGTTCTCGGTCGGGGCATTACTATCAATCGCCACGATGCGTTTCGGGGCAAAGGGCATCCTGCTCTGTATCACGGGTGTGCTCCCACAGTATCTGTTTTATATTCCGGCACTGTTAATCCTGTTAACAGCCGGCTCAGCAGTATCAGACAGACTTTATGGGAAAAACGGAAGCACGCAGCATGTATATGGAGGAAGACGAAGACTGATCGGGATCTATATCGTGGTTTTTATGGTAACTGTTATGGTTTGCATAATCGGAGCGGTGTGTGAAAGTTATGTTAATCCATTCATTTTGAAAAAAATATTAAAAATATTTTAACGGAGTTTTTAACAAGATGTAGTGATACAAAAAATGACCTTGAACGACATGTTGTACTTTTTCGACAAACTGGCTGAAATGCCCAAAAAATAAGGAAAAATACCGTTTGCTTTTCTTGGAAAATCTGCTTATAATGTAATTCATAGGCGTTTGGGAAGAGACAGTATGACTATACAAGGGAAGGTTTTTTGCGGAATGGAACAAGAGATATTAGGATTCATAACTTATTTACATAATGTAAAGAAGACTTCTAACAACACAGAGATGTCTTATAAGCGAGATTTAATGAAGTTCCGTAAATATATGGAGGAGCAGGGGATAGAGTCAGTTGACCAGATCACGGTGACCAACTTGAATTCTTTTATTTTATATCTGGAGAAGAATGGATTTGCCGCTGCTACCATATCCAGAAATATTGCAGCCATCAAGGCTTTTTTCCATTATTCATTAAAGGAAGGAACCATCAAAGCAGATCCTTCCGAGACACTGAAATCCCCAAAGATAGAAAAACATGTACCGGAGGTACTGACCCCGGAAGAGGTTGTCCGTTTATTAGAGCAGCCTAAGGGAGAGGCACCAAAGGAACTGAGAGATAAGGCGATGCTGGAACTGCTCTATGCAACCGGTATCCGGGTTTCAGAACTAATCAGTATCAGCGTAGAGGATATCAATCTGCAGATGGGATACATCGTCTGCAAGGATGCCAGCAAGGAAAGAGTTATACCATTTGGCTCGGAGGCAAAGCATGCGTTGATCCATTATCTAAATCAGGGAAGAGAAGCCATGATTGCAGATAATCATTCACATGTATTGTTTACGAATTGCTCAGGACAGCAGATGAGCCGTCAGGGATTTTGGAAGCTGATCAAGTATTATGCCAAAAAGGCCGGTATCGAATCAGATATTACACCGCATACACTCAGACATTCCTTTGCAGCACATCTGGTAGAGAACGGAGCGGACCTGCGTTCGGTACAGGAAATGCTGGGACACTCGGATATATCTACAACACAGATCTATGCCAGTATGAACCATAACAGGATTCGTGAAGTATATGCGAAAGCACATCCGCGAGGATAATACAGAGTTCAGAAATAGGCTTTGATATATGATATGGATAAAAAAGGTGAAACCGACAGGCAGAGATGCAGTTGTTTCACCTTTTTATATACAGATCTGAATGTATGTGCGCTATGCCTGCCAGTAACGCCGGAGATTCCAGGAACAGAGGGCGGTAGAGAGTACCTGACTCAGAAGCAGCCCATAGAGATATCCGCGAATACCAAACTCCGGAATGGCGTAGAGAACAAACAGAATGCGCAGCGTGATTCCGGTCAGACTGAAGAAAAAGCTGGTAGTGGTGCGGCCGAGTCCGTGCATGATGCTGGTCAGAGTGGTAGTCATATACAGAAAGGGACAGATAAAGGCAAGTGTCATAATTAAGTCACCAACCAGTGTGTTCTGAAAGAGAACTCTTCCGATCAGATTACCGAATATCAGAAATCCTATCGTGCTGAAAAATCCGAGCGCCAGACAGGTACAGATGGATCTTTTGACTGTCTTTTCGATTTCTGTCTGTTTACCGTGACTGTCTGATTCAGAGACCATAGGCAGCAAAATGACAGAAGCAGAGTTGACGATAGCTGTCGGAAACAGGATCACAGGCAGCGCCATACCGGTCAGGGCACCAAAGGTACTCAGTGCATCAGATGAACTGTATCCGAACTGCATGAGTCGGTTTGGAATGTAGACTGCCTCTGCTGCAACGAGCAGATTGAGAATCAGTCTGGAGAAGCTGAGTGGCAGAGCAAGTCTGGTGATTCTGCCGATACACGGACAGAGTTGATCAGCTGCTTTTGGCAGCGAGAATGCTATATCATTCCTATTTACCTTTAAATGTAGATAAACGCGCAGTATAGAATACAGCATAGCGGCTGCCTCTCCTGTGACTGTCCCGATTACAATCATTTGCAGCGGCATTGCTCCCTGATGCTGATACAGTGTGATATAGACCATATAAACAGACAGTACACGTACCGACTGCTCTATGAGCTGTGAGACTGCAGGAGGCTTTGTTTCCTTGCAGCCAAAGAAATATCCGTTGCAAAGGCTGTGAATTGCCTCCAGTGGAACAGAGCAGGCCAATATCTGCAGCAATGGCGCACAACGTTTTTCCAGAAGTAGATGGACGGCAATCCATTCTGCATTGGCATAGAGAACCAGTGCGCAGATGACAGAAAGCGAAAATGAAAGCAGAAAACCGGCGTAGAGATAATCTCTGGAGGAATGTACCGTGTGTTGATCACGGATTTCTGCAATGACCTTAGATACAGCAGTCTGTATCCCGGCACAGGTCAGTGCAAAGCAGACAGCGGATACGGGAAAGATCAGTTGATAGATACCGATTCCTTCTGCACCGATTGCCTGCGATAGGAATATTCTATAGAAGAAACCTATGATCCGGCTTAAGAAGCCGGCTGAGGTCAGCATGATTGTACCTCTTATAAGCGGATGCCTGGAATTCATGTGAAAGATACCTTTCAGGTGTTGTTTCAGTATATTCAGAAGGGCGTGTTGACAGAACAATCATGTAATGCTATTATTCTAATGGATGAATTCTTAGGGGTTTACTAGGAATTAAAAGAAAGCCCGCGGAGTGCATAGATAGGAGCAAAGTATGATTTATTTAGATAATGCGGCGACGACAAAGACCGCACCGGAAGTTGTGGAGGCAATGCTTCCTTATTTTACAGAATTATATGGAAATCCAAGCAGTATATATGATCTGGCGGCAGGAAGCAAAAAGGCAATCACTGCAGGCAGAGAGATCATAGCCAATGCAATCGGAGCAGATATCAATGAGATTTACTTTACAGCAGGCGGATCAGAGGCTGATAACTGGGCACTGGTAGCGACAGCGGAAGCCTATGCAGAAAAGGGAAAGCATATTATCACATCCAAAATAGAACATCACGCAATCCTGCATACATGTGAGTACCTTGCAAAACGTGGTTATGAGATTACCTATCTCAATGTGGATGAGAGTGGTGTGGTCAGACTGGATGAACTGGAAAAAGCAATCCGTGATGACACGATCCTGATTTCCATTATGTTTGCCAACAATGAGATCGGGACGATACAGCCCATCAAAGAAATCGGTGAGATTGCAAAAAAACATGGAATTTTGTTTCATACGGATGCTGTACAGGCATTTGGACAGCTGCCAATCAATGTAGATGAGTTTCATATTGATATGATGAGCGCCAGCGGGCATAAGCTAAATGGCCCGAAGGGTATCGGTTTTTGCTATATCAGAAAGGGACTGAAGATCCGTTCCTTTATCCATGGCGGTGCGCAGGAGAGAAGCAGGAGAGCCGGAACTGAAAATGTGCCGGGAATCGTGGGATTTGGCAAGGCAGTGGAGCGTGCACTGTCTATGATGACTGAAAAAGCAAGACGTGAAATGGAACTCAGAGATTATTTGATTGACAGAATGCTGACTGAAATTCCATATACACGTTTAAATGGAGGCAGAACAAACAGACTGCCGAACAATGCAAATTTCAGCTTTGAATTCATAGAAGGTGAGTCTCTGCTTATTATGCTGGATATGGAGGGCATCTGCGGCTCCAGTGGCTCTGCATGTACGTCAGGCTCGCTTGATCCTTCCCATGTACTCTTAGCCATCGGACTCAGACATGAAATCGCTCATGGCTCACTGAGGCTGACGCTCAGTGAGGAGAATACAAAGGAAGAGATGGATATAGTAGTAGATAAAGTCAAGGCAATTGTAGAGAAGCTGAGAAATATGTCCCCGCTATATGAAGACTTTGTAAAAAAAGCCGGAAAAGAAATATAGCGCCTTGAGAAGATAAGGAGGAAACGTAATGTACTCAGAAAAAGTAATGGATCATTTCTCAAATCCGAGGAATGTTGGAGAAATAGAGGGTGCGAGTGGTGTCGGAACCGTCGGCAATGCAAAGTGCGGCGACATCATGCGCATCTATCTGGATATTGATGAGAACCAGATCATCAGAGACTGCAAGTTCAAAACATTTGGCTGCGGAGCAGCGGTAGCAACAAGCTCTATGGCAACAGAGCTGGTCAAAGGAAAATCTGTACAGGAGGCAATGGAGGTTACCAACAAAGCCGTTATGGAAGCACTGGACGGTCTGCCGCCTGTGAAGGTACATTGTTCCCTGCTTGCGGAAGAAGCCATTCATGCAGCACTCTGGGACTATGCCCAGAAGAACGGCATCACGATAGAAGGTCTGCAGAAGCCGAAGAGTGATATCCATGAGGGAGAGGAAGATGGAGAAGAATACTAAGAAGGTAGTCGTCGGAATGTCAGGCGGCGTTGATTCCTCTGTTGCAGCCTATCTTTTGAAGGAGCAGGGCTATGATGTGATTGGAGTAACGATGCAGATCTGGCAGGACGAGCAGGAGGCTGTTCAGGAGGAAAACGGAGGCTGCTGCGGACTCAGTGCAGTAGATGATGCCAGACGTGTAGCCGAGATGCTTGATATTCCATACTACGTCATGAACTTTAAGCAGGAATTCAAGAAGCATGTGATGGACTATTTTGTAGAGGAATATCTGCAGGGCAGGACACCCAATCCCTGTATTGCCTGCAACCGCTATGTGAAGTGGGAATCTCTCTTAAAAAGAAGTATGGAGATCGGAGCGGATTATATCGCGACAGGTCATTATGCACAGGTCATCAGACTGGATCACGGCAGATACTCTCTGAAAATGGCACCGTCTTCAAAGGATCAGACCTATGCGTTATATAATCTGACACAGGAGCAGTTATCCAGGACGCTGATGCCGGTCGGAGCTTATACGAAGGATGAAATCCGTGCAATCGCGGAGAAGATCGGCCTGCGTGTTGCGGACAAGCCGGACAGTCAGGAAATCTGCTTCATACCGGACAATGATTACGGCAGATTCATTCATGAAAATGCAGGTGACCGGGTTCCCGGAGAAGGAAACTTTGTTCTTACGAACGGAACCGTGATCGGAAAACATAAAGGAATTGTACATTATACTGTCGGACAGCGTAAGGGTCTGAACCTTGCCATGGGACATCCGGTTTTCGTAACAGAAATCCGACCCGAGACAAATGAAGTTGTTATCGGGGAAGGTGAGGATGTCTTTGGAACGGAGCTGATCTGCAATCACATCAACATGATGGCAGAAGAGCAGATCCCGTCAGAGAAGAGCTTGATTGCCAAGATCAGGTACAGCCACAAGGGAGCAGAATGTACGATCAAAAAGATCAATGAGGATCAGATACAGGTGATTTTCGACGAACCGGTACGCGCCATCACCCCCGGACAGGCAGTGGTATTTTATGAGAATGATCATGTGTATGGCGGAGGCACGATTCTATAATTTAATAAACTCAGCCTTGCGGTTTTCGAATACGGTATAGTAACGGAAGCCGCTTTGTTGTAGGATGGACTCTACGCGGGCAAATTCATAGGCTACATATTGCGGAATATGGGCATCGGAGCCAATGGTGATGATCTCACCGCCGAGTTCGTGGTAGCGTTTGATGATGTCCTCTGTCGGGTTCGGGTGCCCGAGACCGTATTTGAGACCGCCGGTATTGACTTCAATTCCTTTGCCACGGCTGATCAGTTCACGCAGTATTTCATCTATGATGTCAGAAAATTTCTGATAGGTATAGAATTGATTCTTGTTTGGACCGTAACGCACGATATAATCCAGATGTCCATAAATATCATAGGTATTGAACAGACGGATATTGTTCAGCTCGTCCTCAAAATATGCCTGATATGCCTCATCCTCAGTGCGTCCTTCGTAGTAAGGAGGATAGAACGGATCGAGTCCTTCTGCGACATGGGAGGAGCCGATGATGAAATCAAACGGATACCGGTCAACATAGTCTTTGTGCCGCTGTACCAGCTGCGGCTGCAGTCCGAGTTCAACTCCGAACAGAATATTGATTTGCTTTCTATATTTCTCTTTTAACGTGCATAATTCAGCATGATAAGCGTCTGTGTCCACTTCGAAGCTGGGCGTATCCGTTTCAGTACGTGGAAAGTCCATATCCATATGCTCTGTAAAACACATCGCTGACAGTCCAAGCTCAATACCTCGTTCAATCATTTGTGCCATGGGTGTTTCGCTGTCGTTAGAATTGTTGGTATGTAAATGAAAATCGTGTCTGATCATGTGAGTGACTCCTATAAAATTATGATTTAGAAAATCGTCTGCATCATCAAGTATAACGGATTTCATATAAAAAATATAGATAAAAATTCTATGCAAAAATAAAAAATATTGTTACATTCATAAAAAATGTGAAAAAAATAACAAATAATATAAATTAAGGCTTGTATTTTTCCTGTAAATTAGGTATTATAGACGTGCTGATAATTTTGGCGCTTACATTTTGCGCCTTACATTAAAAAAATCAATCAAATCTAGGAGGAATTTCAAATGGCAGTAAGAGTAGCAATCAATGGATTTGGCCGTATCGGTCGTCTTGCATTCAGACAGATGTTTGGTGCAGAAGGATATGAAGTAGTAGCAATCA
>JAUNSO010000112.1 GCA_030539165.1 bacterium
GAGCAGAATCGCTGTTACGCTGGGAAAGAAAAGACAGCACCTGATTGACAAAAACCAGATGTCAGACCCTGATCAGTTGAAGATTGGAGAGAAGATTTATTATTGATTTGCAGGGCAGTGTCATTCAGTTAAGGATTTATCCCCAAAAGATACCCATTAAATATCATGTTTGATGGGTGTTTTTATGTCATTTATATTTTTACCACAATAGACAACAATATCTATTAGTGATATGACATATTTGCTATTTTGTCGAGCATACTGGACAAAAAGATTATATTACTGTAGAATATAATTGACACATGGGAGCGATTGGAGGATTAGATCATGAACAGTGATATCATAAAGACGATTATATATGATCAGCATCAAATAATACGTGATTCCATAATTATTAATCGGGAATACTCGTTTGACAAGAATGGAAATTATATATTAACGGGACTCAGGCGTTCGGGAAAGTCAACATTACTATATAAAATAGCAAAAGATTTGGTAGCAGATGGGGCGGAGTGGAATCAGATTATATATATTAATTTTGAAGATGAACGTTTATCAGAATTTACATTAAAGGATTTTAACGATATTCTGTTGGTTGCCAGTGAAATGAGTGAAAATCAATCTTATTTTTTTCTGGATGAGATTCAGAATGTTGAAGGTTGGGAAAGTTTTGCAAGGAGACTGGCAGATGCAAAAGAAAGAGTCTATATCACCGGAAGCAATGCACAGATGTTGAGCAAAGACATGGAGGCGCGTCTGGGAGGAAGGTATTTTACAAAATATATAAGTCCTTATAATTTCAGAGAGTATCTGACTGCGAAGGAAGTACAGCACGATGCAACGGCGATTCAAGCGACAAAGCTAAATGGAAGAATTCGTGCAGCTCTTGCAAGTTATTTTAAAGAAGGAGGATTCCCGGAATCACTATTGTTTCAGTCTAAGAGAGAGTATGTAGAAAACATATATCAGAAGATTTTACTTGGGGACATTGTGGCAAGAAATAGTATTCGAAATCCAGAAGCCATAAGGATTCTAATGAAAAAAATTGCAGAAACTGTAATGCATGAAGTCTCTTATACAAAATTGCAGAATATTGTGAATTCAATCGGAATAAAGGTCAGCAAGGATTCGCTGATTCATTATGTTGGTTACGCGGAGGATGCATATCTCATATTCCATGTTCAGAACTATGTATCTGCATTTGTCGATAAGGAAAGTGTGCCAAAATACTATTTTAATGATAATAGTCTGTTGAATTTATTTTTAATTAATAAAGATTCTGCTTTACTGGAAAATATAGTTGCGATTGCTCTTCAACATCGCTACCAGAGAGGATTATATTATTATAAATCATTAAAGACAGGAATAGACGTCGACTTTTTTATTTCCGAAGAAGGTACTGCAGTTCAGGTAGCATATAGTATCCAAGGAGAGGCCAGAAGTCGAGAGGTTGGAAATCTGATCAGAACAGCAAAAGAAGTAAAAGAGTCTAAACATTTTGTGATTATCACTTATGAGGAAGAAGAGTTAATAGAGGAAGATGGAGTTCAAATCAAAGTGATTCCGCTTTATAAGTTTTTGCTGAATGAATGATTCGGCTTATAAATCATGGGATATTGGAGACGGGAAATGGAGCAAAACTATACTTTTTGGTAGTTCCATTTCTTTTCTGTTGCTGATACAATATTTTGGACTGGGTTAAGAGGTTGTATTGATTGAAATGGGAAAGTGAGATTAAAAGGATGAAAACACAGGTGAATTGGTTTGGAAGGATATTGTTAATAGGGCTGCTATGCTTATTATTTGCAGTCATGGTGCCGGTGCGTGTACTTGCGGAGACATACGGAGGCAACTGCGGAGCCCAAGGATATGAAGCAAATGTGACCTGGAGCTATGATACAGTAAGTAAAATACTGACAATCAGCGGCAGCGGAAAAATGGCAGACTATGCATCTTGGGATGATCGCCCTTGGAATAATTATATAGATGCTGCGACAAATATTACTGTAGGTAATCAAATTACTAATATTGGAAAGTGGTCTTTCAATAGAGATTCGAACGCAGGAACTTGCGCTGTTACTATTCCAGGCTCTATTACAGAGATTGGTGAATATGCATTTATGAGTTGTAAATTTAGCAGCCTGGTCATTGATTGGAGTGGTGTTGAAACGATAGGAAAAGAGGCATTTGCAGCAGTTACATTTCCTACTGGTACTGCACTTACCTTTGATGATACTTCAAACATAACCTCAATTGCTCGCAAAGCATTTGTTGGCAGTAAAAACCTTACCTCTGTTGCAATCAGTAGATCAAACGTCAGCATAGGTGAAATGGCATTTTGTGACAGTGAAAGTTTAGCGTCAGTTTCCATTACAGGAGATTATACAAGCATTAGCGAAGAAGCTTTTTCGTATTCATATACAAATTCATCAATTTCATCAATCACCATTGGTGGTCAGGGAACTACGATTGGAGAGAAGGCATTTTTCGTACCACCTATATGTAGTGCAAGCGTGAATTCGCTGACTCTTTTAGAAGGAATTACTACGATTGGAGAGGAGGCCTTTGACTTTAACAGTTATAATGGCTGCCAGATTACATCAATAACCCTTCCTACGACGCTTACCGATATTGGTTCATATGCTTTAAGTGGGATGGGAAACCTACAAACTTTATATATTCCGGGAGAAGGACGTCAGTTTACCAATAATATTCTTAATACGGTCAACCCGAATGCGACCATTATTCACGCAGCAAGTACCAATGTGAGTGGTATTAGTGATAGGGATGTAGACCGTGTGGAATACACAAGAGATGGGGACTCTGTCAGTGTGACAGTCATTGATGGAACAGAGGGAACACCGAATAGTGTTACCATACCGACGTCTATTCCAAAGAGTGCTGATGCATCAGGCGACTCTTATTCGATTGCAGCAGTGCTTCATAAGCAGGGGGTTGCTGTCCAGGTACCG
>JAUNSO010000113.1 GCA_030539165.1 bacterium
CATTTGTCTTCCTTTCTATTATAGTGTATTTTGATAGATCTGTGCAATCACTTTTGTGTTTCTTATGTTGGATATGTTGGATAACCGGCGAAATTGCCAATGAATGAGAGTGAGAATCGTCAGATGATTCTCGTTAGTGATAAATTTACATCTCTCACGAAGTATCATATCATAACTGAAATGATTGGGTCAACTTGCAAATATGATCATTGTATTTTATGATAAAAAATATTTATTTTGTAACATAACGACTCATGGTGCGTTTCATAAGCAGAGGAGGTGACCTGAACTTGAAAGATGCCGTTGAATTGAAAGAGCTGTATCAGGAATATGCATTGCCTGTGAAGAAATATGTTCTGTCACTATGCAGAAATGAGACCATAGCAGAGGATGTTGTTGCTGATACCTTTTATAAGGCAATCAAAAATATTGACAGTTTTCAAGGCGGCAAAGTACTGACCTGGCTCTGCACGATTGCGAAGCATACCTATTTTGATTATGTGAAGAAGAAGGAATATTCCAATCTGGCGCTGACGGATGAGCTGACAGAACAGATTCCGGATGAGCAGCTGCAGCCGGAACAGGCTATGCTTCAAAAGGAGGACAGGACGCAGCTATATCGGATGCTGCAGAAGCTGTCTTTTGAAGAACGGGATGTCGTGTATCTGAGGATATTTGCAGACTTATCCTTCCGGGAGATTGGAGACATACTGGGGAAAAGTGAGAACTGGGCGAGAGTGATATTCTACAGAAGCAAGAACAAACTGAAAGGATGGATGGAAAATGAGCATGAAACTACCATGTGATATGATAAGGGATCTACTACCAAGTTACATTGATGGACTGGAAAGTGATGTTACAAAGGAAGCAGTCGAGGAGCATCTGAGCGAATGTACTGCCTGCAGTGAAATCTGCGAATCCATGAAAAATGATGATCAGGACGAAGCACCCTCCAAAGCACAGACGGATGTCTCTGACGATAAAGTATTATTTCATAAAATTAAGAAAAAAGTGAACCATAAGGTCAAGATTGCAGTGATTGCAGGAGCAGCAGCACTTCTTCTGGCAGTTTTAGTATTTGAACTATCCTTTAATGTTGTGATTAAGGAAGTGCCGAGACAGGACGTTGAGGTGACGGCAACTGTCTATCCGATGAAGGATATCGCTACACTGGATGAGACGGATGCAGCCGCTTATGGAGTCAGCTTTGATGAAGATCAGATGGTCGTGATTAAAACAGGAGATGAGACGCCGGGTGATGACGAACAATGCATGACGCTTACGATTCCGGACTATCCGAACAGTGAGATTACTGTAACAAAGGATCTCATGGACACCTATGATACGATGACGCTGATTAAATGGAGGTCTCCTTATTTTCTGCGGTCAATCCTGTGGGATATCAAAGAGGTGAATGGTAAGCGCATCATGTACATTGAGCATTATAGAACCACTCTGTTCAATAATCAGGAGGTTAACAGCGGCAGTTACACAACCTCTATTGACTTCGGGACGTTAGATCAGATAATCTATCAGGAGAAGGATGGTTCTGAGACGGTTCTTTGGGAAAATAAATAGTTTCATAGAAAGGAAGTCTGGAAATGGGATTCATTAAGGGAATTCATCATGTGTCGATGAAATGCTGCGGTAAAGACGAGTATGAAAAGGTTTTGCATTTTTACAGGAATGTGCTGGGACTGACTGAGATACGCAGCTGGGATACCGGAATCATGTTGGATAGTGGAAACGGGCTGATTGAAATCTTTACCGATGGCGAGGAGAGGCTGGCTAAGGGCGTGATTCGTCATTTTGCATTTGCAGTTACGGATGTAGATGCTTGCGCGAAGGCGGTTAAGGAAGCAGGCTATCAGGTGTTTATCGAGCCAAGAGACATTGAGATGGCAAGCAAGCCGGTATTTCAGGCGAGAATTGCTTTCTGTGTCGGACCGTTAGGGGAAGAAATAGAATTTTTCAAAGAAAGATGAAACGGATGGAAAGCTCTGTATGAGAAGAACACTATCTTATCAAGTAAAAGAGGAAGACGTAGCGCATACCGTTGGAGGGCTCGTGAATTTTCTGCTGAAGGACTGTCTGCATCTGACCGGACGGGAAGTGAGCCGGGCAAAGTTCCTGCCGGACGGTATCATGGCAGACGGGGTGCAGGTCACTGTGAAGCAGCGTCTGCGGGCAGGACAGATTCTGACCGTCTGTCTTGAGGACACGGAAGGTATGGAGAGCCGTGTTGCAGCGCGAGAAGGAGCGCTTACGATTCTGTATGAGGATGAGGACATTGTGTTCGTGGATAAGCCTGCAGGAGTTGTGGTACATCCATCACATGGACATTTTTATGATTCTGTCGGTAACTATCTGGCTTACTATTATGAACAGCAGGGCATGGATGTAATCTGCCGCGTGATTGGCCGTCTGGATAAGGATACCTCAGGGGTATTGTTATTTGCAAAAAATCAGGCGGCAGCGGCGCGAATGACAGCGCAAAAGCAGAATGGCAAGAGTTCCAGAACATATTATGCGCTGGTGCAGGGACATATGCCATCGAAAAAGGGTGAGATTCATGCATCACTGGAACGGGTACCGGATGATCTTATGCTGCAGAGAGTCAGTGAACATGGACTTCCGGCTCATACGACCTACGAGGTGGTGCAGGAATTCAAGGATTATTCTTTGCTTTCCGTGAAAATCAGTACCGGACGAACACACCAGATTCGGGTTCACATGGCATCTGTCGGGCATCCGCTGTTGGGAGACCCACTTTACGGAACTCTGTCATATGCTGACCCGGAGCAGAAGCAGATACCTACCGATGGTACGGCTTTGAGGATACAAAGGGCGGCATTGCATTCTGCAGAAGTCATTTGTCAGCAGCCTTTTACAGGGGAAATTATCAAAATAACAAGCCCCCTGCCAGAAGATATGAGG
>JAUNSO010000074.1:0-4503 GCA_030539165.1 bacterium
ATCGTGCGGATAACAGGACTTGAACCTGCACGGTCTCCCACTAGAACCTAAATCTAGCGCGTCTGCCAATTCCGCCATATCCGCTTAAGGTGTTCTTCTGGCTCTTATCTCGAACAAACAATATATTATCATAACTATTGGAAAATATCAAACATTTATTGGTCGCATGTAGCCTCTGCTACGGTCTTTGTTTGTTATCTTAAAAAAAATAATATATATACTTGACAGAATATATTATACAATATATAATATGCATAAATCAGATATATAAATCAGTACGATATATATCAAAAGAAGGAGGAAACAATATGATTTATCCATTGAACCAACCATTGACGGAACTGCTGTTACTTTCGATCATTGCAAAGAATGACAGCTATGGATACATAATCAGCCAGAGCCTGAAGAAGGTCTCGAATCTGAAGGACTCGGCACTTTATCCGATATTAAAGAGGTTATCAGACCAGAATTATGTAGAAATCTATGATCAGCAGTTTCAGGGAAGAAACAGGAAATATTATCGGATCACCCCGATTGGGGAGAAACGCAGAGCCGAACTGCAGACGGAATGGCAGGCTTACTGTAAAGAGATTGATGCAATCCTGAAGTTAGAGCAGACTGAGGAAAAGAGACAGGCCGAGGAAAAGAGCCAGATTGAGGAAAAAAGACAGAATGCAGAAATACAGTTAGAGCAGTCGGAGCAAACCGAAGAAATGAAACAGAATGCAGCAGAACCGACAGTAATTGAGGGAGGAAATCAAAATGACTAAAGAGGAATATATGGGAGAACTTCGCAAGAAGCTGAAAAGACTTCCGAAGGACAACTTTAATCAGGCAATTGAGTATTTTGAGGAATATTTTGCAGAAGCAGGTGAAGAGAATACCGCACAGGCAATAGAGGACCTTGGCAGTCCGCAGATGGCAGCAGATCAGATTATTATGGATGTTGCAGTAGATAACAGTAAGACAAAGGAAGCAAAAAAGGATGTGCGAAAGGGCGTGAATGGTGTATGGGTCGTCATTCTTGCAATTTTTGCTTCTCCGATTGCACTGCCGGTCGTTCTGGTGGTTGTACTGCTTCTGCTGGCATTTATGCTGGTTGTGATTTCACTCTTAGTGGCACTGGGATTAACAGGGGCAGCGCTTGCGATTGCAGCACCGGTGGCTGTGCTTGGAGCGTTATCTACGATGATGAACAATGTTCCGGTTGCGCTCGTATGCGTGGGAATCGGTCTGCTCAGTCTTTCGCTGGGAGCACTTGCAATTTATGCATCTTATTTATTAATCAGAAAGTTCCTATATTGGATTGTATTAATATTTGGAAAGAAGTTAGCTAAGGGAGGAAAAAAGAATGAAGCTGAATAAATTTGTGATGGTATGCCTGATTGTGGCAGCCACAGGTGCTGTGATAGGAGGGATAGGATTTTTACTGGGCGGCAGAGTGTACGGCCTTTCGCTGGGGGGTAAAGGAGTTGTAGTCAGCTCGAACGGAGGAAATATCGGATCGGATATCGAGTATGTGAAGGAGAATAAGAATCTGGAGGCGTTCAAGAGTCTGGATCTGGACGTTGCTTTCTCAGATATACAAATCAAGGAAGCAGATCATTTTGGTATTGAGTATTGCGTACGTAAGGACTGCCCGGTTACAGAGGAGCTGCAGGGTGACACAATGGTCATCAAGCAGAATAGACCCAAAGGGATGATTGCATCTTTCTCTGTCAGTGGGATTTCTTATGGAAATCTGGCAAAAGAGTATATCACAATCAGTGTTCCAAAAGGAGAAAAATTTAGTACAATTAAGCTCCATAACGAATCTGGAGACATCACGCTCGGAGATTTGGTGGCAGACGAACTGACCATTGAGGACGCATTTGGCAGTATCGAAGCACAGAAGCTAGCGGCAGGTACGACAGATTTCATACTGGAATCAGGTGATGTGACAGTAGATGAGATGCAGACTGCGCACATGACTATCAAGGATTCCTTTGGAAAGGCTGCAATCGGGAAATTAGAGACGACCGACGCGGATTTCAAGTTCGAGTCCGGCGATATCAAGATTGATGAAATCAAAGCAGAACAGCTGACGGTCAAGAATACGTTCGGTCAGGTGCTGCTGGGTGATGCAGATGTAGCCAATAAGGTATCGATCAATGTGGAAAGCGGAGATATTGAGTTTGACCAGCTTACCTCTGATGATGTTGAGCTGTACACGACTTTTGGATATGTTGACGGTAAGAAGGCAACAGTGGGCAATATACTGATGGATCTGGAAAGCGGCGACTGCAGTATAGATGATATTCTGGCTGATACAGTTGACGTAAAAGACAAATTTGGTGCAGTCAAGCTGGGATTACGTGAAGGGGCAGAGACATATTCAATAGATGCCAAGACAACATTTGGCTCCGTTACGGTCAACGGAGAGGATATGGGAGAAAAATATCGAGACAAATCCTCAGATAGTAAGAAACAATTGGTTCTGAACTGCGAATCAGGGGATATAGAATTAAGTGACGTGGAATAATTGCAGATTTATTTTATGATAGTAAGAATGGCGGCCGGTGAGGCCGCCATTTTCATACCTATGAAGGGGCGTGAGTATTATGGAACTAAATCGGTTTGATGATGCTTGCGTTCCAGCAGGATTGCATTGATTTCGTTCATATCCTGTCTGACACGTATCTGGTCGAGCAGGATGCAGATGGCATAGACTGCAGCTCCGATGATCAGGGTCATCCATATGGGGAGGCTTTCAAACCACTGAAATACGGCACCAAATGAGACGATAATCACTGCAATGTATGCAAAATCCAGCAAATACTCCAGTATGGCATAATCACTTTCAAATCTGCGTGTGAGCAGCATGCCAAGGTGAATCAGGATGTTTGCCCCCAATACGGACAGGATAGTGGAAATACAAATCAGACTGCCGCCATAACACAGACCGGTCAGTGCGATTACGACAATGCAGATGCCGGTTGTGGAAAATATATTGTTTAGCATTTTTTTCATTTTATCATACCCCCTTAAGAGCATTCTTAATGCTGCTTAAATATTTACGGTTGATGTGTACTTTTTCGCCATTCTTCAATGTGGCTTCCATACGGCTGTTCATCAATGGCTTTATGCACTCCAGAGTATTGATATTCAGGAGACATGCCTTGCTGATCTGTACAAAGCCGGATGGCTTCAGTGCTTCTGCCAGCTGATACAGCCGCTGTTCAGTCATTAGGACGCCCTGCTCAGGATAGACGTAGGTCTTACGGTCAACACTTTCTATGTATAGAATATCGGATGCGTTGACAAGGTGCTCGCCCATATCATCAATGCATCGAATCTGCGTATCAAAGGCATCCAGCATAGAAAAGAGCCTGTTCACATCTTCATCTTGGACGGCATATTTGATTTCGACTTCTATCTCATCATATTTTGGATTCTGTACTTTCTTTAATTTCACGTTTTACCTCACTGTCGTCTGTCTCTCTTTTTTGATTATAATATATCTTTGTCTTTTTTTCATTGTAAATTGTATTTTAGTTGCTTGAAACTGCAAGATATGTTTCCTGCTATTGATAAAATGTTGGGGTCTGGATATGATGCAGATGTTAGAGGTTGATTCGCGCTATACAGGAGCGGATTGTATAGGACCGAGAACGAGGAGGATATAGGATGGAAAAGATGATGAAATGTAAAAGACCGGTAATCTGTGTATTGATGATTTATATAATTTGTTTTGCGGCACGGATATTCGAATACTTTGTGATGAGAACAGATCAGACCTTTTGGGGAGAGGCCTTTATTCATAAGCTGTTTGGGATTGCAGTGATGATATTGACGGTCAGGATGCTTTCCATGCGAATGAGTGATATAGGGTTTGGCAGGAAGGGCGCGCTGAGGGAAACGCTTGCAGGGCTGGCGTTTGGACTGGCGGTATTTGCTGTGGCATATGGAGTGGAGATACTGACGACAGTCCTACAGGGCAATTTTCAGGGGCTGCAGTTTTATGTAAGCGCCTATGCGGTAGACCGTAATGTCGGAAATCAGACGGCTTTTATTTTCTTTCTCATTTGTATTGCGGGTAATATCATCAATGTTGTGATGGAGGAAGGCATCTTCCGAGGCCTGTTTCAGAAGATGCTGCAGTGGAAGTATCCGTTTATGAGTGCTGCAATCATGACTTCTGTTTTGTTTGCGCTGTGGCATACCATGGGGCCTGTGCGTAATTATACAGATGGGACTTCCAGCATGAATGGAATGATTATGAACTGTCTGATGTTAGCCATCACCTCGGGACTGGTGGGCTTCAAATTCGCATTGATGAATCGGATGACAGGCAGTCTGTATATGGAAATGGGAGATCATTTTGTGAATAATGCGATTGTAAATCTGCTGCATGTGGTGTCCGATTCCGGAGCAGATGAGCTGATGTTTGTCCGTATCACAGTCGCACAGTCGCTGTCCTTTATCATAGTATTGATCTGGTATCTGAGAAGCTTCCCAAAAGCA
>JAUNSO010000074.1:4603-11587 GCA_030539165.1 bacterium
GTCGCTGTCCTTTATCATAGTATTGATCTGGTATCTGAGAAGCTTCCCAAAAGCACATCTGAATCCAAACAGACATCTTTGAATGAAATGAGCTGGTTTTGGAATTTTCATCACATTCTAATTGTTTTATTGTCCAAATTCTCAACAATCCCAGAACGGTTAACATAACACTACAAAGTCCTCTATACGACCTTCTAATATTAGTGTATAATCAGGGGAGAGTTCAATTCACTATGATTAAAGAGGAATGTACATATGAAGATGAGAAAGCGGTTAATCAGAATATTGATTGTTATATCAGTATGTTTATTTTGTGGTGTGATTCAGACGGAGGATTCTGTGGAAGCCTACGCTAAATCACAGCATAACATAGAGCAACCCGTGAAACCGAATCCGACTGAGAAGCTTCAATCCGGCAAAGCCAAAGCAGAAGAAAAACTTCCTTCAAAAGAGGACAAGAAAGCTCAGACTAAAGAGACTCAGCCGGAGGGCACACCGCTTGGTATGGCAGCAATGCAAGAGATATCACCTGAGAAGGGATATCACTATATCTACATTGGTCAGAATGATGGAGAACCGCTAGTATGGCGGGTGCTGAGTTACCAGACCAATATGGGTACAGATGACGGAATCTTCGTGCTGACTAACCGAGGACTGGTATTTTCTGATTTTGGTGAGACCAATGTATGGGCAGACAGCAACGTCAGGAAGTGGTGCGAGGAATTCTATGCATCCAAGGAGCACTTTACAGATGGTGAGCGTGCCTTAATCATGGAGACAACCAAGGAAGAGACGGAGCTTTCGGATTATGAGTATCTGGACGGAAGCAAGTATCTGCACTGTGGGCTCACACAGGATCATCTCTTTGCGTTATCGGTTGAGGAGGCCATGAATGCGAAGTATGGTTTCCCGGACACCATTAAGACAGATGGAACGAGGGAAATGCAGTATCTCGGCAGATTATGCTGGTGGTGGCTGCGTTCACCGAGCTCGAAGGGCGATAATATCAGCTGTATGTGCTATCGTGACGGCAATATCACAAATGACAAATCTACACGTTCGCGAATCGCAATCAGACCCGCAATGAATCTGACATCCGATATCAAGCAGGTTCTCATGGCAGTTCCGACTGAAAAGTATCAGAATCCAAAGGGTGAACAGCGCGATAAGGCAGCATCAGCGAAAAAGGAAGCCTATTACTGGAAGTTAAAGGCGATTGATACAGAAATGAAGAATCCCACAATGACTTCGGCGAAGATACAGGAAAGTAAGCTGACAGTCACCTTGGACAGCAAGCGTACAAAATATCAAATCGGACAGCAGCCTGTATTGATGATTACAGATTCGGCATACAAGACAGTTTATGACTATCTCCCATATGATGGAGAGTGGAATGAAAAAAGCACTGCCCTGGAGTGGACACTGCCTTCTTATTATCACGAAAATGAATATGCATTATATTTGCTGATGGAGCATAGCGGGGGCGCACAGGAGACAGACTGTGTCAGTCAGCCTGAACCAATCATGCAAATCAAATCTCCGAATACCGGTTCAGTGCCCACGTATTGATATTGATCTCAGTGACGGCAAGCCCACAGTACTCACAGGTCTTTTGACCAACAGAGGTAATCGGTGCGCCGCAGTTCGGACAGGTGGTGCCAAGGGCAGTCTCACCCTCTGCAATCTGACTCGTGTCCTGTATGTACTGCAGCTCGATATTATATCGGGTCTGCTCCATGACCGTTTTAGAACCCTGTGTGACCTCACCATGATCTTCTACATAGTGAATGTAGCCGATAGAAGTCTGCAGTGCAATGACACATGTACCGCCCTGCTTGCGATAAGTCGCAATTTCAGTCTGATGCACATCTATATTCTGATAAACCTCTCGGATACCGTTATCACGGTTCGCAGCTATTTCCAAACCAACCTGATTACGCAAATCAGCGGAAGCATCAATCAATAAGGAAATATCTCCGTTAGAAATTGCACGCAGTGCTGATTTCAGCATATTTTCCGCCTTCTGCCTGAATTCATACCAGTTAAATGCGGGAAAGTCCTTCGTAATGCGCGGCAGACAGAGAGAGGTCATACCATTTACGGATTTCGGTGTGTGTTCAAGCTCAGCTGCCTGATCCTCCAGTCCATCCTTCAATGCAGATACAACAAACGCTGCATCACTGGTAAACGATTTGAGGCGCATCAGCCCATAGCTGATACCTCCAACAGCAACTAATACAAGAACAATAATTACAATCGCAATGAATGACATGGTACAATGCTCCTTTGGGTATGTTATAATGAGAAAAAGCCCTACAGCCATTCTACCAAAAAATCAGAAAAAGGAAAAGATGCAATATGAAAGATGAAGCTTCTCTATATATACGTCCGCAATCGGCGGCGAAAAAGATGAAAACAGCAGCCCGGAATCAGACAATTTACATCTATGGCGCTTCCGGGAGCGGCAAGACATCCTTTATCCGGTCCTATTTTGCAAATAAGCAGTATCAGTATGTATCCATAGCGGATGTGAGGACAGATGATGCGGGGAGACTGCGCAAAATAGACGCTCAGGTGATTGTTCTGGATGACCTGCAGCTTGCAGCTGACACACGGTTTCGCGAAGAGCTGTATCCGGTGATACAGGAGCTGATTGAAAACCCGGATGTGCAGCTGATTTTAATTGCCAGATGCAGAGTACCGGAATGGCTGATGCCGCTCGATATCCGATATGTGTTCTGCACAATCGAGGAGCAGGATCTTTTCTTCAGCAACAGGGAAATCGCGGAGTATATCAGCAAATGGGACATCAGTGTTCCAAAGAGCCTATTTGACCAGATCGTACTGCAGTCACGAGGATATCCGATGTGGATCAGAATCGCCGCAATGGAGTATCAGAGGCAGAACGAGAACGGTACAGGGCAGAATCTGACAGACGAAGAATTACTTGAGCGGACTCGGAATCATTACTGGATTTATCTGGAGCATTATGTATATGATCAATGGAATCAGGAGCTTCAGGAGTTCCTGATGGAGCTCTCTATCGTCGAGAGCTTCGACATGGAGCTTATGCAGATGCTCACAAGAAGAAATGATGTTGTCAGAATGCTGCAGCAGGCAGTAGAGACCGGTAATTTCCTCATACAAAAGGACAGCAATACATGGGAGCAGCGCCGTGCAATGAAGTGCTCTCTCAGAATTCGTCTGAAAAAGAAATACACTACAACACAGATCAATGACTTGTATAATTATGCTGGGCACTATTATGAAATGAAGAATGACTATTTCAATGCCCTGAGAATGTACGAGGCAGGCCACAGTAATGAGCATATCTCAGCACTGTTAATTTCCAATGCTAGACAGAACCCGGCCAGTGGTCACTATTATGAGCTTCGTAAATATTACCTGGCACTTCCAAAAGAGGAGATTGCAAAAAGTACTGTATTGATGACGGGAATGAGTATGCTGCAGTCCCTTCTTATGAACGAGGAAGAAAGTGAGTACTGGTACGAGCAGCTGGAAAAGGCAGCGAAAAAGCTAAAGGGAAGCGAAAAGAGAGAGGCTGACAGCAAGCTTCTGTATCTGGATATTGCTCTGCCGCATAGAGGAACGATTCAGATGGTCAGTCTGCTGAAACGCGCCAATGTCCTGATTGGAGCACGTACGGCAATCCTGCCGGAGCTGTCTGTGACGAGCAATCTTCCATCCATGATGAACGGAGGCAAGGATTTCTGCGAATGGAGTAAGAAGGACAGAGAGCTTGCAAGGACAATCGGAAAGCCGGTAGAATTTATCCTTGGGAAATATGGGAAAGGTCTTGTCGATCTTGCACTGGCTGAAAGCTTCTTTGAAAAGGGCGGGGATGCTTCTGAGATTGCGGCACTTGTACAGAAAGGAAGGATGCAGGCAGAAGCAGGCGGTAAGGTAGAGCAATGCTTTGTCGCAGTCGGTATTCTTACGAAGCTGCATATACTGCATAATCATATGGAGAATGCAGTAGAGTTGTTACAGAGCTTTCACAGAAAGGCGTCCACGGAAGCACCACAGCTTCTGTATAATATAGAAGCACTGCAGTGCAGGTGCGATATGTACTGCAATAAGCAGGAGGAAGTGAACCGCTGGTATCAGGTAGCTCCGGATGAAAATCATGACTTTTCCGGAATGGAAAGATTACGTTATCTGACAAAGGTGCGTATCTACATCCAGATGCATAGATACAGCAAGGCAATGGGCCTACTGGATCAGCTTTCCTTTTATGCGGAGAAAATGCAGAGAACCTATATTTTGATTGAAATTCAGCTGTTACGTGCCATCCTGAGCTTTCAGAAAAAGAATCAGGAATGGAGTAGTGAATTTGCCCAGGCTTATGAAAAGGCAAAGGAATATCATTTCGTATGGGTGATTGCACGGGAAGGAATTGCAGTATTGCCGTTACTCAAGGCCTATCGTACAGGAAAGCCTGATGAGTACGACCTTGCGGTCATGGAAATGACAGCCCAAATGGCACAGAACTACCCGCTCTATATGAGTCATCAGTCTGAGCTTACAGAACCGCTGACGAGGACAGAACAGCAGATTCTGCAGATGCACTGTGATGGAATGTCTATACCTAAAATCACGGAGCTTTTGTCCATATCGACCAATACAGTCAAATTTCACAATTCCAATATTTATCGAAAACTGGGAGTGAAGAGTAAATCCGAGGCAGTAACAGCAGCAAGACAGCTTGGACTCGTACATTAGATGTGGGATGAAAACTATACTTTTTGGTAGGTTACATATTTCGAATCCTGTGGTAACATAGCAAACGTCGAAAAAATTTTAGGAGCTTACAAAATAATTGTGAGCAAACACAGGAGGAAATGAGATTATGAAAAAGAAGATTTTAGCAGTTGTATTGACAGCAGCCATGAGCGCAATGGTATTAACAGCATGCGGCGGTGACAAAGCAGCAGAAGCACCTGTAGAGGAAGCAGCAGTAGAAGAGACAGCAGACGCAGGCTCAGATGAGATGGTATCAGATGAGACCTTCGCTACATTACAGGACAATTATGCAACAATGACAGAGGCTTATAATTCTGTAGCAGACCTGTACAGCTCAGATGAGGTTGCAGCAGATGCAGATATCGAAGCAACGATGAATCAGGCAGCAGACGTGATTAACCAGATGGGAGAAATCACACAGGATACACTGACAGAAGCAGATGCGGAGCAGTTAAACAGCGCAATGGTAGACATTTTAGATGGTCTTTCCATGATCGTTGACGGAATGTCAGCAGCAGATGCAGGCTCAGATGAGATGGTATCAGATGAGACCTTTGCTACATTACAGGATAATTATGCAGCAACAGTAGAAGCATACAATGCAGTTGCAGAGCTCTACAGTGCAGATGAGATCGCAGCAGATGCAGACATCGAAGCAACGATGACTCAGGCAGCAGATGTGATCAACCAGATGGGAGAAATCACACAGGACACACTGACAGAAGCAGATGCAGAGCAGTTAAACAGCGCAATGGGAGATATCTTAGATGGTCTTTCCATGATCGTTGACGGAATGACAGCAGCAGAGTAATATCGTAGCAGCAAACTCATTATATTATAATGGCAGAAAACAGGGAAATGGAGAAAAACTATACTTTTTGGTAGCTCCATTTCTTTTCTGTTGCTGATACAATATTTTGGACTGGGTTTAAAGGTTCGTATTGATTGAAATGGGAAAGTGAGATTAAAAGGATGAAGACACAGGTGAATTTGTTTGGAAGGATATTGTTAATAGGGCTGCTATGCTTATTATTTGCAGTCATGGTGCCGGTGAGTGTACATGCGGAGATAAAGAGTGGCAACTGCGGAGCCCAAGAAAATGAAGCAAATGTGACCTGGAGCTATAATACAGATAGTAAAACACTGACAATCAGCGGCAGTGGAAAAATGGCGGATTATGCACTCCCCAGTGCCTGTCCCTGGAATGTCAATGACACAAATTATGCGCTGGAGCATGCTACAGAGATTACCGTAGGGAATGGTGTTACCAATATCGGAAGCTGCTCCTTCCGCAGATACCCAACTGCTCCAGAGTGTACCATTTCCATTCCTTCTTCTGTTACAGAGATTGGGGAATCTGCACTAAAGGGATGCATAATCTCGAATACAAACAGTATCGATTGGAGTAGTATTGAAACCATAGGTAAATCTGCATTTGAAGCTGTTACATTTCCAACGGGAACAGGCCTTACTTTTGATGATTCATCAAGCTTGACTTTAATTGATTCCCGCGCATTTAAGGACAGTGTTAACCTTACCTCTGTTACAATCAGTAAGCCAAATGTTAGCATAGAATCCTCGGCATTTGAAGGAAATAAAAATTTAACTTCAGTCTCCATTACAGGAGATTATACAAGCATTGGCGACAACGCTTTTAGGCATGCAAGTTGTTTGATTAATTCACCAATTACATCAATCACCATTGGCGGTCGGGAAACTACGGTTGGTGGACGAGCTTTTTTTGTAGAGTTTGATAGTGCATCGGTGAGTTCGCTTACTCTTTTAGAAGGAATCACTACGATTGGTGCGGATGCATTTAATTTTAACCAATATGATGGCACCACTGTTACAACATTAATCCTTCCTACGACGCTTACCCATATTGGATCAAATGCTTTTAGCTCGATGGGAAAATTAGAAACTCTATATATTCCAGGAGAAGGACGTCAGCTTACTGATATTCTTAATACGGTCAACCCGAATGCGACCATCATTCATGCAGCAAGTACCAATGTGAGTGGTATTAGTGAAACGAATGTAGACCGTGTGGAATATACAAGGGATGGCGACTGCGTCAGTGTGACAGCCATTGATGGAACAGCTGGAACAAAGGGAAGTGTTAGCATACCGGCTGCTATTCCAAAGAGTGCTGATGCATCAGGCGGCTCTTATTCGATTGCAGCAGTGCTTCATAAGCAGGGGGTTGCTGTCCAGGTACCG
>JAUNSO010000015.1:0-11946 GCA_030539165.1 bacterium
CCAGGTGGCTTACTGGTCAGATCATACATTACCCTATTAACTCCCTTAACCTCATTAATAATCCGATTCATCACCTTCTGCAGTACTTCGAATGGTATCTCTGAGCAGTCTGCAGTCATAAAATCCGTTGTATTAACAGCTCTTAATGCCACGGCGTAGTCGTAGGTTCTAAAGTCGCCCATGACTCCGACGCTTCTCATGTTAGTGAGGGCTGCGAAGTATTGGCCTAGGTCGCGGGCGATGCCGGCTTTGGCGATTTCGTCGCGGTAGATGTAGTCTGCATCCTGTACCATCTTCACTTTTTCGGCGGTTACTTCTCCGATGATTCTAATTCCGAGGCCGGGACCGGGGAAGGGTTGGCGGTATACTAGGTTCTCGGGGATGCCGAGTTCGAGACCGGCTTTGCGGACTTCATCTTTGAAGAGCATGCGGAGAGGCTCAATGATTTCTTTGAAGTCTACACAGTCAGGAAGTCCGCCTACGTTGTGGTGGGACTTGATGGTTGCGCTCTTGCCGAGGCCGGATTCGATGACATCGGGGTAGATTGTGCCCTGTACGAGGTAGTCTACTGCTCCGATCTTCTTTGCTTCTTCTTCAAATACACGGATGAATTCTTCTCCGATGATTTTTCTCTTTTGTTCTGGTTCGGTTATGCCTGCGAGCTTGCTGTAGAAGCGTTCCTGGGCATTGACACGGATGAAGTTGAGTTTGTATGGGCCGTTCGGACCGAAGACTTCTTCTACCTCGTCGCCTTCATTTTTACGGAGAAGACCATGGTCTACGAAGACACAGGTCAGCTGCGTACCGATTGCTTTTGATAATAAAACTGCTGCCACGGAGGAGTCTACACCGCCGGACAGTGCGCAGAGCACTTTACCGGTTCCGATCTTCTCACGGAGTGTCTGGATGCTTGTCTCTACGAAGGAATCCATTCTCCAGTCACCCTTACAGCCGCAGATATTTAATACGAAATTGGTTAACATCTTGAAGCCTTCCGGAGTGTGCACTACTTCGGGGTGGAACTGTACTGCGTAGAGGTTCTTCGATTTATTTTCCATTCCGGCTACCGGACATACCGGGGTACGGGCTGTCACCTCGAAGCCTTCCGGCTCTTTTGCGATATAATCTGTGTGGCTCATCCAGCAGATGGTTTTGCCGGATATCTGTTGAAACATAGCTGCTGTATTGTCGATTTCGACCTCTGTCTTACCATATTCACTGACGGGAGCAGTTTCTACCTTGCCGCCAAGTACATGTGCCATGACCTGTGAGCCATAACAAATGCCGAGTATCGGAATCCCGATTTCAAATAATGCTTTCTCATAGGATGGTGAATCCGGTGCATAGGCACTGTTGGGGCCACCAGTCAGGATGATTCCTTTGGGTGCCATTTTCTTGATTTCATCCAGAGTCATGGTATATGAGTGTACCTCACAGTACACATTCGCCTCTCTGACTCTCCTTGCAATCAATTGATTGTACTGTCCGCCAAAGTCCAGTACAAGTATCATTTCTCTCTCCATGCTTGTCTCCTCGAGATATCTCATTAAATTCTGAATAAATTCATATCATGATTATAAATGAACCCTATCCAATATACAAGGATGAATTCGCAATCACTCATACGCCGTGCCGAATACAATTCGGGATTTACTCTGCTCTCACCTCTGCGTGATACAGAGTTGTCCATTTCTTTCCTAGGTATCGAATCATGAAGATAACCGCCCGAATCGTCCAGTCCATCGTCATTGCTACCCAAATCCCGAATACGCCCATGTGAAGACCTGCTCCCAGCACATAGCTCATACCGATTCTGCAGACTCCCATGGATATGATTGCAACGATCATCGTAAAGCGCACATCATTCGCTGCACGCAGTGTATTAGGCAAAGAAAATGAGATCGGCCAGATAACCATCGCACAGACTCCGTGGTATCTTACGATCTGAATCGTTGCCTGTGCTGCCTCCTCTGACAGATGAAACCACTGGACAAAGAAGGGGATACCGATGATAAAGACCATACTGACAACAGCAATCATTTCATAGATCCATCTCATCAGCAGCTTTGTATAGTATCTGGTCTGGTCATATGCTCCGGCCCCGACACACTTGGCTGCAACCGCCAGTATCGCCAGATTGATAGCCTGACCGGGCAGTGTCTGGAACATTCCAAATGTATTGGATATGGCATTGGCTGCGATTGCATATGTGCCAAAGGTAGATACCAGACTCAGTACGACGATCTTACCTAGCTGGAACAGGCTGTTTTCCAAACCATTCGGAATACCGATGTACAGGATTTTATTAATAATTCCACGCTCAAAATGCAGTAGGGATTTCCAGGTCAGGTGGATCTGCCACTTCGGATTAAAGAGCAGTCTGATAATGATAACGGCAGCGATACAGCGTGCCGCAAGTGTGGCAATCGCTGCTCCGGCCACTCCCATTGAGCATCCGTAGATCAAAATCGAGTTTCCGATCAGATTGATCAGATTCATTAATAATGCGATCCACATCGTGATCCGGGAATTGCCCATCGCGCGAAACAGTGCCGCACATCCGTTATAGACTGCCAATGCCGGAAATGAAAGCGTTGTGATGATCAGGTAGATCTTCGCACTCTCGTATACACTTGGTTCAATCTGTCCGAATACTTTCGTCAAGATAACATTATATAATAGAAGAAACAGTACCATGATCACTACAGATGCCACTCCGGAGAAGAGCACCAGCTGACCTGCCGTCCTGCCCGCTCCGTCCTCATCCTTGGAACCCAGAAAATGACCGGCAACAACAGCGCCACCTGTTGCAATGGCGCTGAATATATTAATCAATAATACATTTACGTTGTCTACCAGAGAGACGCCCGACACAGCTGCTTCTCCCACGCTTGATATCATGATTGTATCAATCATGCCGACACCGACTGCCAGCAGCTGTTCGATAATCAGCGGTATCACCAGTTTTTTTAGATCTTCCTTTGTAAACAGCACTGTCTGTACCTCTTAAATTTATATTTGATGGTATTGTCTATCATACACCAGCCTGCATCTATCCTGCAAGTAATGAATCCGGACCGTTTACCTGAACCCTCAGCCGGTATGCTGACACAGATACTTTTCTCTCGTAGCCAGTCCCCCGCGTATATGTCGTTCGGATTTATTCAAGTCAAGTACTTTGCGTGCCTCGCTTGCAAGAGACGGATTGATTTGTGTCAGACGTTCGGTTACATCCTTATGTACCGTGGATTTACTAATCCCAAATTTTTTGGCTGTCTGACGTACTGTAGCATTTGATTCGATTATGTAATTGGCCACTTCCACTGCACGTTCTTCTATATACCCTTTCATACAGAACCCCCCGCACCAATGTGTTTTTACAATCTATGCGGGGGATTGATGGTATATGTACATTTTATAGCAGCCAGCTGTCTAATTCTTTTTGTGATTGTCTTCTGGTATCTGTCTCTGTCACTGCTTCCTTTTTTCCGAAATGCTCTTCTTCTGCTGTTAAACTTTGAGCCAAATTTTCAACCTTGTCTGTCTGCAAATTTGCCTCTTCTTCCTCACCGGCTCCGTCACCAGTCATATATCTCTGCCTGTAGTTTCTCGGTGACACTCCATTTACCTTCTTAAATACATTGCTGAAATAAAGCGGATCTACAAAGCCGATTTGACTGCTGATATCTGTAATCTGATATGTCGTCTCTCGCAGGAGTCTGGACGCCTCATTGACTCTCAGTTCCGTATGGTACTGCGTCATCGTCCTGCCGGTTGCCTGTTTAAATATCCGGCAGAGATGCTTATAACTCAAATGAAATGCTGCTTCCAGCTGTCCGGATGCAAAATTTTCATGCGTATGTTCCTCCAGAAATTGAATGATTTCATAAATAATCTCTGCATTTGAATATGGATTATCTTTCTCGTCCTCCATATAGCAGTCCAGCAATATCTCCTGCAGCAGCGGATTCATATATCCTGCACGAAGCGGATTGGAGGAGTGAAACCACTCTACGAGATGATACAGTTTACCCTCTATTGCGCTTCCCTTATTCAGCACCAGCAGCTTCGGCAGCTGTATTGCATAGTCATAGTCTGCCCTATCAAACTCCTGCTCTTGAATATGAGATGTATACAGCTGAAATCTGGAGCCTTCCTGATCCGGCTGTTCCATCAGGAAGTGAACATAGATCCATCTGGAATCAGGTGCGCTCGGAGTCACTCCATAATGATGCAGCCCTGCTTTCATAAAGAATAATGAGCCTGCATCGATCTCATACTCTGTACCTTCTTCTACAATAGAAATAGAACCCTGAATCACATAAAGCAACACGTGAAAATCTGCTCGTCTGTCTGCATGCAGAAACGGCTTTTCTGCATACAGCCGATCTGCTACTTTCACCAAAGGCATCTGATTCAGTTTTAAATAAAGTCTGTTATCCTCCATGTTTCACTCGTCCTTTATCATCCAGTATGCGAATATATTATATATATGTGTGAATAAATCTTATTTTATATGCATCTCAATACGATTATAATTCATATATACAAATTTGTAAATGATCATTTCGTGACATATCATACGTGCATATTAAAGGAGGTTACTATGCAGACATTATTAAAACATTTTCAAATAACGGATTCTTTTTGGACTCGCTATGAGCATCTGATCAAAGAAACTGTCATCCCCTATCAGGAGAAGGCTCTCCATGACCAGATTCCAAATGCTGAGAAAAGTCATGCCATCGCCAACTTCCAGGCAGCGGCAGAATATCTGAAAACCGGAATCAAACCCACTGATTTCTATGGAATGGTATTTCAGGACAGTGATGTTGCCAAATGGCTGGAGGCTGTATCTTACACTCTGGTTCTCTTTCCGGACGCCGAGCTGGAAGCACGCGCAGATGAAATCATTGAACTGGTAGGCAGTGCGCAGCAGGCTGACGGATATTTGGATACCTACTTTACACTGAATGATGACAAAGCACACTTTTCCAATCTGCATGAGGCGCATGAGTTATACTGCGCGGGTCATATGATGGAAGCTGCTGTGGCATATTATGAAAGTACAGGCAAGCGTTCACTTCTGGACATCATGCTGCGTGTAACTGACTGCATCTATGAACACTTTATCACGCAAAAGGCTGAGGGGTATCCGGGACATCCGGAAGTTGAACTGGCCCTGATGCGTATGTATCAGGCATCACATGAACAGAAATGTCTTGCCCTTGCTGAGCATTTTATCAATATCAGAGGAATAGATCCTCACTTCTATGAAAAGGAACGCAAAAAAATCGACTGGACCGTATGGAACAATGATCCTACGAACTACGAATATGAGCAAAATTATGCTCCTGTCAGAGAACAGGACCGTGCGACCGGACATGCTGTGAGAGCTGTTTATCTATATACAGGAATGGCTATGCTTGCTCAGGAAACAAAGGACAGTGCTCTGCTGGATGCATGTAAGAGGCTATGGAACAGTATCACAGAGGAGCAGATGTATGTGACCGGTGGTATCGGATCAACCTGCCTCGGTGAAGCATTTACGACCGCCTATCATCTGCCGAATGATACAGCCTATGCTGAGACCTGCGCTTCCATCGGATTGATCTTCTTTGCACGCAGGATGCTGGAGCTGGATATGGACAGCCGGTATACCAATGTGATGGAGCGTGCCCTCTATAACTGTGTACTGGCTGGTATGCAGTTGAACGGAACCCGTTTCTTCTATGTCAATCCTCTGGAGGTAGAGCCAGGTGTATCAGGAATCATACCGACACATAAGCATACCTTACCCGAACGCCCTATGTGGTTTGGCTGTGCCTGCTGTCCGCCCAATGTAGCACGTCTGCTGTCTTCTATAGCAGAATATGCCTGGAGTGAAACGGATGATACTCTGTACTCTCACCTCTATCTGGCAGGCGATCTGAGACTGGAACAAAAAAAGGCAACAATCCATGTAGAAACAGAGTATCCCTATCATGGTACTATAAAGTACAAAATAGAGCCTGCTGACAGCTCAGCTGAGTTTACCCTTGCCATCAGGATTCCGGACTGGAGCAGTCATACAGATGTCCGGATAAATGATGTGCCTATATTTAAGGGCAATCATCTCTATGATGCGAATAAAACAAATGTTTATGCAGACATAAAATATCATCAGGGCTACCTGTATATTCACCGTTCATTCTTAAAGGATGATGAGATTGAAGTGAATATGGATATGACGCCATATCGCATCTACGCCAATGCAAAGATCAGTGCAGACAGTGGCAGAGTGGCTGTTGCAAGAGGCCCTCTGGTATATTGTGCAGAAGGTGTAGATAATGATGATGATGTATTTTCATTACATGCAGATCCGTATTCTGCGATCGATGTAACGCATTATGATGCGAATATATTACATGGAGTTGTTCGAATGGAATTGAATGGATACCGCATTCAGAATATGAAATCACTATATTCTTTGTCGCGTCCTGAGAGAACAGCTTGTAGAATAAAGCTGATTCCTTACTATGCATGGGGAAATCGTGGTCTGAACCAGATGCGCGTATGGCTGCCGGAATCTAGTGAATCGTAAACCCGATTTCACAGCCCTTCCCCTGAACTCCGCTTTTGCAATAAATCGTGCCGCCGAGAGCCTCTATGATATACTTACAAATAGATAACCCCAGACCGGAACCCGGTATACTGGAGGTTCTCGACTTCTCGGCACGGTAAAACCGGTCGAAAACATACGGTATATCATCTGCACTGATTCCGATTCCGTTGTCAATGACCCGGATCAGGACCCCCTGATCCTGACGCACAGCAGTCAGCTCGATCCTTCCTTGTTGATCTCCGATATATTTAATGCTGTTTTCGACCAGATTATACAGAACCTCTGTTACACGTCTGTTATCAATCGTGACAATCATATCCGGCAGATCCGTACGATAAGTAAGCACGACACCTCTTTGTCTTGCATATCTTTGCAGTTCCTTTGCAGTCTCTTCAAAATAAGAAAGAAAATAAACCTCTCTTGGCACGATTTCCAGCTGGTTGAGCTGTGCATTTGAGTACTCTAGCAGTTCTGAGATCATCTGGCTGAGCAGATTCGTTTTATTAATAATAACCTCCTCATACTCCTTACGTACTTCTTCAGTTGCTGCGATACCATCCCTCAGCCCTTCTCCATATGCCTTGATCGTGGAAATGGGTGTCTTCAAATCGTGTGATATACAAGAAATCAGCTCCTGTTGTGATTTTTTCAGTTGTTCCTCCCGCAGCTGTTTTTCCTTCAGCTCATCTCTCATCAGCTCAAACGAGTAGATAAGATCGCCTAGTTCATCATTGCGGACATCAGTTCCGTTTACCCGTACCACCTCATAATCATAGTTACCGTTAATGATGTGATTCGCTGACTTACTGATTTCACGTATAGGATTTAATACTTTTATATGATAGTACAGCATTTTCCCAATCATGATAAACAACAGCAATAGAATTGACACTCCCAATGGTATCAGGTTCATCAAGATCTGCTCATAAACCGGTGCTTTCAGCATGAGTTCCTCCGGTATCAGAAATACTGCAAATCCTTTGACCTCGTCGCCATCCTCCAGCACGGATACCTCCTTATACAGGCCTCCATACGCTTTGACCGAATACTCATCCATCCGGATCATTTCCTGTACATTGACTACTGAACCCACTTTCTGTTGAAAGGCAGCATCTGCATACTCCACCGTTCCATCTAAACCAAACACAATATAGGAAAATGCGCACGATTCGTACCTGCCCTCCTCGAGCAGCCTGATCTGATCTGATAGCTGCACACGAACCTGATTATCATAGTGACGGACATCAGTATCCCTCATAAGCAGCAGACTCCACAAAATGCCTGCAAAAATAACGACTGCACATAGGACAGTCGTTACTATATTGATATATGTCATTCCATACCTTGGTTTCATCCGCTCACCTCAGAAAACTTATAGCCTGCTCCCCATACAGTCTTTATATACGTAGCCTCTGATCTGCCCAGCTTCTCCCGGATCCTGTTGATATATACGATTACGCTGTTTTCATCTACAATTCCCTCGTAGCCCCAAACACCCTGATAGATTTGTTCCTTTGAGAATACCTGCCCGGGACTGGATGCCAGAAACCATAGTATCTCAAACTCCTTTGTTGTGAGTTCTATGGTATTCCCGCTACTGATGGCTGTATAAGTATTATGATTCAGATACAATGCACCTGCTATGATCTCACCTGCTGCCGCCTCTCCCGCGCCACTGCTTTTCTCGTAGCGTCGCAGCTGTGCTTTGACACGTGCCACCAGCTCCAACGGGCTAAAAGGCTTGGTCACATAATCATCTGCACCGATTCCCAGCGCAACCACCTTGTCCATTTCTCCACTCTTAGCTGAGATCATAATCACAGGAACATCCGAAGTCATGCGCAGTTCTTTACAGACGCTGATGCCATCTATTTTTGGAAGCATAATGTCCAACAACACAAGGCTGGGAGCACAATCTGTAAACTGCCTCAATCCATCCTCTCCATCGGCCGCCGTCACCGCCTTGAAGCCCTCTACCTCCAGATACGCTGCTAGAATCTTCGCCAATTCAATTTCATCTTCTATGATCAAAATGGTCTGTGCCATATGACCTCCTGTCAGACTGTGATAGCTACTATTTCATTGTAGCATATCGGTTCTGTTTCTTCTACACTTACCAGCCCTTTTCCTTGAGGAACTTGTAAAGGGTTTCTTCACGTTCAGCACTACTTTCCTCATGATATTCCTCCAGCTGCAGCTCTCCGTCTATCCTGCCGTCTTTAAGATAAATAATGCGGTTGCCGCGCGTTGCCGCCTTTAAATCATGTGTCACCATAACCACTGTCTGACCCTCCTTATGGATTTTGGTCAGTACATCCAGTACACTCTGTCCCTGTGAAGAATTCAATGCGCCGGTCGGTTCATCTGCGAACAGCACCCTCGGCTGATTAATAAGAGCTCTGCAGATGGCTACTCTTTGCTTCTGTCCTCCCGACATCTGATTCGGAAACTTCTTTTTTTGATTTGAGAGTTCGAATTTTTCAAGCAATTCCTCTATCTGTTCGTCTATTTCCTTTTGCGGACGCCCTGTCTTGTAGGTGGGACTTAATATATTCTCATATACATTCAGATTCGGTATTAAATTGATTCCCTGGAATACAAATCCCAGCTTTTCCTTACGCAGCAAAGTCATATCTTTTTCCTTCAGCTTGGAGATATCTTCATAGTCAAAATACACCTTCCCTGTCGTTGCCTGATCCATACCACTCAATGCATAGAGTAAGGTAGACTTTCCAGAGCCTGAGCTTCCCATGATCACAGTGAAATCACTGTCGTATAGCTCCAGATCCATATTTTTGATTACATTATTAATCTCGCCATCCGTGATAAAACTCTTACATAATAATTCTGTTCTGATAATTACATTTTTCATATTAATTGTCTCCTTGTTTTCTTATTCCTGAACCAGATCTCTGACATTGACACGATACAAGGATCTGGAAGATATCATTGTGCTGATGATAAAGGCTGCCAATACGCCTGCATTGACCAGAACCAGATGTACCGGCTGATACACAACCCTGTATTCCAATAGTCCGAACACACTCAGACACAGCTTCATGATATACGGATATAGTACAAGAATTGCCGGAACCGCAATCATCAATGAGCATACTGCTATGATACATACATACCATATATTTGACCGGATCAAATGACCGGTGGAATATCCAATGCATTTATAGATTCCGTTAATTTTCTCGCTATTGGCATTTTTCAACATTACAATACAAAAGATATTGGCTGCTCCGATCAAAAGTATCAAGACTGTCATCGGAGGAATTGCCTTTTGCTGTGGCGACATGATCAGATTTGTAATACTTGCAAACATTTCTGTACGGAGTGTAACATTTCCCTTTCCGTCGATTGTGTCCTTGATATCCTCCATAAACCAGTTCACATCCGTTCCATCCTTGAGATAAATAGAGACTGTATCATACCGGAACGGAATATCGTTTTCCAGATATGTATCCGTCACGAGGCGTGCTGACTTACCCATACTATAATAGGTCTGATAAATACCGGTAATGAGCAGGCTGTAGGTTGCATGATTCATATTCACATTGATATAATCTCCAATGCTTTTACCTGTATTTTGGGCCACCTTGTTCGATATCGCTATTTCATCCGCATTTCTTGGATTTCTCCCATCTATCACTTCGTAACCGGCTTGATCAAAATCATCATATATGAACGGCATTACAATCGTAAAATCCATTCCCTTCTCCCAGTCCAGCGTAAAACGTCCGCCCTCCAGATTACTGAGAATGATATGATCGACCTCTGGTCTGTCGGCAAGGAGTGTCTCTATTTCCTCTGCATCGACTCCATCCGCGACAGACACCATTACATCGCTGTTTTCGATTCCAAGCCAATAATCATTGTTTTCCTTGAGCGTATTCGCTACATCAAGAGAGATCGCGGCGAAATTGACAGCAAAGATCGTCACAATCGCAGTCGCAACGATTCCGACTGTACCTCCCTTATTCCGCATGATGGTTCTGACTGCAATTCCGAGAGAAGAAAACTGTATTTTTGAATTTCCTTTATAAGTTTTCTTTTTCTTTGTGTTACTGTTTTGCAGTCCATTGAGTGCATAGACCGGCTTTACATTTCTGGTTTTGTTCATAATGAGATAGATAATCAAAAGCACAAATCCTACGATAAACACATAACAGCATAAACCCGGAAGCCATATGTTGCTGTTTACCTTGGCTCCGATGTTCATGTACATAGATGCCAGTACCGTCTTCACAAAACAGCTTGCACCGATAATCCCACCGATGGTTCCTGCGGAAACCACTATAAAATAGAAGATCAGATACATCTGAATAATATCCTTGCTCGCATACCCAATGGTTTTATAAATGGCTATGGATTTTGCATCATTAATTAATGTATTACGAACCATAAAGTTGATGATCAGTCCGCTGACCACTAACAGGATAATGCCGATCGCAAGCAGGATAGCTCCAAGTATCGTACCTGCAAGCAGATTGTTTGAAATCTCGGTGTCTAACGTATTGATGGTAAAATCCATTTCTCCATAGGTCTCTCGATAGGCCTCTTCCAGTTCTTTTCCACTGACACCGTCTGCCGCATAGAGACGGATATAGTATCCTCCCTCTATACTCTCCGGTAATTTTTTGATCAGCATGGCATTGTCATACGCTGTCGTGGTTCCATATGCTTCTGCATAGACAGCTCGTATCTTGTAGTCCACACTCTCCTCAGGGAATTTGATATGAATTGTATCACCAACCTTTAGATCATACTCAATGCAGATACAAGCTGGCATGATACATTCTCCCGCCTCCAAAGGCTCCTCTGCTACAGACTTACCCTCTATGTAACGAGATAATCCGAAAATTTCTTCATTATATTCTGTCAGATTGGTGAAGGTTTCTAGAATTTTTCCGTTGCAGGCCACCTCCTCAGTCAGATAGTGTGCCTTATACATTGAAACATGATCGATTTCATCCAGTGCCTCAAATTCAGCTGTGATGTTTTCCATGTATTCCAAATGACTATCCAGTGTCCATACCACTGCATCCGCAGCCTCACACTCCTTCGCCAGTTCATGATATGGACGATCCAGTGAAGTCAGGATGCTAAATGCTCCGCATAAGGATAATGTACTGAGCAGTACAATGATAAATAACATAAATGTCTGTGCTTTACGATGTCTGAAATGATTCTTCCACATAAAAAATCCTCTTTCTATTTTCTTTGATCTACAATGAACTCATCTGTCGACAATATCCATCTTACAATGCAAAGATTAAATAAAAAGAGGAAAAATATTAATAATTATTAATAATCGTAAATCAATAGTATCTTCG
>JAUNSO010000015.1:12046-51398 GCA_030539165.1 bacterium
CCACTCGTCAGACTTGTCCCACCTGCAACGTATGGGTTGCCTACAAACTGGCATGCATAGCTTGCAATCTCTCCACCTGTTCCGCCACCACATGAAGGACTGTTTTGTGAAGAGCTTGAACTGCTGCCTCCTGAAGACTGCTTCTTGGCAGCCGCCTCTTCTTCTGCTTTCTTTCTGGCTTCTTCCTCTGCTTTCTTTCTGGCAGCCGCTTCCTCTGCCTCTACTCTCTTGATCTCCGATGTCTGCGCCTTGATGGCAGCAGAATATGTATTGGCCTGCTTCTTGGCCGTTGCCAGCTGGGCATCAAAGTTCTCTACTGTTGCCTGCTTCTCATCAATCATTGCCTGCAGCTCTTTCTGCTGTGCTGCAAGGTCTGCTTCCAGTTCCACCATTTCTGACTTTTCACTGACCAGCTCTTCTTTTAGCGCCAGCACCTCTGCCTTCGTTTCCTGATACTGAACCAGAAGCGTCCTGTCATACTCATACAGTTTTTCAATATAGTCAGCCTTATTTACCAGATCCGTAATGCTCTGCGACTCCACCAGCAGCTGCAGATAGCCTATGTCACCCTTCTCATACATAAACTTAATGCGGCGCTTCATCGCCTCATACTGCTCCTGCTCCTTCGCCTGCGCCGCTTCATACGCGGTTGTAGCATCCGCGATTTCTATTTCCTTATTCTGAATATCATGCTCCAATATTTCAACAGTCGAAAGCAGATCCACCAGCTGAGTATCCAGTTCCTCCAGTTCACTCGCCACTGCATCCTTATTTTCCTCAATACTGCTGATATTATTCTTTAGGGAATTAAGCTCCTTCTGCGTAGCCTCCTTCTGCTGCTTTAACTCCGCAGAAGTAGCTGCCCACCCCGGAACCACCATCGACACGCATAATAAACCTGCGATCAAAACACAAGATACCCTTCTAATCATCTAAACTCACCCTTAAATGAGGACCCTCTTCCTCAATTTAGAAATTATGTAAACCCACCTACATTATACACAACTTCCCCCCATTCCGCAACCCAAAATTCACTCTCATCCAAACTCCGCCCGCTCTCCAAATCCCCCACACACTCTCACATCCACACATCCCTTACACCCATACAACGACATCTCCCCTCGGCCCATACATCCCTCACTTTCGCAATCCATTCCCTCCCGTCCCCACAGTCAGAAGAGAGATGGCGGGTGAAATGCCGGTCAGGGTGCAAACTCGAAGGTCAAGCCAAAGGAGCCTGAAAATCATAAAAATAGTCAGGAGGCAATCTCCTGACTATTTTTCGCATATGAGTTGAAGGGGACGACGCGTCGAAGAGTTTACACCCTGACCGGCATTTCGCCCGCCATCCCTCTTCGTCCGTCCGATTCTTTATCCACCTATAAATCACAATTATTAACCGTCCGAGGAAACGGAATCACATCCCTGATATTCCCCATTCCCGTCAAATACATCACACATCTCTCAAACCCAAGCCCAAATCCGGCATGTCTGGTAGAACCATATCTACGAAGATCCAGATAGAACTCATAATCCTCTTTCTTCAATCCCAGCTCATCCATTCTGGCTACCAGCTTATCATAGTCATCCTCTCTCTGAGAGCCGCCGATAATCTCACCGATGCCCGGTACGAGACAATCCATAGCAGCAACCGTCTTGCCATCCTCATTCAGCTTCATATAGAATGCCTTGATTTCCTTCGGATAATCCGTTACAAATACAGGTCTCTTGAATTCTTCCTCGGTCAGGTATCTCTCATGCTCCGTCTGCAGATCACAGCCCCATGATACCTTATAATCAAATCTGTCATTGTGCTTCTCTAAGATTTCAATCGCTTCCGTATAGGTTACATGCGCAAAATCAGAAGATACTACATGCTTTAATCTATCAATCAGTCCCTTATCTACAAACTGGTTAAAGAACTCCATCTCTTCCGGTGCATTTTCCATGACATAACGAATAATATACTTAATCATGCTCTCTGCCAGAATCATATCATCCTGCAGATCAGCAAAGGCCATCTCCGGCTCAATCATCCAAAACTCCGCTGCATGTCTCGTTGTATTGGAGTTCTCAGCACGGAATGTCGGTCCGAAGGTATATATATTTTTAAATGCCATTGCATAGGTCTCGCCATTTAACTGTCCGCTGACGGTCAGACTTGTCTCTTTATTGAAGAAATCCTGTGAATAATCAACACTGCCGTCTGCATTCTTCGGAATATTCTCCATATCCAGTGTCGTTACACGGAACATCTCTCCCGCACCCTCACAGTCACTGCCTGTAATCAACGGTGTGTGTACATATACAAACTCTCTCTCCTGAAAGAACTTGTGAATCGCATATGCAATCAGTGAACGCACACGAAATACAGCCTGAAAGGTATTGGTTCTGGCACGTAAATGAGAAATTGTGCGCAGATACTCAAATGAATGTCTCTTCTTTTGCAGCGGATAGTCCGGTGTAGATGCACCTTCTACGACCACCTCTGCTGCCTGGATCTCAAATGGCTGTTTTGCTTCCGGTGTCGCTACCAGAGTACCCTTTACGATCACTGCCGCTCCGACGTTCAGTTTTGAAATCTCTGCAAAGTTCTCCAGTCCGTCATGGTATACGACCTGCAGCGGCTCAAAAAAAGTACCGTCATTGACTACAATAAAACCAAATGTCTTGGAGTCTCTGATATTTCTGACCCATCCGCCGATCCGGATCTCTGTATTGATATATTTTTTCTGTTCTCTGTATAATTCTCTGATTGATACTAGTTCCATCTTTTATTCCCCGCTTTGATTCTCTATTCTGCAGTTTTCTCAGCTGCCGGTTCTTCTGCTGCAGGTGTTTCCGCTGCTGCATCTGCTGCCGGTGCTGTGCCTTCTGTAATGACTGCATTTTCCTTTAAGAAGTTTTCTATCTTGGTTCTTAATACATGCTCCTCGAATGCGGCCATATCATTTTCAGCCTTAAATTTATCCTCTGATTCATACCCATATAATGATGTATACTCTGTGATGGCATCTGCAATCTCTTCCTTGGACAGCTCCAGCTTTTCTGCCTTGGCAATTGCCTGTATGATGAGGGTTTCTTTTGCTGCATCTAACGCATACTTCGCTGCCTCATCTGCAAAACCATCCTCTGTCAGACCCATATACTGTGTCAAGAATGTCGGGAAGTCCATGTTAAAGCTCTGTGCATACTGCTTTGCATTGTCATACATAGTCTGTGTCTTTTCCTCGATCAGCTCAGCCGGAATATCATCACTGACAGTAGATCCCTCAACTACCTGGTTCCACAGATCTGTCAGCATCTGAGCATCAGCAGAATCCTGTTTGCTCTTTAACAGTTCACTCTTCACCTTGTCCTTGAACTCAGCTACAGTGCTTACATCAGCAGATAATGTCTTAACAAAGGCATCATCCAGCTTCGGAGCAACCTTTTCCTTGATTCCGTTTATCGTAATTGTAAATACAACATCTTTTCCTGCCACATCTGGGTTATTGGTATAGGTATCCGGGAATGTCAGATTCAGATCAAATGTGTCTCCGATCTCCTTACCGATAATGCCGTCTTCAAATCCCGGAATAAAAGTTCCTGAACCGATCGTCAGATCAAGTGCCTGTGCTGTACCGTTCTCAAAGGCTACTCCGTCCAGCTTTCCTTCATAATCTATATTGGCAATATCGCCGTCCTGTACCTTGGTTCTATCCTTAACATCCTCTGTCGTTGCCTGCTGCTCCAGCATATACTGAATCTCTGACTCTACCTCAGCCTCTGTTACCTCTACTGCCTGCTTTGCAACCTCAAGTCCCTTATATTGACCAAGTGTTACATACTTATCAGGATTAACAGATGATGAACATCCAACAGCAAATGCCATAATCCCGGCTAACATTCCAATTACCATGATTCTTTTTTTCATAACATAATCCTCTCTTATTTCATACTATAAGTGCAATTCTATAAAAACCGCTAACATATCAGTTATAACACATTGTGACAAATAAGAAAAGTCCTTTTTCTTGCACTTTGACACAAAGAATGCTACAATACTACATGCAAGAATGCCGGTTTGAAAAGTTCCGGTTGATCATAGGAGGTATTTCATGTCAAACACAACCATAATATTATTGGCAATACTGTTATTTTTAATTGTAGTGGCAGTCGTGCTTTATTTTCTCGGTAAGAAAGCACAGAAAAGACAGGCTGAACAGCAGGAACAGATCGATGCAGCAAAACAGACTGTATCCATGCTGATCATAGATAAGAAACGAATGAAACTGAAGGAATCAGGACTTCCCTCCATCGTCATCGAGCAGACACCAAAGCTTTTACGTAACTCCAAGATGCCGATCGTCAAGGCAAAGGTTGGTCCGCAGATGATGACACTTGTATGCGATGAGAAGATCTTTGATACCGTACCGGTGAAAAAGGAAGTCAAAGCGGTCGTAAGCGGCATCTATATCACAGAGGTCAAGGGACTTCGTGGTACTGTCAAGGTCGAGCCAAAGAAAAAGGGCTTTTTCAAACGCAGTGTCGAGAAGCTGCAGGAAAAAGCAGGAGCAAAACCTATTAAATAATAATAGCGAACATTTAAAAAGGCTGGTGATTTGTTCACCGGCCTTTTCTGATTTAGTATGACTGTCTCACATCAATCATATGCAAGCATTTCATCCATATTTTCATTGAGTGCTTTGATGTAATCCATCATCTTATCCTTTGTCTCAGGATTTCTGAGAGAAAACTCTATATTGGCCTGCAGGAAGCCTTCTTTTGTTCCCACATCATAGCGGTGTCCCTTGAAGTCGTATACATACATGGCTTCTTCCTTGGCCATTCTGCGCAGTGCATCGGTCAGCTGGATTTCTCCGCCGGCACCCTCATCCTGTGTCTCGAGATACTGAAAGATCGTCGGTGTCAGGATATATCTGCCGAGTATGGCAATGTCAGACGGAGCATCTTCAATCTTTGGCTTCTCTACCAGATCTCTTACCTTATATACTCTGGAATCAATTGACTTGCAATCCACGATACCATATTTATTGACTACCTCATGTGCCACCTTCTGTACTCCGATGACGGAGGTTCTGTACTCATTGTATACGTCTATCATCTGGCTCAGACAAGGCTGCTTTGAAACAACAACGTCATCACCCAGCAGTACCGCAAAAGGCTCATTTCCGATGAAATGTCTGGCTGTCAATACAGCATGTCCCAGTCCGCGAGGCTCCTTCTGGCGTATATAATGGATATTGGCCATTTCTGAAATAGAACGAACCATATCCAGCATCTCGTTCTTATTATTCTTTTCCAGCTCCAGCTCCAGCTCAATGGAACGGTCAAAATGATCTTCAATAGAGCGTTTATTTCGTCCTGTTACAATGATGATGTCCTGAATACCGGATGCGACTGCCTCCTCGATGATATATTGTATCGTTGGTTTATCAACAATCGCTAACATTTCCTTTGGCTGTGCCTTTGTTGCAGGCAAAAATCTGGTTCCCAGCCCTGCTGCGGGTATAATTGCCTTTCTTACCTTCATACCGGTTCCTCCTTCACTCCTCTAGTGTAATGTAAACTCTGAACCACCCTTTGAGGTGATATCCATCTTGATCTTGCAGTCAGCCAGAAATTCATAATTGACCTCAAGTGCATAATCAATGTTGATCTTAATGCTTTCATCTGTCTCTGCCACATCCACCTTTTGTGCATCAATACCAATCAGAATATTGCCATATGGAGTAATGTAATTCGTAATATTCTTTTTGTTTTGCTCAAATATCATATGTACATTGGTGATACCACTTTTGGTCAGATCCAGCGTGGAACCATCAAACTTCACAACATTTTTCGTAGCACCTTCAAATCCCTCTGTGATCTCATCGTACATCAGGTAATGCTTATTATTCTTTTTGTAGTAGCTCCCGCTCGTTATGATCTCGACCATATCCTCATCAACATCATTTCCGAACTGAAGTCCTTTAACTGAAATCAGTACATCCTTTGTCATATCTCTAACCTTTTCCTAAAATGCTTCTATATTAATCTGCTTTGTGATAAACGGTGTGTCTGTTGAAAACTTTACATCTGAAAGGATCGACTCTGCAAAAGATCTGAATTTGTCTGCTACATCACTTACAAAAAATCTGTAATTCACTTCATAATCTTCTGTCGCTGCCACGTTTAAAAGTCCCCTGCTCTCAAGCAGCTTCTTGAGATCTGCTGCTGTCTCATATGCCAGATTGACCAGTGTCACATCGTCTCCCATGACATCTCCAATCGTCTTGATCAGCAGTGGGTAATGCGTACATCCGAGAATCAGGGTATCAATATCCTGTTCCTTCAGTTCCTGCAGATAACGTCTGGCGATCTCTGTCGTAACCGGATCCTCCCAAAGCCCTTCCTCTACCAGAGGCACAAATAAAGGACACGCTTTAGCAAATACCTGTATCTGATGATCAATCTCCTGAATATATTTCTGGTACATTCCACTATGTATCGAACTCTCCGTTGCAATCACACCGATTCTTTTGTTCTTGGTTTTATCAACGGCAACCTCCGAACCGGGCTTTAATACACCAATGATCGGAATATCCAGTTCCTTTTCTACTTCCTCCAGTGAACATGCACTGACAGTACCGCATGCAATCGCAATCGCTTTAACATCATAGGTCTGCAGAAAACGGATTATCTGCTTTGTATATTTCGTTATAGTCTCTTTGGATTTGCCGCCATATGGTACCCGTGCCGTATCCCCAAAGTATACAATTCGTTCGTTCGGCAGCTGTCTCATGATTTCCTTTGCTACCGTCAGTCCGCCGACGCCTGAATCAAATACACCTATTGGTGCATATTTACTGTTCATACAAGATACCTCTCAATCTATCTTGTTACATTCTATCTTCATTCTGATAATAATTCAAGAAGTTTCAGCCGAATTACAATTTGTTCAGGATCTGCTGTCTGTATGAGCTCTGCAGGATCACCTTCTTTCACCTGATCAGATGTCAGATAAGTGCCCTCGATATAGCAAAGACGCGGATACATAAGACCCCAGCATGCCATGACACTGTTCTGTGGACTCGTGATGCGTGTACTCCCGCATACGCCGATTGTCACTGCCATAACAGCAATGAATAACTTTTGATACATAAATTACTCCCTTCTGCTCTCGCATGAGCCATGTATCAAAGTTATATCCTGTTTTTCATAAAATATACCGTATCCTACAGATCCAGCTGTGAAATAATATTCTTTTCCTGATTGTCAATGTGTATCTGACTGATTTCCTGCGCCCTTTCAGTATTTCCCTGTACAATATAATCACAAATCTGATCATGCTCATTGATCAGACGTTCATGATTCCGGCTGTCTTTCACATATTCTAAGCGATAGCGATATACCTGCTCTGCCAGATTATTGACCATCTGAATCAGTCTCTTATTGCAGGTGGAATGCAGTATGATATCATGAAATCTCACATCTGCCTGTGCAATGGTGGTTGCGTCTCTGGTCTTGGTAGAATGCTCAAACTCATCCTTGGCCTCCTTGAGCCGGAGCTTATCCTCCTCTGACATACGCTCACATGCCAGCCCTACTGCCAGCATATCCAGCGTTCTCCTGACCTCCAGTACATCCTGCAGATCCTGTCTGGATATCCGGGACACCTCCGCACCTCTTCTCGGAACCATCGTCACCAGGCCTTCCAGTTCCAGTTTACGGATGGCTTCACGGATCGGTGTTCTGCTGACTCCCAGCCGGTTTGCCAGATGGATCTCCATCAGTCTCTCACCCGGTTTCAGCTCTCCGGTCAGAATTCCCTGCCTGAGTGTATTGAAGACTACATCACGAAGCGGCAGATACTCATCAATGCTCATTGAAAATTCTTTGTCCATCCTTAATCCCTCCCTGTATGAAATGTTTCCGTGAGAATGACCTGCTTAGCCAGTCCGGCGGCTTTTAACTCCTCACATGCCCTCTCTGCGATTGCTGTATCATCATAGATTCCAAACACAGTCGGTCCACTGCCGCTCATGATCGCATTTAATGCTCCATGTGCCTTCATGAAATCTTTGAGCTCGGTTATAACGGGATATTCCTTTTCTGTCACTGTTTCCAGTACATTTTCCAATCGGTCTGCCACGCCATGGATATCCTTGGCTTTGATTGCTGCAACGATTCCGTCAATGTCCGGATGCCGTGTCAGCTCGTTTGCATGCAGATGCTCATATACATACTTCGTGGATACACTGATACCCGGCTTTGCAATCAGTATCGGGCATCTGGGCATAGGCGGGAGGGGCGTCAATATCTCTCCAATGCCTTCTGATAGAGCCGTTCCTCTCATAATGCAATAGGGCACATCTGCGCCGATTCTGACTCCTCTGTCCATCAGCTCCTGTTTTGTCAGCTTCAGAGAAAATAATTGATTCATGCCATACAGAACTGCTGCTGCATCTGAACTGCCGCCTGCCATACCTGCAGCTACCGGAATATGCTTCTGAAGCTCTATGATCACTCCTGATTTGATTCCGAATTCATCCTTGATCAGTTTAGCTGCTTTATAGACCAGATTATTCTCATTGGTCGGAAGATAATAAAGATTTGTACTGACCTTAATCTCATCGCTGTCTATCTTCTGCATAAAAATAGAATCATATAGCCCGATATTCTGCATGATCATACGAACCTCGTGATAACCATCATCGCGGCGCCGTACTACATCCAGTCCCAGATTAATCTTGGCCAATGCTCTCAGTCTGATTTGATCCATGTATCTCCTTGTTCCTCTCTTGCACTTTGTATACCGAATACATCTATCTCTATCTTACCTATTATAATGTTTTTTTTCAATACTTTTATGATAACTATAAAGTTTTCAGAAAGTGTATCCGATATTAATGATAAGTAACATTAACGAATGCTGACCAACCAAGGAGGGTTAATTATGAGCGTAAATGGAATTTCAGGTTATTCATCAGCAGCCGATGCATACAGTGCCTATACACAGCCTGCAAAGACTACAAATACGGATAACACAACCAATGCTGCAGAAGAAAGCGGCGTTGTTTATGAACCATCATCTAAGACAACAACTACAGACAGTACAAAGAAAACATACACACCGGATACCAATCTGATTGCAAGACTGAAGGCAGATGCCGCAGACAGAACAGCACAGCTGGAGAGTCTGGTACAGAAACTGATGTCACAGCAGGGCAATGCTTATGGAGAAGCCAATGATATGTGGCAGTTCCTTGCAGGCGGCAACTATACAGTCACAGAAGCTGCCAAGGCTCAGGCTCAAAAGGATATCTCAGAGGATGGCTACTGGGGTGTTACTCAGACATCTGATCGTATCATGGATATGGCAAAGGCTTTGACAGGCGGCGATCCGGAGAAAATAGAAGAAATGCGCAGTGCTTTTGAAAAAGGCTACAAAGAGGCTACAAAAGCCTGGGGTAAAGATTTACCGGATATATCATCACAGACATATGACGCAGTAATGTCTAAGTTCGACAAATGGGCCGAGGAATCAGCATCCACGATCTAAACATTACTACCATAATACATTTTGAAACAGGGTTCGCCGTTTGCATGAAAGTCAAACGGCGGACCTTTTTGTGTTCATCAATGACCGGTCATCTGACCGATGGTTTTGACAATCAGGAGCTTCTCTCCGGGATGGAGTTCATCTGAGGTCAGTCCGTTGGTCTCCTTGATCTGCTTGATTGGTACATAGTATTTTTTACCGATCTGCCAAAGTGTATCTCCCTTTTTTGCTACATAACCAACGATTCCCGGCAGTCTGCTCATCTTATCCATATCTGCATCGCGGCATTCTATCTCTGAGATGATATTTTCATGAACAGTCCTGAATACCAGCGCCTGAACATCACAAACCGCCCTGATTTCCAGCTCCTCTGAATCCATCATATTGACCGCCAGCTGCTCAATGGTCACATTGATTGTATAAATACAGTCCTGATCAATTCCCTGAACATCCACGGTATGAACAAATGGGATACTGCCCTTGATCGTATAAAACGGAATATGATCATCTGTGGTAACATACAGGATCTGTACATCGATTGCTCCTTCTATTGCAATTCCATTTTCCACAATCTCCATATCATCTATTACGACATTTCCTGTACTGTGACAGATCTGCAGCATTCTGATCTCACTGTTCTTAACTCGCAGTCGTCCCTCTGTACGGCATTTTCCGTTATTTCTGACTAACAGGCTTCGATAAGTCCCGTTTCTGGTTTTTGTCTCCAGTTCATTGGTCACTCCGTATGCATCAGCCAGTATCTCGATTTGCTCTTCACGATACAGCTTGATACTCAGATCAAGCACCATATCAATCGCAAAGGATCTTTCCTCACCATCAGAGTCCGGACGTACCTCTATTTCCTGATGTCCGATCTCATATTGGATGTCCGGCATCATTTCATCGGTACAGCCTCCACAGTCAATCGTCCCCCCGAACGGAATCACTGTTTCATACCAGCGTGCCTTTGCGTCCTCTCCCTCTGCTTCGTATAGTAAGAAAAGATTGATTTCTCCGTGCAGTGTCATTTTTTGTTCCTGTACCTTGAACTCCAGATCTCCGATCTGATAGTCTTCCCACAGAATTTCTGATACATTTGGCAATCCTGACGGAAGTTCAAATGTCTCTCTGATACGATAAATATCCTTTTTATCTACAGCTATTTCTGCAATATCCATTCTTTTCTTCTGATATTCGACCGGTACATCACATTTGATCTCTACTGTTGTTTCTTCATCTCTGATTTCCTCTGCTGACAGTGTCAAGGATATAATTGCCTTAATACTCAACTTACGGGAATTGATCAATGATAAGGACAGATTTTCGATTTCTCCTGCCACCTTAACATTGTCTCCGTTTTCTATTCCTTCCATATGTATGAACTCTTCAAACGAAATGCTTCCGTTGATGTTTTGTATATTCTTTGAACTATTCTCACTGAGATACAATGCCGAAAAGTATAGTCTGCCCTTGACTGTAACATGATCCTCAGATACCTTGACTTCCTCTGTCTGAAGACGACCCTTATCGATCAGCAGTTTAAACACATCACCCATGGTTTCCGGGATATTATAATCATCATCTAACGTAAGCTGTGTATTCACATGGCTCTTTTGTATGTCCATATGAACATGCCTTTTGATTAAATCCAAAAAAGCCCCTCCTGTCTGCATTCATTTTCTTAATTGTATGCAGACAGAAGAGGACTTATGCTACTACTTCACAGCGTGGATCAGTTCATTGATGTCGTTCACTTTGTATTGCTTCATATATGCTTCAATACCTTCTATCACTTCCGCTGTTGTATATGGATTATGGAAATTGGCAGCTCCGACAGCCACCGCTGTTGCTCCTGCCAGGATAAATTCTATGGCATCCTCTGCATTTGTGATACCTCCCATACCAATCACCGGTATCTTCACCGCACCAGCTGTCTGATAGACCATCCGCACGGCAACCGGTTTGATTGCCGGTCCCGACAGTCCGCCGGTCTGATTGGCCAGGGCAAACGTTCTTCTGTGAATATCTATTTTCATGGATGTCAATGTATTGATCAGGGATATGGCATCCGCACCGGCAGCCTCAGCCGCTCGCGCCATTTCCGTAATATCCGTCACATTTGGACTTAGCTTCATGATGACGGGCTGTTTCGCCTTTTCTTTGACTGCCTTGGTAATGCTGAACAGGGCATCTGCCTTTTGTCCGAAGGCAATGGCACCCTCCTTGACATTCGGACAGGATACGTTGATTTCAAGCATATCCACATCTGTATCTGACAGTCTCTCCACAACCTCCAGATAATCCTCGACACTTTTACCGCATACATTGACGATGATTCTGGTATCGTATTGTTTTAGGAATGGAATATCTCTTCGAATGAATACATCAATTCCGGGATTCTGTAATCCGATGGCATTGAGCATACCTCCATAGGTTTCTGCTACACGGGGAGTCGGATTGCCCGGCCATGGTACATTGGATACACCCTTGGTCACCACTGCACCCAATTGATTCAAGTCAACAAATTCACCATACTCCATACCGGAACCAAATGTTCCTGATGCCGTCATGACCGGATTCTTAAACTCCACACCGGCGATCGTTACTTTCGTGTTCATCACAGTTCCACCTCCTCGGCATCGAATACGGGGCCATCCTTGCAAATTCGTTTATTGTGTACCTGTGAGTGTTCGTCCACATGTTTCGTCTGGCATACGCATCCAAGGCAGGCACCTACACCACATGCCATTCGCTCTTCCATAGAGATCCATGCCTTGATATGATGCTCTGATGCATACTGTTTCACTGCCCGCAGCATCGGCTTGGGTCCACAGGCATAGATAACCTCTGCTTCCAGTGCATGTTCACGAATCGCATCCATTACATTGCCCTTCGTGCCTGTACTTCCATCTTCTGTTGCAATATATAGTGAACCATACTGCTGCAGCTCCTGATCTAAGAATAGCTCATCCCGATAGCCGACAATGATCTTTTTCTCACACTGCAGCTGCTTTGCCAACTCCAGCATAGGCGGTACACCGATTCCTCCGCCAATCAGAAATGCTTTTTTATCTTCTGTCGGAAATCCGTTGCCTAACGGTCCCAGTATCGTGATATCATCTCCGGCTTGATATCCGGAAAACTCTCTGGTACCGGCTCCGGCGATTCGATATACAATCCTCAGTCTATCTTTCTCGATCTCACAGATACTGATTGGACGCGGCAGCAGCTTTCCCGCATCATTCGTGTAGACTGATATAAACTGCCCGGGTCTTGCCGTTCCTGCAATGGATGTTCCGATCCACATACTGTAGATATCTGCAGCGATTTTCTCCTGACTGATGACTTTAGCTGTTTCTCTTTTCTGTTCAGACATATCCTGTCTCTCCTTTGTTTTGATACTGATATCTTGTTCTTCATCATAAATCGCGATAAACACATTGTCCATTACATATCGTATATTTTACTTTTCCATATAGCTTCATACCCTTAAAGGGGGAATTCTCCGACTTGGATGCAAATTCACCGACAGTCCACACCTCATCCTCATCAATCAACACAAGATCCGCTGCTACACCCTCTCTGATACTGCCTGCCTCCAGATGATACAGCCGGGCAGGACCCGCCGTCATTTTCTCAAGAAGCTCCGACAGTGTCAGATATCCCGGTCGTACCAGATTTGTGATCCCGAGTGCCAGTGCTGTTTCCAAGCCTATGATACCACTCGGTGCTTCTGTAAGTGGTTTATTTTTTTCTTCTGTGCTGTGAGGTGCATGATCTGTCGCAATCAGATCGATCGTACCATCCTGCAGTCCTGCAATGATAGCCTGCCTGTCCGTCTCCGTCCTAAGTGGAGGATTCATCTTGGCCAGCGTTCCATACTGCAGCACAGCATCCTCTGTCAGTGAGAAATGGTGTGGCGTCGCTTCGGCATGAATATTCTGACTCCTTACTTTTGCAAGACGGACTGCCTCTACTGCTTCCTTGGTACTGATATGCTGTATATTCAGTATTGCTCCTGTCTCGCATGCCAGCTCCAGATCTCTTTTCACCAGAGAACTCTCTGCCTCTGACGGAGAACCTCCGATACCCAGTGCCTGTGATATTCGTCCCCGATGAATACCGTTATTCGTAATGAGTGAGGGATCTTCCTCATGCAGACTGATGGGAAGCTGCAGACGGCCAGCTTCCCGCATTGCTGCTTTTAAAAGCGCTTCATCCATGATGGGAATTCCATCATCTGTAAAACCGGCTGCCCCTGCTGCCGCCAGCTGCTGCATATCTGTCAGTTCTTGACCGCCAAGCCCCTTTGTGACTGCTGCGGCTGCCAGTACATGAATGCCTGTTGTATTTCCCTGTTCCAGTACATACTGCAGTGTCTCTGGTGTATCAATCGCAGGTCTGGTGTTTGCCATACAGACAACGGTTGTATAACCGCCTCTTTTTGCTGCGTTGGCTCCTGTCATGATATCTTCCTTATAAGTAAATCCGGGATCTCTGAAATGTACATGTACATCAATCAAGCCCGGCGCAATCACCAGGCCTGTCGCATCTATTATTTCTTCATCGGGAGCAGCATCTGCTGTCTTCCCGATGGATATCATCCTTGTTCCCTGTATTTGTATATCCATGATCTGATCCATACCACTGACAGGATCGATCACACGACCGTTTTGAATAATCATCTGCAGTACCTCCCAACTCTCCTTTGATTGTATCACAGCCCTTTAGTCAAATACAACTCGCATATCGATATATTCTGTCTTGATCACGATAAATGGATAGGATACTGCCTTTTGAACCTCGGCTCCTTTTTCAGGACCAATCAGAGAAGTATCTGCATAGAGAGCATTACTTGTCAGATATGCCTCATTAACCCTGATACTGTAGCCTCCTGTTGCCTGTTCTCCATATCCGACCACAATGTACAGAAACTCTCCGTCACTGTATGTAAGCTTAAACTCCTTTTCTTTTCTTTCATCGATGATTTTCAGCAGCTCCTCCGGTACTTCTTCACTGCCTAGCACGGTGTATTCCAGATTCCTCAGCTTCTTTGTACTGGTCTGTTCTTTACGGCATGCTGTACAGGAGCACAGTAGTCCACATATACACAGCAGCATGATGCAACATAGAATTTTCTTCATTTCTTTTCCCTGTTTCATTTCTTGGTAAAATATATGCTGGATTTGATATCCTCATACGGGATTCTTTCAGATTTGCGGTTGTCGAAATGTCTGTAACGAAGTATAATAGGCGTAGAAAATGATTAATTAGAGAAGGATTGACGTGATATCATGATACGATTTATAGTTGCCGCAACTTTTGTTGTACTGTTTCTGATTGTGAGCATCCCTTTATTTTTTATTGAGTGGATCATTGGCAAATTTAACATGCCGTTGAAGGATCGAAGTTCTCTGGCTATCGTAAACTGGGCATTCCGGGTCGTAATCTTCTTATCTGGTGTTCGCCTGAAGGTAATCGGAGAAGAAAATGTCCCCAAAGACATTCCTGTTCTCTATGTTGCCAATCACCGCAGTTATTTTGATATTCTGCTGACCTATACCAGAGTTCCCAGACCGACAGGTTATATCGCAAAGAAAGAAATGCTGAAAGTTCCGCTTTTATCCATCTGGATGAAATATCTGCACTGTCTGTTTCTGGATCGTGATAACATCAAAGAAGGCCTCAAGACCATCCTGGAAGCGATAGAACTGGTCAAAAACGGAATTTCTATCTGTATCTTCCCAGAGGGCACCCGTAATAAGGTTGATGAAATGATGCCTTTCAAAGAGGGAAGTCTGAAAATTGCAGAGAAATCCGGCTGTCCGATTGTCCCGATCGCCATCACGAACTCGGCTGAGATATTTGAGAACCATCTCTACAAAATCAGACCTGCCAATGTCACACTGGAATATGGAAAACCTTTCTACATCAAGGATCTGGATCAGGAAGACCGGAAGTTTTCCGGTGCCTATACACAGCGAATCATACAAGAAATGTTAGATAAGCAAAAGAACCCCGAATGATCAGGGTTCTTTCTTTTTATAATTGCTTGATTGTTTTTACGATTTGATCAAATCCCATTCCATGAGAAGCCTTAATCAGAATCGTATCTTGATCCTTTAGTATCTCTGTCAGTTCCTTCAATGCTGCATCTCTGCACGGGAAGTAGTATTTCTCACAAATCCGGTCTGCATGAGAGATACAGTAATCATCTACAGCCTGATTCATATGTTTTGCATTTTCACCTATCAGGATCAACACTTCTACATCGGATTGTGCTGCATAAGTCCCTGTTTCATAGTGAAGTCTGTCAGAATTCTCTCCCAGCTCAAACATATCTCCTAAAATCGCCACACGCCTTGTATCCGCGTAAGAAAGCAGATCAATTGCAGCACGCATAGACATTGGATTGGCATTGTAGCAATCATCAATCATCAGTCCTCTGTCTGTCTTGATCAGATTGCTTCTGCCGCTGATTGTCTTCGCCTCATAAATTCCCTTTTTGATCTGTTCTGCAGATAATCCGAGAACTGTCCCGACAGCCGTTGCTGCCAGTGCATTGATTACCATATGCCCTCCCGGAATCTGTATATGTGCATCCATCTGTTCCTGACCCTGATGGATGATGCAGGTCGTCCCCTCTAGTCCGCGGCTGACAATGTCGGTCGCGTAGATATCGTTTTTATGATCCAGTCCAAAAAACAATGGATGAATTCCGTTCTTTTCCTGAATCGTTGATAAGAGATCGTCATCCCCATTCAGACAGATGGCTCCGTCCTCCTTCAAGAAATCGAAGATCTCTGACTTTGCCTTGAGAATGCCTTCTCTGGATTTCAGATTCTCCAGATGACATTGCCCGATATTTGTGATCACACAGATATCCGGCTTTGCGATTGCACTCAGTCTGTGCATCTCACCAAAATCACTGATGCCCATTTCTACCACTGCAATCTCATGCTCCTCACGAATATTTAGAATGGTTAATGGCAGTCCAACTTCATTGTTAAAATTGCCTGCCGTTTTCAGCACACGGTACTTCTGCTCCAGAACCGACGCTATCATTTCCTTCGTACTGGTCTTACCGACACTGCCCGTGATTCCCACTACCTTGACAGCAAGCGTACTGCGATAATATGCTGCAATATCCTTCAGCGCCTGAAAACTGTTCTGAACAAGTATATATGCACCCTTCGGATTTGTCAGCTCCTGCTCTGACACGACACATAACGCACCCTTATCATAGACATCATCTATAAAATCATGTCCGTCCACACGTTCTCCACGCGTGGCAATAAAGAGCGAATCCTGTATCACTTGTCTGCTGTCGAGTGTCACTGACGCAACCAAGGTATTTTCCTTTTCCTGATCTGCAAATAACCGTCCATGACAGGCTTCTGCCAGTTTGATAAGAGACATCTGTTTCATAGTAACTCATTTCCCATCTGTTAATTCTGATATTTATTGAGTGATATCCGGACAATCCACTCACACAGCTCATCAAAAGATACTCCGACTGCAGCAGCCTCCTGCGGCAGTAAACTCGTTGGCGTCATACCCGGCAGTGTGTTGGCCTCAAGGCAGTAGAACTGATTCTGTTCATCCATCATAAAGTCCATTCTGGCATAGGTCTCTATTCCGAGTGCCGCCACTACCCGCTCTGCTACACCGCCCATAACCTTTGCAATCGTTGCATCAATATCGGCCGGACATGTTTCAATCGCACTGCCTGCCTGATATTTATTTTTATAATCATAAAACCCTTTGATAGGTGCAATCTCTATAACCGGAAGTGCCTTTCCATCTACGACACCGACTGAGAATTCTCTGCCCTTGATATAGCGCTCCACCAGGATCCTGCCCTCATATTTACCGGCCTGTTTAACAGCCTCTTTATATTCTGCTTCATTTTTTACGATATAAACACCTACACTGGAGCCACCGCAGCAAACCTTGACTACACAGGGATACTCGAGAGCTGATGCATCTCCGTTCGTACCCTCCAGCAGATCCTTTGGAGTCGGAATATTGTTACGTACAAACAGCTGCTTTGTAATTTCTTTATCAATAGCAAGTGCAGAGCTTTTATATCCCGTACCTGTATATTTGATTCCCAACAGATCAAAAGCTGCCTGGATCTTACCATCTTCTCCATTTGCTCCGTGTAATGCCAGAAATACGATGTCAGCCTTTTGGCACAGATCTATCACATTCGGCCCGAAAAAATTCTCTGACTGATCCTTTCGGAGTGCCTTTACCTTGGCTATATCAGGATCGCTTTCTGAGATTGCACCGATATCAGCTGCCCAGTCATAATCCTTTTCAAATATATCTTCTGTAACATCACCGTCATACCCAAGAAATACATCCATCAGAATAGCCTGATGTCCCTTTCTCTTCAATGCTTTATACACCTGCATTCCTGACACGAAGGAAACGTCTCTCTCTGTACTCAGTCCACCTGCCAACACTACGATCTTCATTCCTTAACTTCCTCGCTTTCATACGAATCCTTCAATCCGCTTAATATAAATATATATGATTCTGTTTGATATATTTGATTCTCTTCATTAAAATAACAGATTTCAAACGGATTCCTGCCACATAGATAATCCAGATGATTCTCTACACCCAGTACATAATCCTTACTTTTACTGATCACATTCATCAGAGTCAGCAGTCTTGCATTTTGCAGCAATAGCTCTGCGTCATCCTCCTGATAAGGATCATCATGGGATATTTTGTATCCGTCAGCACTGGATTGCTCTACGATATCAATGGCATCATCAAATAGCTGTTCCATCAGTTTTGTACACTGATCCACATCGGTTCTGTAGGTTGTCGTCAGATATGCCAGTGTTCCGTAATACCCGACTGCCGTCTTCCCGAATCCCCGTGGCTCCTTACGTTCCAGATAATAGTCTATCACTGCAGCATACTCGCTTTTCCCTGTCAGTTTATATAACTCTGCTGCTGCCCAGTACATCTCATCTACGATTTGTTCTTCTTTCAGAGCAGAAAAGTCCTCCTCTGCCCTGGTCTGACACTCTGTACTGAATTCTTGATCATAAGGTGAAAATAGATTGACTGCCATTGCCAGAGTTGCTGTTTTTACACCACTCGTTTTCTTTGATGCAAGCAGCTCCTGCAGCTCTTTCTGGGCTTCCTGCAAGATCACGGGCATTTCCTCGGCATCCTCTTCTGTATATTGACTCTTAAAATATGTATAGGCTAACATGATATCCGCTGCCTTGATTGCAGCATCGGCATCCTCTTCCCGACCGGACTGCTTTTGAAAATATGAAATCTGTTGATCCAGCAACTCACTATACTGTGTATCAGATATTACAAAGGGGCGGGATACTCCGTAGTCCTCTGCTTTGATATAGTACTCACCTGCCTCTGACACCTTGGAAAAATCACCGTAGGCAGTAAACTCTTCTGACTTCAGATTATATTCCTTTTCCAGAATCGTTCCCCGATATACGGTCTCCTCTGTCTTGCAGTCTACGACTTCAAATGTCTCTGTTTGATGATCTCCTCTGAAGATTACCAGCTTCTGAGCCTCGGTCTCATACCCGATACTGTTTGACAGTATATTTCCTTCATAGACCGGTTCCTCTGATTCCTCAGCCGGCTCTGCTGCCGGTTCTTCCTGTATGACAGCTGTTTCCTGAGCTGCCGGCAGTATTCCGGAACATCCTGTATATATCATTGCCGCGCAGACTATGGGCAATACTTTATATCGTTTCAAGCTCTCTCCTCCTGCGGTTCTCCGGCATCCTTTTTCTGCTCTGTCTGTGTTCCTGCCGGTTTCCTGTTTTTCATTACAATCATAATGATTATGCCGATCAATGTCAAAATCGATACAATATATGAAATCATCTGTAACACGGTTCCCTTGTAATAAACATCGATCTGCTGTGCATTCATTCCCTGTGGGATCATGACTCTGCAGTATCCGTTATCTCCGTCTCCCGTGACCGTCAAAGATGTCCTGACTCCATCTGCCATCAAAGAGCAGGCTTCATATCCCTTATAATAGACCATCGGTACATCTACATAGGTACATGATTCCTGAGGATACTCTACAGTAACTGAGTTCTTCCATCTGTGAATCAAGAGCTCCTTGCCCTGATCCGTCACTGCTTTATCATTTGTCGTCTCGATAGCCTCTACATCCTTGACAGTCTCCGGCAGCCACTCACCGCCGATGATATTGAATGTAAAAGGTTCATAGGCAAAGTAATCATCAGAATAGGAATAATAGCCTTCCTCTGTTCTTTCCAGATTGGAAAATGCACTGACAACCATCATGCAGATCACAATCAGCAGCGTATATTCTCTTACTTTTTCTTTTCGGAAATATAAGAACAATATAATCGCTCCGCTGACTGCCAGACAAACAGATGCCATCAGATACAGACGCCACGGAAACTGAATAAACTCCAGATGCGGTCCAAGCCTCTTCCATGGAAACAATCTCGTTGCCGCAAGTGCAAACAGAATACCAAATATTAACAATATCGTAGAAAACTCTAAAAGGTCTTTATGTTCCTGCTTTGCAGAAAGCATCAGCCTTGGCAGATTTATAATAAAGAGACAGATTCCAACCGCAGGAAATACTCCGTAAAATACAGAGGAAACCTCACGCATAGCCTCTGTCGGCGAGATCCATGCCGTACTGAAATGAAATGCTGCTGAGCGCATCTGTTCTACCATCGGCAGCCAATAGAACATCGTCAAAAGAATGGTAATAACGACTGTAACAATGACCTTCAAAAGCAATTTAGAGTTCTTGAAAACCTTACATTTATATATGCAAAACAATCCGCCCATGAGTACACACATCAAGCAGGTATTTGTATGACATAACAAAACTCCTGCATAGCCTGCCCCCAGCAGCCATGGTTTTCTCATATCCTCATAAATCAAATCATAGAGCCCGCAGATGACTAACGGTACGAAAATAAAAGCTGTGTATTCTCCAACGGCACTTCTTGTATAGACATCATCAATATGATACTCACACAAAGTCAGGACAACCGCTGCGATCGTTGCTGCATAGGAGTTTTTCGTGATATACCGTGTACTGTAATAGGTTACTCCATAGCCAAGAACAAAGCATAGTGCAACAAATAGATGATAGGATGCATTGATACCGACACCGATCACTCTGAGCAACGCAGGAAAGTAAAGCAGAAAATCCGGATAAAACATAGAACTGGCATAGCCTGCCCCACCTAAAAAGAGAACATTAACCTTCAGGAATGGCTTTCCCATCAAAATGCCTTCCTTCAGACTCTCGATCCGCAGCAGATGATATTCCACATCATGACCGTTGATGCAGTTCTCCGTAAACAGAGGGCTGCACGCCACAAACATCGTGATCAGAAAAATGACCCCTGCAATGATATTTGATTGACTCATCTGTAACTTTCTTTTCATGTAGCTCCTTTACAAGCCTTTTCTCTGATCTGACTTAATATGTTGACCGATTTTTCTAAGTATAACTTCATTTAAATCATCTTTCAATACATAGCTGTGAAAAACGCACTTTATGTTGCAGATACAGCACTTTTTTCCGTGACAACAATCGTGTCATTGACCTGTATCCGCCCTCCATGAAGGACTCTTGCAAATATGCCTTCCCGCGGCATAATACAGTCCCCCATTTTTTTAAAGATCTCGCAGCCGCTATGACATTCCTTTCCGATCTGTGTCAGCTCCAGGATAACATCATTACACTGAAATCTGGTTCCAACCGGCAAAGTCTTCAGATCAATACCCTCTACAATCAGATTTTCTCCAAATGCTCCATCCTCGACTACAGCACCACGCTTTCTGAACGCCTCTATCTTTTCATAAGAAAGCAGGCTGACCTGTCTGTGCCAGTTTCCAGCGTGAGCATCTCCCTTTAGTCCATAATCCTCTATCAATTCACAAGAGCCTGTATTTTTCTTCGGTGTTCCCCGTTCCGGACTCGTACAGACTGCCCTGATCGTTCCCATCTTACCTGCACAGTTGCCTGTTTCGCCTGATAATATCTCCAGTCCGTGCATCAATTCCGGAAGGATGTACTCCAGGCTCTCTCTGACTGCTTTGGGCGAACCCGGCAGATTGATGATCAGAGTTTCCTTGCGGATACCGGCTACTCCTCTGGAAAGCATCGCCCTCTTTGTGATCTGCATACTGTATGCACGCATCGCTTCCGGGATACCGGGTACGATGCGTTCAATGATATCCATTGTAGCCTCCGGCGTACAGTCACGCTTTGAAAATCCTGTTCCGCCTGTTGTAATGATCAGGTCAGCCGCATGATCATCTGCCGCTTCCCGCATCGCTTCACTGAGTCTGGTCCTGTCATCCGGAAGCAGCTGCTGTGATATCACTGTATATCCTCCCTGCTCCAGGATTTCCCGGACAGTTTGTCCACTGATGTCCTCTCGCTCTCCTGCATAACCACTGTCGCTTGCCGTGATGATAATCGCTCTTTTCATTGATATGCCATTCCCTTCTGCCGCATCATCTGATTAACTGTCATCCACCTATCTGTGACATACAGCTGCGTTCTGCCTGGTCTGTTACAGCCTCTCGAAACTGATGTTTCTCCGGCTTGTCAAGGATTGCCTGCCTGATTAAAGCCTCTATTTCTTCATCCCTGCCGTTGCTGCGCAGCTTTTCACGCAAATCGGTTCCGATATTGTATTGCAGACAGGATTTCAGATATCCCTGTGATGTCAGTCTCACCCTATTGCAGGTCTGACAAAACTGATGGCTCATCGCACTGATAAACCCGATCTTTCCCGCAAATCCCGCTAATGTATAGTAATGTCCGGGGCCATTGCCCCGACTCTCATCGTCCTCTGTCAGTATGCCAAATCGCTCACTCAAAATATCTTTGATTTCATCCTCCGGCAGATAACCATATTGCTTCCCATAACCAATCGGCATCAGTTCAATGAAGCGTACATCCATCTTCCTGTCTCTGGCTAACTCTGCCACCTGCCGGATCCTCTCTGCCGCATCCAGAACACCATTTCCTGCTTGATCGCGCATGGAAACACAATTGATTTTAACCGGTATCTGCAATCTTAGGGCTTCATCGATTCCTTCTATGACCTGCTGCAGACAGTCATATCGCGTCATGTGGGCATAGGTCTCTCGATCCAGCGAATCCAGACTGATATTGATTCCGTCAATATCACTATCCTTCAAATCCTGTATCATCCCTGACAAAAGAACACCATTGGTCGTCAATGTTACCTTTTCAATGCCCTTCACCGCTTTGATGCTTTTGAGCAGCCTGATAATATCGCGTCGTACCAGAGGTTCTCCTCCCGTGATTCGTATATACTTGATTCCCATGGCAGCAAATATCCTGCAAACCCTGACAATCTCATCGTAGGTCAGAATATCCTCATGCCGCATCATCTGGATACCATCCTCCGGCATGCAGTATATACAGCGAAGATTACATCTGTCTGTAACAGATATCCTCACATAGTCTATTTCTCTTCCCAATGCATCAAGCATAAAAGTCCCCGCTCTTTCCACCTGTCTTTTTGATCAGATGGATTCTTGTCATTTCCATATGCTTATCAATTGCTTTGCACATATCGTAAATGGTCAGCAATGCCACAGAGACGCCTGTCAGGGCTTCCATCTCAACACCTGTCTGCCCTGATATTCTCACAGTACAGACCGCCTTGATCAGCCCTGCATCCTCATGAATCTCAAATTCGATACCACACTGACCGATCATCAGCGGATGACACATCGGAATTAAATTGGAAGTCTGTTTGACGGCCATGATGCCGGCTGTTCTGGCAACTCCCAGCACATCTCCCTTGGCAGCCGTTCCGTTTTTAACAGCCTCAATGATCTCTTTACAGACAATGATCTCACCCTCTGCAACAGCTGTTCTGTCTGTGATTCCCTTATCCGTCACATCTACCATAATTGCATTTCCTGCTGCATCAAAATGTGTAAATTCGCTATTCAATATCATATACTCCTGTTCGGTTATTGTGATCTGATAAATGGTCTGAGGAGACCTATATCATTATATAATAAATAGAAACAAAGGTCAAAAAACCGGTACATCATTTCTGATATACCGGTCTATTGTTGATCCTATTAATCGATTCCCCGGAAACTGAATTCAAATTCCAGTGGTTTGCTGACATCCAGCAGATATTCCTCATGTGTTCTGGCTCCCCATGCGTCATCTCCTGCAATTCCCATCTGCTTCAGGGAAGCTCTGATCACGGTATAATGAACCTGCGGCAGTTCATTCGGATGCATCGCATTCTCCAGCTCATGCGGTGTATACGGAAGTGCTGAGAAATTCATGCGGTTTCCTTCAAACAAAAGACCTTTGCCTGCATCATCCGTTACCTTGGCATATCTGACCTCCGTTTTATTCCCACATTCCTGCGGCATCAGGTAAGCTGCCATGTTATCTTTTACCTTGTTTCTGTAAATACCAAGCTTTGCTCCCTTTTCTCTGTCGCAATAGGTCTCCTCAGGGCCATTTCCGTACCATTCCAGATTATCAAAATCAGCTGACATCTTGAACATCGTGCCAAACTCCGGCATATCTCCAAGCCCCGGTACCGGCTGGTATGACAGTTTTACTGCCACTGTTCCGTCACCATATACTGTGTAGGTCAGGTCGCAGCTGCTTCTCGGACTGGTCGGCATATAGTAGGTATACCTGATGACTGTACAGTCTTCCTTGACCTCAAGTACCGGATTATCCGGTTCTCTGCCCTTTTCCGGTGTAAAGCAGCTGGCATATGCTGATGCAATCTTCCACTGAGCATATCGCAGTGGCATCAGATTGCCGATATCGTCATCTACCGGTGCTCTCCAGAAGTTCGGCTGCACGGTTGTTTTCAGCATTTCTTTTCCATCATAGCGATAGGAAACTAACCCGTACTTCCTCCTGTCAAAAAGAACCTCAAAATGTTCCCCTCTGACACCTATATTGCAGGCTCCCTCTATGACCTCAAACAGACCTGCTTTGCTTCTCTCACTGCCTTTTACTTCATATATTCCCTGACCAAAGGCAATTTCATATCCCTTTTTTGCCCATGGAGTATCCTCTTTTAGTAAGAAAGATACCGTGATCACATATTCTCCCGCTTCGGTTTCCTTAGCAAACGGCATCGGATATGTGCCGGTTGTCAAAGGTGCAACATCGGTTTCTATATTCTCGCTTTTTACAATCCTGCCATCTCTGTGGAGAGAAACTACGCAATAAAAATCAGAGGATGACGTGAACAGATTTTTATTCTTGACTGTGATCTGATCTGCATTGGCGCTGATGACCAGATTTTGATATATATACTTGATTTCCTGCATCTTTGGTGACAGGCGTCTGTCTCCGTATACAATACCGTTTCCACAGAAATTATAGTCACATGGATGCTCATCATAGTCTCCACCGTAGGTAAACTCTTCCTGTCCGTAACGATCCTTTCTGCGAATCGTCTGGTCCACGAAGTCCCAGATAAATCCACCCTGGAACAAGGGTTCTCGCTCAGTCAGTTCGATGTATTTGTGTACAGCCCCGTTTGCATTTCCCATAGAATGCATATACTCACAGCATATAAACGGTTTTGACCTGTCATTTTTGAGAAATTCTTCAATTTCAGCGACTGGTGTATACATCTGGCTTTCTATATCACTCGTATCATTGTATCGTCTGTCGGATTTGATTCCTTCATAATGCACAAGCCGGGTTGCGTCCTGCTCACGGAAATAGTTTGACATATCATAAAAGTTCTTACCGCCCAGAGACTCATTGCCGCATGACCAGATCAGTACAGACGGATGATTTTTATCGCGCTGGTACATCGCATCCGCACGTGCAAGAGCTGCTTCACGCCAGTCAGTCTGATCTCCCGGTACCATCTCATCTAATGTGATTTTTCCGCATAGATAAGCGTCCCATAAACCATGTGTTTCTATATTGGTCTCATCAATTACATAGATTCCATATTCATCACACAGCTCATATAGATATGATTGATTAGGATAATGACTGGTACGCAGCGCATTGATATTATTTTGTTTCATGATCCTGATATCCTGCTCGATGATTTCTCTGGAAATCACTCTGCCGGAATCACAACAAAATTCATGACGATTCGTGCCATGGAACACAATTCTCTTTCCATTGATGCACATCAATCCGTCTTTTAATTCAAACCTTCTAAATCCGATATTCTGTTTGATCACTTCGCATAATTGATCATTCTGATCATAAATCTTGATCAGCAAGTCATACAAAGCAGGATTCTCTGCACTCCAAAGTTCAGGAGCAGAAATATCCAGCTCGGCGGCCTCTTCCAGCAGATTCAAGCACTTCTCTGTAGAAGCCTGTTCCTGCCCGTAACGGTAAAGCGTCAGTAATGCACGGCCTGCAGGCTGATTGCGAAACTTCATATCTACCTTTACGGATCCTTTATTCATCAGTTCGTTCAAAGTCGGAATGACCTTCAGATCATATACATGAAGCTCAGGAACCGTATAGAGATACACATCTCTGAAAATGCCGGAAAACCGATAAAAATCCTGATCCTCCATCCAACTGCCGGACGACCATTGAAATACCTGTGCCGCGAGTTTATTCTCACCATCCGTCAGTACCTTTGTCAGTTCAAACTCTGCCGGCGTAAAGGAGTCCTCACTGTAACCGATGAACTGCCCGTTGCACCAAAGTGCAATTGCACTCTCTACACCTTGAAAGGATATAAATACAGGCTTTCCCTTCATCGCATCCGGTACTGAGAAATACTTCACATAGGATGCTGTCGGGTTAAAATGAACCGGAATCTCGCCCGGAGTGATATTTTCGCGTCCATCCCACGGATACTGCGTATTGACATACGCAGGGCTTCCGTAGCCTTCTATCTGAATGTGCGCCGGTACCTTGATTTCAGTCCAGTCCTTACAGTCATAATCAGCTGCCTCAAAACCCTTTACAGACTTTTCATAGTTTTCTGCATAAGAAAACTTCCACAGACCATTCAGGCTTTCCTTCATCTCAGTCTGTCCGTCCTCACATTCCTTTATGGAATTATAGTATTTATGATCGGAATGAGGCACCAGACATCCATCAGAATAATATGTTGGATCCTTCACTTTGTTATAATCAAATGTATGCATATATATCCTCTCTACTTCACAGCACCTGTAATACCCTCTGCAAAGCTTTTCTGTAATAAGAAGAAAATAATAATGGTCGGTATCGTACACATCAATACTGCTAACATCAGCATCCCGTAATCAGTTACATAACCTTCCTTCAGATTTGCAACTAACATCGGCATTGTAATACTGGCATTGTCCTGCATGATGACCTTTGGCCACAAATAGGAATTCCATGCGTTCATAAATGTGATCGTCATGGCTGCCGCATAGGTAGAGCGCATCGTCGGAAAGAACATTCTGAAGAAAATACCCACTTCGCTCAATCCATCAATTCTGGCTGCCTCGATAATATCATGTGGAAATGATCGCGCACTCTGACGAAACAACATGATCAAAAACGGAGTGGAGATCGTCGGCAGGATAAATCCCATTGTAGTATTCAGAAGCTGTGCTTTTGAAAACATTTGAAATAAAGGGATCATTGTCGAAGCAAAGGGAACCATCATGGCCAGCAATAATATAGACATGACTGTATCTTTTCCTCTGTCATGGAAAATCTCAAAGCCATAACCGGCTAATGAGCACACAATCAGCGACAGTATCGTCAATGTCACAGAGTATTTGAATGAGTTAATCATGGCACCGGCAACATCCTGACTGGCCAGCAGATTTTTAAAGTTCTGCACCAGATAGGTACCCGGTATCATCCTTCCTGCTACGACATCAACACTCGTATTTGTTGCTGAAATAGCCATCCATATGAGCGGAAATACTGATATTAAGGAAGCTATAATCAAAAAGAGATATCTACAGGCTGAACGTATTTTAATCACGCTTATCACCTACTTTCATCTGGAAGTATGCCAGAACCGCCACCAGGATCAGGATCAGGTATGACATAGCTGCTGCATATCCAAAGTTCGGAACATACTTGAATGATACATTATAGATATAATGTGACATTGTAACTGTCGCATTTGCAGGTCCGCCATTGGTCAGATTCATAGACTCATCAAACAGCTGCAGCGTTCCGTTGGTCGACATGATCGCCGTCAACAGGATCGTAGGCTTGAGCAGCGGTACCGTAATCTTACGAAATGCCTGAAAAGCGGATGCACCGTCGATTTTGGCTGCCTCATATACAGAATACTCTATATTCTGTAATCCCGACAGATAAAATACCATATTGTATCCCGTCCATCTCCAGACAAGTGCTAGTATAATAACGATTCTTGCACTGGTTGGATGTGCCAGGAAGTTATAACCCGTACTTAGGATTCCCAGTTTGGTCAATACCGCATTGATAAATCCATCTACTGCAAAAAGAGATCTGAAAATAATAGAGTATGATACAAGTGATGTTGCACATGGAAGAAAGATCGCCGTGCGGAACAGTCCCTTGAACTTCAGATTCCTGTCATTCAGCATCGATGCCAGTATCAATGCCAGTATCAGCATGATCGGTACCTGAATGATCAAATATAAAAACGTGTTTTTCAATGCCTGGACAAATACACCATCCTGAAACATGCGGACATAATTAGTAATCCCCGTCCACTGCATTTTTACACCGATTCCCGTTTTAAAAGACAGCAGCAGTGCCTTGAACATCGGAAAGAAACTCATCGCCACAATCAACAGGGTAGCCGGTGTCAAAAAGGCCCATCCTATCAGATTGTGTCTCCTGTTCAACGTAAGCTTTCTCTTGGGCTGACTCACGAAAATACCTCCTTCTCAATCCTGATATAATATCGGGGAACGTCCTGTCTCCAAGAAGTTCCCCTCTATTAAACCATTCCGTATTTACGGTAACAATTTATTTACCCATTGCAAAGTTTACTGTATCCTCTGCTGTTTTAAGCTCTGCGTCGATATCTGCGCCTGCCACTACATTCGTGATTGCAACGGCTACTGCATCTCTTGCTTCATAGTAATAAACACCTGTATTATTGGTTGGAATCTTGCCTGCAAACTCAGTAATCTGTGCAAATACCGGCTCACCACCGAAGAATTCCTGAGGCTCTGCATATACTGTGCTGTCTGCTGCCGGTAAGTATGTAGCAAGTGCACCTGAGCTCGGAAGGATCGTTTCATAGAACTCTACGCTGCCTGCAAATGTCTTTGCCAGGAAATCAAATGCAAGGTCTGTATTCTTGCAGTTTGATGTTACTGCCCAGCTGGATCCACCGTTATTTGAGTAGTTTGTAGCACCTGATGCTTTATCTAACTTAGGCATATCGGTGATTGCCCATTTACCTGACTGATCTGCTGCTGTCTGGATAGAAGCCATGATCCAACATCCATTGATGGTACCTGCTACTGTTGAGTTTGTGATAGAGCCAACATACTGATCCCAATCATTGACTTCGATCAATACGCCTGACTGAACGAGCTCTGCATATGTCTGCATAACCTCTTTTAATACAGCATTATCAACCATGCTCGGATTTCCCTCTGCATCAAAGAGAGAAGAACCTGCTGACTGAAGCATCATCATGATAACATCAGATTCGCCTGCCTGGCATGAAAGGAGCGGTTTGCCTGTCTTAGCAAGGACTTCTTTTCCCTTTGCAATATAATCTGACCATGTAATATCTGTAAAGTCTGCTGCTGTAAAGCCTGCTTCTTCTAATACATCTGTTCTGTAGCAGGCAATAACAGCACCGTTATCGAACGGAACACCGTAATTCTTGCCATCTACTACAGAATATGCAACCTTGGAAGCACCAAACTGTGAGTAATCAATTCCTGAAGCTGTTAAATCTGTAAATGCATCCGGGAATGAAATAACATTCTTCTGGAACGCATTGTCCTGCATCAGCATGATGTCCGGCATCGAGCTTAAATCTCCTGAAGAAGCTGCTGTTGTCAGCTTTGTCTGTATGTCTTCCCACGGAGTCTCAACGATATTGAGTTTGAAATCCGGATTTGTCTTCTGATATACCTTCTCAGCTTCCTGCATTGCGTAAATATTAAATGCGGGATCCCAGCACCATACTGTCAATGTGTTGTCTCCGCCTGCTGCCGCTGTGTCTGCTGCTGCATCATCTGCCGCCGGTGCTTCTGCCGCGTCTGCCGCTGGTGCCTCTGCTGCCGGTGCTGTTGTATCTGCTGCTTTGCTGCCGCATCCGATGGCTGAAACCACCATGGCTGCTGTTAATAATAATACCATTACTTTCTTTTTCATGCTTCTTAACCCTCCTGATTCAGTTGATATGTGTCTGATCTTCTGCGTATTTTTAACGCAAAATCAACCCTGTGGCCACAGGGCAGTTCCTGAACTGTGCACACTTCCATTACCTGACTCGGTATATAAACCAAAACATACTACTGCCTTGATTAAACACATTATAGCATACACTTGGTGCCTGTGTTTTCATATTCAATTAAAAAACGTGCAATTTCGACCGTTAGTCAATATTGCACGTTACCTTATACGATTGAGTAATGATTACTAATTCTACCAGCCCTTTAAAGCTGAAATCTTACAATTCAACAGCTTTCCTTCATAGTTATCCGGATGAATCTTCCACTGATACGGAGAAATACCCACGATTTTCTTAAAGTTTCTGTTAAAAGTCGATGTCGTTTCAAATCCAACTGTCTGTGCAATATCCTCCATAGACCCGTTTGTCTTTTTTAACAGCTCACAGGCAGCCTGAATACGAACAAGGTTGATATATTCCACCACTGACATATTCATGCTTTCCCTGAATACTCTCCTGAAATGCGTTTCACTGATATGACATACCTCAGCCAGCAGACCGACCTTTAATTCCTCCATATAACGTTTGCTGATGTAATCCAGGGCCTGGGCAATCATAGCACCTTTTGAGGATACGGTCTTGACTCCGTGTACATCAGATGAATTCATACGAAAGATCTGTATCATCAGTGTCTTCAGCAGCCCCTCAACGCTGTCTACATAAAACTCCCGTTTCTCTTCCATTTCCTTAAAGATAGACTGAATGATCTTTGTAACCTCAGGATTCTCATCTGTATGCATGAAAAAACCTTTCCGGTTTACCTGATCGATAAATTCCTTGGTAAACAGAGGATCATCATGATAACAGTTCTGGATCACACTGTCTGCATCCACAAACAGATACTCCCAAAAGCCAAAAACATTTTCATCACTGTTCGTCGTATGCGGCAGGTTTTTGGGAATGATAGAGAACATATCACCTTCAAATCGCCATTTATCATCGTCAATAATCAATTCGCCACTTCCGAAATGACAAAATCCTATCTCCATCAGGTTATGAAAATGCAGCTTTTTAATACCTTTCCCATAACACTGAATCCATTTCTGCCCCGTCAGCGCCAGTAATGGTTCGCTTTGCGGAATCTCATAATAGCGAAATTCCATCTCCTGCTTCTTCTTTGCCATGATCTCTCTCCATAGATGTATGACTCTTTTATTATTCTATCATACTTTGGTAACATGCTCCAATCAATAATTGAGAAAATGAACCGGACGTGTTACGATAAAGTCAGAAGATCAAAAGGAGCTGTTATGATGGATATGAAACATTCCACCATCCGTATCGATAAATTCTTAGCGGATATGGGAATTGGCACCCGCAGTGAAGTAAAGAATTATCTGAAAAAGGGACTGATTACTTTGAATCAGGCTCCTGTTAAGGATCCGTCACAAAAGGTGTCTCCGGATACAGACATTGTCTGCTTTAGAGGTGAGCATGTCCGCTATACTGCCTATGAATATATCATGCTGCATAAGCCTGCCGGTGTCCTGTCGGCAACAGAGGACCGGAAGCAGAAGACTGTTCTGGATCTGATCACAGATGCCTGTGTAAAGGATTTATTTCCTGTAGGTCGTCTGGATAAGGATACAGAGGGGCTGCTGTTGATCACAAACGACGGCAGTTTGGCGCATCGTCTGCTGTCTCCTAATAAGCATATTGCAAAAACCTATTATGCCAAAATAGATGGTATCGTTACAAACGAGGATATATTGCTGTTTCAATCCGGTATTTTGCTGGAACAGGGCTTTACAACACTGCCTGCTATATTATCTGTTTTGAGCACGGATTCCCTGACAGGAACTTCTGAAATCGAGGTAACTATTTATGAGGGTAAGTTTCATCAGGTAAAGCGTATGTTTGAAGCTGCCGGCAAAAAGGTAATCTATTTGAAACGTCTGTCTATGGGAACCCTGCTGCTGGATCCGGCGTTACAGCCTGGAGAATACCGTCATTTAACAGATTCGGAACTCGATGACCTCTTATAAGGATGTGAATATGCCAAAATCAGTTCATAAGCTTCTCCTCTCATTCATCTGTATATTGATATTCATGTTTCTTTGTCCTGAAACAGCTGCCGCCGAGGGGCTTTCTCCTATTGACGGAACTTTTTTTCCTGCACATCTGGCTGTAGATTTTTCCGAAGAGCAGTGGGACAATGAACTGGCAGAGTGGAATACGATGGGTATCAAATATGTTGTAATCGGTGAAAGTGCCCTAAGAAATGCAGAAGGCAAGTGGCAGACTTTCTATCCATCTCAGTACTCTGATATTTACTACTATAATTCTGTAGAAACCATACTGCAGCACTGTGAACCGGCCGGGATCAAATGCTTTATTGCCTGCGGCGGTTATGAGGATTTTAATACCATTAATCTCTGCCGGCACGATGAGTATGATGCAGATGGCAATATCATTGTGAAAGGACAGGAATCTTTTGAGCAGCTCGTTTATGATACACATCGATATATGCAGGAGCTCTATGATCTCTACGCGGAACAATACCCAAACAGTTTCTATGGCTATTATTTTGTTCCTGAGGTTTCTAACTCAGTTGAATTTGAACAGGAAGAACTGATGGATTTAGGAGTGGAATCACTTGCAAAGGCACTTAATCTCACAATTGATAAGATTAATCAGTTAAATCCCGATCTGAAGCTTTTGTTGTCTCCATATGTAAATCTGAAAACAAGTGATACATGGAATACACATGACGTGAAAACAATCGAACGTTTCTGGACAAAGGTGATTCAAAATACTAACTTTCGTGAAGGAGATATTTTATCACCTCAGGACAGTGTCGGTGCAAACGGAGTAAAGATCACACAGCTGAAACGTGTTACAAAAGCCTATCGAAATGCGGTTGATACAGCAGGAAAACCCATTGTACTCTGGAGCAATTGTGAAACCTTTTTATTTCCAAAGGAAAGTATGGATGTTCCCTATGAAACAGGGCAATCTGCATTCATCAATCGACTGATCCAACAGACAGAAATCGTAGCTCCATACGTTGACCAGATTATTTCCTGCAGTTACACAAATTACATCGGAAAAAGTAATTGTGGGGATGGATTCTACCGTACATATCTGGACTATCTCAAAACAGGTATGCTTGATCGGATCCCTCCAAAGCCTGTCAGTCAGATCGCAGGAAATGTCATACTCGTTGATGAAAAGCCTGTCCTGCAGCTTACCTGCGAACCGGTCTCAGACAACTATGGCGTCGCCAGAATGGAAATCACAAAAAACCATAAACCTTTTACTTTCCGCATTGCCACCCGATACGAAAAACACCCGACCGCACTAAAGCCCGGAATCAAGGCTCCTGATTCCTTCTATGATGAAGACTTCTCTCTGGATGGAGGCGCAGCTGTCTATGGAATCACTTTGTATGACTGTGCCGGCAATCAGGGAAAAGAAGCCATCGTTGCCGTTTCTTCTTCGCTGTTGACTGAAAGAGAAATAAAATATCCCTGCAGTGAAGAATACTATCAACTTCACCACAGGGAATATGAAATACATTGTACTGTATACGAGCCTATTTCTTTTTAATTCTTTTATTCATACTGCGTTCTGTACTCTGTTGGGGTACATCCTGCAAATTTCTTGAAGGATCTTAAAAAATGTGCATCGTCACGGTATCCTGACCGATCCATGATCTCGCCCACAGACAGAAATGTCTTTCTGAGTAAGGAGCATGCCATCTGCATTCTCAGGCTGATGATGTATTCCATGACTGTGATCCCCATCTCAGCCTTGAACTTTTGATTTAATGTTGTTTTATTTGTATGGAACTCTCGTGTAATATCCTCAAGAACCACCTTATCCAGATAGTGAATATGTATCCAGTCAACAACTGCTGCCACATCTGTTGATGTCTTTCCGTCAAAGATCTGCTCTTCGGATTTATCTTCATTGTAGATGGAATTTGCATTCAGTAATAGTTCAATAAAGTAGGAGCGGCTCCGACACGGCCAGAATTCATCTCTTTGCTGCTGCAGTTCTGTTTCTGTTTGTGTAATCAGCTGTGAAAGTCTCTTTCCCAGACTGTAATTAATCGAGCATGCACCGATATAGTGCTCGTTTCTTTCAAAAAAAGCCCTGAAAAAGTACGCATCATCATGCAGCTTTTCCTTCCAGTCATCATAATCCTGATATTCTACATATCTTCCATAACAGAAGGGATCAAAATACAACGCATCCATCTTAATGTCAGCAGCATTCTCCAAAGAAACCCGATCCTCCAGATTCAGACACAGCACCGAGGGGCTTGTAATGATCTGGCTCTTATCTCCATTATGAAGGATTCCATGCCCTTCCTTTAAATAGACAATCCTGAACCGCTGACAATTACATCTCTCCTCCAGAAAATCTATATCTTTCATACAGCCGATATTGACTATCTGTCCGGGATATATTTCTCTGCCTACCGTTGAATAAGAAATATCGTTCATCTGATTGCTCCATTCAAAATGTTGGTATCACAAAATTCCTGATTTTTATTATAGCAGAAGAACTATAGGTCTTCAATCTTGATAATGGATTCCTCAAGGTTCTCTTATACTATAAATTCATAACTTCGTCAGCTTTTATCACATAAGCATACGCTACCGGATTTGCTTTACGTAAATATTTCAAACACATAAGATCTTGATTTGTAATCTTCTTACTCATATACTCAACATAATCAGCTACTGATTCATATTCTTGGTTCTTCAGCAGACAAGCTACTGCATATATAATCTTTGCCGCTCTGCCAACTGCAATCTCAGGGCTAAAATTCTCAGAGAAAATGTGACCTCTCAAATCCTGAATTGCTTTTACATACACCGAATAGTCCTCTGTAAATGCTTTTCCGCGTGAGGCAATACATAATGCAGCTTCATATGTATCCCTCAAGCAATCATCCCCCGATATGTTCAATCCTCTATAATTAATTTCCGATATAACAACCTTATAATAGGTATTTCGCATATCATCAAAACTATCAAATACATCAAGCAAACTACTAATATCATAGAATTGCTTCATAATTTCCATATTCTTATCCTGTCCCAATAAAATCCCTGTTGTATGCGGTGCAAAAGCAGTGAATTTGTCACCTAAAATACAGGCGGCACTCGGCATTCTTACTTTGAAATATTCCGGTTCTGTATTTAGTAAAGCATTCTTGATTTCACGTTGAACCACATTTTCATAGTGGTGTTCCTCAAACAAAACATCCAATAATATGTATAATTCACTGTTACCTATATGTGAATCATAAGTAAATTTGAAATGTCTTTTTTCAATACTATTTCTTGCCTTTCTCTTCTGTTCTTCTACTCTAAGAAAAGGAAATATCTTGGATGCCTCATCAATATAGTGTATAACATCAACTCCCGGTTCTACGATTATATCTATATCCGTAGACAATCGTCTGGGTTGATCCATCAAAAGCATTAAGCAGGTTCCACCCTTAAATATAAAGGGCATTCCTACCCTGCTAATTGCCTCTAACAACCCAAATGCATATACTGTACGTTCTAGAAGAATGGGATCTCTTCTGTTTTGTTTCTGTAATTCTCTTATATGTTCCTCAGAAAAATTGTCTTTTGATAGCATTCTTTATCCCACCCTTAATCTAATATTTGTATTCTTGTTAATATAGTTCTTTAAGTTGTCGCTTGCTCCTCTTCTTTTTGCATACCTGAACATACAACTTTCATCAACTGCAAACTGTGCAAAAGCATCTTCTAGTATTGTTTTTAATTCAGAAACACTGTATGCTTCCTTCTGTATAGGGTCGCAAAATAAATCCACTAACATCTTTTCAATTCTTGTATGCCATTTAATTTCTGTTCCCATAGGTGCCTCAGTAACTAACTTCTCAATTACAATCATATCCTCTGTCCAATACTGAGAATATATATTTACCGAAGGATTAATCAATACTTTTCCGGGATATTGCTCCTTCAACTTGTCGAACACAAAATCTCCCAAGTCTCCCTCTACCGAAAGAAAAATTACATTATGAGCAATTTGATGATTCACAAAGACATTTAACTGAGTTAATTCAAAAATTGAAAATACCAAATACGGAAAATTATTTTCTATCACCTTTGCTACATCACTGGCAACATCAGAATAGCTATGACTGTACTTCTTTATTTCAATTCCAGCCACACAATAAGCATTTCTACCTACTCTTACAATATCTCCGCCATCTAATAGTTTCTGCAATACTGCTTTAAAGTTTGAAGCAGATACTTGTAACCCACATCTATTCATTTCTTCAAACAACTGATTTCTATTAAAATATTCTTTGTTTCTTAAATTATATAAATAAATTTCCATACTATTATCACCTTTCATTTTTAGCATATCGGCAATATTATGTGGATATTGCCGATATGCTAAAGACTATTATATATCTTTTTTCTTTATTTTACAATAACATATCGGCAGTATTGTGTATTTACTGCCGATATGCTATTTAATTAAAATTAGAAGTACTTTTATTATTCACTTTTCCTAAAAGCAATATTCTGTATCTATCATCCGCAATCCCATTTAATACTTCCAAAACAACGTCTTGGAATAGAAGACCCATTATGTTTACAGTAGTAAATTCAAAATCAACGTGTTATCATCAAAAGAGAGTTTGCGTTTTGAAGCAATGGATATTCTGGATTTTCAAAGATGACTATGAAGGTGATTTGTATGGAATACTGTCCTCTCAATGAAGACAACCGTCAGGCTGTAAATGATTTTATTATCAAGCACTGGTACACAACAGAAATGGTTATCCGAGGCAGGATTTATGATATGGTTCATTTGTATCATAATGCTCTGGACGTATCCAGGAAGCTGAAACCTGAAATACCGCTAGTTGGTGATTATGATATACCCTTAAGACATGAAATTGAATTCGAAAAAGATATGGAGTGTTAGTATGATATTTGACCAAATGAAAGAAAGCTACATCAACGAAGCAATAGCATTAGCAATTCAGGAATATCAAGATGAATGCAGTCATTGCAAAGGATTACCCAAAGAAGATATTCGCCCTGCAATCACTAGCCTTCTCCATGCACTTATGAATCAAAAATATGGCTGTGTAGCATTGGAAGATGGACAGGTGATTGGCTATCTGCTGTTCTATGGCCCGATGGATGGTTTCTTTGGTGAAGTCAAGGGGGTCTTCTCACCACTTGGCGGCAGCGCGTTTTGTGGAAAAGATAGAGGACGATTGGCATCTTTTCTATTTGAACATACCGGCAATCAACTTGCGGAGGATGGCATCTGCAGTTATGCACTCAGCCGCTACGCACATGATGAGGAAGTCGGACAATCCTTTATTATGAATGGTTTTGGGATACGCTGCAGTGATGCAATCATACAGTTGAATCAAAGACCGGCAATCAAGAATGCAGTTGTATCTAAGAATCCAGATTTATCATTTGAAATTTTGACAGGCAGTCAGAAATATAAGATTGAACCATTACATCATAAGCTTGTAGAACATCTTGCTTTTGCTCCGACACTTTTCCCGACCTATATTCCTGCAGCGAAAAAATGGTATCGTTATGATGACATTCGCATCTTTGCTGCAAAGAAAGAGGATCAATATATTGGGTATCTTGCGCTTACGGATGACGATGCAGAGACCTTTATTACAGAACATCCTAAGATGGCTAATATATGCGGGGCATATGTATCAGAGGATTGTAGAGGAACGGGAGTTGCTGTACAGCTCTTAGAGTATCTCTGTGAGACTTGCGAACAAGAAGGTAAGCTGTGGCTTGGAGTTGATTGTGAGACACTGAATCCGACAGCACTTCACTTTTGGAGCAAATATTTCGAACCTTATACCTGGAGCTATGCACGTCGGATTGATGAAAGAATAGTCGGTTATCGCAATTATCTGGATCAGGAGTGGAGTAAAATTGTCACCCCCTAGTAGCCGGAGGCACATATGTTTACAGTAGAATCAATGAAAGCGTTTCGTCAGGCAAATAGGATTCTTTTTCGCGGCAGTAACGTGTTGTATTTGCTTCCGCATCCCAGACTGCGAAGCTGGATTTCCAATTACACAATCACTTTTCCACAGGCAGAGGCAATGTCAGAGCAATATACAGTCATTCCTCATGGCTGTGCTACACTCGTTTATGCATGTGATACCAGAGAGATTAAGAGTAATCTGTTTGGACCGATTACAAAACCCTCCTGTGTAGGACATGATGCAAATTCTGCAAGTTTATTGTTTATTGTGGAGTTTCAGCCTGCAGGCTACTATGCTTTTAGTAAAATCCCTCAATTTGAGCTGACTGATTTATTGATTCCCTTTGGCAATCTTGACTCTGCATTTGATCGGGATATAGAACAATCTATCGAAGGAACGACAGATTTAGATGATTTTATTACAGCAGTAGATACCTTGTTTTTTTCTCATCTGAAGGATCTGTCATTCCCACAGGAATTTTCGGCGGCAAATGACTTGATTTTAAAGAATAACGGCGTACTTTCTATTAAAGACCTGTCGCAAAATGTTTACTATAGCGAGAGACACCTCAGTCGTACATTCAACAAATACGTCGGAACCAGTACCAAATCGTTTTCACGTCTTGTACGCATCAATAAGGCACTTCATATATTACGCAGACCTAACATCAGCATCATTCGAGCCGGAATGGAGAGCGGATTTTACGACGATCCGCATTTCATTCGAGATTTTACCTCCATCTGTGGTATTACGCCGCAAAAATATCGTGATCACATGTCCGATTTTTACAGTGAGTTGGCTAAATTCTGAGTTATAATACAGAAAACAAACTTAAGGAGTGATATTAAATGGTATATCAAGGTACATTACTTTCCGTCTCTGATATGGAAAGAACCAAACATTTTTATGCAGACATTATGGAACAGAAGATCATGATGGATCTTGGAACTCACGTTGCCTTTGACAGAGGATTATCTGCTCAGTCAGATTTTGCAGATTTAGTAGGAAAACCACTTTCGGGGAAGGATCGCCCTAACAATTTCGAGCTCTATTTTGAAGTAGAAGATCTGGACAGTTGGCAGGAAAAGCTCCAGAAGGTGGAAGGTATAGAATTCATCCACACCGCGAAGGAATATCCCTGGGGTCAGTGTGTATTTCGTTTCTATGATTATGATAAGTATATCGTGGAAGTTGCAGAAAGCATGGAAAGTGTAGCAAAACGTTATCTTGCTCAGGGACTGAGTGTTGAAGAGACAGCTGAAAAGACAATGTTTCCGGTAGAATTTGTGAAAGCCCTGCTCTAATCCATGGTGAAAAGAACAGATATATGTGATATGATAAAATGGTCGGATGTGATGTCCGGCCATTTTTTGTGAAAGGAATGTTATAAATGAT